>NZ_JBHSMC010000005.1:0-164365 GCF_042655485.1 Lederbergia graminis
TAATGTAGCTCTGATTTGGTTTTTGTTTATTTAACCACTAAACATTCTTACCAAAATAACCTACGAATTTACGAGTAAGGAGCTAGTTTCGTTCATGATAACTCGACGCTTTACGCGTCTGTGGGGTCTCATCGAGGCCTTTATTCCCGCAGGAGTCTTCGTGTATTTCCTCCGCTGGTAACTATAAAATTTTTGTAATTGAGAAGGTAACCGAACTATCTTGTTTTGAACAAGTTATGGTTCGGTTTTTATTTGCAATCATTATCCATTGTCCAAGCTCTTCATTTTAATCCATTACACTCTTTAGAAGTCTATCATCATTCTTAGCTGGATTACCTCTTCCGTCCGTATTATTCGTAATAAAATATATCTCACCATTATCTATTAATACATCTCGAATGCGGCCATTCCCATCTATTAAAATAGTGGCTTCATTTGTTTGTAAATCAAACTTTCTTAATGCCTCGCCACGTAATGTTGCAATATACAAACTTCCATTATCGTATGCTATACCACTAGGTGCCCATGTGTTTCCGTTTGTATGATAGAGTGGTGTTTCCATATTTTCTTGCTGTTCATCCCCTTGGATGAATGGCCATCCGTAATTCCTACCTGGTTCAATTCGATTTATTTCGTCATGTGCACTTTGACCATGTTCTGTTGCATATAATTTACCTTCTTCAGTCCATGCAAGCCCCTGTGGATTACGGTGACCATATGAATAAATATAAGAATCTTGAAAAGGATTATCAGCTGGTATGGAACCATCTAGCTCCATCCTTAATATTTTTCCAGACAACTCATTAATATTTTGTGCAGAATCGGGATTTGCTGCATCTCCTGCTGTGACGTACAATTTTTGATCTGACCCTATTTTTATGCGACCTCCATTATGAATGTCCGCTCCAGGAATTCCTTCTAATAATACATCTACTTCTTCCCATGAATTATCCTGTTTTTCGATACGAATAACCCGATTTTTCACTTTTCCTTGTTCCTCATATGTATGGTAAGCATAAGCCTCTAAGTTAGTATTTGGAATAAGTTCTAAGCCTAGAAATCCACCTTCTCCACCTGTATACAGTTTCTTTTGCAATTGTACAGGTAAGCGCATTGCATCACCTGTCTCCGTATTAATGGAAACGATGGTTCCATGACGTTCACTAATATAAAAAGTGGTTTCTTTTTTTGTGATTGCCCATGGAACATGTAAGTTTTCAGCAATTTGGTTATTACTGACGCCAACATTTACTGGAATATCTTGATTATCTTCCGGTGTTGCATCGTTATCATTACCTGAACATCCTACTAAAAATAATACGATGAAAATAAGCCAATATATTTGTTTCTTCATTTAATCACCTCCCATACTACTAAGTTATACCCGATTTCCTATTACTTGTTACAGAATTCTAGGATTTTTTTATTGTGAAATAGACATTAGTCTGGGTACATCGGACAGTTAACTGAACGCGACAGACAGTATTCACTTGGTCTTGGACAGTATACTCTGCTCGACAGACAGTAATCACGCATACTGTCATAATAAAAAAACGAGCTGAATCATCAGCTCGTTCCGTTCTCAGAAGTTATCCTCTTAGCTCCGCTCCTGCTTTATCCTTTACAGCGGCAAGTACTTTGTCATGTGCACGTACTACTTCTTCATCTGTAAGTGTTTTTTCAGGGTCGATATATGTTAAGGAGAATGCAATAGATTTCTTACCTGCTTCCATCTTTTCACCTTCATAAAGGTCAAAGACATGAACAGATTTCAATAGTCGACCACCAGCATCTTTAATAATATTTGTTAACGTACCGGCAGTTACTCCCTTATCCACTACTAACGCAATGTCTCTAGAAATCGATGGGAATTTAGGAATTGGAGTGTATTTTAATTCCAGTAATTGTGTATTGAATAATGGACTAGCTTTTACTTCAAATACATATGTGTTTTTCAAATCTAATTCTTTTTGAACAGTTGGATGGACTTGACCAGCGAAACCAATTACTTCTCCATCAAATAAAATTTCTGCAGTTCTTCCTGGATGCATACTATCCAATTGGGCTGCACGCCATTCTATATGAGAAGCAATATCTAATTTTTCAAATAAGCCTTCTAATATTCCTTTTACTACATAGAAATCAACTGGTTTCTTCTCACCTTGCCATGCATTATCCACCCATAGGCCAGTTAATGCACCTGCAATATGTTCACGTTCTTCTGGCTGCACATTTTCCCCTTGACTCAAGAATACAGAGCCAATTTCATATAATGCGATAGAATCATGTTGGCGAGCAACATTATAAGAAATTGATTCTAATAACTGAGGAATAATACTAAGTCTTAAACGACTGCGTTCTTCACTCATCGGCATTGCTAGTTTGACTGGTTCACGACTTTCAATTGCAAAGTGCTGTGCTTTTTCTTCACTTGTTAAGGAATATGTTAGTGCTTGATAAAGCCCAGCTCCTTCTAAAAATCCTTTTGCAGTACGACGCTTCTCTTGTAAACTTGTTAAACCACCAGCAGTAGCTGAACCTTTAGGCAATGTTTTTGGTAAATTATCATAACCATATAATCTAGCTACTTCTTCTACTAAGTCCTCTTCAATCTTAATATCACCACGACGAGTCGGTACAGTAACTGTAAAAATTCCTGCTTCTACTGTTGCATGAAACTGTAGTCTAGCAAAAATCTGTAGCACTTCTTCTTCTGTAATATTGGTGCCTAGTACACGATTAATTTTTTCTAATGAAATAGAAATGACAGCAGGTTCAACTGTTAAATGATCTGCTTCCACTCTACCACTTAGCACTTCACCACCCGCTAGTTCAGCGATTAATTGTGCAGCGCGTTCTGCTGCAGGGCGTACTCTGTTTGGATCCACCCCTTTTTCATAGCGACTGCTAGCTTCACTACGTAAACCATGGTGTTTAGAAGTTGCACGAATCGACGGGCCAGTAAAGTATGCTGATTCTAGAAGAATAGTTGTAGTATCATTACTCACTTCAGAATCAGCTCCCCCCATTACACCTGCAAGTGCAACTGGGACGTTACCATTTGTAATAACTAACTGATCCTTCGTTAATGTACGTTCCACATCATCTAAGGTTGTAATTTTTTCCCCTTCATGTGCATGGCGAATGACAACTTCCTTCGAACCAAAGCGGTCATAATCAAAAGCATGTAGTGGTTGACCATATTCTAATAAAATATAGTTTGTAATATCTACTACATTGTTATGTGGTCTAATACCCGCTGACATAAGGCGAGTTTGCAGCCATAGTGGAGAAGGACCAATTTTCACGTTTTTAATTACTTTAGCTGTATACAGTGGGTTATCTTGCTCCGCTTCTATTTTAACAGATACGTAATCTGCTGCTTTTTCAGATGAAGTTGCACCAGCTAATTCTGGTAACTTCACTTCTCTTCCTAGAATAGCTGCTGTTTCATAAGCAACACCTAACATACTTAAAGCATCTGCACGATTTGGTGTTAAATCAAGCTCTAATACTTCATCATCTAAATTTAGTAATTGAAGAGCATCTGCGCCAACTTCCGTTTCTGGAGGGAAATTATAAATTCCATCTGCAAATTCTTTCGCAACAAGCTTTCCTTCAATCCCTAGTTCTTGTAAGGAACAAATCATACCATTGGAAACTTCACCGCGTAATTTTGCTTTCTTTATTTTAAAGTTCCCTGGTAGCACAGCTCCAACTTTTGCAACTGCTACCTTTTGTCCTTTTCCAACATTTGGTGCACCACAAATAATTTGAACAGGCTCCTCTTCCCCAACATCAACTAAACATTTATTCAATTTATCTGCTTCTGGGTGTTTTTCGCATTCGAGAACGTGCCCAACAACGACACCTTTTACGCCATTGCTTAATTGCTCAACACCGTCCACTTCAATTCCACTTCTAGTAATCTTCTCTGCTAATTCTTCGGCAGTGACTCCTGTCAAATCGACATAATCCTGCAGCCATTTATATGAAACAAGCATTATTAATACCTCCCGTCATTATTCTTGAACTGAAAATTGTTGTAAAAAGCGAATATCATTCGTATAGAAGTGACGAATATCATCAATTCCATACTTCAACATCGCAATTCGTTCTGGTCCCATTCCAAATGCAAAACCTGTGTACTTTTTAGAATCAAACCCTGCCATTTCTAGTACGTTTGGATGAACCATTCCTGCACCAAGAATTTCAATCCAACCTGTTTGCTTACAAACTCGGCAGCCGTCTCCCCCACAGATTTTACAAGAAATATCCATTTCTACAGATGGTTCTGTAAAAGGGAAGAAGCTTGGACGAAGGCGAATTTCGCGATCTTGACCGAACATTCTTTTCGCAAATACTTCCAATGTTCCTTTCAAGTCACCCATTGTTATATTTTCATCAATTACTAGACCTTCAATCTGTGTAAATTGATGAGAGTGAGTTGCGTCATCATTATCACGACGATACACTTTACCAGGACAAATAATTTTCACTGGTCCTTTACCTTCATGTTTTTCCATTGTGCGTGCCTGTACTGGTGATGTATGTGTACGCATTAGAATGTCTTCTGTTATGTAGAAGGAATCTTGCATGTCTCGAGCTGGATGACCTTTTGGCAAATTCAATGCCTCAAAGTTATAGTAATCTTGTTCTACTTCAGGACCTTCAGCGATTTTATATCCCATACCAATAAATAAGTCTTCAATTTCTTCTATAATTTTAGTTAATGGATGCTTACTACCAGTTCTAGCTGGACGACCTGGAAGTGTAACATCAATTTTCTCAGCTTCTAATTGTTTTAACACTGCTTCTTCTTCAAGTGCTTGTTGCTTCTTCGTAATTTCCTCTGTAATTGATTCTCTAATTACATTTACTAGTGCCCCCATTTTCGGGCGCTCTTCTGCTGATAGTTTCCCCATTCCACGTAACACTTCTGTAATCGGTCCTTTTTTACCGAGATACGCAACGCGGACGTCATTTAATTCTTTTAGATTTGTTGCAGCTTTTACTTTTTCTAAAGCTTCTGTTTGTAGACTATTTAATTTTTGTTCCACTTGTAAAACCTCCTTCTAAATTTTGCCAAATAAAAAAAGCCCATCCCCCAAAAAAGGGACGAGGCTTTGGTCGCGGTACCACCCTTATAAACATTTACATGTTCACTTCATTGGAATAACGGCATTGCCGGGGTATCTTTACACTAATCAATATTAATGGTCCCGATACCGACTCAGGAGGTGAACTTCACCTAGATTCCACTGCAAATGCTCACAGTCAAAGGCATTTACTTCCTTAAAGCTTTCTCTGGTTACTTTTCTCCGTCATTGTCATTTCATTTATTCAGATAATCACATTATAGACGTTCTAAAGTGTGATTTCAAATTTATTTGCGTAAATGGTACATTAAAATACCAGCAGCAATTGCAACATTTAATGATTCACTCTGACCGTATATAGGTATATACAAATTTTGAGTTGTCTGTTGTAGGATTTCTGGATGAACTCCTGCACCTTCATTCCCCATAATTAATGCAAAGGAATCAGATGGATCTACATGTTTAAATGGTACTGCATTTTCCAGTGCTGTACCATAGATAGGAACCCCTGCAGTTTTTAGTTTCTTCATCCAATCAAATATATTTCCAACCTCTGTTTGGATGTGAAAATGACTACCTTGTGCAGAACGAATTACCTTTGGATTATATAGATCTCCAGACCCTTCACCAAATATGACAACATCTACTCCTGCAGCATCCGCTGTTCTAATCATGGTCCCAATATTTCCTGGATCTTGTACCGCATCAAGTAGTAAAAAACGTTTATATGAATTAATATCTTTCGTTTGATTCTTTTTACGACATACCGCAAAGACACCTTGAGATGTTTTCGTAGTAGAAATAACTTTACTTACCTCCGGTGAAACTGTAGTGATGTTTCTTCCACTTTGTAGCCAATTGACAGGTATCTCAATACCCTCCTGAATCATTAATTCGAGTATATCATCCGTTTTTAACGCTTCTTCTATTAGATGTGATCCTTCAATTATGTAAGTTCCTGTAATATCACGTTCTTTTTTTAGTTGTAACTTTTTCCAGTCTTTAACCTTTTGATTTTTTGTTGATTGAATATGTTCCACAACTTCAATTCCTTTCCTACTACATATCATGTGTGTAGTTGCAAAGCCAAACGTTTACTATAACTCTAATTTCACTTCGTTAAAGAGTCACTATTGCTTTACTAATATTATACATATTTTTTTATCTTTGCGAAAAACTAACACTGTATGATCTGAAAAGGAGCTGAAATTATGAATTTAAATTTACGTAAAGCCATTATTGCTAATGTTTCTGGAAATTCTCAAGAGCAGCTAAAAGATACAATTGTAGATGCTATTCAACGTGGAGAAGAAAAAATGCTACCAGGATTAGGAGTGCTTTTTGAAGTCATCTGGGAACATGCAGATGATCAAGAAAAGAGTATGATGCTTGAGACATTGGAAGATGGATTAAAATAATACATAAAGTCCCAAGTTTTTCACTTGGGACTTTTATTGTTTTAAAAAGACCTCTTTTACGGGATCTTCGATGAATATTATTTAGATTTTGCAAGTATTCTTCCCAATAAAAATGCTAGTAAGCTAGCAATTAAAGCAATTAATATACAAGTGATGGAAAGGGTAAAATTATCAGGATTCTCAAAAAAATACTTAATACTATATAAAGGTCCTATTACAAGGAAGATTGCTGGTAACGTAAGCAATATGAGTGACTCAATATAATTCCCTAATAAGAATAATACAAGTCCTATCCCCCAAAAGATTAGAATAACGGCAATATAGCTATATTTCTTTTTCCTTCCCATGACAAACGAATAGGCGAACCAAATGAGGATTAATAAAATCGATGATAGCGCCTGCAATAAATTCGGTTGTCCACTTTTAGAGAACACCTTGAAATTAATAATAATAAATGGAATTGCAATGATAACTGCATATAATAAATTTAATAAAATAAATTTAATTTTATCTCTCATAAACTCTGCTGCCTTTCTATCAATCTAGTGATTTTATCATATCATATCAAAATTTGTAATGTAAACCGTTTTCAAAATTGTGCCTAGCTCAGGAAGATTTGATAAAACGATTAAAAAAAACCGAAAATCAGTGAAGATTTTCGGTTCAACTTATTAATCAAATGTAATTTTATCAACAGTCTCACGATCAAGTCTTTTTACAACTTCTGTAATTAACTTCACTGCATTTTCAAAATCATCACGATGGAGAATTCCTGCGTGAGAATGGATATATCGAGTAGCAATTGTAATGGCAAGGGATGGTGCCCCTTCACCTGCTAAGTGTGTGGACCCCGCATCTGTCCCTCCACCAGGAATTGCATCAAATTGATAAGGAATATTCAATTCATCCGCAACATTTGTCACAAGATCACGCAATCCTTTATGAGATACCATCGATGCATCATATAGAATTATTTGTGGGCCATCTCCCATTTTACTCATTGCTTCTTTTTTACTTATTCCAGGAGTGTCACCTGCAATACCTACATCAACAGCAATGGAGATATCTGGTTGAATTTTATTACTTGCCGTTTTAGCACCACGTAATCCAACTTCTTCTTGAACAGTTGCCACACCATAAACAACGTTATCATGTTTTTCATTTTGTAAATTCTTAAGTACATCAATTGCAATCGCACATCCAATACGATTATCCCATGCTTTTGCAAGCAACATTTTATCGTTATTCATGACAGTGAATTCAAAATAAGGAACTGCCATGTCGCCAGGGCGAACTCCCCACTCTAATGCTTCTTCTCGGCTAGAGGCACCAATGTCAATAAACATATCTTTAATATCAACCGGTTTTTTACGAGCTTCTGCAGACAATATATGTGGCGGTTTAGAGCCAATGACTCCAGTAATGTCCCCTTTAGATGTCACTACTGTAACTCGTTGGGCAAGCATAACTTGAGACCACCAACCACCAACTGTTTGAAAACGCAGGAAGCCTTTATCATCGATTTGCGTAACCATGAAACCAACTTCATCTAAATGACCAGCAATCATAATTTTAGGTCCATTTTCATTTCCTGATTTCTTTGCAATTAAGCTTCCTAATCCATCTGTTTCCACTTCATCTGCATAAGGTGTTATGTATTTCTTCATTACTTCTCTTGGTTCATGCTCATTTCCTGGAATTCCTTTAGCATCTGTTAAATCTTTCAACATCGTAAGTGTTTCATCAAATTTTGGCATGTTGTGCCTCCTTATAACTTTCATTTCCCACTTTTCATTCTATACATAATATGGATTTTACATCCACTAATATCCCTCTTGTTGCCGTTTAAAGTTCACTTCATTTTTTGCTTTATAAGCTGATTGAACATCATCAATTGAAAAACCAAGAGATTGTCCAAGAATGAAGTATTGTCTTAATAATTCCTCAAAACTTTCGGCTGATCGGTGTAGTCGAAGTTCTCCAATAAGATGATATATCTTAATAAAAGATTGAACTAAGTCTTCATTACCTTCTGTTGATACAAGTGAAATATCACGCTCTGAAAAGCTAAGTTCTAGTCCGATAGAAAGAATAAAATGTACCCCATCAACAAATTCTTCTAAAATTATGTCTGTTTCTGACGCTGGTTTCTTGCTCCAGAATTTAAAACATCTTGTCTCATTTGCAAGTTCACCGATTTCCACAAGTAATGCCAATATTTTCTTTTCCACTAAGTCTTCATTTTCTAAACCATGCTCTCTTTCAATGTACTGATCTAATTCATGTTGCATTGCAAACCATTCTGTTAATGTCATATAGATCCCTCCTAAAAAAAATTATATCAAATAACGAAACTTTTTCATCTTTCAAACGTATAGGAGGTAAATATTCATTTGGGAGGTCGTCTTATTATGGCCCTTCTGCTAAGAATCGCTATTTTCGGATTAATTATTTACCTCATTTATAAAATTGTTAAATTTTTGCTTGATGCAAAACGTAAGCTCGAAACCGCACATGAACAAAAGAAATATTTTTTCTACGATGTTCGGGAAAATATTCGAAAAAACTTCCTCATTACTTATAATGGCGTAATGTTTGAGGGAGAGAAATATTTAGGCACAACTGATAAATCGTTTGAAGTTGTATCTATTTTTATTTGGCCACATAACCCTGATTTACTTCATGGTCTAAGCTACGATGATTTTATCTTTATGGAAAATGAAATTAAGCTGAGGTATCCGAACGCGGAAATTGATTGGAAGAGCCCAATAAAAGAATTATTGGCAAAAAACAAGAAATGAGTCCCATTTGCGGGACTCATTTTTTATGAAGTTTGTTTGGATTGAACTTGATCTGCGAAGAACTCACTCCAAGTAACAGTGGCAATTTTTTCACGAAGTAGGTAAAACAATACAAAGAGGGATAAGATGATGATGATAGCCATTCCTGGTGAAAACCGTGTTATGAATTCGCCAAAGACTGTATAGAAAAATGCGAGAGGTAAATTAGTTGCGAATGAACCTTTCATAAACCCTTTAAAATCCGGACGACGTTCAAGTAAACATAGGTTCAATAATTGATAGTGAAAAAAAGGAATTAGACGTAATACTGCAATTTGACCCACTGTCATTTTGTTATAGCGACCAAACCAATTATATTTTATATTCATTAATCTTGCATGGGTTTTTGGCATTTTTCCGATACAAAAATAAAAAATAGCAGATAATAGCAACAGTCCAATCATGGAATAAACCGTTCCGAGTAAACTTCCGAATAATATACCCCCAGCCATACAAACCATCACTACAGGTATGAACATAAATTGTCGTAGAACATGGAAAAAGATAAACATAAAAGGAGCTAAAATACCGGTTCCTTCCACTAGAGCAAGCATTACCAAGAGCTCGTCATTCAATGTGACCACCTTCCTTTTTGTCTAATTCCTCCATGGAATCCACAATTTTTTCCGCCAAGTTACAATGTCATTAATTAATCCTATTAACATTGTATTTACTTATGTAACTAGTTATGACAGACGGCCAAGCACGTAAAAGTAAATTAGGAAGTCCAAAATTGCAACGGTCGGTAATCCATATTTGAATAAAAAATGTTTTGTTTTATGTCGGTATTTCTTCATACCGATTGTTAATCCTGGTGCTGCACCAACGAATGCAAGTAGCCACAGCTTCTTCTCGCTTATTCTCCAATCCCTTTTTCGAGCCCTTTGCTTATCCTGTTTCATAGTGAAGATGCCAATAATATTAATGATAATGAAATAAAAACTTAATATTGCCTTTATCATTCTCTATCCCTCTTTTCAAAAAAAGAGGCTTTTCCAACTTAAAGTGGAATAGCCTCTTTCTTCATTCAAATTATAGAGCAGCTTTTGCTTTGTTAGCTAATTCTGCGAATGCTTTTTCGTCAGATACTGCTAGTTCAGCAAGCATTTTGCGGTTAACTTCAATGCCAGCTTCTTTCAAACCATGCATTAAACGGCTATAAGAAAGACCGTTCATACGAGCAGCAGCATTAATACGTGTGATCCAAAGTTTACGGAAATCACGCTTTTTGTTGCGGCGATCGCGGTATGCATAATTGTGAGATTTCATCACTTGTTGCTTAGCAACTTTAAATAATCTATGTTTAGAACCGTAGTAACCTTTAGCTAATTTTAATACTCTCTTACGACGTCTGCGGGTAACTGTACCGCCTTTTACACGTGGCATATTAATTCCCTCCTAATATCTCTGTTATTACTTAAGATTGTCTAGCAAGTGGCGGATGCGGCGGAAATCACCTTTAGATACCATTGCTGATTTACGTAGTTTGCGCTTTTGTTTTGTAGATTTATTTGCAAACAAATGGCTTGTATAAGCTTGTGAACGTTTCAGTTTACCAGAACCTGTTTTTTTGAAGCGTTTTGCTGCGCCGCGGTGTGTCTTCATTTTTGGCATAGAGTTTTCCTCCTCAAAACATTACTTTTCATTTTTTGGTGCTAAAACTAAGAACATGCTTCTACCATCCATTTTAGGATGTGATTCAATTGTAGAAAGATCTGCACACTCTTCTGCAAATCTATTTAATACACGTTGACCAATTTCTTTATGAGTAATGGCACGTCCTCTAAAACGAATCGAAGCTTTCACTTTGTCTCCTTTTTCAAGGAATTTGCGACCATTGCGAAGCTTTGTATTGAAATCATGCTCATCAATTGTAGGACTCAAACGAACTTCCTTCAAATTAATTACTTTTTGGTTTTTGCGTGCTTCTTTCTCTTTCTTCTGTAGTTCAAAACGATGCTTTCCATAGTCCATAATACGAGCTACAGGCGGTTTTGCGTTAGGCGCTACAAGAACAAGATCCAGATTTACACGCGCAGCCATTTCTAGTGCTTCATTGCGGGATTTAACCCCCAATTGCTCACCATTATGATCAATAAGACGAAGTTCACGGGCACGAATGCCTTCATTTACCAACATATCTTTGCTAATAGTTAGCCACCTCCAAGGTTTTTTCAAGGAATACATTGTTTGGAAAAAGTCAAGCTAAAAAGCACAATAAAAAAGTGCGGAGCATATAGCACCCGCACTGCATTCACGCACAATAGTGTAAGAATGAATGACAATTCATATCCATAGCCTGTCAACTGCATTATCGCGTCAATCAGGCGAGAAGCGGGTAGCTCCTTCTTCCATAAACGAGTATTCAATTACCTTAGTTACTTTATCATAGAAAGTCTGATGTGTCAATGTTGAATCCTTTTCACAACGTTATTCATCATATCAAATTGAAGATAAATAATCAATGATTTTCTTAAAAATGTTTAATTAAACAAAAGCGGGAAAAACTTTGAGTACAAGTAAAAATGCGGAAAGAGCCTGCTAATGGAGAGAAGGCTCCTTTTCCAGTCTGTTGTATAAACCTTCATGAACAACGAAGTTTGGACAAACAAAAACAAATATTTGGAGGGAAAACAATGAAGAAGTTATTTATGATTATTTCTGTCCTTAGCATTATTGGTCTAGCAGCATGTTCCGATGACCCTTCTATCGATAGTCATCCGAAAGAACAACTTAATCCTCAACATGAAGAACAAAATGCACCTCCACCAGATCCTACTGGAGACATGTCACATGAAGGTGAGATAGCTGACGATAAAGATTCAGCTGCTAAAATGGATAAACTAAGTTTTTCGAAGTTTGATTTAGAGGTAGAATATGCGGTGGATAAAGAATATGACTTTGATTATGAGGAAAAGGACGACGATGGCGATTATAAGGCTGAGCTTTATGATTCAATTCACGATACAAGATTATATGGGATGGAAGCATTTAATGCATTATATTCTTTAACCGAGGAATTACATTTTGATGAAAATACTCCGAAAGAGGAAATAATACAACATATCCTTGAGCGTTTTAATCTTGATCAAGATTATTCAAGCTTTGAATTAGAAATTAAATTTAAAAATGGAGCAAAAATAGATATTGAAGATAAGTAACTAGTTTGTGAATAAGTGTAGCGATATGACTGGTTCTATTAGACATTTTTTTGGGGGATAATTAGGAAAATGTTGATTAGATGGGGGCTATTGGACTTTTCGTACTAAGTTGATAATCAAAGTGTCGATTGGGATGTTTCTATAAGACATTTCGCTTTTGGTTTCATGTAAAAATTGTCCATTAGAACACTCCTATTGGACATTTCAAAGCCTGATTCACATTCAAATTGTCCATTAGAGCACTTAATTAAATCAAAGTGATTTCGACTATAAAAATAAAGGCAGGAAATAAGTAATCTACATCACTTACTTCCTGCCTTTTGGATTTCATTACATAGTTATTGAAGTTTTTTATAAAAAGCTAACTTCTGACTTCAGCTGTTCTATAAATTCTTTGAATGGAACTGTCTCGGATTTTTGTTCTCCGTATTTCCTTACGTTTACAGCTTCTTCCTTAATTTCATTGTCTCCAACGACAAGCATATAAGGGATTTTCTGCATTTGTGCTTCCCTTATTTTATATCCTATCTTCTCATCCCGTTTATCCATTTCAACGCGGAAGCCAGCAGCCTTTAAGTTTGTAACTACTTGTTTAGCATAATCAAAATGAACATCAGGAGATACTGGAATTACTTGCACTTGAACTGGTGCTAGCCATGTTGGGAATGCACCTTTATACTCTTCAATTAAGAACGCAACAAAACGTTCCATTGTTGACACAACACCACGGTGGATAACTACTGGACGATGAAGTTTTCCGTCCTCACCAACATAAGTCAAATCAAATTTCTCTGGAAGTAAAAAGTCAAGCTGAACAGTAGATAATGTTTCTTCTTTTCCTAATGCTGTTTTTACTTGAACATCCAGTTTTGGACCATAAAATGCCGCTTCACCGTCTGCTTCGAAGTACTCAACACCAAGATCATCCATTGCTTCTTTTAACATCGCTTGTGCTTTATTCCACATCTCATCATCATCGAAATACTTTTCTTTATCTTCAGGGTCACGATAAGAAAGTCGGAATGAATAATCATTAATCTTAAAGTCATCATATACTTCTTTAATCAATTCTACTACGCGAATAAATTCATCTTTGATTTGGTCTGGACGTACAAAGATATGAGCATCATTCAATGTCATTCCACGAACACGTTGTAATCCAGATAGAGCTCCAGACATTTCATAACGATGCATTGTACCAAGCTCTGCAATTCTTAGCGGTAATTCACGATAGCTGTGAATATCATTTTTATATATCATCATATGATGCGGACAGTTCATCGGACGAAGAACTAGTTGCTCATTATCCATTTCCATGACAGGGAACATGTCTTCCTGGTAATGATCCCAGTGACCACTTGTTTTGTATAAGTCTACACTTCCCATAATTGGTGTATATACGTGATCATAGCCGAGCGATACTTCTTTATCTACAATATAACGTTCAATCACACGTCGGATTGTAGCACCTTTCGGAAGCCACATTGGCAACCCTTGGCCAACCTTTTGAGAATTTGTAAATAGGCTAAGTTCTTTCCCTAACTTACGGTGGTCACGTTCTTTCGCTTCTTCGAGCATTTTCAAATGGGCTTTAAGATCCTCTTTAGTGAAAAATGCTGTACCATAAATACGTTGAAGCATTTTGTTTTTACTATCTCCACGCCAGTATGCACCAGCAATACTTAATAATTTAAATTCTCTAATTTTCCCTGTTGATGGTACGTGAACACCACGGCAAAGGTCAGCAAAATCCCCTTGCTCATAAATTGTTACTTTTTCGTCAGCAGGAATCGCATCAATTAATTCTTGCTTATATTGATCATTAGCGAAAAATTCTTTTGCTTCATTACGAGTTACTTCTTTACGTGTAATCTCAATATTTTCATTGATGATTTTTTTCATTTCTTTTTCAATAATTGGTAAATCTTCTGGTGTAATTGCATGGTCGAGATCCATATCGTAGTAGAAACCATGTTCAATTACAGGACCAACACCAAGTTTCACATCTGGATAAAGTCTCTTTACTGCTTGTGCCATTAAGTGCGCAGTACTATGACGCATAATCTCTAGTGCTTCTTCACTACCAGATGTAATAATTTCTATAGATCCATCTGCATCAATGGGAGTTCTCAAGTCAATTAGTTGCCCATTATGTTTACCCGCTATAGCTTTTTTCCTAAGACCAGGACTTATCGAAGCTGCGATATCTTCTGTTGTCGTTGTTTTAGGAAACTCCTTCACATTACCGTCTGGAAACGTAATTTTAAGTTGCTCCGACATTGCATTTCACTCCTTCATTATTTGTAAAATAAAAAAGCCCATCCCTGGAAAAGGGACGAGCTTAATACACGTGGTTCCACCCTAGTTTATATGTTGACAAAAAGACAACATAACTTGGATTATTATAACGGAAATAGTCCGCCAATCAATACTACACAAATTCATTGTGATTCATGATTGGAGTTCAAAGGTGGTAAGTATTCTGTTCGTATTAGGAAGTTCTCAGCATTTCTTCCCTCTCTGTAAATCGTGGCAGAAAACCCATGTCCTTATCATAACTTATTAAATGTAAGATTATGTAGGATATTATAGCTGTTCCATTTGATAAAATCAAGGGTTTTGGGAGTATGCCTCAGATAATGCATAGAAATGCTGAGGAGTGAAAATAATTAAGCGCTCTTCAAATATATTTTGTAATGTTCTTATCAATGGTTGGTCTTCATTTTCCGTATATAAAAATACTTTGTTTGGTGCTATGGATAATAGTGGAGCAATGATTGCGGAGTCTACATAAACAGGATGGTTGGACAATAAGCGACGATCAATTAATTCATGGAGCTCCTCTCTCGTCATTTCTGTTAAACTTTCATCATAAAAAATCGTAGAATTAGTAAATAGTACATGAATGATATTTTTTTGTGTCGGTCGCTTACGTAAATATTCTCTCAACATATGCACAAACATTTGATAATCTTGTTCCATCTTATATTCATCTATTGCAATTGCTAAATAGTTCGAAACATGTTCATAGTATTTTTTTAATCTAAACCGAAGAAATGAATCAAACGAAACCGTCCCATTAAAGTCTAGTAAATCCATAACCGCTTCACTAATAATTGCATTCTCATCAAACTGACCAGCCAAGGAAGTTAGCTCAGGACGCTCACCTAAAAACATCTCACTTACAATTTCTAAAATTTCGTTACGTTCTTCCTCATTTTCAAATTTATATGTTTCATACAAGACTCTATTTATCCACTCATTACGTTTTTCCTCTTGAATATATTGAATGAAAGCTGATAAGTATCGGTCTTTTTTCGTTAATAATTGTTGAAAAGAATATATAAATTGGTTGCGTCGTTCCATGAAGGAATCTTGCAAACCATTAGCTGATAAGAAAATTTTAAATCGAATTGCTTCCTTAATGGATGTAAACATTAATTCCAAGCTTGCCCCCCCTTTCTCTATATTGATACATATATATGAGAAAGTAGTAGGACTAGACCAAAGAATTGATGTTTCATATATAAAAATAAGTGAATCAATATATATAGTTCATTTCTCTTCTTTATGGAAAATATTCGCGATGAGTTTGGCTAGCTGCTTCTTGCCTTAAGGGACTTATTGTCACGCAATCCCACAGGAGCGACAAAAACGTTTGCAATAAAGTAAAGAAAGCTTTAAAATTCTCGGTCTAGGACAATAACCTTACTTATCCAATGAAAAAGAGCCTCCAACGAGATATATTATATCTTCTTGGACAGCCCTTATTTTATAATCAAGTATGTCTTCTATTTGGTCCATCTACTTTAATTGGGATGGATAAATATTTAATACGCTCCATGATTCGCGCAGCTTTCATCTGTTCCTCTTCTCCACGTTGGGAATAAGTAAGGTGATGCTGCAGTGCGTTAAAATCAAAATTAGATGTGAAAAAGGTTGGTAACTGCTCGTGCATACGGAATTGCAAAATGGAGCCAAGAATCTCATCCCTTGTCCAACTCGACATTGCTTCCGCACCAATATCATCCAGCATTAATACTTTCGCTGTTTTTACTACCTCTAATTTTTCATTTAATGTTTGATCTCCAAGAGACTGTTTCATTTCTCTTAAAAATTCTGGCACATAGACAATTAACGAAGGTATTTCTTTTTCTGCAAGTTGATTTGCAATTGCACCAAGTAAATATGATTTTCCAACCCCGAAACTACCATGCAAATATAGTCCCTTCATCTGAGTATCATCATTATAAGTTGATGCGAATTGCTCTGCATATTCGAATGCATTAATTCTCCCAGGACTATCAAGTGAAAAATCAGCAAAGGATGCTTGTAAAATCTCTTTTGGCACATAAATACTCTTTATTAATTTCTCTGTCTTCTTCCTCTCATCATCCATAATCTTCGTTGGACAAGGTCGGTATTGGACTTCAATTGAACCTCTTACAAGTGCAATAACAGGTTCATAGCCCTTCATCATATTTTTACATCCATCTAAGTTCGGACAATTAGAACAGCTTTTTGTTTGGGAAGCATACTCATATAGCTTCATTAACCCTTTTTCAATCATACTTTCATTTATTTCATATTGATGTTCTTGTAAGAATGCTTGAACATCTGGATTATTCAATATTTCAGATTTCATCTCTTCATATCGTTGTTGAAAGTTTTGTGAATTTGAAATTCTACTTAATGTCCGATTAATTCGTTCCACCTTTTTCACCTCCATTTTTCTTATATTTTTGTTGAATCGCTTCTAATCTACGTCTTCTTTCTGCAAAATCTGTTGTAGTTTCTTCTTGTTGTGCAGGAGTAGCCTGATTTTGACTTGCCATAAACCAATCCGGTAGTTGCTCAGTCCGAATTGCTTTTTTGCGTTTTTGGGTCGATTCCTTTTTACTATTAGCCCATTCTTGGTATTGACGATGTTCTTTAAGTGCAAGCTCCATTGCTTCCTTGACAGTAGTCACTTTTTTCCGTGCCCAGTGGGAAGCAATTTTCTCCAAATAACTTTTTGACAATTTCATATCTGTTTTTAACATTACATAGTGGATCATTACATTTATGACACCTGGTGGTAATTTTTGTTGGAACATTACTTCTTCTATCGCTTGTAAATCTGACATAGAAGGTTCCGTTCCTTCTCCTAAGTCGATGAGGAACTGACGTGGAGAGATGGATTCCAAATAAGCTATTAGTCTATCTTCTTGCGTTACTGGTGGTTGTAGTGACTCACGATTAAAAACTGGCTGCGAACGATCCACCAATTGAGGTAACTTCCCATCATGTTCCACCTGAAACCAATCGCGTGCAGCCTTTCTCATCTCTTCAATATCAATCTCTTGTTCAGCTGTTAAACTAGATAAGACAATTTTTTTCATATCTACAGCATTAATGGAATACAAATACGCAAGTTTAGCTATTGCTGCTCTTACTTCTTTTGTAAAAAGTTTTCTAGGCACCATCACTTCGGATAGCCCCGAAAACAATAAATCAAAATCGAACTCACTCTCTGCAATCTCAATAAAACTTGCCTTTTCTCTGCGGAAGAATTCTTTTCCTTCCTCTAATGCTTTTACTTCTCGTACATCTATATTTGTTAAGGAACTAGCTCCTAACGACTCAAATACATCTTGAAAATCGCGAGTGATATTATGAAATTGTTCTGTATCCAGTTTATTATCGGATAATCCTCGCTTTAATCTAGAAAAATGCGACTGACCCAGCTTTTGATATAGATAAATGTTCAACATTCCATCAGAAAAAAACTCATCAGCTGATAAAGGTGGGTTTAATTCATATATAAAGGATCGAGATTGTTCTTCATTCTTTATATATGTATTTAATAATCCAATGCCTTCAAGTTTTAATCGCGCATGATAGATTTCTTCCAAGTTTATCGATAATTCGTTCATTAAGTGATAATGATTCCATTCTTCCGACCAAATACGATTATTCTCAATTTTATTGAACAATGTAATATAAAAACTAGTACATATCGGCCCCATAAGTGGTTGATACAATGTTGTAATGATTTTCAAATCATGTGAATGCAATATTCCATTCATCGTAATTGTAAAGGAATCAACTGGCTGTACTTCATTCCAATATTGCTTCATGTTATACACACTTTCATTAATCTTTTTTGATTAAATCTTTCAATTCATCCAAAAAGACATTAATATCCTTAAATTGACGATAAACAGACGCAAAGCGGACGTAAGCAACTTCATCTACCTTTGCTAATTTATCCATCACTAACTCACCAACAATTCCTGAATTAATCTCAGCTTGTCCTAGACTTCGTAATTCACGTTCTATATCGTGAGTTATTTTATCAAGTTGATCTAAAGTTACTGGTCTTTTTTCGCAAGCACGAATAAGCCCTCGTAATATTTTCTCGCGGCTAAATTCTTCTCTCGTTCCTTCTTTTTTCACAATAATGAGTGGTGTTTCTTCCACTCTTTCAAATGTTGTAAAACGGTAAGAACATTTCTCACACTCACGTCTTCTACGTATGGACCTAACTTCATCAGCAGGCCTTGAATCAACTACTCGTGTGCCATTATGTTGGCAGGACGGGCATTTCATCGTATCAGCTCCGTTCATTGTGCTTTTTTTCATTATACATTACTTTAAGGAGAAGTAACAAAAGATATCATGTGAAAATGAGAAATAGAAGCAGTAAAAAACTGCTTCTTAAGGTACTAATTTCCATTTTTCAATTAAGGCATTTATTTGGTTTTTTGTATTCTCTATTGTGCCATTATTATTAATTACTACATCTGCCATTTTCACTTTCTGTTTTAATGGCATTTGTGATTTTATGCGAGCATCTGCTTCAGGTTCAGATAAATTATTACGTTGCATTAAACGCTTCTTTTGAACATCTTCATCTACATAAACAACTATTGTTCTTTCCACTAAATGAGTAAGATTGCTCTCAAATAGTAATGGAATATCATAGATGATTGTTTGTTTTCCAGCAGTAATGGCTTCTTGTTTCCATATGTTCATGCGCTCTCGGACTGCAGGGTGAACAATTTCATTTAAGACCTGTCTCTTGTCATCATCATGAAATATTATGGATCCAAGTTTTTTTCGATTGATTGTTTTATCCTCATGCAAAATGTCCTCTCCAAATGCAGTCACTATTTCTTTATAAGCTTTCTCACCTGGCTCAACTACAACTCGTGCTGCAATGTCTGCATCAACAATATAGAATCCATTATCTTTTAGAATATTTGATACGGTACTTTTTCCACTTGCAATACCGCCAGTAAGTCCAATGATGGTTGCCATAATTAGTGCCACTTCCAATTACATTTTTAGTAAGCCAATCAATATTAATAATACACCAGGCATAAATGCTATTTTTTGCACCCAACTTGATTTAGATAATATTTTCCCAAGGTGAAGACCACCTGTTAAGAATATACAACTCATACATGCGGCCGCAGTAGCTAAAAATATTGGAGAAAAACCAAGCATCGCTGCCCCAATACCTGCTCCGAATGCATCTAATGATAATGCTGTTCCTAACATAAGAGCTTCTAGTCCAGTAATAGTACCTGAACGATCGAAGTCAGCATGTGTGGGCTTTTTTAAAATTTGAATTACGATACCAAGGGACGTAATTTCCCATTTTAAAACTAATTTTTCATGTGTTAAAGGCTCATCCTTTTCTGTTCGGAAGAATTGGAACACAACCCATGCTCCAATTAAAATCAATATACTGCCACCTATTCTTCTTGCTACAACCTCTGAAAGAACTTGCAAAATTAGTTGTCCAGCAAGCATCGCAATTGCTAATGAAACCGCCGTACATAGCGCAATAATTAAAATTGATTTCAGAGGAATTTTCATCTTCCTAAGTCCATATACAAGTCCAGTACTAAAACTGTCTAGACTTACTGCGACAGCGAGTAGCAGCAATGTTAACGAGTAGCCCATCTCCAAACCCCTTCCTCATTAGCAGTTGATAAATCAGTATATGAGGAAGAAAGATTGAACGTTAATACAGTTAAATTTTTTGACAGTTAGGACAGAAATGAGTCCCTCGACCAGCAGCTTTTATTTTTTCAATTTGCTCACCACATTGTAGACATGCTTCACCTTTCCTACCATAAACAAGCAATTGCTCTTGGTAAGAGCCGGTTAGACCATGTGAATTCATATATGTGTTTACAGAACTCCCACCTACTGCAATTGATTCTTGTAATGTTGCAGCTGCTTGTTCACGAAGTCTTGCTATTTCTTGATCAGTTAGTGACTTCGCTTTCCGTTCGGGATGAATTTCTGCTCTGTGTAGTACTTCATCTACATAAATGTTTCCAAGCCCAGTTACGATTGTTTGATCCAGTAGTACGGCTTTGATGATTCTTTCTGTTTTAGCAAATTTTTCTTTCAAGTAGTTTGTCGTAAAGCTCTTGGAAAAAGGTTCTGGACCTAACTTAGATAATGGTGGAACCGTCTCTTCTGTTCCCTTTGTAAACAAGTGCATGGTGCCAAATTTTCTCACATCACGATAACGTAATTCCGTTCCATCTTTAAAGTGAAAGATAATATGTGTATGTTTATCTTTTGGATCGTCTTCGTTTTTTAAGCGATAATTACCCTCCATCCGCAAATGGGATACGAGGGCATAATCATCTAAAATAAAAATGAGGAATTTTCCTTTTCGATTTACATCTATAATCGTTTGTCCTTGTAATGCGTCCTGAAATTGTTCGTATTCCAGAGGATGCTGGATAATTTTTGGCCAACCTACTGTTACTTCTTTGATTGTTTTGCCTACAACCAGTTCGACGAGTGTTTTTCGGACTGTTTCAACTTCTGGCAGTTCTGGCATATCCCCATATCCCCTTTTGCTTTTTATTTTGCATCATACCAAGTTGGACCATATGAGTATTCTACTTTTAATGGTACGGATAGTTTTAATGCGTGTTCCATCACATCCGGAACGATTTCTTTCAATTTTTCGATTTCATCTTCTGGTGCTTCGAAGATTAGTTCATCATGTACTTGTAGTAGCATCCGTGTTTGTAATCCTTCTGTTTCTAACCTTGCTGCCATGTCGATCATTGCTTTCTTAATAATATCTGCAGCACTACCTTGAATTGGTGTATTCATAGCAGTTCTTTCTGCAAAGCTACGCAAATTAAAGTTACGACTCGTTATTTCAGGTATATATCTTCTTCTGTGCAACAATGTTTCGACATACCCCTTGTTTCGAGCATCTGCAACAATGTCTTCCATATAATTTTTTACACCTGGGAAACTTTCTAAGTATCGATCAATAAATTGACCTGCTTCCTTGCGCGTAATTCCTAAATTTTGCGATAGCCCATAATCACTAATTCCGTATACAATTCCGAAGTTAACTGCTTTAGCTTGTCTGCGCATTTCACCAGTAACTTCCTCCGCCTCTACATGGAAGACATCCATGGCAGTCTTCGTATGGATATCCATATCTTGTGTAAAAGCTTCCTGTAAGTTTTCATCATTGGCGATATGTGCTAACACTCGTAATTCAATTTGTGAATAATCGGCAGCAAATATGACCCAGTTGTCTTCAGAAGGAACAAATGCTTGACGAATTCTGCGACCTTCCTCCAAGCGAATCGGGATATTTTGCAAATTAGGATCAATCGAGCTTAGACGCCCAGTTGAAGTTAGAGCTTGATTAAAGCGAGTATGAACTTTGTTTGTATCTTTATGAACGACCTTAAGCAATCCTTCTAAATATGTTGACTGTAATTTTCCAAGTTGACGGTAATTTAATATTTCCCGAATAATTTCGTGCTCATGCTCTAGTTTTTCTAATACATCAGCAGAAGTGGAATATCCTGTCTTTGTTTTCTTTATTGCAGGCAGACCCATTTTTTCGAATAAAATGACCCCAAGCTGCTTCGGAGAATTAATATTAAACTCTTCTCCTGCCAACGCATATATTTTAGCCTCAATTTCCTTTAGACGTCCTGCCAACTCTGTCTTCATCGTTTCAAGGCGCTCTACATCTACTTTCACGCCAGTATACTCCATTTTAGCCAAAATAAGTGCAAGCGGTAATTCTAGATCATAAAATAACTCTGTTTGTTCATTTTGGTCTAATTCTTGTAAAACTTTTTCGTACAGTTCTGAAATAGCAGCTGCTTTTCTTGCTAGATGTTCTGATAGCTCGGCCTCTTCCGCTAGCTTTCTCTTCGCACCTTTTCCATAAACAGCTTCATCAGTTTTCACATTTGTATATTGATGACGTTTTGCAACACCTGCAAAATCTTCGATTGATTCAGATGGATTCAACAAATAAGAAGCAAGTAATAAGTCAAAATCAATACCTCGCAAATGTATTCCACGTAATTTTAAGGAAACAATCGAGCGCTTTGCATCATACACTCGCTTTTTCTTTGTTTCATCTTCTGCCCAGTTTTTAAAAGCTTCGGATTGTTGTGCTACTTCAAGTGGTAAATAAAAGTTTCCATTTTCATTCGATAATCCGATGCCTACAATTTCACCTGTTTGGTAATTGTCTTCTAATATTTCGATGTAAAGGGCAGATTCGTCAGCCAGCATATTTTCAGTGATTTCATCTGCCTTTTCAAAAACTATTTCATTTACTTCTTCTATTGCAATATCTTCAGCTCCATCTAGCTTCTCTAGTAAGGAATTAAATCCTAACTCTTTAAAAATAGCTGATAATTTCGCTACATCATAGCCTTCGTATAATAATTCATCTACGGTTACCTCGACTGGAGCTTCCTTCGTAATTGTTGCCAATTCTTTACTCATTACTGCTAGTTCTTTATGCTCTTCTAGCTTTTCTTTTAATTTTTTTCCACTTACTTTATCAATATTTTCAAGTACATTTTCTACTGATTGAAATTCTTTTAATAGCTTGATGGCTGTTTTCTCCCCAACACCAGGAACTCCGGGAATATTATCAGATTGATCTCCCATTAAACCTTTCATATCGATAATCTGTTCAGGTGTTAGTCCATATTTTTCTTGAATATGATCAGGTGTGTATTGTTCTACATCTGTAATTCCTTTTTTCGTAATAGAAACGGTTATTTTATCCGTACTTAATTGAGTTAAGTCTTTATCACCTGAGACAACTTGTACATCAAAACCTTCTTTCTCTGCCTTGGTTGCAAGAGTTCCTATAATATCATCTGCTTCATAGTTTTCTAACTCATACCGTTTAATTCCATATGCGTCTAAAAGTTCGCGAAGGAACGGAAATTGTTCTGATAACTCTGGTGGAGTTTTTTGGCGACCACCTTTATATTCCTTAAACGTAGAGTGGCGGAATGTTGTTTTTCCGGCATCAAATGCAACAAGAATATGTGTCGGCTTTTCATCTTCCAACATTTTCATCAGCATTGTAGTAAATCCATATACTGCATTTGTGTGTATACCTTTGTCATTATTTAAAAGTGGTAATGCGAAGAAAGCTCGATATGCGATACTATTTCCGTCAATTAACATTAATTTCTTTTTCAAAAAGAATAACCTCCCATTGGAGCAAATTCGTCCATTTGATTTATCTTTTATTTTATCAGAATGATGATCGAAAGGGAAAATAATGGGGTATTTCGAAAAAGATTAGTGGAGCAAATAGAAAAAATCCCACTTATTAAGCGGGATTTCTCTATATTATTCTGTATACCCCATCAAAATTTTAGCATAAGGGGAATCAGATGGGATAATGATGACTGTATCATCACCAATAATTTTCTTATATGTTTCTAATGTACGATATAGATTATAAAATTCAGGGTCTTTAGAAAAAGCTTCATTATAGATTTTTGCTGCTTCTCCTTCCCCTTCCGCACGAATCTCATCCGCATCTGCTTCTGCTTTTGAAAGGATTTCTTTCACTTTACGATCCGTTTCCGCCATTGTTTCGTTTTTCTTTGCATCACCTTGTGATAAGTAATCTTGGGCTGTTGATTGACGCTCAGAAATCATTCTAGTATAAACAGAATTTTCATTTTCAGTTGGTAAATCAGTACGTTTCGTCCGCACATCTACAACTGTAATCCCATACTCATCTCTTGATAATAGTTCATTTACTTTTTCAGTCACTTGATCATTCAAACTACCACGGGAGGACTTCTCGTCATTAATAATTTCATCATAATTTAATTGACCAAGTTCAGCTCTAACAACAGAATAGATAAATTCCTCCATTCGAGTTTCTGCATTAAGTACTGTTCTTGCGTTTGAAATCATTTTCTTAGGGTCATCAATTTTCCATACTGCATAGTTATCAATGATAATCCGCTTCTTGTCTTTCGTATTAATTTCTGCCTCTGACACATTATATGTCATTTGTCGTTTCGGAAGTGTTGAAGTGTTTTGAATAAATGGTATTTTGAATGCTATACCAGGCTCACTCTTAATATCCACTACTTCTCCGAATTGGCGAATTACTTTATATTCTCCCTCTTTCACGACAAACACGCTAGAAAAAAACAATATCAGTATGACTATTAACGCTAAGAAGAACATCCCAATTTTTGCAAATTTACGCCATTCTTCATTAACAGATTTTCTCATGTTCACGACTTTTTCATCCATTATTGTTGTGTACCTCCTTCTTCAGTAGACACATTTCCTTGATTAGAAGGTGTAGGTTGTTGTTGGTTTTCTAATGGTCGAATTGGAAAATACTTCATCGTATTCCCATCATCATTCATAATATAAATTTCAGCACCAGGGAGAACTTGTTCCAATGTCTCTAATGTTAAACGTTCCCTCGTGATCTCTGGGTTGTTTTTATATTGCTCATATAATTTATTGAAAATGGCAACATCCCCACGAGCAGCTTCTAAACGAGCAGCTTTATCTCCTGTTGCTTTTGAAATAATCGCAGCCTTTTCCCCTTCAGCTTCATTCATTAATTGATTTTCATATTTCTGCGCTTCGTTAATCTTCGTATTCATTGTTTCCCTTGCATCTGTAACTGCAGTAAAAGCATTACGCACATCTTCATTCGGAAGTTCTACATCTTTTAAATTCACTGCAAGAATCGAAATACCTAGGTCATACTTATCTATTAAGCTAGTAAGTAATTCACGTACTTCTGCTTGGATTTCTGCTTTACCAGTTGTTAAGGCATCATCAATCTTTGAATTACCAATGATACTTCTTAAAGAAGCCGATGTCGCATCATACAATATATCTTTTGGATTTTCAGCATTAAATAGATACTTTTGTGGATCTACTATTTTCCACTGTACTACAAGATCTGCAAGGACAATATTTTCATCCCCTGTAATCATCTTTGTTTCGTTAGCTGCGCCATTATCTTCCTTATATCCAAAATCTAGTGATAAAGTTTCAGCAGGTACCTTTTCCACTTCTTGAATTGGCCATGGTAGTTTGAAATGTAGTCCTGGCTCCGAAACAGTTTGTTCTGCTTTCCCAAAGGTCATTATGACGGCTTGATCAGATTCATCTACAGTATACCAAGTTGTAAAGGCAACAATTGCTAGAATGATAACTGAAATAACAAGACCTGTTACCGTATAAATTCGTTTTAAGCTCATGCTTCACTTCCCCTTCTCTTAATCTCTCAACAGGTATATACGACTAGGTGGGGAAAAAGTTTCATAAAATTATATAGCTATTTTGGGATTTGTTTTTTTAACTTTGTATGTTGATTTCCACTTCAGGTACTCGCTTTCCGCGGGCGGTTCGGTGAGCCTCCTCGTCGCTACGCGCCTGTGGGGTCTCACCCTGACCCGTCATTCCCGCAGGAGTCTCGTACCTTCCGCTCCAATCAACACTTTAGCAGTATAAAGATTTTATTATAAATAAGCTTACCAATTAAAAAGCCTCGCTACATGGCGAGACTTTGATAATGTAATGCTTATTATATTTTTTGCTCGCTGTATCGACATGGTGCGTACTCCTTCTTTTAATGAGTTATGTTTAATAATGCTTTTTACTGAGGGTAAATCGTTCTTTCAGGTAATTCTTTGTACTCTTTTTTTGATTTCACTATATCTCCAATTAGCTGTGTCAACTGGTAAAAGTCTTTATGGTTTTTAATACTTTGGTCATAGCCATCTCTCCATATGAACGATTTCTTTTTCCATCCATATTGAATTTGAAATTTATGGCCTAATCCACCGGGAAGACCTGATAATCCTTGAATTTCATTGGGATAATCAAAAAAATCAATTTCTTTCATATAGCTTAATATTTTCTTTTTTTCTTCCTTCGTTAATTCGAGATCAATTGTCACTGGTCCATCGTCTAATATTTTAGTATATTGATTTGTAAAAGTATTCAATTGATCTCCCCCGTTTAAATAACCAGATTCATATATAAAATTGAACCTAGACTGAATAAGGAAGAAAATCAATATTAGTGAAATTATTAAAACTATTACTAATGACATTATTTTAGTATTTTTCATCATACTAATTTTACCACCTCCAATAGAATCATTGTCTCTATCACTTAATATACAATTGAAGATGAGTAATATGTTCCACCATATTTATTATAACTTTGAAAATATGGTGCGATTGCTACACGATACGTCCCAGAACCATACGAAGTCAGGTAAAAATCAGCTGTTACTGTTCTATCATAAGTCCATCCTAACCCTTTTACCAATCCGGTATTATTTATTACGTTTTGGGTTGCAACAGTTTTCCAACTTCCAGATGAATACCTTTGTAATTGAACCCTATAATGCTTCTCTCCGTATGATCTATCCTTAGAGGTAAATCGGGCTATGTTATTTGAAATTACACTCGAAGTAATATTTTCTGCCCACCCATAGCCTAAAACACTATCTATCTTTTGCTTATCAGTATAACTAGGGCCTTTCAATGAGTTACACCCTGCCGCATCCATAATTGTTGTTACGGAACCATTACAAACATTTGATCCTGTATGTTTATATTGTTCATGTAATCCAATATAGATAAAAATAACCGTGTCTAACTTTTTGGGGTCACTTCAAAACCCCGAGGAGGCTTGCCATTCTTGTCTAGCTCAGCTCCTTGTGGCTATTGAATTTCCTGTCGCTTCCCTACGATAAGTCATCATCGACTTATTCCCTTCGTGATTCCTTTACCTCAGTTAGCGCTGTAGTAAATTCATAGGCCACTTCACTGTCGCCTACACTTTTCTATTCCAATGGAAAGCGAAGTGTATACGGGCTACGGATATTTAATCAAAAAATTTATTTGCAAACAGTAACAATACACAGTAATTATTGATTATTATTGTGGTGGACAAACAACAATATCCCCATTTAAAACTATGTCTTCATTTTCATCTATTGCTTCGACATGAACTGTTATTTGGTTTACTTCCGTCTCCATGTCTGTGATTTCAAAAAGAAATGTTACTGTTTCGTAGTGATGTACCGGTTTTGTAAATTCGATTTGCTGTTTAATAATATTTGAACCCGGCCCTGGCATATATTTGGATACTGCAGAAGTAATAATGCCTGTTAGCATGATTGCTGGAACGATCGGTTTCTTATAAATTGTTTGTGAAGTATATTCATGTTGTATGTACAGTGGGTTTGCGTCATTAGTAAGTCCTAGGAATAATAGTAATTCTTTATCCTCCATTTTTTCTGTAACTTCAAACTTTTCACCTACTGATATTTCTTCTATTTTCCGACCGAGCTTTTGTTTTTTTCCCAGTATCAATACGGGCACCTCCATCAAATAAAAACGCTTTCTAAAATATTATTTTTATCATAACATGTTTATTTTCTCTGTACAAAAGAAATACCGAACCAATCTATCTTAAATAGGCTGGTTCGGTATTTTTATTAATTTAAGCTCTGTTAAACTCTGTTGTTGATTTTCGCTCCTGAACACTCGCTTTCCGCGGGCACGGCCTCAGCTAACTTGGCAAAGAAAACCGCTTTGCCAAGTTAGCTGAGGCTCGTGCTGTTCCCGCAGGAGTCTCGTGTACATCCGCTACAATCAACTAAGTTGTTAACAACAATGAACTTTAACAGAGCCTAATTTAAAATATCCATTACTTTTCGTACTGATGCAGCTGACTTTTGGAGCGCTACCTTTTCATCATCTGTTAAATCGAGTTCAATGATTTTTTCAATGCCATTCTTACCTAAAATAGTAGGTACACCTAAGTAAATACCATCGAATCCATATTCACCTTCAAGGTAAGCTATTGCAGGAAGAACACGACGTTGATCCTTTACGATGGCTTCTACCATCTCAACTAAAGCAGCAGCGGGTGCGTAGTATGCACTACCATTCCCTAATAAGTTTACAATTTCGCCTCCACCTTTACGGGTGCGTTCAACGATTGCCTCGAGACGATCTTGTGGAATTAATGTTTCAAGCGGAATTCCACCTGCAAAAGAATAACGCACAAGCGGAACCATATCGTCTCCATGTCCCCCAAGTACAAATCCAGTTATATCCTTTACAGATAGATTTAATTCTTGTGCAACAAATGTACGAAAACGAGCAGTATCAAGTACACCTGATTGACCAATAACTCGATTCTTAGGAAATCCTGATTCCTTAAAAACTGTATAAGTCATCGCATCCACTGGATTCGTAAGGACAACAATATAGCAGTTTGGAGAATATTTTACAATTTCTTGCGTGACACTTTTCATGATTTGCTGGTTTGTTTGCACGAGGTCATCACGACTCATCCCAGGTTTACGTGCAATCCCTGCAGTAATAACAACTACATCCGAGTCCTTCGTATCCTCGTAATCAGCAGTACCAGTAATATTGGCGTCAAATCCTTGTACTGGAGAAGCTTCTAGCATGTCGAGAGCTTTCCCTTTTGTTGGATTTTCCATTTGCGGGATGTCCACCAGTACTACATCGCCCAGTTCTTTCTGAGCTAATAGAAATGCTGTTGTTGCTCCTGTAAAACCACTACCAATTACGGAAAGCTTTTTTCGTGCCATTTATATCTCCCCCTACCGTAAAGTACTTATCTGAAACCGTTTCATTTTCATTATAAAATAAAAGACTGAGGAATGCGAGTCAACCCGAAGATTGAACCCGCTTTTTCCGTCAGTCCATTAAATTAACCCATATTTTCAATTAATGCAGTTGCGAATTCGGAAGTTTTTACTTCTGTTGCACCTTCCATTAGGCGTGCAAAGTCATAAGTAACAACTTTAGATTCAATTGTTTTCTCAACAGAATCAATGATTAATTTTGCTGCTTCATTCCATCCTAAGTGTTCAAGCATTAGTACACCTGAAAGAAGAACAGATGAAGGATTTACTTTATCAAGGCCAGCATATTTTGGAGCAGTACCATGTGTAGCTTCAAAAATAGCATGTCCTGTTTCGTAGTTGATGTTTGCTCCAGGAGCAATACCAATCCCACCTACTTGAGCAGCTAGTGCATCAGAGATGTAATCTCCATTTAAGTTCATTGTTGCTACAACATCAAATTCTTTTGGACGAGTTAAGATTTGTTGTAAGAAGATATCTGCAATAGCATCTTTTACAATGATTTTTCCTGCTGCTTCTGCATCAGCTTGTGCTTTATTAGCAGCTTCAGTGCCTTGCTCTTCCTTAATCTGATCGTATTGGTTCCATGTGAATACTTTATCGCCGAATTCTCTTTCAGCTAGTTCATATCCCCAATTCTTAAATGCGCCTTCTGTAAATTTCATAATGTTACCTTTATGTACAAGTGTAACAGATTTACGGCCTTCTTTAATTGCATAGTTGATAGCTGCACGTACTAGACGCTCAGTACCTTCTGCAGAAACAGGCTTAATTCCAATCCCAGAAGTTTCAGGGAAACGGATTTTGTTTACACCCATTTCATTTTTCAAGAACTCAATCACTTTTTTAACTTCATCTGTACCTTCTTTATACTCAATACCTGCATAGATATCTTCTGTATTTTCGCGGAAGATAACCATATCTGTATCTTCTGGACGTTTTACCGGGGAAGGTACACCTTGGAAATAACGTACTGGACGTAAGCATACGAATAAATCAAGCTCTTGTCGAAGTGCTACGTTTAGTGAACGAATTCCTCCACCGATTGGTGTTGTTAAAGGTCCTTTAATTGCGATGAAATACTCACGAATTGCTTCTAGTGTTTCTTCTGGTAACCATTCACCAAATTTATTGTAAGCTTTCTCACCTGCATATACTTCTTTCCAGACAATTTCCTTTTCACCAGCATATGCTTTTTCAACCGCAGCATCTAATACTCTTTGTGCTGCTGCCCAAATATCGGGACCTGTCCCATCTCCTTCAATAAATGGAATAATAGGATTGTTTGGCGTCTTTAACACACCGTTTTCAACTATAATTTTTTCACCTTGTGTCATTTTGTTCCCTCCTGTGTTAGTCATGATTTATTATAATATCAGAAAAACTATAAATATTCTATCTTCGCTTCCTCTTAACGCTGATCAACAGGTACGTATTGACGCAAAGATGGTCCTGTATATTCTGCGCGTGGACGAATCAATCTGTTGTTATCATATTGTTCTAGAATATGTGCAAGCCATCCAGATACCCTGGAAACAGCAAAGATAGGCGTAAATAGATCATGGTCAATGCCAAGGCTATGATATACAGATGCTGAATAAAAATCAACATTTGGCGGTAGTGGTTTTTGTGAAGTAAATGTTTCATGTACCTTTACTGAAATATCATACCATTCTGGTTCACCAGTTAGTTCTGTGAGCTTTCTTGACATTTCTTTCAGATGTTTAGCTCTTGGATCACCACTTCGATATACACGGTGACCGAAGCCCATAATTTTTTCTTTTTTACTTAGTTTATCTAAGACATATTGTTCTGCTTTATCTACTGAACCAATTTCTGTGAGCATTTTCATTACTTGTTCGTTTGCTCCACCATGAAGAGGTCCTTTTAAAGCACCAATTGCTGATGTTATACCAGAGTATACATCCGAAAGTGTTGCAACACATACACGAGCAGTGAATGTAGATGCATTTAGTTCATGGTCTGCATGAAGAATTAATGCTTTGTTCATCGCTTCTACTTCAATTTTCTCTGGTTCTTTACCATTGAGCATATACAAGAAATTTTCAGCGATATCAAAGTCTTTACGTGGAGCTACTGGTTCAAGACCTTTTCGTATTCTTGAGAAAGCAGCAACGATTGTTGGCATTTTAGCTTGCAGACGAATTGCTTTACGATAATTAGCCTCTTTTTCCATTACATCCGCTTCATCATCATAGAGACCAAGTAATGAAACAGCTGTACGTAGTGCTGCCATTGGATGTATTTTATCGGTAGGCATAGATTTTAGAGTTGCAATTACTTCTTTCGGAAGTTCCATATTGTCTGCTATTTGATTTTTTAATTCTTGTAATTGTTCTTTTGTAGGTAATTCTAAATGCCAAAGTAAATAAATTACCTCTTCAAAAGTTGCATTTTCTGTTAAGTCATCAATGTTATAACCAACATATGTTAGATTATCATCGATGATAGAACTAATGGAAGATGTAGTTGCTACAATTCCTTCCAGTCCTTGCTTTGCAATCATAATATAACCTCTCCTTTATCTCTCTTTTTGTAACAAACTGAATTTACAGCAAAATAAAGATAGATTGCTATAAGAGGATTCATAAAACAGCAATCGTGCGCTTAATAATCCAATTCCCATTTATTCACAATACCCCACATTCCATAATAGCGACTTAATTTAGCCATTCACTAGATAGGGAGATTGTATCATTGTCCATTATAACTAAAAAATGTACTTTTGGAAATGGAAACGCTTAAAAATTCACAATCTAATAAAAAAGTATAGAATAACGACAAAAAACTCGTTATCCTATACCTGATTTTAATAATTCAAATACTTTCATTGCAATATAAGCTATCCCCGCTCCAATCAATGGTCCAACTGGGACTCCTTTAAATAGAGCAACCGCTAAAATAGTTCCTATTACTAACGCAGTTGTAATATGGGGATCGGTTGATAGGAGGCCAACACCATATCTTGCTATAATCGCAACTGCCATACCTGCAGCAAGAGCAATCCAAGCATATGGAGATTTTACAACTTCTCCTAATTCTTTAAAACCTATATGTCCACTCGCAATCGGAGCAAGAACGGCAATAGTTATGACGGTTACTCCCCAATTTATACCTTTTGCCTGAAGAGTATCAAATATTTTATGATCTATCCCTATTACGATAAGGACGATTAAAATACTAGCAGCAATCATTAATGACTGGTTTTTTGCTATGAAGCCTATAGCAAGAAGTAATAACATAAATAAAAATGGCTGGTTAAACATCGTCGCACATCCTTAACAGAAAATTATTATCGTAAATTGCCCATCATGTTTTGATAGAGAAAAGCATATAATCCATTAATATGAAATGGGGGTGGCTTTTTGAATAGAGAAACTGTAAATATAGTAATTCGATTTCTACTTGTTCTTAGTATTATTTTCCTTTTGTGCATTTCTCTTTATTTTATTTCAAAGGTTACTTATCCATTTATTATTGCTATAGCAATCACAATTATGATAAATCCAGCGGTAAATTTCCTGGAATTCAAATGGAAATTCCCAAGAGCACTTGCTGTGTTATCTACTCTATTTATTCTAATTGCTATATTTGCTGGCATCATAACATTATTGATAGCAGAAATTGTCGCTGGTGCTTCCTATCTCGCTACAGTAGTTCCACATCACGTTGGTACATTTATTCTTTTCTTAGAAGATTGGTTCGCCGGACAAGTTCTCCCATTCTATAATAAGATCTCAAACTTATTTCAAAGTCTGGATAGTGGTCAGCAAGAAACAATCATGGATAGTATTAGAAGTGCTGGGAATAAAATAACAGAAACGGCAACTGTTTTTTTACAAAGTTTTTTCTTAAATCTACCTGGTCTAATATCGTGGATTCCAAATGCAGCGACAGTTCTCGTTTTCTCTGTATTAGCCACTTTCTTTATTAGTAAAGATTGGAGAAAATTAACTGCGCTTTTCAAACAGTTGTTACCTGAAAAGGCACATTCTAGTGGAAAAAAAGTATTTGTAGATTTAAAAAAGGCTTTTGCTGGTTTTTTTAAAGCCCAGTTTACCTTAATTTCAATTACTCTAATGATAGTATTAATTGGCCTTTTAATTCTTAAGATCCAATACGCGATTACCATCGCTTTTATTTCAGCGCTAGTGGACTTATTACCGTACTTAGGGACAGGGATTGTATTTGTGCCTTGGATCATCTATGAAGCTGTTACAGGCAATTACGGACTAGCATTAGGCTTAGGGATACTTTATACAGTTGTTGTAGTGCAGAGGCAAGTAATGGAACCTAAAATCCTCTCTACTAATATAGGGCTAAACCCATTAGCTACACTCATAGCTTTATTTGTTGGTTTTAAACTGTTTGGATTCTTGGGATTAATCGCTGGACCCGTTTTACTCGTATTTATATCCGCCCTTCACAATGCTAATGTATTTTACGATATTTGGGAATATATCATTGGAAATAATAAAAACGCATGATAAAAGAGACTGTTCAAAAGTCATACTACATGACTTTTAGCAGTCTCTTTTTTATCGGTAGATATATATTTGTTTTCTAGAGATCCACTTCTTAATCATTTTAAGTAATAAAGGCCTTAGAGCTATTCTAGTAAAAGGAATTAATAATATTAATCCGAATAAATCGGTAATAAAACCAGGGCTTAATAGAAGAATTCCTCCTGCTAGAATACATACTCCATCCAGCAGCGCATTACCAGGTGGTTCACCATTTCTTATCTGTTCCTGAACCTTTTGTAATGCAGACAATCCCTGCCTTTTTGCTAAAAATGCCCCTAAAATACCAGTCAAAATGATAATAGCAACAGTATTTAAAATACCAATCTCATTCCCAGCGAGAATAAATACCCCTATCTCTACAGCAGGAAGGATAATAAATAAAAGAATAAAATACTTCAAACGGACCACATCCCCGTTTTCAATTAATGAATTGATATAAAATGTTGGGACAATACGATCTGAACTAGAGGTAAATCCGAACAATGGAAATAAAACGATACCGCTTCGGAAATACACTACGCTTTCCGCGGGCTTAGAAAAGTGAAAGGCGCTTGCTTATCGGCGACAAGCAAATGTTCTGAGACAAAGAAAGGCGCACTTTGCCTTTCATGTCTCAGGTTATTTGACCTCGAGCCGATAGCGCCTACAACTAGACAAGGCTAATGAGCCTCCTCGGCGCTAAACGCGCCTGTGGGGTCTCATCGAGGCCTTTGTTCCCGCAGGAGTCTTCGTGTATTTCCTCCGCTGATAACTTTAATTTCGTATAGATGATACAAAAAGACCAAACTATATTAATTAATATAGTTCGGCTTTAGGTTTTATCACATTTTTTTCCTTAGCCTCTTATAAAAAAGCTATATAATAAACGGATTAAAGAACACTAGCATGTCCATTGTAGATAACTCCATGAGTAGAATCTACCGTAATTTCTTGTCCATCCTTAATAATATTTGTAGCATTTTCAACACCTACAATAACTGGAATACCTAGGTTAATTCCAACTACTGCAGCATGGCTTGTTAAGCCACCTTCTTCTGTAATAAGAGCAGAACATTGATCTAAATAAGATACCATTTCTTTATCAGTACCAATCGCAACCATTACAGAGCCTGGTTTAATTTTCTCTTGTGCTTCTTGAGCATTACGTGTAATTACAGCCTTACCAAATGCAGATTTGCGGCCAATACCTTGACCTTTAGCAAGTACATCACCAACAACATGAACTTTCATCAAGTTAGTTGTTCCTTTTTCACCAACAGGAACTCCACCAGTAATAATGATGACATCGCCATGCTTCACATGACCAGAATTCAAACTTTCACTTACTGCTTGTTCTAACATTTCATCTGTAGTAGCCACTTTCTCAGCAAAGTAAGGATATATACCCCATTGAAGCGTTAAGCGACGAACAACTGATTCATTTGAAGTAACAGCAATAATCGGAGCTTTTGGACGGTATTTTGATACCATTCTTGCAGTATGTCCACTTTCAGTAGGAGTTACAATTGCATTCACATCTAGATTGATTGCAGTATGAGCAACTGATTGACAAATTGCATCTGTCATATTGCGATCACTATTCTTTCTTAAGTACGATAAGATTTCTTGATGGTTTAGAGCAGTTTCTGCTTTTAGGGCAATGTTTGCCATTGTTTTAACTGCTTCAACTGGGTATGAACCTGCAGCCGTTTCACCAGAAAGCATAACCGCATCTGTACCGTCAAAAATTGCATTAGCAACGTCACTTGCTTCAGCACGTGTTGGTCTAGGGTTACGTTGCATGGAATCTAACATTTGCGTCGCAGTAATAACTGGTTTTCCAAGCTCATTACATTTTCTAATTAATTGTTTTTGTACAAGAGGAACAGCTTCTGTAGGGATTTCTACGCCTAAGTCTCCACGTGCTACCATTAATCCGTCAGAAACAGCGAGGATTTCATCGATATTATCAACACCCTCTTGGTTTTCAATCTTAGGGATGATGTTGATGTAAGATCCACCATTCTCTTCTAACAATTGTCTAATCTCTAAAACATCAGATGCTCTTCTTACGAATGATGCAGCTATAAAATCTACACCTTGTTCAATACCAAATAGGATATCTTTTGCATCTTTTTCTGTCATACCAGGAAGATTTACTGAAACTCCTGGAACATTAACACCTTTTTTATTTTTAAGAATACCTGTATTTAATACTTTCGTAACGATTTCGCTCGTATCACGTTTGATTTCTACTACTTCTAGGCCAATTAAGCCATCATCTAATAAAATATTAGAACCAACATGAACATCATTAATTAAACCAGGGTATGAGATGGAGATTCTCTCTTCCGTTCCTTCAACTTGTTCCATTGAAATTCTCAAAGTTGTGCCTTCTTTTAATTCAAGTGCGCCATCTTTCATGTCATGAGTTCTAATCTCTGGGCCTTTTGTATCTAGAAGAATCCCTACATTTTTACCTGCTCTTTTTGAAGCTTCACGAAGGTTAACGATGCGGTTACGGTGTTCTTCATGATCACCATGTGAGAAATTTAGGCGGGCAACATTCATCCCAGCATTAATCAGTTGATAAAGAGTTTCCGTATCTTCACTTACAGGTCCAATAGTACAAACTATTTTTGTCTTTTTCATTTACTTATTTCCTCCTAAACATCATACAAACTATATCGATAATTCTTTGGATAAATCGTACATGGACTTATCATAAACACGATCTTGCTCAAGGATTGTTAGTATATCATCCTCAACTATTTCATTGCGGACAATTCCTACTGCTTTTCCACCTTGATTATTCATTAGAAGTTCTACTGCACGTGCACCTAAACGACTTGCTAACACCCGGTCAAAGCCTGTCGGAGTTCCACCACGTTGGATATGGCCTAATACGGACACACGATGCTCAACCTTGGAAACTTCGTAAAGCTTCTCAGCGAATTCTACCCCACTCATTACTCCTTCAGCCACAATAATGATACTGTGTTTCTTGCCACGTTTTACACCATTTTTTATTCTCGTAGCAATATCATTCATATCAAAATCCACTTCTGGTACAATAATTGTTTCTGCACCACCAGCAAGTCCAGCCCAAAGAGCGATATCTCCAGCACCTCTACCCATTACTTCAATGATAAATGTTCTTTCATGAGAAGAAGCTGTATCCCGGATCTTATCAATTGCATCAAGTACAGTATTTAGCGCAGTATCAAAACCAATTGTAAATTGAGTACCTGATATATCGTTATCGATTGTTGCAGGGACACCAACACATGGAAAACCATGCTCCGTTAGTTTTTGCGCTCCCATAAAGGAACCATCTCCACCAATAACAACAAGCCCGTCAATTCCATGCTTTTTCAGTTGTTCAACACCTTTTAATTGTCCTTCTCTCGTTTTGAATTCCTCGGATCTTGCAGAACGAAGTATAGTACCACCTCGTTGTACAATATCACCAACTGATCCTAATTCTAATTTTGTAATATTCCCATTGATTAGTCCATTAAATCCTTGATGTACTCCAAACGTTTCGATTCCATGATAGATTGATTTTCTAACTACCGCTCTTATTGCTGCATTCATTCCTGGTGCGTCTCCACCACTTGTTAAAACACCAATTCTTTTCATAAATATCACCTCAGCTTTGAAATTATGGAATATTACGCAAATGTAAATTAAAATCGAATTATGTAAAACAATTTTATACATGCATGTTTAAAATACCACTTTATGAGCTTTTTCACAAATTTTTTCCCCAAAAAAAGAGGTATTACTAAAAAGTTAGTAATGCCTCAATTATGGATATTTTCATAATCTTTGGTTTCCGAATATTTACCTATGTTTTTAAACTTTTGATAACGATTTACAATTAATTGATCTGTTGGAATAGTTAGTAGTTCTTTTAATGTTTTGGTTAAAACAATATCAATATGAAGTGCTTGTTCTTCAATATTTTTATGTGCTCCACCTTTTACTTCAGGTATTATTTCATCGACTACGCCAAGTTCTAAAAGGTCAGGTGCAGTAATTCGCATTGCTTCTGCAGCTTGTTTTGCTAGTGAAGCATCCTTCCACAAGATGGACGCTGCCCCTTCAGGAGTAATAACTGAGTAAGTAGAGTTTTCTAACATAAAAATACGATCTCCAACACCTAGAGCTAGTGCACCACCACTACCACCTTCTCCTGTGACGATACAAATGATTGGTACAGTCAATCCAGCCATCTCAAATAAATTACGAGCAATTGCTTCACTTTGTCCTCTTTCTTCTGCTGCTTTTCCTGGGTAAGCTCCTTTTGTATCAATAAAACAAATGATTGGTCTGTTAAACTTCTCAGCTTGTTTCATTAAACGTAAGGCTTTACGATACCCTTCTGGATGTGGCATTCCAAAATTACGTCGAATATTTTCTTTCGTATCTCTTCCACGCTGATGACCTATAACAGTTACTGGGAGTCCCTTGTACTTGGCAATACCACCAACAATTGCAGTATCATCACCAAATACTCGATCACCATGTAGCTCCATAAAATCGGTAAATAGTCTTTCAATATAATCTACCGTTGTTGGACGTTCAGCATGGCGAGCTACTTGCACTCGATCCCAAGGTAACATATTCTCATACACATCTTTTTCTAACTTTTCCAATCTAGCTTCCAATTTATCTATTTCTTCTGTTAGGTCTATATCAGAATCCTTCGTAAACTCCCGTAACTCGGCAATTTTTTTCTTTAAATCTAATACTGGTTTTTCAAATTCTAATCCATTTACCATGAGAGTTCACCTTCTTGCTGATGAATTTCTAATACCGTTGTTAACTTCACTTTCATTTCTAGACGATGTATCACCGCATCAAGTTGTCCATGTTCTAATAGAAACTCAGCAGTTTGGAAATCATCAGGGAGATCTTCCCTAATGGTTTGTTCTATAACACGTCTACCTGCGAAACCAATTAAGGCACCAGGTTCTGCAAAATTATAATCCCCTAAAGAAGCAAAACTAGCAGAAACTCCTCCTGTTGTTGGGTGCGTCATGACAGAAATAATCAAACCACCCTTATCACTGAACATTTTAAGAGCAGCACTTGTTTTTGCCATTTGCATCAAAGAGAGTACACCTTCCTGCATTCTTGCTCCGCCGGAAGCAGTAAAGATAATGAAAGGTACTTCTAATTTTGCCGCCTCTTCGATTGCACGAGCAATTTTTTCTCCGACAACTGAGCCCATACTTCCCATTCTAAAGTGAGAGTCCATAATAGCCACTACAACTTTATTTCCGTTAATAGCACCTGTTCCGGTAAGGACTGCTTCGTTTAATTTAGTATTCTTTTTATCTTTTTCTAGCTTCTCTAAATAATCAGGAAAACCAAGTGGATTTTCTGATGTGATAGATTCATTAAATTCTTGGAATGTACCCTCATCGATAATACTCTCAACACGTTCAAATGCGGTCATCCGTAAATGATGACCACAATGTAGACATACTTTTAGATTCTTTTCTAAATCTTTCGTATACATTATCTTTTTACATTCAGGACATTTTGTCATGATTCCCTCGGGAACATCATGCTTTGCTGCCTCTGATGGAATTGCCGCATACTTTTTCTTTTTTGCTTTAGGTTTTGTAAATAAATCCTTTAGCACACTGTTCCCCCCATATCAACTAGTTTATCAGAATGAGAACATACCATTAGGATTGCAGCATTTGATCGTAAAACGATAATGCTGCTTTCTCATTCCCTGTAACTAGTGCATCTAGTATTTGAAAATTTATATGGCGATTTGGTTTCATGTCTGCCATTGAGTAGTCCTTTAAAATAATCCAAATTCGATATAAAAGATGATTATTTGCAAGTTCCATTAATTTATCGAAATCAACGGAAGAATGTCCTTCATCCATAAGCACTTGTATTTTAAGTTTATTTGGAGATGAACAAATATCCCTAATAATATCCTTTTCTAGAAATTCCTTTGCCTCTTGTAAATCCTTTTGTACAGAGGAATCTTCGAGAATAAACATACCTAACAAACTAATTAAACGGTGATTTTTAAAATTGGTTAGAAAAGTTCCTTCACCGCGACGAGTTTCAATTAAACCTAATAGTTCCAAAGCCCGCAATGCTTCCCGAACGGAGGATCTTCCAACTTGAAGTCGTTCAGTTAATGTTCGTTCTGAAGGGATTTTATCCCCAGCCTTTAATCCATCTGATTGGATAATAGATTTTATATCTTTTACGATTGTGAGAAAAACTTTAGAGTTTTCTTGTTTATTAATCACTATCATCTTCGCCTTTACTTATTTCCGCGATTTTCAACGTTCTTTTTCTTATTTCCTCTGGGTCTACAGAAATTTGGGCGACACCTGTTTCCATAGCAGCTTTTGCCACTGCAGCTGCAACATGTGGTGCAACACGATGATCAAATGGACTGGGAATCACATATCCAGGTTTTAGTTCCTCGTCTGTAATTAGATTCGCGATTGCAGAAACTGCTGCTTGTTTCATTTTTTCATTTATATGAGTCGCTCTTACGTCCAGTGCTCCTCTAAATATACCGGGAAATGCTAATACATTATTTACTTGATTTGGATAATCTGATCGACCTGTTCCTATTACCATAGCACCTGCTTCTATTGCAGCTTCCGGCATTATTTCAGGATCCGGATTCGCCATCGCAAATATGATTGGATTTTGGTGCATGGTCGCAATCATATCTTTTGTTAATGCACCCGCTACCGAGACACCAATAAAGATATCTGCATCCTTAATTACATCAGCAAGCTTTCCTTTTACTTTCCGCTGATTTGTCTGTTTTGCAATATCTTCCTTTATTTTATTCATTCCATCAGGCCGTCCATCATATATCGCACCTTTAGAATCACACATAATGATGTCTTTCACACCATAACTAATCAATAATTTCAAAATAGCAATACCAGCAGAACCCGCTCCATTAATTACTATTCTACTGGTTGACATTGTTTTTCCAACTAATTTCAAAGCATTTACTAATCCTGCAACAGTTACAATTGCTGTACCATGTTGGTCATCATGAAAGACAGGTATACTCGTTTCTGCTTTTAATCTTTCTTCAATTTCAAAACATTGAGGTGCTGCAATATCCTCTAAATTAATCCCACCAAAATTTGGTTCAAGAAGCTTAACAGTCTGTATTATTTCTTCTACATTTTCAGTGTTAAGACAGAGTGGAAATGCGTCAACTCCTGCAAAACTTTTAAATAATACTGCCTTTCCTTCCATCACTGGTAATGCAGCAGCTGCTCCAATATTTCCAAGTCCCAATACTGCTGTACCATTACTAATGACGGCAATCATATTCCCTTTCATCGTATAGTCATATACTGTTTCTGGCTTTTCGTATATTTCTTTACATGGTGCGGCTACACCCGGTGAATAGGCTAAACTTAAGTCTTTTGCATTTTTGACAACTACTTTTGATTTTGATTCAAGCTTTCCCTTGTTTTTTCTATGCAAATGTAGTGCTTCTTCTCGCAAGGTCAAGAGTTCCACTCCTTTATTTATGCAGAATACACGCAAAAATCGTAGGGTACCTCGAATCCAGGTAGGATTTTATTCATTCCATACAAAAAGTGGTCAGACCACATAAGCTTATAAGACAATATATCATATTTTTTCTGGTAGAAAAAGCTTATTTTAGGATAACGTTTTGTTTTCCTAGTAAAGCTTCTAACTCTGATAGACATTTTCGTGATGGATTGATCCAATCTTTCTCAGCTAATTTAATCGTTCTCTTAGTTGATTCGTAATGGACAATTACCTTTGTATCTCCACGATTTCCCTCTAAAATATGTTGGAGGTCTTGTAGTATTTTCTGATTATTAAAATCGTTAGAGATTTTTATATATAAGGTTCCATTGCTAGTAGACTGCTTATTAATTAATTGTGATGCTGGTTGAAGTTTTTGAATAATAAATTGCAGTTTCCCTGATCTTTCTTCGATATTTCCGTTGATTAATACTATTTCTCCTTCTTTACATGTCGATAAGTAGTTTTTATACGTATCTGGAAACACGACTGCATCCATTTCTCCAGACGGATCACTTATCGTTACAAAAGCCATTAAATCCCCCTTCTTTGTGCGTATAGGCTTCACATTCGTGATATAAACACCGGATGAAACTTTCCTTTGTCCAGGGGTAAGTTGAATTAAAGGAATTGTTCCTACTTCCAAAAATACACGTTCATACATGCTGGTAGGATGATCAGAAATATAAACACCTAAAGCTTGTTTCTCTAACTGTAGTTTCTCTGCAATTCCTATTGGTTCTCTCTCAATGTATTTCGGTTTTAATTGAAACAGTTCATCATCTTCAAAAAGGTCTGTCTCTGCTTCTGTTGGTCTCATTAATTCAGCATGTTCGAGAGCTATATCTAAAGATGCAAGGAGTACAGCCCTATCTTGCCCAAACTCATCAAACGCACCAGAATAAACGAGCGATTCTAATACTTTTCGATTCACTGCTTTTGCTGAAACACGCAAGCAAAAATCAAATAAATCTTTAAAAGGTGCTGTTTTTCTAGCTTTCATTATTTCCCTATATGCTGTTGCACCTATACTACGAATGGCACTGAGGCTATAGCGAATACCATTTTGCTCTGGTAAAAAGCGAAATTGACTTGCATTAATAGATGGAGGAAGTATCTCCATGCCCATGTTTTTAGCTTCCGAAATATAGGACGCTATTTTATCATCATTTCCAATTGCTGAAGTAAGTAAAGCAGCCATAAAGTCTAATGGATAATTTGCTTTAAGATAGCTTAACTGCCATGAAATATGACTATATGCAACAGCGTGACTTCTATTAAAACCATAATTTGCAAAACGAACGATTAAATCATACGTTTTATTTGCAACTTCTTCGCTATACCCTTTTTGACAAGCACCTTTCACAAAATGATTCCGTTCTTTATCTAGCACTTCTTTTTTCTTTTTACTAACAGCTCTCCTGAGAAGATCTGCTTCACCGAGTGAAAATCCTGCCATCTTAGAGGCAATCTGCATGATTTGCTCCTGATAAACAATGACACCGTATGTGATTTTTAAAATTGGTTCTAAATCTGGATGTAAATATTCAACTATCTTCTTTCCATGTTTGCCGGCAATATATTCTGGAATATTTTCCATTGGGCCTGGTCTATACAAGGCGTTGACTGCCACTATGTCTTCAAATTGTGTCGGCTTCAATTGACGAAGAACCTTTCTCATTCCTTCTGATTCTAATTGGAATATTCCAGTCGTATCCCCTCTACGTAGTAAAGCAAATGTTTTTTCATCATGCAGCGGGATTTCTTTAATTTGAATTTTCTTTTTAACACGGTACTCAATGCTTTTTAAAATTTGTTCAATCAACGTTAAATTTCGTAGTCCGAGAAAATCCATTTTCAGTAATCCGATTTCCTCTAACTCTTCCATTGGAAATTGAGTCAAATATGTTCCAGCTTCTCCACCTTGGATTGGAATTAAATCTGTTAAAGGCTGTTCCGATATAACAACTCCAGCTGCATGGGTAGAGGTGTGACGTGGTAGCCCTTCTAATTTCAATGCTGTTTCGTATAATAGTCGTTTCTGCTCCGAAGCTGCTACAAACTCTTGTAACCCTTTTGATTCTTTATACGCATCTTTTAAGGTGATACCTAAACGCCCTGGAATAAACTTTGAAAGCTGCTCCATTTCCTGTGAACTAAGCCCAAACACACGTGCAGTATCACGAAGTGCAGCCTTTGCTGCAAAAGTACCAAACGTAATAATTTGTGCAACATGTAATTTTCCATATTTGTTCATCACATACTGAATGACATCATCCCGACGATGGTCAGGAAAATCAATATCAATATCAGGCATAGACACTCTTTCTGGATTTAAGAACCTTTCAAATAGCAAACCATGCTCTAACGGGTCAATATCTGTAATCCCCAATAAATAGGAGACAAGTGAACCTGCAGCCGAACCACGTCCAGGTCCAGTTAATATATGCTGTTCTCTAGCATATTTCATAAAGTCCCAAACTATTAAAAAATAGTCATTAAAGCCCATTTTATCGATGATGGATAGTTCATATTTCAGTCGCTTGATATATTCTGGATTAGTTGATAACTGTCTTTTTTCTATTTCGGAATAACATAATTTCTTTAGTGCAGTTGCTGCTGTTTCTCCTTCTGGTAGTGGATACTTAGGCAATAATTGTTGATTTGTTTCGATCATCACATTACATTTATCCACAATCTCCATCGTATTATGAATAGCATCTCTGTATTGTGAAAATAAACTGATCATTTCTTCTTGATTTTTAAAATATTTTTCTCCAGCATGATGAATCTCTATTTCATGAAGCTTAAAGCCATCACGGATAGCGGCCATACAATCGGAAGCAAATCTGTCTCCTTTATGTAAATAACGAACATCATTGGTAGCTACATATGGGATTGACTGTTGCTGTGAAATTTTCTCTATTTCTGCTATTAAATTTTCTTCACCGTGATTCTGTAGCGATAAATAAAAGCTCCCTGGTTCAAAAACAGACTTTAAATTATTCGCTATAATAGAAGCTTGTTCGATATTCCCTGCTAGAAGTGTCGATTCTATTTCTCCATTTTCTCCTGGACTAATTGCTATTAGCCCTTTACTATACGCTTTCAGCCATTTTATTGATATCCTTTTATCCGGACTAGTCTTAATAACACTAGATATTTTTAGTAGATTTTTATATCCGTTATTATTTCTCGCTAATAAAATAATGGAGTATGTATGATTTGATTCCGTTCCTTCAATATCTGCAGTCATCCCTATAATCGGCTTTATTTTCGCTTGAACACATGCTTTATAAAAAGATAAAACACCATATAATGTGTTGTGATCTGTTATTGCTAATGCTTTATAGTCATATTCCTTTGCTTGCTTCACTAACGCGGGAATCGAGATGGTGCTCGATAATAGGCTATATGCAGTGGAGATTTGCAAATGTGCAAATGTCATCTTAATTCACCTTCCCTAAATTCTTCTTATATACATTATGAACTAGCTATCCAAAAAAGAAAATACGTTCGCATTATTATTCATTCAATTTTTCATACATTCACACTTTGTCCCATATATTTAAATATAGTGATTTTAATTAAAACTGGAGATGGTTGTATGAATGAAGCCTTTTTCCCCACTTTTTTTAATTGTTACTTCATTGCATTAGGCATTATGTTCGGTGGAGCTTTAATTGGTGGACTTGCTGCTTTTATTACAGGAGAACCACTTTTCACAGAAATAGCTAAAATTTCTAGTAGGATTAGGATTTGGGCTATCATTGCTGCAATTGGTGGAACTTTCGATACTGTGTATAGCTTCGAGAGAGGTTTTTTAGATGGTGGGATGAGAGACTTATTTAAGCAATTTCTTTGGATACTATCTGCTATGGGGGGAGCAAAAACAGCAGCTCTTATTATTACTTGGCTAACACAGGAGCATATTTCATGAGAATTCCGCCATTATATCGCAAACCTAATTGGCAACGTTTTTTCTCTGGTGCGGCAATTGGTGGCTGTATCAGTTGGGTAATCTTTTTATATATGTTTGGAGCGATGCAAGAGAGATTCGGCTATATAATTGATGACCAAGCCCAGGTAATTGCGAAATTAGAAAAAGAAAAAGAATTGTGGCAGGAAGATTATAAAGAATTAAATGAGAAAAACGAAAAATTGCTGACCGTTCAAAATATTGACGTGAAGCTAACCGGTTATGAAAAATACGATATTAACGACAGGCAAAGTGTCTTTATGGTACAAGAAACGGTAAAAGAAGATTTAAAGTCATTACTAAAAAAAGATTTAGGGATTGTCTATAAAAATAGCGAGATCATAGAGAAAACAATTACAAATAGAAATCATGATATTAACGGTAAAGATTACAAACTAATCGTTCGCAAGATTTCCTACTATACAACGATAAATATTGTTGTCGAACTAAAACTAGCATAGAACTTTCGCATTTTACTAAATGACTAGCTGATATCAAAACAGAAATCAGCTAGTCATTTGACGTTTACTTACCTTTTTTACATATTTCTACAATATCTTGTTTTACTAACTCAGCTTCTTCCCAAGAGTATACAGAAGCTCCTGAAGCTAATGGATGTCCTCCGCCATTATATTTCATCGCAATTTTATTAATAACTGGTCCTTTGGAACGCAAGCGGACACGAATTTGATCATGCTCTTCAATAAAGAAACACCACGCTTTAATCCCCTTTACACTGCCTAAGGAGCTAACTAGTAATGATGCTTTAGACGGAACAACACCAAATTGTTCCAATGTTTCTTTCCGAAGTTCTACAACTGCAGCGCCGTTCTCATCCATTTTAAAATGCTCAAAAACGTAGCCTTGGAGTTTAATGACTTTATCTTCTAATTCATACATCGCATCAAATAATTCGTTGCGATTAAAATTGTAGCGAATTAATTCACCTGCATATTCAAATGTACGCTGTGTAGTACTTGGGTAAAGGAAACGTCCTGTATCACCAACAATACCTGCAAATATTAGTCTTGCTGCTTCATCAGTCATGACAAGTCCTTTATCTTTTCCATATAAGTAAAATTCATATATCATTTCACTTGTAGAGGAAACAGTTGTATCTACCCAAAGAATATCACCATATTTATCTTCATTAGGATGATGATCAATTTTAATAAGCTTGTCTCCAAGGTGATACCTACTATCACAAATTCGTTCCTTATTCGCTGTATCACAAACAATTACTAATGCACCGTTATATGTATCTTCTGAGATTTCATCCGGAACAAATAAGAAATCCAGACCTGTATCGCGTTCTCCTACTGTGTAAATCTGCTTATCTGGGTAACTTGCTCTTAAAATCTCCCCTAGACCACCTTGTGATCCATATGCATCTGGATCTGGGCGGACATGACGATGGATGATAATCGTATCATACTGGTTAATTGCTTCTAAAATTTCATTCTTCATGGTATATTCCTTTCTAGAGTCAAATACTCTCGCTTATTTGTTCACTTATCTTTCAATAGTACTATTACATTTCCATTATGATTTGCGTTAAAATATACATTAGGGTTATTCACATTGAATGGGAGGATTTCATTATGCCCTTTTTAGTTTTCGTTATTGTTTTATCTCTATCATTTTATGTCTTTTATAAAATAAAGTATGTACGTAGTAAACGTCCGATGGAAAAACGGATGTTAAATGGTAAATCAAGCTTAGCTTTAGGAATATTTGTAGCCTTTTTTGGTATTAATCAACTCTTCTTATATGATACCACTACAACTTACATTATAGCTGCAATATTTATTATTTTAGGTAGTTTTAGTGCTTGGGTTGGCTTCCGAACTTATCGTCATCACGTACCTTATGTCCTAAGAGAAGCGGAAGATCTTGCAAAAGAGTAAAACAAACTACAATCTAAGAATGTAGATGGAATGAAAAGCCAAACTTTTGCTTGAATTATATTCAAGATAGTTTGGCTTTTTTCTATAGAAATAATTTATGCAAAAAGGACCTTCTTTGGTCGCGTTTTGCGAACTTAGTGTATTTCCGAAGCGTTATCTAGTTAAAAATTTTGTTACACGCTCTATTTTTCTATCAGCCTACACATCATCATCGCTTTCCCTATTAAAACATTCCCATTGTACACTTCTACATCTACTTTTCCGAATTTCCTTCCTGCTTCTAATATCCTCGGTTGAATTGTGAGCTTGCTATCCATTTGTGCTGGTTTCAGAAAATAAATCGTCATATTTTCAATTGCGAGTTCGCCTTTTTTCTGTTGTCTAAATAATTGTGTGACAGCCTCTGTCATCATCGTTGTAAAAACACCATATGATATCGTTCCTAGTTGATTGGTCATTTGTGGTGATACTTCAAAAGTAAATGTTTGATTCCCTTGTTGCTGTACAACAGATAATTGCTTGGTTATCGTATCATCGATTGTTTCACCAACTTGTGGTTGCCTTTGTATCATTTGTAGCGCTTTTAATACATCCTGTCTGCTAATAAGACCTTCAAACTTTTGTTGTTCGTTCACAACAGGTAATACTTCGATACCTTCCCAAATCATCATATGGGCGACCGAAGCGACACTCGTTTTTCTACCGACAGTTAAAGGATTTTTCGTCATTACTTTCTCAATTGTAAAATTTTCATTTTGACCAATTACATCTTTTGCAGTGACGATACCTATCACTTTTTGATTCCCGTCTAATACAGGAAATCTGCTATGATCAGTTGCTTTCTTCTTTTTATACCAATCTGAAACTGTTTCTGTTTGTGTCATCCATGCAGAATTTTCCGCTGATGTTAAAATGTCTTCGACTAATATAATTTCTTTTTTAATTAGTTGATCATATATCGCACGATTAATCATCGTGGCTACGGTAAATGTATCATAGCTAGTTGACAGAATCGGGAGTTCCATCTCATCTGCAAGACGTTTTACATGATCACTAGTATCAAAGCCTCCTGTAATTAATACAGCAGCACCTGCTCTAAGCGCATGCTCATGAACCTCCGTACGGTTACCGACAATGAGTAGATTGCCAGCACCTGTATAGCGCATCATTGCATCTATCTTCATCGCACCGATAACAAATTTAGTTAATGTTTTATGGAGACCATCTTTACCTCCGAGCACTTGTCCATCAATAATATTAACAATCTCTGCAAAAGTGAGCTTCTCGATATTCTCTTTCTTTTTTCGTTCAATCCGTATTGTACCTACACGTTCAATCGTACTAACGTACCCTTTATTTTCAGCGTCTTTTATCGCACGATATGCTGTTCCTTCACTTACACTTAATTCTTTAGCTATTTGTCTAACGGAAATTTTCTCCCCAATTGGGAGTCCGTCAATATAGCGAATTATTTGTTCATGCTTAGTTGCCAAGCTTTTCACCCTTTTCTCTCATCCGTAACACCTGTACACAACATTATATCGAGAAAAATGGCAATCTTCAATTTTGTAGGATTATCTACCTCGTAAACGCTTTGTTTCCACCTTTTGATGATTTTGTTTACGTACTGCTCTTTGTTTGTGCTTCGGCATATAAAGTAGCGCCGTTAAATTTCCTGCAACAACAATGAATGCGAATGCAAGCCAAGAAATAGCAAAAACCCCCTCAAGGCCGGTAGCTTCCACATTCAACCTTGGAACCGCATAATACAACATCGCTGCACAAAGTAATAAACAAAGTAATAAACGATTTTTCACAAAAAAACCTCCTTGCATACTTTTTTCTATTGTATGCAAGGAGATTGGTGGACAAAACTAAATATATAAATATCCAATATTATGTTTATCATTTAAAGATCAAGCAGAGATAAGAATCGTCAACAAAATAAGTAAAAGAATTACTCGAGAACTTCTCATAGTTCCTCCTGCTATTCGTTAACTATCTAAAAATATATTATAAATCGTATTAAAATATATTCCTTATATCTCTATTTCATCCCCTACATTCATGATTTCCCCTCTAATACCTTCTTCTAAAAGTTCTATAAAGGTTTGTGGATCTTGCTTAATTGGTGGGAATGTATTGTAATGTATCGGCACGACTTTCTTAGCCTTAATAAAAGACGCTGCAACTGCCGCATCTTCTGGTCCCATCGTGAAGTTATCTCCGATTGGTAAGAAGGCAAGATCTATTGGGTGACGTTCGCCAATGAGTTTCATATCTGAAAACAAAGCAGTGTCACCTGCATGATAAATGGTTTTTCCTTCAGCCATGAACAAGACTCCTGCTGGCATTCCCATATAAATGATCTGCTTATCGTCGGTAATGATTGCAGAACCGTGAAATGCAGGGGTATATTTTACTTTTCCAAAATCAAATTGGTACGCACCTCCAATATGCATTGGGTGAGTATTCAATCCTTGCCAGCTTAAATAAGTTGCTAATTCGTTCGGTGCAATTACTAACGCATTGCTACGTTTCGCTAACTCAACAGTATCTCCAACATGATCGCCATGACCATGTGTCAAGATGATAACATCAGGATTTTCTTTATCAGCTTGTAAATCCGTTAATTCATTCCCAGTTATAAATGGGTCTATTAAAATCTCTTTACCTTCTGTAATTATTTTTACTACTGAATGACCATGATAGGAAACTTTCATTATGAAAAACACTCCTTTTATATTTCTCTATATAATTACTTCGAGTCAAAATTGATTTTCCCTGCTTTCATTTTTATAGGCTCTGTTAAAGTTCATTGTTGTTAACAACTTAGTTGATTGTAGCGGATGTACACGAGACTCCTGCGGGAACAGCACGAGCCGAAGATTCACTTGGCAAAGCGGTTTTCTTTGCCAAGTTAGCTGAGGCCGTGCCCGAGGAAAGCGAGTGTACTGGAGCGAAAATCAACAACAGAGTTTAACAGAGCTTTTTTATAAAACCCTTATCGTTATTAATGAAAGGGAATAACGTGTATACTAATTCTTGAAATCGAACTAGTAAAGAGGAGATGGAAACATTGAATCAAAGATTAACTAAATTATCAACTTGGTTAAAAAAAGAAAATATAGACGTTGCCTTTATTACTTCACCAGATAATGTTTTTTATTTAACTGGTTTTTTAAGTGAACCGCATGAACGTTTACTTGGACTAGCAGTTTTTCAAGAAGAAGAACCATTCTTAGTTTGTCCTGCTATGGAAGTAAATGATGCTAAAAATGTAGGGTGGAACAATGAAATCATCGGCTATAGTGATACAGATAAGCCTTGGGATTTTGTTGAGAGTAGAATAAAAGCACGTAATATAAACGTGAGAAAGTTTGCGATTGAGAAAGAAAATTTAAATGTGGAGAGATATGAAGAATTAATATCTCGTTTTGAAGGTGCTGTGTTTAGTTCTGCAGAAGCAATTCTTCATGAATTACGTTTAGTAAAAGATGAATCAGAGATGAAGCTATTAAGAAAAGCATGTGAACTTGCTGATTTCGCTGTAGAAGTTGGGGTTAATGCAATTGCGGAAGGTAAATCCGAATTTGATATCATTGCTGAAATCGAATATGAAGTGAAGAAAAAAGGCGTTTCCGGAATGTCCTTCGATACAATGGTTCTTACTGGAAAAAACGCAGCTTCTCCACATGGCACACCTGGCCAAACGAAGATTAAAAAAGGTGACCTTGTCCTCTTTGACCTTGGAGTAATTTATGAAGGTTATTGTTCCGACATTACGAGAACAGTTGCCTATGGTGACATTACAGCTGAACAGGAAAAGATATACAACACCGTTCTACAAGCAGAAGAAACTGCTGTGCAGGCAGTAAAGCCCGGTGTAAGAGCGATGGACCTCGATAAAATTGCTCGCGATATAATTCACAATGCTGGATATGGTGACTATTTTCCACACCGCCTTGGACATGGTCTCGGAATAAGTGTACATGAATATCCTTCTATGACAGCAACGAATGAACTACAATTGAAACCAGGCATGGTATTTACAATTGAACCAGGAATATACGTACCAGAAGTAGCAGGAGTCCGAATTGAAGATGACGTACTAGTCACAGAAAATGGTGTTGAAGTATTAACTAAGTTTCCTAAGAACTTGCAAGTAATTAACTAAGTTAAAAAGAGATTAAGAAATTTAAACGGTAACAAAAAACAAACTATCACTGAATCATGATTAAGATAATTCGGATTTTTGTGTCTTAGAATGCTATTCTCACAGGATAGCACTTCTGCTATGCACATTTAAAGTTACCAGCGGAGGAAATACACGTAGACTCCTACGGGACTTACGGTAGCCGGAAGACCCCACAGGCGCGATCAGCGCCGAGGAGGCTTCCGTACCGCCCGTGGAAAGCGAAGTGTATTTCCGCAGCGGGTATAAATTTAGTTATAGTTATACATCAAAACACACTTATCTTGAAGCCATATACCGATAATTCTTAATCTAATAAACTCTCAACATTTGTATACTCATAATCAAATGCTTCCGCTACACTTTTATATGTTATATGACCTTTTAATGTATTGATTCCTTTTCGCAATGCCTCATTGTCTAAACATGCTTGCTTATACCCTTTATTAGCAATTTGTAATACATACGGAACAGTCGCATTTGTTAGTGCAATTGTTGAAGTTCTTGGAACAGCTCCTGGCATATTTGCTACAGCGTAATGAACGACTTCGTGCTTAATATATGTCGGATTATCATGTGTAGTGACTTTATCACTTGTTTCAAATATTCCACCTTGATCAATGGCAATATCAATAATTACAGACCCAGGTTTCATCGATTTTACCATTTCTTCTGATACTAACTTTGGAGCTTTTGCTCCAGGTATTAATACAGTACCTATGACAAGGTCAGAATTTTCCACCGCACGTGCAATGTTATAGGAATTTGATATTAACGTCGTTACTTGATTTTTAAACAAATCATCTAAATATCGGCATCGATCTACACTTAGTTCTATGATTGTCACTTCCGCACCTAATCCCACTGCAATTTTCGCTGCATTAGTACCGGCAATTCCTCCACCAATAATCGTTACTTTACCACGCTCTACTCCTGGGACACCACCTAAAAGAATACCTTGACCCCCATGGATTTTTTCAAGAAACTGAGCGCCAATTTGTGTAGACATACGGCCAGCAATTTCACTCATTGGCGTTAATAAAGGTAAAGTTCGATTTGGTAGTTGAACTGTTTCATAGGCAATGCCTGTAACCTTTTTTGCAATTAATTCATCCGTTAATTTTGGTTCATTCGCTAGATGAAGGTATGTAAATATGATTAAATCTTCACGAAAAAAAGGAAATTCTTCTTCTAGTGGTGCCTTTACTTTCATGACCAGCTCTTGTGACCACGCCTCTTCCGCAGTATTTACTATTTTTGCACCAGCTTGTAAATACTCATCATCAGTAAAACCTGAACCAGCACCTGCATCCTTCTCCACATAAACTTCATGACCAGATGCTAATAATGTTTCTGCTCCTGATGGTGTCATCGCTACTCGATTTTCATTATTTAATATTTCTCTAGGTACTCCAATCTTCATTAAACTATCCTCCATTAAACTGTTTCCTAAAAACAAACCAAGCAGCAATAAATAAGAAATAAGCTGCTTGGAATTTTAGAATTATTTTGTCTCTTCTATTGTATCATTATTATTTTCAATTTGTTGTTCAATTCCACCTACAATGTACATGTCAGAAATTTGTTGAATCGTTTGTTCATTCTCCTTTTCCGTATACTCAAATTGATGTTTATCTTGTTGTTTTGACACAATTCCATCTCCTTCTTCTTTAATCGTTTTATTATCTGTTAGATTAAAGCAGATATACTTGGGTAAACATGTTAAAATAGAGAAAAAGGAGGCAGATTTAATATGGCACTTGGTTATTCAAATATATTAGTCGCAGTAGATGGATCAACATCCGCAGAATACGCCTTCAAAAAAGCAATACAAATAGCTAAACGAAACAATGCTAAACTAACACTTATTCACGTCATTGATACGAGGTCTTTCGTAGCAATTGATGCTTATAATGGGACAATGGCTGAAAGAGCCGAGAAATATGCAAAAGACATATTAAGTAATTACAAAAAAGAAGCAGCAAGTCAAGGTCTGACAGAATTAGATACAATTATTGAATACGGCTCACCAAAGGTAGTTATTCCAAAACAAGCAGCACAAAAAATAAAAGCCGACCTAATTATTTGTGGTGCAACTGGATTAAATGCAGTCGAACGTTTATTAATTGGAAGTGTTTCCGAACAAATTACCCGTTCCGCTTCATGTGACGTACTAGTTGTTAGAACAGAAGAAGAAGTAATTAAAGAGTGAAAGCTGAGACAAAAGCTTTATAACTAAATCTAAATCTGACAAATATTAATGCAACTATCCAGATACGGACATACACTTCGCAGATAACGGTCCATTCAATATTAGATTACAACCTAAAACTATCCTTCATTCACATTGCAAATAGCCGATGTCTGCAAAAAAGCACATCATTTCTATAGAAAAAAGCCAAACTATCTTGAAAATAATTCAAGCGATAGTTTGGCTTTTAGTTCAATTAAATTCTTTTGTTCTATCAGCCTTTTTTGATATTTATAAAAGCTGTTTTGCTTTTTCTAATTGGAATTTCACCTGTTCGAAACCTGTTCCACCATACGAATTTCTTCTCTTTACTGCTTGTCTTGGGGAAAGAACTTCGTATACATCCTCCTCAATATTAGGGCAGGCTTCCTTCAACTCATGAATGGATAAATCAAGTAAATAACAATTTTTATTTATGCATGTAAGGACTAGCTTACCAACAATTTCATGTGCTTCTCGGAAAGGAATTCCTTTCGTTGCTAAATAATCAGCAAGTTCCGTTGCATTTGAGAAATCCTGATGAACCGCTTCTTCCATAACTTCTTTCTTCACTGTCATTGTTGCTATCATGCCGGCGAATATCTTTAAAGATCCCGTTAAAGTATGTACTGTGTCAAACATACCTTCCTTATCTTCCTGCATATCTTTGTTATAAGTTAATGGTAAACCTTTTAAAGTAGTTAACATTCCTACTAGATTACCAACAACACGACCTGTTTTTCCACGAATCAATTCCGCCATATCTGGATTTTTCTTCTGTGGCATAATGCTACTGCCTGTCGCATATGTGTCATCCAGTTCAATAAAACTAAACTCCCGGCTTGACCAAAGGATAATTTCCTCTGCAAGTCTAGAAAGATGGGTTATGGTCAAAGCAGAATTACTAAGGAATTCTACGATAAAATCACGATCACTAACAGCATCCATACTGTTTTCATACACAGCCGCGAATCCTAACTGTTCAGCAGTGTAGTGACGATCAATTGGGAATGTAGTACCTGCAAGAGCACTTGCCCCAAGTGGTGATACGTCGATTCTTTTTGTGCTTTCATCAAAGCGCTCATAGTCACGTTGTAACATCCAAAAGTATGCAAGTAAATGATGGGCAAAAGAAATCGGTTGTGCTCTTTGCAAATGAGTGTAGCCGGGCAAGACTGTGTCAACATTTTCTTGCGCTTGCCCTACAAGTGCTGCTTGCAGCTCCTTTATATGTCCCTTAATTATTTGAACTTGTTTCTTTAAGTATAAGTGCATATCGGTAGCTACTTGATCATTTCGACTTCTTCCCGTATGAAGTTTTCCTCCAACTGGCCCAATATCATCTGTCAGCATTTTTTCAAGATTTAAGTGGATATCTTCCTCTGAAACAGAATACTCTAATTCGCCAGCTTGTGCTTTTTCTTTGAGGTTTAATAATCCGGCAACGATTTTTTCACTTTCTTCAGGTGAGATGATATTTGTTTTTCCAAGCATTTTCACATGAGCAATGCTTCCTTCAATATCTTCCATTACTAATTCCTGATCGAAAGAGATGGAGGCGCCGAATTCCTCAATCCACTGCTCGGGTGTTTTTGAAAAGCGCCCTCCCCATGCTTTCTTCATGCGTTAACCCCATCCTTTTTTTGAATCATGCTGTGTACTTCAGTTGGAAGTCCCCAAAGTTTAATAAAGCCAACAGATGCAGATTGGTCAAATTGATCTTCTTTTGTATAAGTTGCAAGCTTTTCATTATATAGAGAATTTGGTGATTTTCTTCCTTGCACAATCGCATGGCCTTTGAATAGTTTTACTCTAACTGTTCCATTTACATATTGTTGTGTTTCTTTGATAAACGCCACAAGAGCATCTCTTAATGGAGAGAACCATAGCCCATCGTAAATTAATTCCGTTAATTTTTTACTGATAACAGGTTTAAAATGCGCCAATTCTTTCACTAAAGTTAAGTCTTCTAATTCTTTATGTGCTGTAAGTAATGTCATCGCACCAGGACATTCGTATATTTCACGTGATTTTATACCTACTAAGCGGTTTTCTACATGGTCGATTCTTCCGACGCCATGTTTACCAGCTAAAGCATTCAATTCTAAAATCAGTTCACTAAGTGGATATTTTTTCCCGTTAATAGATACAGGTACACCTTGTTCAAATTCAATTTCAATTATATCCGGAGTATCCGGTGTATTTTCAAGCGCAACTGTTAAATCATATGCATCCTCCGGTGGTGCTTCCCAAGGATTTTCTAAGATCCCACATTCATTTGCTCTTCCCCATAGATTTTGATCTACGGAATAAGGGCTATCTAAATCAATTGGAATTGGAACACCTTTATCTTTCGCATACTCGATTTCCTCTTCACGTGACCAACTCCACTCACGAACAGGGGCAAGAATTTCAAGATTTGGATTTAGAGCTTTTATCGATACTTCAAAACGCACTTGGTCATTCCCTTTACCAGTGCAGCCGTGTGCCACTGCATCCGCATTTTCTTGTTCTGCAATTTCTACTAATTTTTTTGAAATTAATGGTCTAGATAAAGCAGAAACTAATGGATATTTATTTTCATACATTGTGTGTGCTTGTAAAGAAAGTAATGCATATTCATTCGCAAATTCCTCTTTTGCATCCACTACAAAGCTTTTGGATGCTCCCATATCAAGTGCTTTTGACTGAATAAATGCTAAGTCTTTCCCTTCACCAACATCCAGGCAGCATGCAATAACATCGTACCCTTTATCTATAAACCATTTAATCGCAACAGACGTATCTAAACCTCCAGAATAAGCAAGAACAACTTTCTTTTTCATGATAAATCCTCCTGTTAGTGAGTGTATAGTTATACATTAAAATTTATTTTTAATCATTTAATATATTGGATAATATCATAATAGATTCATATTTTCAATACTTATTCATTAAAATGTATAAAAATAATATACTATACATCCAAATAAAGTAATTGTTAAATAGGAGGAATTTTCATACAATTATGTATAAGGAGGGGGTTATGATTACTAATAAAAAGAGAACATTATTTTTCTTTATTTCTACTTTGGTGATTTTTTCTATATTTACAGTTTATTATCATGTCCCAGTGAAGATTCAAAAGTCATTCTTAGCGAGTACACTTGACGAAAAGCAAGTAGATGTCAAGATGGATGTTAAATGAAAAAATACTTTTTTAGCCCAACTGAATTAAGAGGAACAATAACAGTTGATGATATTACCTATCATAGTTTTCTAGATACTGATACACCATTAGAAAGGGATCATTTTTGGGAAAGGTTAGACCAAAAATTTAAAAATGAGAAATACATCCCTTTATTCATTATCCCACATTCTCATCCGTTCGATATTCATAATAATTTTTTAGACGTTCTTTCAATTGACGACAACTTTAATATAATGTCCTTTGCTATAGCCCAAAAAGACATTTCACAGGAAAGCAACATATATTTTGGTCCAGCAAAAAATTCCGAAGAAGCCCAAAGATTATGGAACGAAATAAAATAAGTAACTGATAAAAATATCTCTGATACTATTTAAGGAGTGTAATAATGAAAATTAGAATGATACTTATGCTAGTAAGTACAATCATACTAATCATTGGTTGTAATAGTGGACCTATTAGTGAAAAACACAAAGTACATAGAGAATTTTTAGTTGATAAAGGTTGGGAAATTAAAAAACGTACTGACGTAGAAACATATACATTAGACATACCGATCGAAGCGCTAAGTAACTATCATGCTAGTCGTATTACATTTTTGGATGACTATATAGGTGAGGAAGTTACAGTGTATACGTACGAGTTAAAACAAAAAGATAATGAAGGTAACTTAATTACTTATATATACGAGGTAGAGGACGAAATAATCGGTGGTTATGGAAAGCTTCCAGGATGGACACCAGGCGGATTTAATTTAGATGACAAAGAAAGATTAATAAATGAAGATATAATTAGCGAAAATAACTTGCAACTTAAAAACGAAGATAAATAAAATGGCTTCCTAAAAGTCATCTAATATGACTTCTAGAAAACCATTCATTTTTTTATTTTGTGAGTTCCTTTACTACATGCCCAATCTCTTTTAAGATCAGTTTCTCCATCGCTAGCTTTACCGCTCCTGAAGAACCAGGCATGATAAAAATAGCTTTATCACGATATACTCCCGCAGCTGCTCTAGATAAGATGGCTGCTGAACCAATATCCTCGGTATAACTTAGCATTCGAAAAATTTCGCCGAAACCTACGATTTCTTTCTCAAAAAGTCGAGAAACTGTTTCAATGGTTACATCTCGTTTTGCAATACCAGTTCCACCTGTCATTAAGATCAAGCTAATATCTTTTGTACAAGCCATTTCTACCGCATCAATTATTGCTTTCTCTTCATCTTTAACAATTTGATAGGTAGTTGTAAGATGTCCATTATTGCGCAACAACTCTTGAAGCAACTTCCCACTTTTATCTGTTTCTTCTGTTCTTGTATCACTAATCGTAATAACAGCACATTTTATTGATCTAGTACTGTCATGCATTGTCTCCAAACTCATTTATAGCCCTCACTTTTCTCCAATAAATATTTATATTGGTAGAATTTGATTGCAAAATGAGTTATTTTTCTAGTCGATTGATAATTTAGCGAAGCACCAATCGACATCGATAGGATAGGAATATTAGAAGTCTTTAGTTTGGACATGGATGAGATGAGTGCTATTTTTAATACCTCTTTTAATGGCTCATCTATCCATGTTTGATCTGTAATTCGGTCGTGTCCATCAAAGTAAAATTGTGTATCTTCCTTTTGTAAGTCCTGCATTAAATCTTCCCAGCCAAATAATTTCATTCGATTTGGCATCATGGCTACATTTAATACTTTTATTGTTTCCAATAATGCTGCAGGAGATTGGACATTATTACCGAAAGACATCGCAATAAGCTGAACAGCTCGCAAATTAATAACTATCGACGCTAAAAAATCACTCATCAAGAATACTGCTTTACCAGTACCAGTCATTCCACCTTGTATAAAGGAATAAATCCGATGTCGTGACGCCTGTTGTTCAGCAAGAAATGTCAATTGACCAACTGGCATTTTTTTTATATCTGCAAACGACTGTACTTGTTCATCAATCGCTTTTGCTGCATCTAAAATACGAGCACTTGCATCATTTTGCATTTTCGTACCGCGGAGAAGAGAATTCAAGTGAAATAACGAACTATCAAGCTTCTCGAAAAATTGCATTTGAACGGATTCAGGAAGAAGAGAAAAAGCCTGCTCGACCCATTTATCATACAAATTCTCCCACCCTTTCGTTTCATACGAAAAAAACGATTGGCTCCATTCATGAAGTTCTTCCAAAAGTGATTCTTCCCTTTCGGTTAATTTCACTTTATCCCACCCCTTTTATATAGGATTACTGGCTACTACCAAGTCTCACTACATCACGAGCAATCATGATTTCTTCATCTGTCGGAATAACGATAACCTTAACTGGTGAATGAGGATAGTTAACAAATACTTCTTCTCCTCTTATTTGATTCAAATTAGGATCCCAATATACTCCCATAAACTCTAAACCATGTAAAACTTTTGCACGAATGGATGCGCTGTTCTCACCGATACCAGCAGTAAAGATAATGGCATCAACACCTGACATACGAGCAGCATAGGAACCTAGATATTTATGGATTCGGTCCGCGAAGATATCTAGTGCAAGCTCTGCACGATGATCGCCTTTATTTGCTTGTAACTCAATGTCACGTAAATCACTAGAAAATCCAGAAACACCTAATAAACCTGATTTCTTATTTAATACTTCTAAAACTTCGTCTGCTGTTTTACCTGTTTTCTCCATTAAGAATGGGATTAAAGCAGGGTCAATATTTCCAGATCTTGTTCCCATAGTTACACCAGCAAGAGGTGTAAAGCCCATAGATGTATCAATTGATTTTCCGCCTTTAATCGCCGCAATACTCGCACCATTACCTAGATGACATGAGATTAAACGTAATTGTGATAAAGGTCTTTCTAATAATTCTGCTGCTCTTTCTGATACATATTTATGAGAAGTACCATGGAAACCATACTTACGAATGCCATACTCTTTATAGTATTCATAAGGAAGACTGTATAGATATGAGTTTTCAGGCATTGTTTGGTGAAATGCAGTATCGAATACCGCTACATGTGGTACATTAGGCAACGCTTTGTGAAACTCTCTAATACCTGTAACATTGGCAGGATTATGCAATGGAGCAAGTTCAGATAGTTGATCAATTTGAGCTAGAATTTCACTGTTAATTAATACAGAATCGTTAAATAATTCTCCACCATGGACGACACGATGGCCCACACCTTGAATTTCATTTAAGTTAGCAATAACACCTAGTGATGTTAAGCGATCTAATAAAATAGAAACTGCTACTTCATGATTAGGAATATCTAAAACTTCTTTATGACGATCTGTACCAATATTCATTGAAAATACAGACTCATTTAAGCCAATTCGTTCAATTAAGCCTTTTGTAATAACTTTTTCCTCAGGCATTTCAAAGAGCTGAAATTTTAATGAAGAACTACCTGCGTTAACTGAGAAGATTTTTGCCATTTCATTATCATCCTTTAATTCATTAATGTTTTACTTATTCTCCATAAACCATTTCTCAATGCCAGCCATCATTTTATCCATTGCTACTTTATTCGTAAGTTTTGGTACGGAAGCAAGTAAAACTTCTTTTGGTGGCTCAAGTCCTGGTTTTTGCTTTTGAAGAATAAGGATACTCTTAGCTGCATTTTGATTTTTAAATATGGTAAGTGGTAATTGCAATATACCTTGAATGTACACAGTATCTTTCAAGTACTCATGCAATTTCGGAGCTTCTTCTGATTCAAAAAGTCCGTTTGGAATTAAGAAGAATAAATATCCTCCTTCTTTCGAATGCTTAATGCTTTGCTCGATAAATAAATGATGGGCATAAGCATGTCCATTTGTGCGATGGAGTTTATATTTAGCTGCTTGTATATCATTTGGATAGTAACCAACTGGCAGATCAGCAACAACTAAATCAACTGGATCAATGAAGAGCGACTCAAGTGCGTCTTGGTGAAAAAATTCTGTTTGTTGTTGTAGGAGATTTGCACCAACATAAGCAAGTTTTATTAGTAGTTCATCTACCTCTACTCCAAATGCTTGAACATCCATTCTATCATTAAACGTATTAATAATAGTGGATAATAAATTACCTGTCCCTACTGCTGGATCCATGATAGTTAGACTACTTCTCTCACCTAAAAACTTACTTGTTAAATAACTAATAATGATACCGATAGAATCAGGTGTCATTTGATGGTTTGCTTGTGTATGACCCTTCATACCTTTAAGAATTGCTAATTGGTAAGACTTGCGGATGTCCTCATTAGAAAAAGACGACAAAGAGATATCTGCATACTTTCTTTGTAGTCTTTGCTTTGCAATATCATTTAATGAGTCCTGTTGAATCTTATCATGAAACAGATTTTCTCCAGTTTCGATAAGTGCCTCCAAATATGTACATGATAATTCCTCTTGAAGTATAGAAGCAGTATCATCAAACATTTTAAATAGTATTTCCATCGGAGTAATTTTCAATCCAAAACCTCCTATTCAACTTCTATATGTATAGTTTAGCTTGCTAACACAAAGCAAACAAGCAATATGTATGATATTAAAAGTAGTTCTATTAATACGAAAGATTTGATAATACAGATATTTTAGCGCAAATAAAAAATGACTACCCAAAATGCCATACACTTTCATTGGGCAGCCATTAAAAATTTACTTATTGAGCTTGTTTCGCTGCTGCTAATGCACCATCATATTCAGGATGGTTTGTTCCTTCACTTACATATTCTGCATAAACAACATTATCATTACTATCTATAACAAATACACTACGTGCTAGCAGACGGAGTTCCTTCATGACAACACCATATGCTTCACCAAAAGATAGGTCGCGATGATCGGAGAAAATTTTAGCATCATCAAAACCATTTGCCTGTGCCCATCGTGCTTGAGCAAATGGAAGGTCAGCCGAAATAGTTAAGACTTGAACATTACCAAGATTAGCAACTTCCTCATTAAATCGCTTCGTTTGTAAAGCACAAACTCCAGTATCTACGGAAGGAACTACACTAATTAAACGAACCCCAGAATAGTCACTTAGTTTCACTTCTGATAAATCATTTGCGAGTACTGTGAAATCTGGTGCTTTGTCTCCTACTTTCACTTCATTACCAATTAACGTGATTGGATTGCCTTTAAATGTTACAGATGCCATGAAACATTCCTCCTTAATTTTTAGGTATGTCTCTATCATTAATCAAAAATTTCCATCTTGCAAGTAGGAAGACTTACTATTACATCACTTTATATAAATAAATCTTCCAAACAGAATCTTCATGATCAAATTCTTTCTCTAACTGGAGGTTATTTTCTGCAGCATTTAAAATTGGTACACTGGAAATAATATACTCTCCACCCATTTTCTTTAACTGATCTGTATTTAAATTGAGATTTTCTACAACTTTGTCCGAGTCCTTTTTGTACTCATACTTCTTTCCTAACTCATCAACAAATATATAAACTCTCCCACCCCAATAATCATAATAATTACGCAAGGTTTTATTCTTTTCTAATTCGGGTTCTATAATTTTCCGAAACTCATGTTTATACGTAAGTGGGTAAATATTCGCATACGTATCTAAAGTGTAAAAACCATTATATTGTGCAATATCGGGATGGATTCCTATACTAACTACACGATAATCCTCTACAGGTTTTCCAATATACTCTTTTATCTCTGTAAATTGATCTTCTGCAAAAAATTCCTTATAACTTGGTGCGTTATGATACACAACCTGCTCGTTGTATGGCACAAGAGCTAAAAACTGAAGCCCGAGACAAATAATAGCAATCCGCTTACCCCATTTACCCCAACGCCACAACATTAGTAGCGATAATGCAAATAAGATATAAACAAAAATGACACTGAAATAATGAAAACGGGAAAAGTTGAAGGTTGTAAGTAAATTTACTTTTTCCTTCAGCGGTGTCCACGCCTCCCACCACCAAAATGCGTACCAAACAGAAACTGCAAAATTAGCAATATGAATACCAATAAACAATTTTTCATTTTTCCATTGCTTCTTAACAATTACATAAATTAAGCAAAAAATCGCAAGTGGTAAAATGACCATTTCATGTACAGAACGATCCTGATTGTGCGCAAAAATATAATTTTTAAAGACTAACCGGATTGTGCTTCCTAAGTCATTTCTCGAAGGATAGAATACATCACGGTTAGTTGGTTCATGCTCTACTAGCATAGAAGCAACTAGGCGATATTCGATTAACATATAGATTACAATCATATAAAGAATGGAGAACAGGAATTTCAGGTTCCATTTCTTCTTTCTACATAAATCAATAAACCAGAAGATCCCAATTGCAGCTAGAAAATAAAAGAATCCAAATAGGAAGCTTGATATAAATGGTAAAACGGTAATAACTAGATAGTTCTTCCAAGATTTTTCACCATTACGGATATTTAAAAATGCCCATAACGCTAGTGGCATCCCTAATGTACTTAACATTGCTGATGGCCAATATGGTAGTAATGCAAACAATAATGCTACACCAATATGAATGATTGGCTTAGCATCTTTAATTACATATTTTTTAAGTAATAAATACATCCCTAAGAAAGCTAGAGCTCTTGTTATTAATTGACTCAACCCATAAGCAATCATTGGAGGGAACACCATAAATAATGCAACGATTCCATAGAACTGAGAATAAAAGGCATTTCTCGTTAATTCGCCATTTATAATTTGAGGTATTGGTGCATCGCCTGGTGCAAATAATTGTCCACTTTCTTTTAACACTTTATACCACGCAATATTAGAATCTAGATTATCATGCACACGCATGTGAGCATCTTCACCTAAAATAAAATAAGGTGCCACCCAAACCCCTATAATTATACTTGCTATCAATAGCAAATGTTTCTTTTTCAATCTATTCATTTCTTACTCCTATTCAATATACTAAATAAAATATATTTGTGATATATCAAGACTGTCATTGGAGCGGAAGGCACGAGACCCTGAGGGATGAAGGGTCAAGGCCGCGAAAAGCGAGTACCTGGCAGGCTAATGACGCCACGTCTTGTAGCAACGCCTGCACTAGTACATCCTGTACGTCGGAGCGAAAATCACCCTACTTAACTACGCGAAACACAAAAAACTTCTGCCCAAAGTAATTAGTAATCGTATAAAATCCGCTACCTACTAATATAGCAATCTCATCTATATATTTTGTTGATAGTAATTGTGTTTTATTTAATATCATTTCTGTTATTTCTAATCCAACTTTATATGAGACAAAATAGCAAACTGCTATTACGATCACAAATTTCAACATGCTTGAAGCAGTTGGGGCATTGCTTTGAAATGTGAATTTTTTATTGAGAAAATAACTTACAATTGCCCCTATAGCATTTCCGATAAATGTAGATACCCAATAGTTTAAATGCAACACACTCAAACATGTATACATCACTGCTAGACCAACACAGGTATTTAAAATACCAACAAGCAAAAACTTTACAAAAGAGTGCTTCAACATTACTCAAATACCTTCTGTTTCATATATTGATCCACTTTGCTTTCATGGAATAAGCTTTCTTCCACAATATACCGTGGTCGTTGCTTTACCTCTTCATATATTTTTCCAATATATTCACCAATAAGACCAATACTCATTAACAATAACCCACCAATAAACCAAATAGAAATCATTACCGATGCCCATCCACTTACAGTATCTGTAGCAAATTTTTGGTACAAAACATAAATAGCTGCTAGTAAACTGATAAATGAAGCACTAAATCCTAAAACGGTAATCAATCTAATTGGCTTGATGCTAAAGGAAGTAATCCCATCAAATGCAAAAGATAGCATTTTCTTTAATGGGTATTTTGATTCCCCTGCCAATCTTTCTTTACGATCATAATATACTTTCGTTGATTTAAAACCTACTAAAGGTACAATTCCTCTTAAAAACAAATGTGTTTCTTTAAATTGCAGTAATGCTTCTAAGGCACGTTTACTTAGAAGTCGATAATCTGCGTGATTATTTACTAGTGGTAAACCTAACTTATCCATTAGTCGATAAAACCCGAGTGCTGTAGATCGCTTAAACGCTGTATCTGTTTCCCTACTATCGCGAACGCCGTACACAACATCGTAGCCTTCTAAATACTTAATAACAAATTCCTTAATAACTTGTACATCATCTTGTAAATCAGCATCGATAGAAATGACACAATCAGAATATGTAACTGCATCTTCCAAACCTGCTAAAAGTGCTTTTTGATGACCAAAATTTCGTGCTAACTTAATACCATGTACGGAATCATCTTGTAAATATGCTTGGGTAATTTTTTCCCAAGTTGAATCTTTACTTCCATCGTTGACAAATAAAAGCTTACTTGTATTTGAAACATATTTTTCATCAATTAGATCTCGTAGTATCTCTTTTAATTGTTTATATGTTTCTTCAAAAACTTCTTCCTCGTTATAACAAGGAACTACAATTGTTAAAATTGGTAGCTTCATGTCGAAGTACCTCCCTTTCATTATTACCAATAAAAGTATATCGTTTTATTTAAAAAAGTAAATTGATTTTAAGTAAATTTAGCACGTACAAAAAAAACTCACCAATTTTCTGGCGAGTTTTTATATTCAAATATCATAATCTAGATTTTCTTTTGGCGAATGGTCTTCATCTTTCTTCTTAGCTTCCTGTTTCTTTCCTTGTTTTTTCGTCATTTCTTGAATCTTTTCTATTGCATTAGGTGCGAGGTCAATCAGTTTTTCAACAAGATGTGTATTTTGTTCTAAGTGAAGCATGTTAACACCATGTTTATTTACTACTAAAAAAGCAATTGGAGTGATAGAAACACCCCCACCACTTCCTCCACCGAATGGTAATTCATCACTAGAGCTGCTACCTGAAAATTCACTACCACCCATCGCGAACCCGAACCCCACTTTAGAGACTGTTAATATTACACCGCCGTCTGGAGTCTCCACTGGTTCACCAATAATCGTATTTACATCAATCATTTCTTTTAGATTTTCCATTGCTGTTGTCATAAGTCCTTGAATGGGATGATCAGCCATTTAAAATCCTCCTACCTGTTGTTTGATATGATCGTATTTACCTGTATCCATTTCATTTCGATAATTTTTCCATGTTTTTAAAACTTTATATCCTGTCCATATAGCATTTCCCGCTTTCAATTTAAGCATACACTTTATATATGTTTGAGCAGAAAAACCTTGAAAATCAGGAATTACTTTAATTTCAGGAGATCTTTTAAAGTTTAGTTTGGATTGTAAAAAAGCGATAATTGTACCTTTTATAGACCAGACTGTTCCTGCACCAATAGCAGAAGATGCTGCATCGCCAAGTCCAATTTGACTACTCCATTCTAATATGTAAATTTTTATTTTTTTAATGAACATTACAATATCTTTATATAATACTTTTAGGACCGGAAAGATTGTATCCAAAGATGCCGTGCTATCTTCTTCTACAAAATCTTGCTCCCTTTCATTCAGCTTTGATACAAATTCCGATAGCTGAAACTCTCTCTTAATTCGAACTAATCCATATAGTGTTATTATCTTTAAAGAAATTGTATTTTGTGGGGTATGAATTTTAATAATGAATTCGAACTTAATATTCATTATCAAGATAAGTAGAGTAAAAGCGATAATGCATAAAACTATCATGAGAAAAATATACATACAATCCCTCCGGGGAGATAGTATTACCAATTAAAAAGAAAATAAACCTGTCTAAGAATAGACAGGTTTAACTAATTTTGTTTTCTCATGTATAACTGTTGTATCTGAAAAAATATCGTGCAACCCTTGTTTTTTAGGTGTGAACGCAACCACTGCATAAAGAAATTGGAATGTGGCTGAAATATACCGTCCTATCCCTTCACGAAAAATAATGGTTCCCCACGTTAACTTATCACCCTCTATAGGGATTACTTTTAGTCCAAAGACCATTTTTCCAAGTGTTTGACCAAAGAATTTTGTTAAAAGAATAAAATATAAATAAAACACAATTCCAGTCGCAACTCCATATGGAGTAATAAATCCAGATTCAGATAATGATACTCCCAATCCTCTAAATATAGGTTTTATAAGAATACCATTTAAAGCAAAAATTACGATACCATCAAGTAGGTATGCCCAAAATCTCATCCAGAATCCAGCATAATGGTGGGTATATTGGATTGGGGATGGAGCTGGTTCTGGAATTAGTTGTTCTTGAGAAGCTTGCTCTTGAGGAGCTTGTTCTTGAGGAACATGCTCTTGAGAATCTAGTTCTTGTGAATCTTCATTCTTTAACTCACTATTATTTTGTTCATTCTCTGTCACATTTCTCCCCCCAATTATTTAGAATATAAATACATAAGTCTCGGTGCATTAGGTTGGGAAAGTTTCTCTACTAATCCCGTCATCTCTGCTGTTTTCCCACCAACTTTTTGTGCCATTACAGCAAATAATGATCCAAACCCTGTATTTGTTGCATAACGAACAACTTGTGCTCTTTCCAAGTTATAATCGGTCTTTATTTGTTCAATGACATCTTCTTGATAACCAAACTCATCTATCAAACCAACTTCCTTCGCTTGTCTTCCATCATAAATTCTACCATCTGCAAGCTCACGTACTGTTGATTCCGACATTCCTCTACCTTCCACAATTATGCGAATGAATTCGTTATATGAATTCTCTAGCATCGACTGAAGGATTTCTTTTTCTTCCTCTGTCATTTCTCTGTATTGACTCATGATATCTTTATATGGACCGCTTTTAATTGTTGTAAAGTCAACACCCAATTTATCTGCTAATCCTTCAATATTAATCCCTTGCATGATTACACCTATGGACCCTGTTAATGTTTCAGGGCTTGCAAAAATTTTATCAGCAGGTGCTGCGATATAATACCCACCAGAAGCTGCCATTGAACCCATGGAGACGTAAATTGGCTTCTCTGTTTCTTCCTTTATCTCCATCAATTTGTCATAAATCTCTGCAGATTCATTCGTTCCTCCCCCTGGTGTATTCACTCTTAATACAATCGCTTTGACATTTTTGTCATCTTTTACATGATTTAATTGTTTCATAAAATCACGATGCATATAACCACCAGTAGCAAAAAGAGAAGTAGCATCTCCTGTATCTTGTATTACTCCATCTACTTCTAATAAGGCAATTTTACTTGTAGAGCTACCAGTCTCGACTATTTCTTCTACAATTTCGCCTGTCAGGCCACTTTCAAATGCCTTTGAAAAGTCACTAAATAAAATGCTGCTCGCAAAATTTACAATCATGGAAATAAAAAATACACCAGCTGCAATTCCAAGTGCAGCCCAACGCTTGCCATTCATGTAATTCCTCCTTTTTGTCAACTCTAATACTGTAATACGGCACAATCTTTCAAAAAGTTTCACTAACATGATACACTAAAAAGGTAAATAACATTGTACCAAAACTATAGCATCATTTAGAGGAGGATTCACAATGGAACAACGTAGAAATATTTATTTCTTCCATAATCCCAATGGTTCAGAAAAAATCACAGCTCTTTTAGAATTAGCAGAGCGATATGGTTTTACTATTGTTAAGAATGCAAAAGATGCAAATGTTATCGCTAGCATTGGCGGAGATGGTACGTTTCTCCAAGCTGTTAGAAAAACTGGATTTCGCCAAGATTGCTTGTATGTAGGAATAGCAGATGATAATTCTAAAGGTTTGTATTGTGATTTCCATATCGATGATTTACATCAAATAATCGACGCAATGACAATGGAAACAATCGAAGTTAGACGCTACCCAATTATCAAAGTTGATGTAGATGATGAAGGTCATTTTTACTGCTTAAATGAATTCTCCATCCGCTCTGCCATAGTGAAAACATTAGTATTAGATGTATATATTGATGATTTCCATTTTGAAACCTTCCGAGGCGATGGACTCGTAATCGCCACACCAACTGGTAGCACAGGGTATAATAAGTCCGTACGCGGAGCCGTCGTTGACCCATTATTACCTTGTATGCAAATATGTGAACTAGCTTCACTAAATAATAATAGTTACCGCACACTGGGGTCACCTTTTATCCTTGGTGGGGATCGTAAACTAGTATTAAGAGATGTAGAGGATGGTAACGATCATCCAATTATGGCAATGGACAATGAGGCACTGAGTATACAACACGTTAATAAAATAGAGATTCAATTAACAGATAAACGAATTAAAACGGTTAAATTAAAAGATAACTCATTCTGGGAAAAAGTTAAAAGGACATTTTTATAAATATAAGTAAAGGAAGTGGGATGATTCCCACTTCCTTAGCCATTTCTATTCATTTTTTTAGTGAGAGCTACCACCAAGTTGTTGTTCAGCCATTTGAACAAGACGCTTAGTAATTTCTCCACCTACTGAACCGTTAGCGCGAGAAGTAGTTTCTCCACCAAGGTTTACACCGAATTCTGAAGCAATTTCATATTTCATTTGGTCAAGAGCTTGTTGAGCACCTTGAACTAGTAATTGGTTGCTGTTGTTGTTGCTAGCCATGTGTTTTCACCTCCTTGTAACAATATATTGTGCGAAAACACATGGCTTCATTCTGGTAATTGTTCCTATCACATCTTAAAATTGGAAACTCTCTAATTCAATTAGAAGAAATCATCTGTATCCTCTGCTATTTGTTGATTTCTAGCACTTACAATTACTTCTTCTGTATGATTTATCGCTTTTTCTAATAAAGGTGACCAATCGACTTTAGCTTCAAAAGCTTGTATTTTATCTAATTTTGGTCTTGTTTTTGGTGATGGTGGGGTGAAGATTGTGCAACAATCTTCATATGGACGATTGGATATCTCAAATGTATCAATATCTTCAGCAATTTTAATAATATCAATCTTGTCCATTGTTATTAATGGGCGTAAAATTGGTGTACTAGTCACATCGTTAATCGCAAACATACTATCCATTGTCTGACTAGCTACTTGCCCTAAACTTTCTCCAGTCACGATTGCAAGTGCACCTTGTCTCTGCCTTATCTCTTCCACAATTCTTAACATCATTCGTCTTGTTGCTGTCATCGTGTAACCTTCTGGTATTTGCTTATGAATCGTTTCTTGTATTTCCGTAAATGGTACTATATGAACCTTCACACTACCGGAATACTGTGCTAGTTTGGAAGCTAGATCTAATGCTTTTTGTTTCGCACGTTCACTAGTAAATGGCGGGCTGTGGAAATGAACTGCTTCAATTCCGACTCCACGTTTCATCGTCAAATACCCAGCAACCGGACTATCAATCCCACCAGAAAGCATTAACATTGCCTTACCAGATGACGCAACGGGAAATCCTCCAGCACCTTGTATGACTTGTCCTGAAATATAAGCTGCATCATGGCGAATTTCTACCAATAAATTTAAGTCGGGATTTTTCACATCCACTTTAATATCTTCTACATTAATTAGAATATGTGCACCAACAGCGTGATTTAATCCATTTGTATCATATTCAAATGTCTTATCAGATCTCCGCGCAGACACTTTAAATGTATTCCCTGGGGTGTGTGCCCTACGGACAATTTCTAATGCTGCAGCTCTAATTGCTTCAATATTTTTCTCAGTTTTAATAGCCGGGCTAAACGATTGAATCCCGAAGACATGTTTCAAACTAGAGATAACCTCTTCTGCAGGTTCACCATTTAGCAATACATACATTCTGTCCCATTCTGATTGTATCTGAATTTGTTTAAAATCACGTAAAATAAACTTAATGTTCTTTTTTAATTTTTGTACAAAATGTTTTCGGTTACGTCCTTTTAGTGACATCTCACCATATCGGATTAAAATTCTATCATAGTTCATTTATGTCGCCTCACAACTGTTAATAATCGATCTACTGTTTGTTTAAATACCTTAATAAATTGCTCTGCTTCTTCCATGGTATTGTTATTAGATAAGCTTACACGAATTGCTCCAATCGCACATCCTTCGTCTACACCCATAGCTTGAAGCGTTTTACTTGGTGTTTTATCCTTTGAGGAACATGCACTAGTCGTTGAAATGATAATTCCTTCAGATTCTAATGCATGGACAATTACTTCACCCTTCAAACCATTTACGGAAAAATTCAAAATGTAAGGAGAAGATTGCTTCGGTGAATGTATAACAACATCCGGAATTCTACTTAATTCTTCCACTAAATACGATTTTATAGAATGTACCGTATGTTTGTTTTGAGAATGGCTATTCTCTGACATACGTAATGCTTTTGCTATTGCAACAATTCCACCTGTATTTTCAGTACCGCTTCTTAATCTTTGTTCTTGATTCCCCCCACTTATAAGCGGATCCAACTTAATGCCGTTCCTCTTAAATAAAAAACCGCTCCCTTTTAAGCCATGAAATTTATGTGCTGAAAAGGTACATAGGTCTATCGAATTTTCATATAAATTTATTGGTACTTTCGTAACTCCTTGAACATTATCTACGTGATAAATTATCTTAGAATGCTTCTTTACAATATCACCAATTTCCTTAATCGGTTGGATTGATCCAATTTCATTATTCACATGGATGATCGATACTAGGATCGTTTCATCTGTTATAGCTGCTTCAACATCAGCTGTAGCTATTATACCTTCTGAATTCACCGGTATATATGTGACTTTATAGCCCATCTCTTCTAACTGCCTACAAGGCTCCAGTACAGAAGGATGCTCTATTGCTGTAGTAATGATATGATTGCCTCTATTTCTATATTGAAATGCCGTTCCTTTAATTGCTAAATTATTAGCTTCCGTCCCACCAGATGTAAAAATAATTTCCTGTGGTTTCACGTTTATAATATCCGCAATTTGTTCTCGCGCTTTTGTTATTAACTGTTCTGCTTTTCCACCAAAGTTGTGAAGGGAAGAAGCATTGCCATAAAATCTCTGGTTTAATTTCACATACGTATCAAGTACTTCATCATATGGCATAGTTGTCGCACTATTATCAAAGTAAATCATTCCTATACACCTTCTAATAAATTCTCTTGCCAATTTAACATAATAAATCTGATATGAAAAGCACAAAGGCATTGAAGAGATATAAGCAAGCAGCTAGCAGGAGAATTGAATAATTCCGTGTAAAAAAGGACTGCGAGTGCAGTCCTCTTAGTTCTTAGGTAATTCTTCATTAAATAATTCTTCAATTCTTTTTAGTGCACCCGGCTCCACTTGTTCTACAGCAGTAGCAGCTTGTTCTAACGCCGCTTTATAATCATAATTTCGGAAAGCTCTTTCTGCTTTCTCTAATTCTGATCGTAACTGTGAATTGCGGCCCCTATATCGATTTCCATATTGAATCACCTTTTCGGCATACCATGATGTCTCAATATGTTCCTCTGTCCTGCTGTATAAGTGTTTTACAGTATCTTGGGCTTCATCAAGAAACTTTTGGACAGATTTCATATTTAAAGGTTTTTCATTTAGGCTATTATATACATCCGCAATTTGTTCTTCTGCCTGTTCATACAGCGCTTCGAAATCATTCGGAAGGCCAGGCATACTGCTTTGCTTAACCTTTCGCAATATCTCTTTTATTTGTTTTTGCAGAACTGCTAGGTTATCACGAACCTCTAGCTCATCTTTTCTCAAGTTTTGAAGTCGCTCGATAAATTCATTTTGCTCAATTTGCATCTTTTTCAATTGAGTATCAATATCTGTTAATTCCTCGCTCAATAATGAATACGCAGTAATTTCATCGGCAATTTTTGCCCTTAGTACTTCATAGCGTTTTTTCAGTTGATTCAAGCTTTTTTCAAACTTCCTTGGAATTTCTAGCTCATGATCTAACAATTGATAACTAGATTGAACAATCTTTGTTTCATCTAAAATAGCTGTGCTCACTTCCATCAATTGATTTAAAATAATTTCAGCTTGTTCATTTTCCTCAATAACATGGTGTTTTGAATAAACCTCTTTTTCAAGTAGGTCGTACAAAGTATCTATTTGCTCTTTTATTTCATTTAATCCCGTTTCCACTTCTTCTACTTCAGCTTTTGATACGAAGTCTTTATATGCTTCCAATTCTTTATTAATCTGTTCGAGCTGTTCATCTATTTGTAAATGCTCTAATATAAAGCCTTCCGCTACCATCGCATTCAATCCGTCTTTTAATTCTTGTATTTGACTAGGAATGACAGATTGAATTTCCACTAATAGATCAGGGATTTGCTCCATTTTGCTAATTAAGACGTCCATTTCATCCGCAAGAGTTAACACCACTTCTCGCGCTTCTAAATAATTTCCACCACTTGTTAAATTTTCAAAATTAGCTATTTTTTCTCCGATTGAATCTAGAAGTACTTCAAGATGCTGTGCAGATACACCGTATATATGTCTATGGGATAATAGGTTTTTCTTGGAACTTTTATATTTTTCAAGAAGGTCAGCAATTTCGTTTCTGTTTTTCTCTTCACTACCAATTAACTCCTGGAGTTCTTCAAGGATAGAAGTAATATCATTATCGATTTGATTAATCATCTTTTCTATCTCTTGATGAGTTTCCTTGGCCTTTTTAAACCGATATCTATCCGTATATTCCTCCGCATTAAAAAGCATTTCATCAATATTTGGCAAACGAACAGCGATTATTTCGTCCCATGTTTGTCGCCAACTTTCAAATAATTTTTCGGTCTGGCCATTCATATTTAATTGTTTAACTTTTGCCATTTCCTCCACTACAGGACGGTGCATCAAATCTAACTTCTTAGATTCGAGCTTATCTACTTCTTTATAAAACCTTTTTCTAATAATATATCCAACTATAAATAGTATTAGGACTAGTACAATCGTACTTATAACGATTTCAACCACACCGAATTTCATTGTAAGCCCCTGCTCCTTCCATCTACAACAAACCATATATGTATAAAATTAATAAGAATCGAATTATATTCTTCTATAATACCATGTAAACGACATTTTTTGACTATTATAAGCAATTTTTTTATAAGAAAATCCTTTCCATAAAAAAATCCTCCACAAATATGGAGGCAACTGAAAAAATTTCCTTAATAACTGATGAATTTATACAGTTTATTCCCGCTCTTGGAAGGCTCTGCGTAGTGCGAAGTAAATCCTTCATTCCAGAATCATTTCTAAAGGGCAAAAGAAGTTTGTCAAACGATTTGAACTCAATTTAAATTAGAACAATGTAAGTGTAACTATATCGCTTCGGAAATATCATACACTTTCTGTCGTCTCACTCTCATATTACTTAATAAAATAATTTATATTTATCCTATATATGTTGCCTTTTCGTTCTGACTATATGGATTTTCTGCTTTTCCAAGTAATGATTCTAACCAACCTCTAATAATGATATTGTATTTTTCAATAAAGTAGTTCTCCTGTAAGCCTAAGCCCCATACTTCTTGGACATATTGACTGTTAACGTATGGCATAACAAGCATTCCTTTTAACTGTATGATGATCATACTTAATGGTAATGCTGTTTTTGTTTCTTTTAATGCGGATTGTATCATCGTCTTTAATAAATATCTTTCTTTCATTAAATACGTCGTAATGATTTCCCTAGATGTTTGTGAGTCTATCGTGACTTCGCGCCACACAAACCGAGTAAGTAAATGGTTCTTGCTCTGAAGAATTAGTATTCTTTTCACTGCTCTTTGTAAACAAATTAAAGGATGGTCGATTTCCAACTTCTCTACTTCTTCCTCTAAGCAAACTAAATACGGTTCAAAAAAACGAATTAAACATTCTTCTAATAAGCCTTGTTTCCCACTATAATAATAAGAAATAGTTGCAATATTAGCCTTAGCTTTGTTTGCAATTTCTCGGACTGTTGTTCCTTCATAACCTTTTGAATTAAATAGATATATTGCAGCGTCAATTATATTATCTTTTGTTCCCACTTTTTGGTCATTCATTCTATAACTTCCTCTCAAAAATCTTGAATATTTTTATAAATTTGTTTTATAATGAATGAACTGCATTTACTTTTCCATTTCGTGAAAAATATTGAAATTCCTTTAAAAAATTATCGACATATTGTGCTCGAAACCTTGGAATTATGCGGTTTTCGTCGAACTATATATATAATGAAGGGGGATTAAGATGTTTAAGGTATCATCTTATAGTGAAGATAGAGTAAAAAGTTATCAATTGTTGATAAAACAACTTGAAGCCTTGTTAGAAGGAGAGAGTAATAATATAGCGAATCTAAGCAATGCATCCGCACTTTTGAATCAATTTTTTGAACGGATCAATTGGGTAGGTTTTTATTTAATGGATAAAGGTGAATTGGTGCTTGGACCTTTCCAAGGACTCCCTGCTTGTGTTCGAATACCGGTCGGAAAAGGTGTTTGTGGTACAGCTGTTGCTAAACAAGAATCAATTGTTGTGGAAGATGTACATGCATTTCCAGGACATATTGCTTGTGATGCTGCATCACAATCTGAAATTGTTGTTCCAATGATTAAAGACGGCGAAGTAATTGGAGTTCTGGATATTGATAGTCCTGAAAAAGATAGATTTGATGATATTGATCGAGAAAACCTAGAGCTATTCGTAGAGAGCTTATTGAAGTATATTTGATTGATACACATACAAGTATGTGATATTAAAGAGTGTGAGAAATATTTTAAAGGGTTCCGTTTTGAGGTACAGTTTCAAAATAACCTTAAATGACATTAGAATATTTATTAATAGTGACAAATAAAGAGGTTGAGACAAAACGATTTGACCTGGATGTAAATCCGAACAATGTAAGTGTAGCTATACCGCTACGGAAATACACTTCGCTTTCCGCGGGCGGCTAATGAGCCTCCTCGGCGCTAACTGCGCCTGTGGGGTCTCATCGAGGCCTTTATTCCCGCAGGAGTCTTCGTGTATTTCCTCCGCTGGTAACTATAAAAATTTTATAATTGATAAGGCGACCGAACTATCTTGTTTTGAAATCAAGTTATAGTTCGGTTTTTATTTGCAACCATAATCTATTGTCCCAAGCTCTTTATTATTAGTTTATTTTCGTATAGATTATTTCCTTTTGGACTATATATGCTTGGAATTCTTAGCTCGTCACTAAGATAGCTCTGCAGGAAACTTTATTTCAAACTGTCAAAAATCAAACTACCTGACTGGGATAGCCCCCTAATAAGCGCAGACAAAGAACCTCAAAATAAGAGGTCCTGTTTACATTGCTATTTTTGACTTTCGCATATTGTATAGTCCAATAATTAAAACTCCAAAAGCAATAATATAAACACTTGTTGGAATTAATGAAAACCAACTAACTAATTCTCCGATTGACATACCCATTGGAGGTTCTTTTCCACTCTCAGTAAGTGTATTGATGTAGTTTCTTATAAGTAGTGAGTAAAAGTAAGACGAAATTTTATGCACAATTAGGATAAGAAAAAAGTAAACTCCTGCCGTAAATGAATGCTTCCTACTTAAGACTAGCCCTGAGATTAAAAAAGCAAATAATAAAACAGTGAGTAAAATGCTTACTAATCCGTACAACATTAAATAATCTCTCCTTATGAATATATATTATTAATCTCCATAAATTCCCATACTTTTTTTAAAAAATAACTTAATCTTTTCGAAAGTAGCCAATATTATTATGACAAGGTTATTAATGGAGTAAATAGGTGAAGATTGCTGATATTTGAGGTCCTCAACAAAATTATATTCGAATTCATTTTCTTATTAATAATATCGTTCCAAATAAAGGTTATTTTTAACTATTCCTATTCTTTGAGCAGGGGTAAATTGCATCCTATTAGCTTTATTTTAGTCATTCAGTCGGTGGTGAGGAGCAAATGATTTCCTCAAATGATATGTCACTACTGACTTTAATTGCCATTAACGCCTTATACAAAGGGAAACGACGCGTGCCAATACACGCGTCGTTTTTAATGTCATTTAATCAATACGCACCTTAATACGGAACCTTTTAGAAATATTCACCAACCAAACGTATATACAATTGCAAATGCAATGCTTCATTTACAAACTTCTACTGTAGCACCATTATAAACAACAATTTTATTTTTCCCTGAGTTTTTCGCCTTATAAAGCGCGGCGTCTGCTTGACTAAATAAATCTTTAAAGTTTGTTTCACTGCCTTTTAACCAATGAGTAATTCCACATGACATGGTAATTGCTGGTTTCGTCTCAGTAGATACAAGATGTAAAAGACGTTTAGCAATTTTAACACCGTCTTCCAATGGTACATTTGGTAAATATACCGCTAATTCTTCTCCGCCCCAACGGGAACCAATATCAGTAGAACGCAGATTATTTTTTATAATGGTCGCAACTTGAATAAGTACTTCATCACCTATTTGATGTCCATAAGTGTCGTTTATTACTTTGAAGTCATCCAAGTCTATTAATATGAAAGTACCTTCATAATCATTTTTCAAGGAAATTTCAATTCGTTCATTCATATAATCTCGTGAGTTTAACTTCGTAAGATGATCGGTAATCACCATATTCTCTAGCTTTTCTCGCAATAATAAATTGGATACAGCAATACTAGAACGCTGTATTAATGATTGTAGTAATCGAAACATTTCAAAACTAAAACTATATGGTTCATCACCAAGGACAATAACTAAACCCTTAACTGAATTATTATAACAAAACGGAACTGACATAAAAGAGCTACACTGTGCTTGAATATATTCAGGCATATCTTTTACTTCTGCCATAAATAGTGCATCATCGAAATTATTTGTTTTCTCTAATAATGTATTAATCATTGATTCAAAACTTGGTTCATGAAAGCAATCGGAGCTCCCTTCCAGTACTTTAGGTACACCTTCGTCCATCATAATAAAACCAATTCTTTTTGACTGAATTAAGTGGGATATTTGCTCATATAAGTAACGAAACATCTCTTTTATATTTTTAGTAGAAATTAATTTTTGAGATATTTCATCTAACAAACGTAAATCTTCTATTAATTTTTGTGATTGTTGGAATAACTTTGCATTCTCTAAAGCGCTACCAGCTGTATTTGCTAACAATCTAATAAAATCAATTTGACTACTTTCAAATGGTGTCATTAAGTATGACTTCACTTGTAATACTCCATATACACCTTGCTTTCCATTAAGTGGTGCATACATAATCGGATAATCACTTTCTTCTAGTTCAATGGAAGCATTCATGTATGCAGAAATGGCAACAGCATTTTCAGATTTATATTCCAAGTTCTTAATTGGTAAATTTGCACTCGTATCGTAATCATTAGATAACAATAAATAATAATCATACTGGGGAAAGACTTTTTTTAGAGTTTGAATAATTTCGGCAAGGACAGTGTTCGTATTCATTGTTGAATGAAATTTTTCTGTAACTCTATATAATTCCTTATATTTAATTTCTTCTAATTTAGAATTATTTATTAAAATGGGATTCATTTGGTTATCCATCTCAACCCACCTAGTCATGTTCATAATTGCCACTTCTCTTACCTGTATACAAGAAATTTCCGACAAAAATTATCATACAATTGCAATATATCAAACATAATATAAATTATATCACAAATAGAACTTAATACCTAGGATATTTTTAACATTTTCCGAATCGATGGTTGACTTTATTTTCGACAAAATATATAATGGTCGTTGTGTAAAATAAATTGCAGCCTAGATGAACACTGTATGTTCGTATTTTGTTCCTTTATTGAAATAGTCATTTATTCATAGAGGTGTATCGCGTAACCCGCTGCTGCTAGGGCGAAGGTACATGAAAACAAAATACACATATCTGCTGTCTCATATCGGTTTTTATTTTACAACAAAATAAAACCAAAGGAGGAGACTTTTATGTCTCGTTATACTGGCCCAAGCTGGAAAATCTCCCGTCGTCTTGGTATTTCACTAAGCGGTACTGGGAAAGAATTAGAAAAGCGCCCATATGCGCCTGGACAACATGGTCCAAACCAACGCAAGAAACAATCTGAATATGGCTTACAGCTTCAAGAAAAACAAAAGCTACGTCATATGTATGGTGTTAACGAACGTCAATTCTTAAATACATTCGTTAGAGCTGGAAAAATGAAAGGTAAACACGGCGAAAACTTCATGATTCTTCTTGAACAACGCCTTGACAATATCGTTTACCGTTTAGGTCTTGCACGCACTCGTCGTCAAGCTCGCCAATTAGTAAACCATGGACATATTCTTGTAGATGGAAGCCGTGTAGACATTCCTTCTTACAAAGTAGTTCCTGGACAAACTATTAGCGTTCGCGAAAAATCTCGTAACTTATCAATCATCAAAGAATCTGTTGAAGCTACAAACTTCGTACCTGAATACGTTTCTTTTGATGCTGAGAAACTTGAAGGTTCTCTTACTCGCTTACCTGAGCGTTCTGAATTACCTTCTGAAATTAACGAATCATTCATCGTTGAGTTCTACTCTCGTTAATAGAATACCTCTTAAAGAGCAAAATAAAAACCCTAGAATTGTTGATTTATCCACATTTCTAGGGTTTTTTGTTGCTTTAGAATAATATATGTCTGCAAAAAAGGATATAAGTTACAGCTTTTCTCTCGAGTTTTTAATTTTTAACTCTATCAAGCGCTAATGCTTTTTCTCCAGCTTCTAATACTTCTATTATTTTATCCACGTCATAAATACTACCATTCCACGTTCCACCACTCACCTTTTGCAATGCCGCCCACAAACGTGTATCATCCGGTAAATCTTCGGCTGGTTTAATAGCAATCCGTTCTCTCTCATTTAAAATAACTGCTCCTTGTTCAGGTGACACTGGTTTGTCTTCCGTACCTAAGAAATGAACATGTCCGACGAGTTGAACGGTATCTACTTTTACTTCAATAATATCTCCGTCGCGCAGTTTTCCAATCGGACCATCTGCCAATCCTTCTGGGCCGACATGTCCGATGCAAGCCCCTGTGGAAACTCCCGAAAAACGTGCGTCGGTAATTAAAGTGACATGCTTTCCAAATGAAAGATGCTTAAGTGCAGAGGTAAGTTGATATGTCTCTTCCATTCCGGTACCTAGCGGACCACAACCCGAAACAACCATAATATCCCCTGCATTAATTCTCCCTTGTCTAATTGCCTCAATACCATCCCTTTCACTTGTAAAAACTTTCGCCATCCCTTTATGATAAAAAATTCCATCTTCATCGATTTTTTCGGGATCGATTGATGTTGATTTAATAATCGATCCTTCAGGTGCAATATTCCCTGTCGGAAAAGTAATCGTAGAAGTCAAACCCTTTTTCCGTGCTTTTTCCTTTGACATGATCACTTCATCCGCATGAATATGATCAGCTAGTAGCAATCGATCCTTCATTTTCTTTCTTCGATCAGATTGCTCCCACCAATCCAAATTTTCACCTAATGTTTTACCTGTCACCGTCATGACGTCTTCATATAACAATCCTAATTTCCTTAATTCCAGCATAACTTCTGGGACTCCACCTGCAAGGTAAGCTCGGATTGTCGGATGATAATCCGGACCATTAGGAAGCACACTTACTAGTCTTGGTGTTTGACGATTTACTTTTATCCAATCTTCTACAATTGGAATTTTACATTTTGCCGCATGAGCGATAGCAGGTATGTGTAATAATAAATTAGTCGACCCACCAAAGGCTGCATGGACAACCATCGCATTATGAATTGCTTTATCTGTCAAAATATCTTTTGTTGTTAATTTTGCACGTTCCATATGAATCGCTGCACGTGCTGAATTTTTTGCTAGCTCTCTCCAGACCTCTTGTCCTGAAGGAGCCAAAGCAGAGTGAGGAAGCGATAATCCTAAAGCTTCAGCTACAACTTGAGCGGTTGCTGCCGTCCCTAAAAACTGGCAGCCTCCACCAGGTGTTGCACATGCTCGACAACCAAGTTCAGCTGCTTCCTCTAATGATATTTCATTATTGGAATAACGTGCACCTATCGTTTGTATTTTTCCAGCATCTTCTCCATATTCAGGGGGCAACGTGACACCACCAGGAATGATAATCGTCGGTAAATCATGCATGGAAGAAAGTGCTAACATCATTGCCGGCAATCCTTTATCACAAGTCGCAATGCCAATGACCGCTTTTCTCGTTGGAAGAGAACGAATGAGGCGGCGATAGACAATAGCCGCATCATTTCTATATGGGAAAGAATCAAACATTCCCGTTGTCCCTTGCGATCTACCATCACATGGATCACTCACATAAGCAGCAAATGGAATGCCACCTGCACGATTAATTTCCATTGCTGCTTCTTTCATCAACTGGTCTACTTCCCAATGTCCCGTATGGTAACCGAGAGCAATTGGAAATCCATCCGGCGCTTTCATCCCGCCTTGTGTACTAAGCAATAATACCTCTTTACCATTTAATTTATTCGGCGACCACCCCATCCCAACATTTTGTGAAAGACCAAATAAATCGCCACTTGGAGAATGACGTAACATATAATCTGTCAATGGTAGTTTTCCTTCAGGTCCCTTAGCTTTCGTTTCAATATTTTCTATATTGTTTGGAGCAGTATATAACAATTCATCTAAAGAATAGGTCATCATTGCACCTCTAATGGCAACTGCGCTTTCACTGGATTAATTAATTTCCCTATTCTCGGAATTTCAATCTCAACCAAATCACCATCATTTAATGTAAAATCATTCGGAGGGACGATACATGTTCCCGTTAATAATACCGTACCAGGGAACACGATATTATCTCTCATTAAATATTCGACAAGCTCTTCGTATGATCTCTTTAATTGGGAGGTATTTGCACTGTCTTCAAATACCTTTTCACCTTCTCTAAAAATTCTACAGATAATCTCAAAGTCATATGGATTGTCCACCGTCTCCGCTAATAAAATTGCAGGGCCGACTGAACAGGAATGCTTCCACATTTTTGCTTGTGGCAAATATAAAGGATTCTCCCCTTCAATATCTCTACTGCTCATATCATTACCAATCGTATAACCAACGATTGTTCCATTTCCGTCAATAACCAAACCGAGTTCAGGTTCAGGTATGATCCAATTAGAATCAGAACGTAAATAAAGCGGATCATTCGGTCCAATCGTTCTGCGATCAGTCGACTTCAAGAACAGTTCAGGACGTTCTGCGACATATACTTTATCGTAATAGGAAACGGTTGGCTCATTGCCTTGAGATTCATAATTTCTTGCATCTCTGCTTCTTAAATAGGTGACACCACTTGCCCACACTTCATATGCATTGATAGGTAGACTAAGAGTTAATTCTTCCAAAGATTTATCTAAAGGTTCAATTCCAATAATCAATTCTTGTACGAGTGTAAGGTAACTCATTTTCTCTTCTTCACATTTTTTTAAAAAATCTTGGAAAGTCCTAAACGGCAAAGGATATACTTTTGAGCTAATTGTAACCGCTGCCAATTTTTCCGTTTGTGCGTCAGTACGATAATTGATGATTCTCATTGATCCCTCTCCTTTTTAGTAAAGCATTCACATCCATGTGGAGCGAATGCTTTACTTATATTTTTTTATATTAGCCTTTTACAAATACAGTTTTGATCGATGTATAAAATTCTATTGCTGCTTCACCTTGTTCACGTGAATGAGAGCTTGATTGTTTCATTCCACCAAATGGCGCTTGCAGTTCAACTCCTGCTGTCTCAGCATTGATTCTTACTAACCCAGCATCTACTTGATCAATAAACTGCAACATCGCTCCAATATTTTCTGTGTAAATAGACGCACTCAAACCAAACGGTGTATCGTTTGCAAGATTAAATGCTTCTTCTATATCATCAAAAGGGATGAGTGCAATGACTGGTCCAAAAATTTCTTCTTGGGCAATTTGCATTTTACTATCTACATCATCAAAAATAGTCGGCTCTACGAAAAATCCTTTACCATATTCTGAATCTGTTAATCTATTTCCACCATGAATTAGTTTGGCCCCTTCTTCTTTTCCTTTTTCAATATAAGAAAGAACAGTCTCCATTTGTGCTTCAGAAGAACAAGGTCCCATCCAAACTCCATCTTCCATGCCATTCCCGATTTTTATATCTTCCATTGCAGAAAGTAATTTATCCGTAAAAGCATCTTTTATACTGCTATGAACGAGAACACGGCTGGTTGCTGTACATTTTTGACCAGTCGAACGGAAAGCTCCACTTATTGTACCTTCAACTGCTTTATCTAAATCGGCATCAGCAGCAATAATGACAGGATTTTTCCCTCCCATTTCAAGTTGAAATTTAGCTCCTCTTGCCACTGCTCCTTTGGCAATTTCTCTACCAACCGTATCAGATCCTGTGAATGAGATTCCCGTAATACCTGGATGATTCACGATACCATTACCAATGACACTTCCAGGTCCAGTAACCATATTGACTACCCCTTCAGGAATTCCAGCTTCATGAAAACACTCGATTACTTTTGCTGCCGTAATCGCTGTTTCGGATGCAGGTTTAATAATAATCGTATTTCCGTAAATCAAAGCGGGAGCCATTTTCCAAATTGGAATCGCAACAGGAAAATTCCATGGAGTGATGATACCTACTACTCCAAGTGGAACCCGCTTTGTAAACATAAATGCCTCATTGTCAGTTGATGGAATGACATCCCCAATTTTCCGCAATCCTTCTCCTGCATAATAACGTAAAATTGCGACTCCTCTTGCAGTTTCTCCTTTTGCTTCCGGAAAAGTTTTACCCATCTCTTCCGTCATCGTTTGGGCAATTTCGTCCAAGCGCGCTTCAATAAGATTTGCCACTTTATATAAGTAGTCACCACGTGCAGCACCAGATAATTTGGCCCAAGAAAACCTTGCTTCGGTAGCTGCATTCACCGCGGCATCCAAGTCTTCAGTAGTTGAAACTTGAGCACTCCCAACAACTTCTTGAGTAGCAGGATTAATGATTTCTTTCGTCTTCCCAGATGCAGATGGACTCCACTTTCCAGCTATGTAATTTGAATACGTTTTCATAATTGAATATCCTCCTTGAGAATTCTTAGATAGGACGTTACAGTATCATTCTACCATATTAGTAAATTACTTTAAATAAACCCTAGTTTTTACTATAATTACCCCTGTATTCTTATGGGTATTTGTTATTAAAAATAGTTTACTAAAGCTTTACTAAATCTATATTTTATCATGTAAAATAAATTTAAAATGTAGGACCTATTCTCCAAATTCCGAAGTCATGTTGCTTTAAGATTTCAGCTTTCGTTTTCTTACCCATACATACCATAGCAATTTCATCTAGGATTCTATTCCCTACATCTTGTACTGTTTCCTTGCCCTCTATTATCGTTCCCGCGTTCAAATCTATATTTTCTTCCATTCTTTCAAAAATTGATGTATTAGTTGCAATTTTTATAGTAGGAACAATAGGTGATCCAGTTGGAGTTCCTCTACCTGTTGTAAATAATACGACTTGTGCTCCACCTGCAGCCATTCCAGTTAATTGTTCGATATCATGACCAGGTGTATCCATCCATACTAACCCTTTTTTTGTTGGTGTTTCTGCATAATTTATTAATTCTTGTAAAGTTCTAGTACCTGCTTTTGTGGCAGCCCCCAATGATTTTTCTTCCAATGAGCTTAACCCACCTTTAATATTTCCAGGGCTTGGGTTTCCGGTCCTGATGTCTACTCCCATCATAATCGCCCTGTTTTCCATAGCAGATATTACTTGATACACCCTTTTGGACACATGATCATCAACAGCTCGTTCTGCAAGTAAATGCTCCGCTCCAATCAGTTCTGTTGTCTCAGCTAATATTGCTGTTCCTCCCCGATCAATAATCATGTCACTCACTGCTCCTACAGCTGGATTAGCGGAAATCCCAGAGCATGCATCTGATCCACCGCATTCCGTTCCAATAATTAGCTCATCGAAGCAAAAAGGTACTCTTTGTTGCATAGATGCTTCTTGAACCATTTTGACTGCAATTTTAGAACCTTCAGCAATTGCAGATAATGTTCCTCCATGGTCTTGTATAGAAACTGTTTCAACTGGTTTACCAGTTTTTTTAATTTCTTCAGCTACACTACGGGCTTGATGTGTTTCACAACCAAGTCCTAACACAACGACGCCATATACATTGGGATTAGAGCCCATCCCTACATATGTTCGAAAGGTTTGTTCATAATCGATGCCTACTTGAGCACATCCATGTTGATGAATAAAGGTAACTGTACCATCCACCAATTCAGTAATTTGCTTTGCAGCCTGAGTCGCACATGTGATAGTAGGCAATATTAGAACATGATTCCTAATACCAATTCGCCCATCCGGCCTTCTATACCCCATCAGATTATTATCTTGATTGTTCAACCCGATCACCCCTCCCACGTATTCCCTCTAAATTATGAATATGAACATGTTCTCCTATGCAAATGTCTATTGTTGCTACTCCTATAACCTCTCCATACTTCAATATATTTTCACCTTTTTTAATTGGTAGGATTGAAAACTTATGACCAAATTCAATATCATCAACTACAAGTACTCTAATTGTTTTATTCTGATGATTTAATTCTATAGCTGAATTCTTAGCTATGTCTTTTATAGCAACCGCAACATTATCATTTTCATTCATCGTAACAGCTTGGAAAGTATTCACCTAAATGCCGTACCACCTTTCGTTTATGTCACTTATCATGAAACACTGACACCTCCTCTGAATAAGTTATGATTTCGCCACCGATATCATGATGACCTTCTTTTTTCAGACATTCCATACGAGAAAAATCGATATATTTCAGAGTGATATTTTTTATAATCAAGTATGACTTCTTACAAAAAGATGTAATAGTAAGAGACTTTAACAAAGCAGGACCGAACTATCAATTGATTACATAGTTCGGTCCTTTTCTATCATCTATACGATTATTGGTTGGTTTTACATCTAGTTCAAATCGTTTTGTATAACCTCATACATTACAAAGCTTCTTTTATTAGCTTTTTATAATATATTAATGATAAGATCCCGAAGATTGAATAGAGTAAAGTATAGAACACCATCACGATAATCATTGGTGTCCAGAGCTCGGTTCCAAAAAAGAACCAACCAGATTTCACCGCAAAGTAGCTATGGAATAGCCCTACAATTAACGGAATACCAAAATTAAACAATTGTTTCGCCTTAATCCCGTTTAATAAATCTGTTGTTGTAAACCCTAATTTACGTAAAATTGTATAGCTATCTTTTTCCTCTTCCCCTTCATCCATTTGCTTAAAATAAAGAATGCAACCAGATGTAATTAAAAAAGTTAATCCCAGAAATCCGACGATAAACATAATTAAACCCATTATCATTTTTTGCTTCATAAATGCGTCTAATTGCGATTCATGCCCCGCCCATTGACCTAAGTTTAGATCATTGAAGATCTGATTAGCTTTATTTAGATCTGAGCTTTTATCAATATCAAAACCGACATAAACAGAAAACTCATTCTTGACTTCTGGGTCAAAATCCGCAGCTAATTGTTGATATACTGTATCATCCACAACTGCTACTGGAAACCCACCAAGTGTTATTCGCATTGGAAGTAAGCGTTTATCTTCATATTTTATAAAGTTTAATTCAAATTTTTTTGATTTCCCGGACATCGTGAATAACCCTTTTTTAAAGGTCATCAGAGATTGTATAGCTGTATTACCATTGATAAACACAGATTCCTGCTCTGCCACATCAATTCCTTCAACAAAACGGTCCGATATCACTGTCATTGGTAGTTTTAGATTGTCTGATCCTTGTCGTTTTTCTGAATCTTCCAAGACATTAGATAAATCCGTCAACACATTCATCAAGTCAATCTCCGTTTTGGTATAACTAATTTGTTCAGCTTCCAGTAAATTAGAAAATTGTTTTGCACGCTCCTCGTTAGGAATAGAAAAATCATTGACTACAGACTCTATCGCTGTTTTTTCAGCTGAATAATATGAAATGTAAGTGAGTGATAATAACCCGAGCGCCAATGCTGAGACAGTCGTAATCACAGTTAACAGCATCGAATTAGATCTCATTCGAAACATAATTGATGATAAGGACAACACTTTATGAACCGACAGATATCCATTATCCTTTTTACGAATCAGATTAAAAATAAACCGAATGGAGCCCTTGTAAAAGAAATATGTTCCTATAATTACCGAGGCAAGGATTGTTACCATTACCATAAACATTAGTTCCATTGTAGTAAACTGACCATTAAATAATTTTGTTGATAAATAGTAACCAAATATAATGAGCACAATTCCTAAAATACCCATGATAACTTCTAATACAGAAACCTTCCGTTTTGTCTCCTCAGAAGTTGAAGTTGTATGGAACAAGGATATGATTTGCTGTTGTTTGATAAACAACGCATTTTTGACCATGATTATCACATATATAACGGCAAATACAATGACGGTTTGAACAAGTGCCTCAGTGGAAAACCGCAATGTTGCCACCTCTTCAATCCCGATAACCTTTAATAAAATCATTAACATTAGTTTTGAAGACACAAATCCGATAAACACTCCAACAATCATCGAGCAAAAATAAAGAATCATATTTTCAACACTTAATATCCAAAAAGTTTTTCTTTTAGAAATTCCAACTAGCTGGAGCAATCCAATTTCCTTGCCACGACGCTTGATAAACAACGTATTCGCATAGATCAGGAATACTATGACGATAGCGATTAGCATAACGGCCGCAACTTTCATCGCTGCCTCCCCTTTAATCGATCCTTCCGCAGCATCCATCGATGGATCAAACTGTAGGGTCAAGAATGCAAAATACAAGGCAACACTAAAAATAAGTGCAAAAACGTACAAATAATAGTTTTTGATGTTCTTTACTAAATTTCGAAAGATGAGATTTTTGAAGCTCATACCCCTACCCCACCTAATACAGCTTGTGTCTTAATAATATCGTTAAAGAAATCCTGTCTGCGCTCCTCGCCACGATTCAATTTCGTAAATATCTGTCCATCTTTAATAAAAATAACTCGGCTACAATAGCTTGCTGCTTGTGGATCATGTGTGACCATCACAATAGTGGATTCACGTTTTGCATTAAGGTCGCTTAATTTATTCAATAGATCTGAGGCAGATTTCGAGTCGAGGGCTCCTGTAGGTTCATCTGCAAAAATAATACTAGGTTCATGAACGAAAGCACGTGCAGCTGCAGTCCGTTGCTTTTGACCACCAGAAATTTCATTTGGATACTTATCCTGTAACTCCAATATTCCTAATTCCTGCGCCACACCCTCAAACATCTTTTGTGCGACCTTTTTGGAAAACTTATTGACAGTTAGTGGGAGCATAATATTTTCCTTGACTGTTAAAGTATCTAATAAATGATATTCCTGAAAAATAAATCCGAGGTGGCGTTTTCGAAACTCTGCTAGTTCCTTATCATTCATACTCGTGAATTCTTTCCCATCCACTCGAATTGAACCTGAACTCACACGGTCAATAGAGGAAAGCACATTTAACAAAGTTGTTTTACCAGAACCTGAGGGACCCATAATCCCGACAAACTCTCCCTTTTTCACTTCTATATCAATTTCTTTTAACACTTCTTGGCGGTTCCACTTGTTTCCGTACGTTTTTACTATTTTATTAGAATCTAATATATTCAATCTTATCAACTCCTTAACTTTATTTTAGATGGGATTATGTCCTTTTTCCTTCGAATTGGCGAACAAAACACGAAAGCATGTGACATTTTTGTCACATGCTTATTAGCTTAATAAAGTCATTGCTTTTCGGAAAGGTCAACGTAATCTTTGTTCCTACTTCATACTTAGATTGGGCATCAATCTTAATTTTCAACGGTTTTGCTGCATTTTTTGTAAGGTATAGGCCCATTCCTGTTGCTGCGTGATCCCGATGATTAGTTGTGGAGGTAAAGCCTTTTTCAAAAATGCGCGGTAGGTCTTTCTCCTTTATTCCCCGTCCGTAATCTTGTATCTCCAGAACTACCGCACCATTTTTTTGATAACTATGTATTTCAATCTCAGCATTTTCACTATACTTAACCGCATTGGATAGAATTTGTCGTACAATAAATTGAAGCCACTTCCCGTCAGAATAAACTTCAGGAGCCTCTAATGACATATCAAACCCAATACCCTTTTGTAAACACCATGTTTGCAAGGAACGTATTTCTGAAACAATTACCTTTTCCAAATGGACTCGTTCAATAAAAAGATCGTTTTCCATTAAAGGAATTCGACGAAGATGCAATTGTTGATCGAGAAGCAAATGTATTCTCAACCATTCAGACAATAATTGTTCTTTAAATTTGTCATCTTCTATTCTTTCAAGCATTAATTTTATCGTTGTTAATGGTGTCTTCACTTCATGAATCCATGATAATAACTCATCCTTTTCCTGCTCGACACTAGTTACATGATTACTTATTTCTTTTATATAGTAAGAATGTTGCTGTTTGATAGTAGATTCTATCACTTTTTCAAATGGTGTCTTTCCTTCCTGAATATTTTCAATACCAATTTTGGGGTCCCATTCTTCCATATTTTTATAAAATAGCACTTCTCGATTATATTGAATAACAAAAAATATAATAAAAATGACAAAAAACAACAATACAATATATAGCATAGATTGAAATGAAAGAGATGGATCCAGATACCCGATTAACAGGATTATACCTTGAAAAAAAAAGAATAGTAGAATCCAACTCCACCTTTCTAACAGATATTTCTTCATCATTTCGAGGCATCCTCTTCTCTTGCCATGTATCCTTGTCCAACTTTTGTTTCAATATATTGACCAAGATTAATTTCTTCTAGTCGTTTTCTTAATCGGTTCACATTTACTGTTAAGGTATTGTCGCTTACAAAGCGTTCATCATCCCATAAACTTTTGATAAGTTTCTCGCGGCTGACAATTTGGTTCGCATGCTCGATTAGGTTTTTTAAAATAAACATTTCATTTTTCGTCAACTCTATCTTGCCGACCTTATTTTGCACGGTATTCTTTACGTAATCTACAGAAGCTCCATTCCAAACTTTCAGCTGAATTTGATGCTCAAGACTATAGTTGTATACTCGCCTTAGGATTGCCTGAATCTTTGCAATGAGTACATCAAAATGAAACGGCTTCTGTACAAAATCATCTGCACCAAGCTGCATGGACATAACCATATCTGTCGGATGGTCTCTAGATGATAGAAAAATTATGGGAACCTTTGAATACGTTCGAATCATACGACACCAGTAAAAACCATCATACTTCGGTAATTGAATATCAATAATGACAAGATCTGGCTGAATAGTCGAAAACTCCTTCATCACGTTGTTAAAATCCTCAACACCATACACATCGTACGACCATTGTGAAAGCCGTTCCTTCATTTCTTTATATAACGTAATATCATCTTCAACTAACAGGATTTTAAACACAATATCACCATTTCTTTCAGTTGGACATTCGCGACGAGACTATGTCCTATAATACTTTTATTATACCAAATGAAAGTTGGTAATTTTTATTATCAATATTTCTCCTATTAATAATTTTAAAGGAAATTCCTCTAATTCAAATCGAATAGTTCCTGTTATATATTTATGTAAAAAAATAACCCTCCAAACTTAAATCTGTTCGGAGGGTAAATGTTAATCTTCTATATCTTCTGTATTGCCATGTTCTCCACGATTGTTTCCATTTTCATTTCCATTGTTGCCTCTGTTCTCATTATTACCGTTATTTCCTCTATTTTCGTTATTTCCATTATTTTTATCTTCATCTTTCCCTTTATCATCGTCAGGGTTTGTCGTTTCAACTGTTTCTTCTTCACCAACAACATTAGATGGTGCTGATTCAGTACCAGCGATGTCAACTGCAACAACGTAGTAACGACCTTTTCCTCCATTGAAAGCAAGATCTGCGTCAGCAGTAATTGCTGCTAGTTTGTCTCCAGCTTCAGAATATACTCGGTAACCAACTACATCTTTACTAGAGGAAGGTTCCCATTTGATTTTGCCATCCTGAACTGACGTTTTCACAGTAGCAGGTGCTGAGCCATCATCTTCTATTTTGGCATCTGCAACAAAGATGTCTTTCCACTTGTTATCTTTTGGAATTATTTGAGAAAAATCTTTTACATAACCTAGTGAAATTTCTTTAATAAATTCCGGATCTATTAACATTCCTGGCTTCGTAAATTCTTCTGGTGTAGACGGGAGTGCCATGTATTTCTTATCGCCAATCGCTACATAGCGACCATTACCAAGCACATCATCTGCTTTATCAGGAACGAATTTCGCATTGAAAATGTCAGTGTTAATAAGACCAGCTTTCGTACAAGCATCCGATGGCAACATACCCGAAACGGAACAATATGATCTATTGACGATTCCACCAGGCATTTTAAAGCGCTCTTCCCCATTGACTATTTCTGGAGCTACTTCATGTGCTGCATTCATTAAATTTGCCCATATTTGATAATTTCGGAAGCTCTCGCTATTTCCTGGAACTGTTAGGCTTCTATTCGATCCATATCCAATCCATGTTCCAAATGTAACATTTGGATTAGAAGCAACAAGCCATGAATCCCTCGCTTGATTGGATGTACCAGTTTTACCAGCTAAATCTGTTTTAAAATTTAACATACCTGGTATAGCTGTTGCAGTACCGTATTTAAATACGTCCCGCATAACATCTAACATTAAATAGGCTGTTTGTGGACTGAACACATCCACAGGCTCCACCTTATGTTCATAAACAACATTACCATCTTTGTCTGTAATTTTATCAATCATGTAAGCATCCACAAATTTACCACCATTGGCAAAGGTAGTGTATGCATTCGTGTTTTCTTCAACAGTTACACCATTTGTCATACCACCAAGAGCAAGTGATGGATACGTATACTCCTCTGGTGTTACACTCGTAAAGCCCATTTTTTCTAAGTATTTTGCAGGCTTTTGATCTAAAATCCTCATATATGTTGCAACTGCAGAGGCATTATATGATTTTGCCAGTGCATACCTAGTCGTAATAAGCCCGTAAAATCTTCCTACAGAAAAGTTATTTGGCGTATAAGGCTTTGCACCAGGAATCGGAATCTCATATGGTAAATCAGCTACGATTGATCCCGGTGCAGCAGCTCCTAGCTCGTATGCTGGTGCATAAACAAGTAATGGCTTCATTGTAGAACCATTTGGACGTTTTGCATCTGTAGCGTGATTCATTTGCTCTAATTCAAAATCACGTCCACCAATAAAACTCAAAATTTTCCCAGTGCTATTTTCAATCATAATCCCACCAATTTGCACCGGATCATCTACAGTTTCAATTTCTCCAGTTTCAGGATTTTTTCTTTTTGTTTTATATGTTGGTCCATAATTTTTATAAGCATCTTTCGTTTTCTGGTGTATATCATATATTTCTTTTTTAATTGTTGAATGGATATTATACCCATTTTGGCGTATATCTCGGTTTGCTAATGTCGAATACTTCTCATATAACTTATTATCCGCATCTAGATCTTCCTTTGTATATCCATCTTGTTCCGCAAGTACATATGTCATCACTTTGACTGCTCTTTTTTCTATTTCAAACGTTAAGGCTGGATATTTTTCAAAGGTTCTAGGTTGTTTCGGAATAAAATCTTTCGTTATATCATATTTTATTGCTTCTTGGTATTCTTCCTCTGTTATATATCCCTCTCGCAACATTCTACTCAAAACAGTTTTCATTCTGTTAAGCCCAGGCTCTAAATATTCAGCATCCTTTACTTCACCTTTATTTGTAAAAGGTGTATATCTGAATGGACTTTGTGGCAAACCAGCTATAAAGGCAGATTGTGGTAAATTCAAATCCTTTGCATCGATTCCAAAGATTCCCCTTGCTGCTGCTTGTACACCACCTATATTTTGCCCAGATGAGTTACGACCGAATGTCGAAACATTTAAATACGCTTCTAAAATCTCGTCTTTTTCCATAAACCGTTCTACACGAAGTGCAAGGAGTACTTCTTTAGCTTTTCGATCAAAGGAGACTTCATTTGTTAATATTTGGTTTTTAATTAATTGCTGTGTTAATGTACTTCCACCTGATTGAACAGCTGAATTAGTAAATTCCTGAAATACTGCACGGAATAACGCCTTTGGTACAACACCATTATGATCATAAAAATATTCATCTTCTGTAGCAATTACTGCATTTTTCAGATGTTCTGATACATCTTCAATTGCAACTTCAACCCGGTCAATGTCGGATCGTAACTTACCCAATGGTTTATTATCAGCAAAATATAAAGTAGATGTTTCTTCATATTGATAAATATTTTTTACCATTGATTCTTCTGCTCTTACTTTTTCATCTTTCACTAAAGATGCAAAATAACCTGCACCCACTCCGCCTACAAAAGCACCGCCAATTAACCCTACAATAACGAGTAACAAAACAAGATTCCAAACGACTCCGTATGTAATACGTAATCCTTTGACAACTCGCTTATATCGAAGTGTTGAAATAGATGATTTCAACCTCTCCCAACCTTTATTCCAATTTATATTCATTCATTTATTCCCCCTAAAAATCATTCCTATTATAGCATACTTACAAGGGTTGTCAGAAAAAATTTCAAACGCTATTTGACAATCATCTTTAATTATGTTTAAAATACGATATATTATTGAATAATTTTAACTTTGATAGGAATTAGTAGTCAACTGTCCCTGTAGTATAGAGAGCCGATGTTTGGTGCAAATCGGCACATACAGATTGATGAATTACCTCCTTGAGTTTTTATCGTGAATATAATGACATATTTCATGTTTTTATTATTAGCGATAAACGGTGAAAATCACCGTTATAAATGTGGAGTGGGGAATTTTTTTTCCCAAGTTGGGTGGTAACACGGTGAATAATCGTCCCTTCGTTTATACGAAGGGGCGTTTTTTATTACTCGAAAACATGAAAGTGGGGATAACATTGGAACAATTATTAGAAGACTTAAGATGGCGTGGCATTATATATCAAGAAACAGATGCAGAAGGAATGGCAGAGACGTTAAGCAAAGAAAAGATCTCCTTATATTGTGGAGTTGATCCAACTGCAGATAGTATGCATATTGGTCACTTATTACCGTTTCTAACGCTAAAAAGATTCCAGCAGCACGGACATCGACCAATTGTGCTTGTAGGCGGTGCAACAGGTCTTATTGGCGACCCTAGTGGAAAGAAAGAAGAACGTAAGCTCCAAACTATTGAACAAGTTCAAAAAAATGTCCAAGGGATTCAAAAACAATTAGAACAAATATTTGATTTTTCTGGTGAAAATGGAGCAGTCATGGCGAATAACTATGACTGGGTAAGTTCTATTGATTTAATTTCATTCTTGAGAGACTACGGTAAAAATATTGGTGTTAACTACATGCTTGCGAAAGATACTATCGCATCTAGATTAGATACTGGAATCTCATTTACTGAATTCACGTATACTATTCTCCAAGCAATTGACTTCTACCATCTATACAAAAATTTTGATTGTAAAATGCAAATTGGTGGTAGTGATCAATGGGGAAACATCACTACAGGTCTTGAAATGATTAGAAAAATGGCAGGAGAAGGTGCTAAAGCTTACGGAATGACGATTCCTCTTGTTACAAAAGCAGATGGTACTAAATTCGGAAAAACGGAAGGCGGAGCAATTTGGCTTGATCCAGAGAAGACTACTCCTTATGAGTTCTATCAATTCTGGGTAAATACTGCAGATGCTGATGTTATTAAGTACTTAAAGTTCTTCACATTTGTAGAGAAAAGTGAAATTGAAGCATTAGAAATATCAGTGAATGAAGAACCACATTTACGTAAAGCACAACGTAAATTAGCAGAAGAAATGACAAAATTAATTCATGGAGAAGCCGCTCTTGAACAAGCACTTAAGATTACGGAAGCTTTGTTCAGTGGAGATATTAGCAGTTTATCTGTAGATGAAATCGAACAAGGATTTAAAGATGTTCCATCCTATCAACATGACAGTGATGAAATGGCATTAGTAGAAGTACTCGTAGCTGGTAAAATCTCCTCTTCTAAACGCCAAGCTAGAGAAGATATCCAAAATGGCGCAATCTCTATTAATGGTGAACGAGTTACAGATGTACAGTACAACTTAGAGGAAAATGACAAAATTGGTGGTAAATTCACTGTAATCCGTCGTGGGAAGAAAAAATACCATTTAGTTGAATATAAATAAGGCATTTTAACAAACCTAAATAGTATATGAACAAAGGTATAATTCTTTTAATCAGAATTATACCTTTTATTCATGTACACGTGTTCATCTACTGCAAGAACTAATATAACTTTCCGCCTCTGAGGGAGGTATACTTAATTAATGAAACATAATAAGACATATCATTCAAAAGAAGTTAGAACAATAAATGGTCCCCTCCATATTGAAGGTCCTATTACAACAGACCTGTTATCTTCTTTAGATTTTCACGAAGACTTAACATCATTTCGACCTGCCAATCTACAACATAAAGCCCTCATTGAGATTTCTAAGCTACCGGAAGGCAGAATCATAATAGCTAGAAATGATAATCAAATTGTAGGTTATGTAACTTTTCTATATCCCCATCCACTTGAAAGATGGTCTCATGGAAAAATGAAGGATTTAATAGAGCTTGGTGCAATTGAAGTTATCCCCTTTTTTAGAGCCTCAGGAGTTGGAAAATCCTTATTATCTGTTTCCATGATGGATGAAGCAATGGAAAACTATATTATTATCTCTACTGAATATCATTGGCATTGGGATTTAAAAGGAACGAACTTAACAATATGGGAATATCGAAAAATGATGGAAAAGTTGATGCATCATGGTGGTTTACGTTTATGTGAGACAGATGACCCTGAAATTACGTCCCATTCAGCTAATTGTTTAATGGTAAGAGTAGGTAAACAAGTTCCTAGAGAATCACTTCAACAATTCCATCGTCTTAGATTTATGCATCAATATAGTAAAAATTTGAACTAAATCACTTTCATCAAAAAAAATAACGGGCACAGATAATTTACACACTGTACACCGCCCGTTATTTCCTTATTTTGTTGTTGATCTAAATTCAATTCGATGTGGTAAAATAACTTTATTTTCATCCACTTTTTCTTTGTTCATAAACTTTGTTAATAAGCGCATCGCTACTGCACCAATGTCATATAACGGTTGCACTATAGAGGAGAGCTGAGGTCTCACCATTAACGTAAGTCTTGTATCATCAGATGAAATTACTTCTAAATCATTAGGAATAGACAACCCTTGATCTTGCGCACCATGCATTATACCTAATGCCATTTCATCATTACCAGCTAATACTGCTGTTGGTTTTTCATCTAATTCTGTTAATTTTGCCCAAGTTTCGATACCAGAATCGTAAGTATCATCACCTTCAATGACATAATCCTCACGATATTCAAGCCCTGCCTTTTCTAAAGCTTCTTTATATCCTGTAAGCTTTTCATCCTGATTAATAGAATTATGAAGAGGTCCAATCGCATATGCTATTTTCGTATGACCTTTCTCGATAAAGGAAGAAACAGCGTCAAATGCAGCTTGTCTATAATCAATATTGACAGACGGGATTACACCTGATTGTTCCATCGTACCTGCTAATACAATTGGTACTGGAGAGCGTTTAAATTCCTCAATATGCTTATCCGTTATATTTCCACCCATAAATAGTATGCCGTCTACTTGTTTTCCAAGCATATTATTTAATAACAACATTTCTTTATTTAAGTTTTGATCAGAGTTACTTAGAATAATATTGTATTTATACATTGTAGCTATATCATCTATTCCTCGAGCAAGTTCAGCATAAAGGATATTTGATATATCAGGAATAATTACACCAACAGTGGTTGTTTTCTTACTAGCTAGTCCACGTGCCACTGCATTAGGTCGATATTCAAGTCGATCAATCACTTCTAATACTTTCTTACGGGTTGCGGGTTTAACATTAGGATTACCATTCACTACTCTTGAAACAGTTGCCATAGAAACATTAGCTTCTCTAGCAACGTCATAAATAGTAATATTCATTCCATTCACACTCCTAAATTAACATCAAATTTATATGGTTAATTTACCTGTTCCTTCTTAGTATTGCTTCACATCATCATAAGATACAGCAAAACCTTCTGCAAACTTCACTTAAATTCGACAATTTTCTCAAAATTTAGTGATTTGTTTCACAATCATTATTAAAGAATTGGGAAAAGGAAGCAAGTAATTCCTAGAAGATTCTACTAACAATGTAATTCCAGAAACCTTCTTATACTATAATAACAGAAAAACTTAATTTGTAATAATATTCCTGCTCATTTAAAGGAATTTTTTATATACAATAAACAGGTAGCATTTTTTGCTACCTGTAATATAACATCCGCTATTATGATTGTTTAACAAATTCAGCTTCATTAGACACAGTTGCATTATTAATTTCTTCCGCAACTTCATTAACTACCTCTGCAAGTTCAGCTGCTTCTTCCGATTGATCATGATTATCGGATTTCTTTACAGTACTTTTCAATTGTTCTGCTTTCGCTTTAACTGCATCTTTTACATTTGTACCTGTTTCCATTGCTACTTGACGAAGATGTGCTGTTTTTTCTTTCGCTGTTGCAGAAATTTCCGTCCCTTTTTCCATGACGGTTTCCTTCCATTCGCCTGATTTATCCTTTATTGTACTAACTTGTGTATTAATATCGCTTCTAAGTTCTTTACCGGACTTTGGAGCCAACAAAAGTGCTGTTGCAGCCCCCACAATACTACCGACAATAACACCAGTTAAAAAATTTGTAGATCCATTTTGATTATTACTCATTTTTCCTCATCCTCCAATAATGTATTGTTCAAAATATATTAACCACGACCTGTTTCTAGTTGGTGTGATGTAACTGTTGTATCAGTATTTACATTTTTTCTTCCTTTGGTTGAATGATTTTTTTCCCTAAACCATTTATCCCTGATTTCCTTCACAATGGCTGTCCACTGAACTACTTGTCCAACCTTATCTTGATTTTTCTCAATCGAAGTAGCAACAGATGATGTTACTCTTTTTAACGTGTTGTTTAGCTCTTGCACCGTATTTCCTACATCCTGTACAGCAGTTACAACTGTTTCTAGTTTTTCTGCTTTGCCTTGGAAATCCTCTGCTAGTGCATTCGTTTTATGTAACAGAATGGTTGTTTCTCCTGTTACTCCTTGTAATTGTTTTTCAAGTCCGTCTAGTGTGTGTGAAACACTTTCTAACGTGCCTTTCATTGCTTTTAACGTTTTAATTAGACTAATTACAAGTATGAAAAATGCTATCGCGATTAAAGCTACACTTAAATATAAAATTATTTCCATCCTTTGCAGCACCTCCAAATCTGTCAATTCCACTTTACCCTTTTCACTTAAAAGATAAACAACTTTTAGATATACTTCTACATAAACTCTGATTTTCCTGCATTTTTACACTAAAATATGAAAATGGTCGGAATATGTATTTATGTTTATCTTTTTATTTCAGTCCTATTCATAGTGTCTAATATTATGTACTTATCACCATAAGAAAAGAAGAGGAAGCCATTATCTTGGTCTATTTGTGAAACCAAGGAAATAATGGTTAACCTCTTTTTCTACATGTATTATTGAGCTTTTTTCAATTGTTGCCTTAATAAATCTTCATATGCTGATTGAAATTTTTGAATATCTCCAGCACCCATAAATAGTAGGATTCCTTTATTTTGCATCAATAATGGAGATGTATCTTCTTCCACTATTAACTCTGCACCAGGTATTTTATTCTTTAAATCATTCACTGTCAGTGTGCCATTAATTTCTCGAGCAGATCCAAATATTTCACATAAATATACCTTATCTGCTCCTCTTAGACTGTCTGCAAAATCATCCAAGAACGTTTGTGTTCTTGAATACGTATGTGGCTGAAACACTGCAACAATTGGCCTATTAGGATACTTTTGACGTGCAGCATTAATTGTTGCCTTAATCTCAACAGGGTGGTGTGCATAATCATCCACTAGTACTTGATTCCCAACCTTCTTCTCTGTAAACCTTCTTTTTACACCTTGAAATGTTTTTAAGTATCTCTTTACGACATTTGTGTTTATATCTTCATAATGACAAAGAGCGATTACGGATAATGCATTTAAAACATTATGATCTCCAAAGGAAGGTATTTCAAATGTGTCATGAAAATCATTACGAACATATACATCAAATTTTGTTCCAGATGAAGATGTCTGTAGATTTCGTGCTTGGAAATCATTCCTTTCACTAAAACCATAAAATATCACAGGAACTTCTGCTTGGATTTTTTGTAAATGCTCGTCATCACCATAGGCAATAATTGCCTTATTTACTTGCATCGCCATTTGTTGAAAAGCTGAGAATACATCCTCAATATTTGAAAAATAATCTGGATGATCGAAATCGATATTCGTCATAATCGCATAATCTGGAGAATAGGACAGAAAATGGCGACGATACTCACATGCTTCAAAAACAAAGTACTCAGAGTCCTTTATCCCTTTACCAGTTCCGTCACCGATTAAATAGGATGTTGGTTTCGCTCCTCCCATCACATGTGAAAGTAAACCTGTTGTTGACGTTTTTCCATGAGATCCTGTTACTGCAATACTTGTAAATTTCTTCATTAAATCCCCTAAAAATGTGTGATATCTTACAACAGGAATATTTCTATTTCTTGCTTCTTCAATTTCTTCATGTGTATCAGGAAAAGCATTCCCCGCTATTACTGTCATACCTTCTTTTATATTTTCTCGTTGAAAAGGTAAAATAGTTATATTCAAATTTTCAAGTGCTGCTTGGGTAAAAAAGTATTTTTCCACATCGGAACCTTGTACTTTATATCCCATATCGTGAAGAATTTGCGCTAGTGCACTCATTCCAGATCCTTTGATACCTACGAAATGGTATACTGTCATAATCGAACCTCCAACTTCGGCTGTCATTTTTATAATATGATTTTACGTTAGATTTGCTAAATCACTATGTTTTATTATTCATTATTATTTTCTGAGAATTAATTTGTATGTAAAAACATGAATATGTTTTTACATATTTTTTTTCGTATTGTGCCATTATATCATTTATTAAGATCGAATGCCTAATAGTTGTAATTACTGCCAACCAGATGGATAAGGTCTTTCAGGCATAAAGATAACCTTATACAACATTATAGGCTTCTTGTGAATATATGTGCTTTTAACATGGTATTTTATTAGTTATCTAAGTATATACCCATCTTTTGAAGCATTTACACGGTAGCTACCTTAAAGCTGATTAGCTTCATTACTGAAGTTATAACGTCTCCTTCAGTTTTTCTAATTCATTGTGATTAATAAGAACATCTCGTGGTTTACTTCCTTTTGGTTCTGAAATAATTCCTTGTGTTTCCAACATCTCCATTAGTCGAGCTGCACGATTATAACCAATACGGAAATTTCGTTGTAATAATGAGGTAGAAGCACTACCTTGATTAACAACAAAATCACAAGCGTCCATTAATAGCTCATCTTCATCTTCCTGAATTTGAGCTTTCTTAAGTAATTCCTCTTGTTCAAATAAATAATTAGGCTCTCCTTGATTACGCACAAAATCTATCACCCGATCAATTTCTTCATCAGAAACAAAGGTTCCTTGAAGTCTAACTGGTTTGGAAGAACCACTTTCTAAAAACAACATATCACCTCGACCTAAAAGCTTTTCTGCACCACTAATATCAATTATTGTACGAGAGTCCACTTGTGAGGAGACCGAAAAAGCAATTCTTGTTGGCACATTCGCTTTTATTAATCCCGTAATTACATCAACAGATGGACGTTGTGTTGCAATAATTAGATGGATCCCACATGCCCGTGCCTTTTGAGCAATCCTACAGATTGAATCTTCTACATCATGTGGTGCCATCATCATTAAATCTGCTAATTCGTCGATAACTATTACAATAAAAGGAAGTTTTTCATGATGCTGCCCATTTTCTGTAGCAACTATATTATATCGATTAATATCTCTTACGCTCGCATGCGCAAATAATTCGTAACGGCGTTCCATCTCATCAACGGCCCATTTTAAAGCTGCAGTCGCTGCCTTAACGTCAGTGATAACTGGGCTTACTAAATGGGGGATATGATTATATGGAGCGAGCTCTACCATTTTCGGGTCAATTAGCAATAATTTTAAGTCTTCAGGTTTTGCTTTGTATAAAAGACTAACTAATATTGAATTAATACAAACACTCTTACCAGAACCAGTAGCACCGGCAATTAAGCCATGTGGCATTTTCTTTAAGTCTGTCACAACTGGTGTACCAGAAATATCTAAACCAAGCGCTGCGGTTAATGGCGATTCACTTGATAGAAATGTTTCGTCGTTAATAATTTCACTAATTTGAACCGGTCTACTCTCATGATTAGGAAGCTCAATACCAATTGTTCTCTTCCCAGGTATAGGTGCCTCCATTCGAATATCTTTTGCAGCTAAACTTAATTTAATGTCATCACTCAAATTTGTTATCTTATTTACCTTCACACCACGCTCTGGATGAACTTCAAACCTTGTAACAGATGGTCCTTGACTAACATTTACAACATATGCATTTACATTAAAATTTTGTAATGTTTCATCTAGGAGTTCGGTTTGCTCCGCGATCCATTGCTTATTTTCAGCTTTCGCAACAGGTGGATGCAATAGCTGAATAGGTGGAAATACATAAGACTCTAACGTCTTATCTGTTACGTCAGTCGAAGCAGCAACTTCCGTATTAATCGCTTCTTTGTACGCTTGTTGTAATTGTTGTGAACCTTGTTGCACATTTTGGCTCACTTCTTCATTTGTTTCTTGTCTACTCTTTTGACGCTCTTGAAAAGATTTTCGATCCTGTTTCAACATTAATACGTTAAATGGCATGTTTCTTCTCGGTTTCTTCTGTTTCATGTCAGTCAGATTTGTAGGATTTGACTCTTTCGATTCCTCTTTCATTACATCATCCTGATTTGAAGACAGTTCCATTTCATTAATAACGGGCTCATTTTTTTCTTCTGTTACAAATTCCTCGCTACTCTCATACTGTACTTCCTTTTCTGTTTCATCTTGGTGTACATGTTCAGGAACAGTTGAAGCTTCAGGAATATGTACCACTTCATGAGTATCCAAATTATTTTCTTGTTCTGTCTCACTCTCCGCCATCTGTTGTGATAAAGGATTTTCATCTACAGAAAAAGGTTTTGCTTTTCTTGGATCATTAAATCCATATATCGGTGACGGAACTGTTGAAGGTCGAAATGGTTGCCGCGATTTTGATTCTATCTTATTTGAAGTTGGTCGTCTATCCTTCTTTTGAAACACAGATTCAGGATATTCCTTCCCTAATGTTTTAGGGAGTCTTTCGCCATCATCTACTTGAGGTGGCGAAGAATAACGATTAGGCTGCCTATTATAGCTTGCACTTCTATTCGTATTTCGTTGATTATCGGGTTTCTGTTGGATTGATTGTCTTTCTCGCTTTGGTTCATCTTCAATTAATGGAAACCGAAAATTTCCTTTCGGATAATGGTATGTCATTTTTGTATTCATTTTAGGTATGTGATTGTTATTTTGTAATTGCTTATTCTCGTAACTTGTTTGACTTTCTTCGTGTTCACTATCTAGAAATTTCGAAAAAACCTTTCTAAACCAGGACATATTATCCCTCTTTCTATATGCAGTTTCCTAAAGTTGTTAACTGCCTTATTATATCAAAAATACAGCATAAAAATTGAGTCTTTTGGAACATTATTAAAGAATCATTTGTGAAGAGGAGGATCATCTTGAGGATAATTAAGCCCATAATATATAGCAGTTTTGTCTCACTTATGCTTGTTGGATGTGGGACAAATAATGGTAACAATAATGAATTTGCGTACGATAGTTCTCCGCCCCCACAGAATGGCCATTATGATGGAGTTCAAAATACTAGCGATTGGACTGACTACAATTACAATAGTAACTATACAGGTAATGATCGATTTAATGCAAAATATCCCATGAATGTGAATAATGGTAATCAAGCTACTGATAATATCGATGTTGCCGATGACATTGATGTTGCAGACGACATTGCTGATGCAGTCGCCCAATTAAAAGAAGTAGACAATGCATATGTTCTTGTTACAAGAAGGAATGCGTATATTGCTGTTAAATTAACGAATGACTCCCGTAACGAACTCACAAAAAATATTGAAGAGAAAATAGCTAATAAAGCTCGAAAAGTCGATAAAAATCTTGATCACGTTTATGTATCAGAAAACCCTGATTTTTATGAGCGTATGCACGGATATAGAAATGATTTAAATAATGGCGAACCAGTTAGTGGCTTCTTTGAAGAATTCAACAACACCATACGGCGAATCTTCCCTAGTTCGCGTTAATAAACGGACTTATTTACAGTTAGTTTTACAATTCACAATAAAAGGCTGTCCGTTTTTCGGCAGCCTTTTAATTAATAAAATATACCTATTATGACAAGCGCTCCGAGTATTAATCCACCAATCGTACCAATTGTTTCTGTATTAAGAATGGGTTTCGGAGTGAAAAATTTAATATCCTCTATATCTGTTTCTAACTTAGAAATCTTTTCATTTAATTGTTTTATTTCTTTTAATAACAATTCATTTGTTTCGTTATCCTTATTACTCATCATCTCGCCCCTCCATTCACTATTACATTATATACGAAGTACTATATGAATTGTTTCATTTTTTCAAGAAATTCATACTAGTAAAATACTCATCTACAAAAAATCTATTTCTCAAGTTTTATTACAATAAGCTATATTCAGTCGCGCTAAGAAAAAAGCTGTCATCGGATTACTCCTAGACAGCTTTTGTTTTATTCATTTTCTTGTTTTTGATAATTATATTTTGAGCGATCGACTGGTTCGAAACCTTTAGGTGTATGGAAGCGTAATAAATCACCATTTACAACATGGTCTGAAAGTGCCAATTTGTATTGTGCAAGTTCACGATATTTTTCTGCTTCTTGTAACATATCTTCCTCTAATAATTCACCAGTCTTAGAATCATAGTACTTGTCACCAACACTAGTAATAGTTGGGCTTACGAAGTCACCATTTCTAAATGGTACTAATTCATCATGTTCATCAGAGAATAAATCTGTACCGAAATGTACATAATCTCTCGTATCAATACCAAGCAAATGCATTAATGTTGGTTTAATGTCAATTTGAGCACCATATTTATGGTTTATACCGCCTTCCATTCCTGGAACACGAATGAATAATGGTACACGTTGTAATGCAGCATTATCAAATTCTGTAACTTCCTTACCTAATACCTGGCTCATCGCTTCATTATGGTTTTTAGAAATACCATAGTGATCACCATACATAATGATAATGGAATTATCATATAATCCAGATTCTTTTAGATAAGTAAAGAACTCTTCTAATGCTTCATCCGCATATCGAGCAGTTTGGAAATAATTATCTACAGATTTATCTCCTGTCGTATGTGGCGCGATTGTTGCATCTTCATCACTTATCGGATAAGGATAATGATGAGTAACCGTAATAAATTTCGTATAGAATGGTTGTGGTAATGATTCTAGTAATTCCTTTGATTGTTCAAAGAACGGTTTGTCCATTAATCCATAATCAGTTAAGTCCTCTGGATTCATATCATAAAATTTCTCATCGAAGAAATGGTTAAAACCAAATGATTTATAAATTTCATTTCTATTCCAGAAGCTTCCTGCATTACCATGAAATACTGCAGATGTATATCCTTGTTGCCCTAGAATAGCTGGCGCTGCATGGTATACATTTCTTCCTTTCGTTGTAAAAGCTGAACCTTGTGGTAAACCATATAATGAGTTTTCGATCATAAATTCAGCATCTGCAGTTTTACCAGCTGCGACCTGATGGAAGAAGTTGTCAAAGTAGACTGTGTTTTCCTCTCTAGTTAAAGAGTTTAGGAACGGTGTTACTTCTTCTCCATGCAATTCGTAATCTATTAGGAATGATTGAATAGATTCTAAGTGAAAATAGATTACGTTCATCCCTTCACCAATTCCAAAGTATTCTGGATTTGGTTCTGCATAATTAGACTTTGTGAAGTTAAGAATTTCTGTAATATCATCACTGCTCGCTGTAACTCTTTGTGCAGATGCCTTCGTACTTTGCACTGCATCGTATATTGTATAGTTGTACATACCTAAATATTTCACAATATAGTTACGATCAAATCCTCTAGTTAATAATTGAGGACGGTCAGTTTCAGCTAAACCAATATTTGCACTGATAATTGCCAATGATAATGCGAACAAAGCCGCAACTTTTCGAAGTTTCATATCTTCCTTTTCTATTTTCACGAAACGAAATACAAGTATTCCCATTAAGAAAAGAAAGTCAATAAACAATAGTATGTCCGATGGCTTTAATAATGTTAAAATACTTCCGCTAACATCACCAAGATTTTGTGTCTGTGTTAATACTGGTAAAGTTATAAAGTCAGTAAATGAGCGGTAATACACAACATTCGCAAATAAGATAATGGATAACAAAAGATATATAATCATTAATGCTATATATTTTTTGCGACCTTTAAACAAAAATGCTAAGCCAAGAAATAATAACGAAGAACCTAAAGGATTTAGGAGCAATAAAAACTCTTGAAATGTTCCTTCAACTCCTAAGTTAAACTGTGTTAATTGTACTGCGTATGTTTTTATCCAAAGAAATAGCACAGCTAAAAAGAAAAATCCTATATATTTGTTGAAAATACTTTGGAATCTAATCAAAAGGTTATTCATATTTGCACCTACCCTCTAGCAAGATATTATGTCATATTTATATTGAAAATTAAAGGTCAAAATTAAACCAATTAAACTATTATTTTCTATTACAATCTCTAATTTGATGTTATAAAAAACATCAGAAACAAATTATACTCTGTATTAACAAAATGTCAAGTCGTTAAAAATCCACTATATATTATATCACTTTTTCAAGAAATTTTCAGTGTAATACGGTCTCCACTCATCATTAAAGGAAACACCCACTCCTAATTCTTCAAAATCCTTTTGTAATATATTTTCTCTATGCCCAATTGAATTCATTAACCCTTCATGGGCATAAATACTACTAATCTGCCCGGATGCTAGGTTTTCACCTGCCATTACATAATGAATATTATCGTTCTCCATTCGTTCAAAAGGCGACAATCCATCCAAATTTGTATGGCTAAAATAATTATTATCAGCCATATCCTTACTATGTTTACGGGCTGTTTTCATCACTTCTTCATTCCATTTTAATATAGATAGACCATGATTAACTCTGGTTGCATTCGTCAGGTCAAATAATTGATATTCAAACCCTTCTATCAATTTGGTATTTGGCTCTCCGAATATTTTCTTCTTCTGATCTTCCAGCTCTTTACTAATTATTTGTATTGCAGTTACAGTATTACTCTCATGTTTATCATAGAATATTGTTACATAATTGCCATCCACCCGAAAAATATCATATTCATCATTATGCTGAAATTGGTAATGAACCCAACCCTTTTGAATACTTGTAAGCGGCTTATATGCTTCGAGAATTACATCCCTTGTACTTTCAAATGTAATGTTCATTGTAGATGATAATAAATCTTGGTTTGAATAAATTCCTGCCACCTTGTCCTCTTTATCATATGCAATCATGATGAAATTTTGATAATTATTATGATATGTCACCCAATTGACACCATATTCATTCATAGTAATTCTTTTTGGAGCACCTACTATTTTCTCTATTTCAGCTTTTTCATCACCTAATCTAATATTGTTCATAGAAAAGGATTGATTCTCAGTGGGATCTGCTTGCCTTTTATCTCTTATTATATTATCTTCAACACCCGAGTTATCGGAAAATTTATCTTTCCATAATTGAAATTGTTGTATGATCTTCTCTTCAACTGCATTTATTGTAGGGTGTTCTTGTATCCTCTTCATGTCTTCTTGTATATCGTTTACAACGCCATTTATTCCTGATTGTTTAAAATCTTCTCCGTAAAAATACCAAAGGGCGCCTACTAATAATATGATAGGAAAAAAATATTTTATTTTCGACATAATAGTCACCCCTGCTTGTTCAAATTTTTATTTTAGAGACTAACGGATGTGTCATAATTCTAAATATTAAAAAGCCATTGTGTATTCTTACAAATCATAGTAAGATTTACCTAAAAATACGAAGGAGGGCGAATGTTGGAATATTTAATCATGCACTTTCTTTTTAATATATCATTATTAGTAGTGTTACTTTTCCTTTTCTTTATATGGATTAAAATAACAGAAAATATCGAGTCATACAAAAAAGCATTTTTAATATACTTTATCCTTTCATTACTCTTATGTAATTTATTCGCGTATGAATTAAGTGATTACATAGCACTTGATCTACGGATTATCCCTTTCCTAATTGGTGGCCTTTATTTTAGATTAAGTCCTATTTTGGGTTTATTGCTAATTGCAATGCGCGGGTTCCATGGGATAGATCTTGGATTCTATGTTGGTGTCATTTTTTACGCAATATTTAGTTATGTAATTTGGAAATTGTCCCCACTGTTTCTAAAATTATCAGAGAAATATCGAATTCTTTCTTCCACAGGAATTACCTTCATTGTAAGTTTGGGTATATTAGCACTTTTAGAAATAGACAGTACTCCACATCGAATTATTGATGTGTGGTCTGCGTATATCATAGTACCTCCACTTGGTGTTGCTATGCTTGCTTATCTGATTGAACACATTAATAAAAACGTTATATTAATGAAAGAATTAATTAAATCAGAAAAATTTGAAGTACTGGAACAAATGGGGGCTGCTATATCTCAAGAAATTAAAATTCCAATCACTAATAGTCTTCAATATATCCAAAATCTTAACAATTTAACATTAGATTCAAATGATAAAAAACAACATTTGACTAACATTCACGATAGCTTAACTTCTGCTGAAATGGTGATTAAGGATTACTTGTCGTTTTCAAAACCATCTATTCAATCTATTGAAAAAATAGATGTGAATGAAGAAATAATTCAATTAATTAAATTAATGCAGCCTCTTACAAAACAAAATGCTATACAAATACATACGAATTTATCCTCAAAAGGATGCATAAATGGAAATAGACAAAATTTTCAACAATGTTTAGTTAATATAATGAAAAATGCTGTAGAAGCGATGCCTAATGGAGGTGTTTTAACAATAGAAACAACTTCTACATTAACTACAATTACGATAATGATTGAAGATACTGGAATTGGCATTAGTAAGGAACAGCTTTCTAGAATTGACGAGCCTTTCTATTCAACTAAAGGCGAAAAAGGAACCGGAGTTGGATTAATGGTTTCCTATAATATAGTACGTTCAATGAAAGGCACTATTAATGTAAGAAGCGAACTTGGAAAAGGAACTTTATTTCAACTTACATTCAGAAAGTAACTCTCAAAAAAATCTATAAGTACTATTAGGAGATGCTGTCTTTGGAATTTACCATTCACTTCTTATTTAATTTATCGCTTTTATTAGTATTATTATTTTTTTGTATTCTATGGAGTGAACGATTAAATAAATATGAATCGAATAAGAAGATTACAACTGCATATTTTTTATCATGCCTCATTATATCCAGTATTTTTACATACGAGGTTCACAATGGTATTTTACTTGGATTGAATAATGTTGGATTTATCGTTGGTGGACTTTATGCAGGACTAGGCCCTTTATTAGCACTTGTTATTATTATTATCAGAGGTTTTTATGGATTTAATATTGATTTTTGGATAACGGTGTTATTTTATGGTGGTATGGCTTTATGTTTCAGATGGTTATCCCCTTGGTTTGTATTAAAACGAAAGAGATATAGAGTTTTTATTACTATTGCTTTAACATCTTTCTTGAGTATTTTACATATTGTTCCGTTAGAATTGTTGAACATAACATATGAACGCATAGATATTTGGTTTGCTTGTTTTGTCATTATCCCTTTAGGTGTTGGGTTAATTTCTTCTATCATGGAAGAATTGTGCAAAATATATGCTCTACGACGTCATGTATTAAAAGCAAGAAAATTAGAAGCTGTTGAGCAAATGGCCGCAGCTATATCACATGAAATCCGAAATCCACTTACATCAGCTATTGGGTTCATTCAACTTTTACGAGAAGGCTCCATAGATAAAGAAAAAGAAAATCAATACTTATCTATCATTAAGACTGAACTGAAGTCTGCGGAAAGAGTGATACAGGATTACTTTACTTTCTCATCTCCTAATACGAATATTACTGAGACGATAAGTATTGAAAAAGTATTACAAGAAGTATTAGATTCGTATCACCTAATGAGCAGTCTACAATCTATACAAATTAAAACAAACTTTCTCAATACTTTAAGGGTCGTTGGAGATGAACAAAGGCTACATCAGTGTTTAGTAAATATTATTAAAAATGCGATTGAAGCCATGAACAGCGGCGGAATATTAACTGTAGAAACTGAATCAGTTGGAGAAAAAGTATTTATTCGCATTAAAGATACAGGTATTGGCATGAATCAAGAACAAATTGATCGTTTAGGTGAGCCCTATTACTCAACTAAAGGTGATATGGGAACTGGGCTTGGGTTAATGGTCTCCTATAGCATCGTACGTGCAATGGGTGGTACTATTCATGTAGAAAGTAAGGAAGGAGCAGGCACCTGCTTTCATTTGACCTTACCTGGTGTAAAAGTACATGGATAATGGTACAAGGAATATTTGAGATCAAAGAAACGAACTATCTTTTCATTTGAAACTTAAGATAGTTCGTTTTTATTTTGTCTTGAAAGTATTATTTCTCAGGATACAACTTTCCTAGGGAAAGGAATGTCTCCTTCGCTAGCCGCTAGTAGCTTAAGCTAGACGGACGTGTCAGCTGCGAGGAGGCTCCAAAACCTTGTCTAGCTGTAGGCGCTAACTATCGGCTCGAGGTCAAATAACCTAAGACATAAAGAGGATGTTGCGAAGTTAGCCTTCAAGTTCCAAGCACCTTTCGCTTTTTAAAGCTCGCGGAAAGCGAAGTGTATTTCCGAAGCTGAATAGATGCACCAACATACCTCTAATTACTTAACTAATCGTGTTTGAATTACTTTAATAATCTCCATTAGTATTACCGCAGCTAATGCTAATCCAGCTGCAATCAACCACTCGTCCCACCCAAATGCTGCAGGTATTGCAAATATTTCTCTTATTACCGGAAGAACGGTAACACCATATAACAAGAAACAAACAATTACAGCACCAATTACATATTTATTGCTAAAAAATCCTGCTCCGAATGCTGTTTGAACATTGGATCTTGCCGCAAAGGTCTGTAAAGTTCTTGCTAATATAAGTGTCGTAAACGCCATCGCTACTCCCATTTCTGTGGATGTTTGTAAGCCAATGTAGTGTGAAATGATCACTACAATCCCAATTAATAATCCACGAGTGATGACAGCTTTTAATGTTCCCCCTGCAAAAATCCCTTCATGAAGATTACGTGGCTTCTTCTTCATCACTCCGGGCTCAGCTTTCTCCATTCCTAACGCAATCGCAGGGAGTGAATCATTAATAAGATTAATAAAGAGAAGTTGTAATGCAGTAAATGGATTGGGCATATTCATAAATACTGCAAAAAGAATGGCAATAATAGCACCTAAGTTACCTGCAAATAAATAACTAATTGCTTTTTTTATATTATTGTAAACCGTACGGCCGACACCTACAGCATTTACAATCGAGACAAAATTATCATCTGTTAAAATCATTGCCGAGGCATCTTTTGCAACCTCTGTTCCACTACCCATGGCTATGCCTATATCTGCTTGTTTCAATGCAGGCGCATCATTTACACCATCACCCGTCATTGCTGTAACATTCCCTTTTTTTTGCCACGCCTTAACAATTCTTATTTTGTTTTCTGGTGAAACACGAGCATACACTGATATTCTTTCTAACTTTTCATTAAGTTCTTCATCCGTTAACGCATCAAGCTCTTGACCTGTTAGTGCTATATCATTCTTGTCCATTAATCCAATATCACGTCCAATTGCTTGGGCAGTTGTCTTATGATCACCAGTAATCATTATGGTCCGGATTCCTGCATTTTTCGCTTCCTTAATAGACCCATAAACAGCTTCACGTGGTGGATCTATCATCGCTGTTAATCCAACTAAGACTAGTTCATACTCATCTTCTATGGATATATTAGTTTTTTCGTCTGGAATCCGTTTATATCCATATGCTAGTACACGTAAGGCTTGCTTAGAAAACTCCTCATTCGCTTTTTGAAAACGTTGAAGTATTTCAGGTGTAAGTGGCTGTACCTTCCCATCCAGATATACGGAAGAGCAACGCTTAAACATTACATCTGGACCACCTTTTGTTAGCATTGTTTTACCACTATTAAACGTGTGTAATGTCGACATTAGCTTTCTATCCGAATCGAAGGGTATTTCAGCTTCTCGTTTAAAAGTAGCGCGGATTTCTCTATAGTCTTTATTATTTTTATTACAAAAATCAATTAGGGCTACTTCCGTTGGATCCCCTATCTCTTGGCCGTCTTCGGATATATGAGAATCATTACATAACACCGCTATCCCCATTAGACGAGTTTGTGCATTATTCCATTCTTTTGGATTTTCCGGAAAACTTTCCTCTGGATTATCCGGTAAGAAATAATCAGTAACGGTCATTTTATTTTGCGTCAATGTACCTGTTTTATCTGTACAAATAACACTTGTTGACCCTAATGTTTCAACTGCAGGGAGTTTCCGGATGACAGCATGTTGTTTTGCCATTTTTGTTGTACCAACTGCTAGTACAATCGTTACAATGGAAGAAAGCGCCTCTGGAATTGCTGCGACAGCAACGGCAACAGCAAACATAAAAGCATTCAACATACTTTCACCTAAATTGGCTGTATTCTGATTAAACCAGATCCGTCCCGCTTCTGCAGCAAAAATAATAATACATAAAACTAGTATTCCAATACTAAGTTTTTTACTAAAGTCGTCCAATTTTTGTTGTAATGGAGTTTGTTTAGATTCTGCAGTTTCAATCATATGAGCTATTTTTCCAATTTCCGTTTCCTTTGCAGTAGCAGTTACAACAAATTTCCCGCGTCCATATACAACAAGTGAACCACTATACACCATATTCCTACGATCACCTAAAGGCACTTCTTTTGTAAGAGTTATTGTATTTTTCTCGACTGCTTCTGATTCACCTGTTAGCATACCTTCGTTCACTTTTAACGATCCGCTTTCTATAATTCGACCATCTGCCGGTATAAAGTCACCCGCATCAAGTAATACGATATCCCCTTTTACAAGTTCTCTAGCAGGGATACTTATATTACTCCCATCTCTCAGTACTTTTGCAATTGGAGAAGACATTTGTTTTAAAGCATCTAGAGAGCTCTCCGCTTTTCGCGTTTGTATTACACTTATAATCGCATTAATGATTAGAACTAAGAAGATAATAATGGATTCAACTACTTCTCCAAGTAATAACTGAATTGCTGCGACGATTAGGAGAATAATTACCATCGCATCTTTAAAAGTTGATAGAAATAATTTCCATGTTGGTTCTTTTTCTTTTCCTTCGATTTCGTTATATCCATTCGTTTCTAACCTTTTGGTAGCTTCTGAAGATGAAAGGCCATCTTCTGTTACATTCAGTTGCTGTATTACATCATCAGGATTCTTTTGATAAAACTCCATTTATTCATACTCCTTCCTACAATCTTCTTTGTTATTGTACCCAACGATAGAAATTAAAAAAGCGAGACCTTTGCCGTTGAAGGCAAAGGTCTCGCAAAACAATTTCTTGTTAATAAAGCCGATGTTACATAACATGAAATGACGACTTTATTTAGAGCTAATACAAATAGCTCTAGAGCTACTCCCCTTTGAAATTTATCAAAGTATATAATAAATACTATCATTGAAAGGCTGCAAAAGAAAAATAATTTGATTCCTTATTCAGAAAATTTTTCGTAATAAATTGTTTCTTCTATAGGAAGAAGTTTTTTAGGGTCAGGTAATTTTTTCGGGTAGCCCATCCCTATTATCGCCACTACACGCCGATCTTCAGGAATGTCTAATTTACTCCGAACATAGCTTTCTCTTTGTTCAGATTCTTTTTCATCCTCAGAATGGTAAACTGCACCAAACGCAGCTCCTAATCCGAGATCGACAGCATTCAACCATATAAATCCACATGCAATCGATGTATCTTGTAACCAATATTTACTAATATTAGGACGTCCTAAAACAACAACAGCTGCCATTGCTTCCCTCAGCCATGGCATATAAGGGGTCGTTTGCGCTAAATAATCCAGCGTTTCTCTAGTACGAACAATAATGAATTCTTTTGAAGGTAAGTTATTTCCAGAAGGAGAAAGATAAGCTGATTCGATTATTTTTTGAACTATATCATCTGGAAGCTCTTTCTGCTCAAAACTAGTTATTTCCCTTCTTTGTTTAATTGCCTCTAATACATTCATATTCCTCTCTCCTAATTTGAATTTTAGAAATATTCCATTCTTATTATAACATATTCCCCCTTAATTCAACGTAGTCCAATAGAATTTATATGTTTATAAACTAAGTAAAATGATGACGCATTAAAAGAGAGATTGCGACAAAGGAATATGGTTGCAAATCAAGAGGCTGGGACAGAGGTATATGGATGCAAATAAAAACCGAACTATAACTTGTTTCAAAACAAGGTAGTTCGGTCATTTTATCAATTATAAAAATTTTATAGTTACCAGCGAAGTGTATTTCCGAAGCGTTATAGCTATACTTACATTGTTCGGATTTACATCCAGGTCAAATCGTTTTGTCTCAACCTCTAGTAAGTCTCTCTACATACCTAGGTCTCCTCGTTGTATTCGGTCTGTTTGTTTTAATTCCTCTATGTTTTTACAACCAGTAGCAAACATGGTGAGTCGTAATTCTAGCTCACGAGTTTCCATTACCTCAAGCACACCTTCTAATGATTCTGTTGCTTCTTTTAAAATTGAACGACCATAACCAGCAAAGTCCGCTCCTATTGCTATGGCTTTAGCTGCATCTAGTCCTGTTTTCATCCCCCCACTAGCAATGAGGGGCACCGGTATATTTTCTTTTTTGACAGAATTAATACAATCAACTGTAGAGATGCCCCATTCTGTAAAAGCTTCTGCAGCTTTTCTTTTAACTGGATTTTTGGAACGCATTTTCTCCACTTGACTCCATGATGTTCCTCCTGCTCCAGCAACATCAACAAAAGATATTCCTACATCATATAGTTTCTTTGCTGTTTTCCCGTCAATCCCCCAACCAACTTCTTTGACACCAACGGGAACAGATAATGTAGTACAAACCTCTTCTATTTTAGTTAATAAATCTTTGAAGTTTGTATTGCCTTCTTCTTGGATTACTTCTTGAATACTATTTAAATGAAGAACAAGGGCATTTGCATCCGTTATATCTATTATTTGTTCACACTGTTCTACTCCGAATCCATAGTTAAATTGAACTGCACCCAAGTTAGCAATTATCGGGATATCTGGAGCATATTTTCTTACTTGAAATGAGGAATGAAACTCTTTACTTTCTATTAGAGCTCTAGTGGATCCAAGTGCTAAAGACCATCCTCTTTCTTGTGCTGCTTGTGCCAAATGACGATTTATTGTATCAGCAAATTCCGCTCCACCAGTCATCGAACTTATAAGGAAAGGCGTTTTACAGTCTATACCTAAAAAGTTAGTTGCGATGGAAATTTCATCAAAATCTATTTCAGGAAGTGCATTATGAATAAAAGTAATTTTTTCAAACCCTGTTGTTATATCGTTACCTGTTACTTTTTCATTTAATGCAATTTGAATATGTTCAGATTTACGCTTATTAATTGAATTAGACATGATTCACTTCCTTTCTAATAGGGGTTCTATTGTTGCTCCATCTTTTGATAATTGTATATCTAGCGGCATAATTCCATGGGATTGCCATTCGTTTTGGAGTGGTGTTACTAAAGAAGGATCTGTGATAAATGCAATACCACAATCACCACCACCTGCACCAGATGATTTCCCAGCACCATATTTATTAGCGATCCTTATTAAACTTTCTAATTGTGGTGTTTCTATATTAACTCCGGCATGTTCTCCAAGCTTTTTTAAAGCCATTCGATTTTGTTTCAAACTATCAATCGCAATTTTTCCATTGTCATCTAAGAAACTATTGATTAAATTGTTTACTGCAATTTTACTTTCTTTTAAAAATAGATCATATAATGATGGTTGTTCTTGCTTTAGTTTCATAACAATGTTCACCATTGGAGCGGTAGATGCCTCACTGCTTGTCCATCCAACAACTAAATTAAAATATTCCGGAGGTGTCAGTGGCTTAATTATTAAACCTGGCCATTGCTCGCTAAGTAATGTTGAAATATGAACTTTTTCCTCTATTTGTTTCTTTATCCAATTCAATTCGAACGTACTGAACCCTAACCATCCGCCAAATGTCGAAGCAGCAATATCAGCGCACGAACCGTTACCTTGTGTCTTAATATGTGCCATAGCAGCTAACTTGAAGATATTTTCCTTCATTGGCTTTATTTTTTCATTTTGATAAAAATGAAATAGAGCAGAAATGACAGAAACTACGACTGCTGCGCTAGACCCTAACCCGTACTTCTTACCTGATACATCATCTAATTCACTCGTTATCGATAAAGCAAACGGTCTTATTTCAACAGAGTTTTCCTGCAAAAGCGTATAAAACAATGAAATTGCATTCTTGATAAAAGCTAATTTAGAACCTTCCGGATGAAAGGTAAGCTCACCATCTTTCCAGCTCCAACTAACCGAATCATACCCTAACTGTGGCAAATGTAATTGATTTTCCTTATATGCTTTAATTTCCGTTTCCATATAACGATTAACAGCTATTACAATCGCTAAGTTTCCAGGCTCCAGAACTGCATATTCTCCTGCAATAAATAATTTACCAGGAACTTTAATTTTATATGAATTATACATTTGTTACATCCTCATTTAGTAGATCACAGGAATGAATCTTCTTCTTATTTGCTAAGTAGCTAATTCCTGGGCCAGGTTGACAAGTATGGATATCTTTCACCATTGGAAGTCCTTGTAGTGTTTTATAAACTATTTCTTCATTTTTAGATTCACATATAACTTTGACATTTGGACCAGCATCAATTGTAAAATATGCTTCAATACCTTTTGCACGCAATTCTTGAATCACATTCATTATCTCTATCGTAGCACCTTGCCAATACATAAACGGTGGATTAGCACCTAAAGTAGTGGCATGCATCTTCAAAGCATTTTTCTCTAAAACAGTTCCCAGCTTTTCAAAATCACGTTCATTTATTGCATGACGTGCAATAGAAAGATCTTGGTCAATCGTTTCTAGCCAACCCGAGTAGAAAACTGAAGTTTGGACGGTTCGTTTCATCCCTTCTCTACTTAATATCTTTTTCGGTTTAGATTCCAACAGTACAGACAGTATGCTTAGCTTCCATTCATTTGGGTGTAACAGTTGTTCTGCATAGGAGTCGGTTCCATCCTCTTTTTCCCCTTTATGCCATTCTACAAAGCCACCATATATGGAGCGACAAGCTGATCCTGAACCTTGTCGTGCAATTTGTGATAATTCTCTAGAATCTAAATCTAAACCAATTGCCTTTGTTGCTGCAGCTGCCAATGCAGCGAAGCCAGATGCAGATGATGCAAATCCTGCAGACGTCGGAACATCATTAATGGAATCTACTACCGCAAAAATATTCCGTCCCACTAGCTTTCGAATTATATTCAAGGGCCGTGAAATCTTTTCTGTTTCCTCTTTACTAGCGATATTTCCATTTAATAAAAACATATCTTCATTTAAACAAGAACAAAATTGCACTGTTGTTGTCGTATAAAACTTATCTAATGTGATGGAGATACTATTATTCATAGGTAATATAAGTTCTTCATTACGTTTACCCCAATATTTTATTAGTGCAATATTCGTGTGGGCACGTGCTGTTACTGCCTCCAATTCATTCACCCCTATCTAAGCCAAATTGAAAATACCATGTTTGGTTCGCTCCTGCTTTTTTTAATTGTTTTGAAACGATTCTTGCATGTTCGATACTATTTGCCAAAGCAATTATGCAACCGCCTCTTCCTCCACCTGTTAATTTAGCTCCGAGTGCTCCTTCTTGCAATGCTACATCTACTAAATAATCTATACCTTGATCACTTACACCTAATAGAACTAATTCCTTTTGTGCAAGATTCATCATTTCTCCAAGTGTAGTCGCATCACCTATTAGTAGAGCTTCTTTTGCTTTATACGTATATAGTTCTAATAGATTGATGGAATTCTCTGTTCTACTTGGTTCTGCTATATACTTTTCACGTATACTTTCTACTGCAGTACGTGTATCACCGACTCTACCAGAATCTCCTACAACGACATAAAACGGGTCTTGTATATGTAACGGAATGATAGGTTTCTTTTTTTGAAACCAAATGGGGTGCTCGCTGGATGCAGCAAACATATCTATCCCACTAGGATTCCCGTGAGCATATTTTTCAGCATTATGGACTAAATGCATTAGTAGTTTTTCATCGATTGGTAGCTTATAAAAGGAAAATAAACTGCGAACAATCGCAATTGCTAATGCAGCACTAGACCCTAATCCTCTCCCAATAGGAATGCTGGAAGATATTCTTATAAGAAAACCCTCCTGAGGCTTATTTAACAACTTACAGGTTTCCAATATACAAGCAGAAATTCCAATAAGCATATCTGGGATTTCTGATAGTAAACCACTATAGTAAGGAGATTCCATCATAATCGGACCATTCATCCCAAATACTTCTGACTTCGCCTCTATCGTTGGAAAAGGAAGTGCTATTGCAGGTTTTCCATAAACTACCGAGTGCTCACCAATCAATATTAGTTTGCTGTAGGATGTACCAATGCCGAAATCATTAGAGGTTTTATTCAAATAATACACCTCCATCTTTCCATCTTTTTTACATGTTGATTATCCCGCTAATTTACTTATTAACCAAGGTGCTGAATAAAGTATCATGAATAAGACACCGTAATTTATTCCCCAACGATGTAATAATCCCGCAACTAAACCAATTAGAATTACACCACCAATGTTTAACCAACCTGCGTCCATAAATGCAAGTAAGATAACAAGACCAAAAAATAATCCTAGCATTGCTTCATGAGGAACCCATTTAAAAACAAAAACACAAATTTGTTGAGAATACTTCACAATCACAAAATAGGTTATGCCTAGTGCAACGATAGCACCTATTATAGTAGCCCATACAAAATCAGACATCGACAATATATGATGCATGTTATGTTCTAAAGTAAATACAGGAGGTGCATTAAATAAAGCATTTGCAGGTCCCAAGGCAACAGAAGACAAAGGGATTCCTAATGCAATTAATGGGATAAGTGTACCGGATATGTATGTAGCATTTGCTAAAGCCTCCATACATGCTATTGCTAACGATGATTTCTTTACTGAATCTTTGATTCGACTTGAAAACAATTCCCCAACTAATACAGTTGTTCCAACAGCACTCAATATAAAGGTCATTGAACCAATTACAGAAGAAATAGAGCTTTTCACAACTTCTTCCCTTGTTAATATTTTAAATGGATTTGGAAATTTCATTTTTTCTTTGTTTTTATTTAGGAGAATTGTTTTTTTACCATAACGTTCAAGGCTATTTCGTTTTTCTTTATTTAGTAATTCAAATAATGTAATAATAACTGGCCCAATTGTAATTCCTAAGAAAAAAGATATAAATACATTTGTGCCTTCAGGGACAATTCCTAACCCCCAATATAAATGTCTTAATCCTTGTATTAGTAATGCAAATGGAATGATAGCTGCTAGTGCAAGTAACCTATTTTTTGATAAAAGTGCTAATATAATCGTACCGATGAAAAAAAGAGGATTGGCAAAATCTTTTATGGCGTCGGCTACTGGTATTAGTGCATTTGCAAGGAGCAAACTAACTGGTACTGCTACTAATGTTCCAACAACGGATCCGGAGACCATCTTACGAATACTCACATCTGCAAATCCATGTTTTTTTAATACTAGAGCATGTTCTACCATAGGAGTTGCCATTACTCCCCCAGGAATTCCGGCAACAGCAACTGGGACAGAATCAGTTAATTTATTTGCAATGATTGCAGACATAAAGAAAGTTAGAACTAATATTGGTTCTAGCCCAGATAATACAATTACTAACATTACAGGCGCTATCGTTGCCGTTTCATCTGTACCGGGGGCTATTCCAACGATTGTATAGATTACTGCACCTAATATCGCAACCATTACCATTTGTAATATTAATATCGGATCCATTATTCATCGTCCTCTGCATCTTGAAAAGTTCGTTTTGGTTTTACTAGAATACTGCATATAATAAAACCGATTATTGCGCCTCCTAAACCGAAAAACAATGGCTTTGGTGGATCATTAGGTGCAATAAAATACCCAACTAACGTCGTTACACTACATATTAGAAGTGATAGTACTAGGTCTTTAATATTAACAAGGTCTTCCCATACCTCCACATTGTTCCTATCTTTATCGATAATTATCCGATTACTATCTCGATTATTTCCCATTATCAAAACCTCTTTCTCTTTCAAACCTTCATACCTAGTTTCAGTACAATTGAAAAGGATTATTCACAAACTTATTATATTGATATTGAGAATCATTATCAACTATATTGTTGATAACTTCACAATATCTCATATATAAAATTATTTGCACAGTATATTAAAAAATTTTAGTTCTTTAAGAAGTGCATATGATTAGCTTTACCGTTATTAGTTACATTATATTAAGGTATATAATATTGATGGAGGTTGATAATGATGTCATCTATATCCTTACAACATTTTCAATTTGCTAGAAGTGGAACATTAGGTTTGCTGAAAGGAATAAATGAAACAAAATGGGATGAGCAACCTATTGGATTTCCCAATAATATCCGATGGAATGCTGGGCATATTTTTGTTTCAGCTGAATTCTTTTTACATCAAGCGGATGAAGAGTATGAAATGAAGCATGGTGATTGGGCGGGGCTTTTTGCTACTGGTACAAAACCAGCAGATTGGAGCAATAATATTCCTAGTGCTTCTGATATTATTTCAGCTCTTGAAGAGCAAGCTAAACGAGTTGAAGCTCATTTCAGAGATAAAACTGTGAATAGCGCAAGTAAATCAGTCACAATAGGTCCACTTGAAATGAATACTGTTGACGCTTTAGTTCAGTTTAATACATTTCATGAAGGAAATCATATAGGCATCATAAAATCGCTAAACAATGTTTTAAAGTAATCCACACCACTACGGAGGAATCTATCAATGAAATGTAAATTAAATCGAAACGCAGCAAAATACTTCAAAAAGTTGTTAGCTACGGAAGAGGCAGAAGGAAAGATGATTAGAGTGTTTGTAACTCATCAACATGGTGACCATGCGCACTATGATTATATGTTAGATACACCAACTGAAAACGATGAAGTGGTTCATACCGATAAAGAAATTGATATTATTTTGGAAAAAAACAACCCATTCTTAGATGGAGTTTGGCTACAGTATTTTTATGTTCCAAGAGAAGAAATGTCTATTACAAATCCTTCATTTGGACATCATCATCATTAAGTTCTTTTAGGCATTAACCAAATGTCATATCGAACAATGCGCATGTAATAATAGTGCAAAGGAGAGACAGATCGCTTTCCCATAAGCCCTCTGGTATTTCCTCCGATTATTAAAATTAAAATAAGATCTGAGCTTCCTTGAAGAAATTCAAGTAAAAGTTCAGATCTTATTTTTTATCTATTAAAGCATTATACGAAAGAAGGTTACTTCTTACGTTTCATACTCTCACTCTAATTTCATTTAAGAAATTGCTTAACATTTGTTTTCCTGTCTCTGTTCCCACTGACTCTGGATGAAATTGTAATCCATATAATGGATATTTTTCGTGCACCATCGCCATAATTTCTTGATCATCATTAGATGTAGCGGTTACTTTCAATTCATCAGGTAACGTAGTTTTTTCTACAATTAATGAATGATAACGCATTACATCTAGAGGATTTGGTAATTGTTCAAAGATACCTTCCTCTCCATGTGTTATAGAAGAAATTTTACCGTGCATGACCTTCTCGGCTTTTTCTACTCTTGCTCCAAATGCATAACCGATGGATTGATGGCCTAAACAAATTCCTAATATTGGTATTTTTTTATATAAAGACTTAATGATGTCGACACATATTCCTGCATTTTCAGGCCGACCTGGTCCTGGGGATAATACGATTGCTTCTGGATTTAAGTCTTCAATTTCTTTGATAGTTACCTTATCATTTCGCTTAACAACGATTTCTTCACCAAGCTCACCTAAATACTGATATAGATTAAAAGTGAATGAGTCATAATTATCGATAAGTAAAATCATTTGTCTTCCTCCAAAAATGCTCTTAGTTTATGAATCGTTTCTTCATATTCTTTTTGAGGTACAGAATCATACACAATACCAGCACCTGCTTGAATATAAACTTGATTATCTTTAATAAACGCAGTTCTAATTGCTAATGCAAAATCCATATTACCATTTGCTGATAAATACCCAACAGCTCCTGAGTAGACTCCACGTTTTACATCTTCTAATTCATTAATTATTTCCATTGCTCTTATCTTCGGTGCACCAGAGACAGTACCAGCAGGTAAGCATGCAATTAAAGCATCAATTGGTGAATAAGCTGAAGTAAGTTCTCCGCTCACTTCTGAAACAATGTGCATCACATGTTTATATTTTTCAATCTTCATATACTTATCAATCTGTACAGACCCAAATTCACTAACTCTCCCAATATCATTACGACCAAGGTCTACTAACATTCGATGTTCAGCCAATTCTTTTTCATCTGCAAGTAATTCTAGCTCCAGTTGCTTATCTTCTTCCTGCGTATTTCCACGTGGCCTAGTCCCTGCAATTGGATTTGTTATTACTTTATTGTCCGTAGCTTTAATTAAACTTTCAGGTGATACGCCAGCAACAATAAAGTCGTCAAAATCAAAGTAATACATATAGGGTGAAGGGTTCTTCACTCTCAACTTTCTGTAAAAGGAAAAAGCCTCTCCTTCAATCGTAGCTTTCATACGCTGTGATAACACAACTTGGAAAATATCTCCTTCTACAATGTATTCTTTCGCTTTTTTTACCATTTGTATAAAATCATCTTCTGTAATTGTAGATTCATAAGCGGAAATGTTCACTGGTAATTGATCCATTTCTTTACCATCTTGAATTTCAGCTTTAATGTCTTGAAGTCGTGATTGCAATTGCTCACTTGTCGTACTTTCACGTAGCGGTGTAGCTACTAAGTATACTTTCTGCTCTAAATGATCAAATACGATGACTTCTTCAAACATCATGAAATGCACGTCAGGAATTTGCAATTCATCTTTTGGAATTTCTCCAATTTGTTCATAATGACGTACAACATCATACCCAACAAATCCTACCGCACCACCAATAAAAGGAATCTTTTCCTTACCAACAGAAATTTCCTTTGGCATTATGTCTTTTAACAATTCTAATGGTTTTTGAGATATCGGTTCTTCTCCTTCCTCCGTTACAAGAATAGAACCATATTCATACCCTTTTAATTCAAAAGTAGGTTGTGCTCCAATAAAAGAATAACGACCAGAATTTTCATGTTTTAACGAACTTTCAAGTAAAAACTTTTTCTTCCCAGATAACCGTTGATAAATGGAAATAGGTGTCAATGTATCTCCTTGCAATTCCTCCACAAAATAATTACTTTCACTAATTGTCTTTATCATCTAAGTATCTCCTTTCGGCTCTATGAAATAAAAAAGTCCTCTATACACAATTAGTCATTGTATATAGAGGACGATTGGACTGACCGTGGTGCCACCTCAATTGGAGCATAATTGCTCCCGCTCAACAGGTAAATTTCATACCTTTCCATTAACGGTGGATGCCGTGCAACCATACTGTTAATTCAGGCTGCCTCTCATAAGTCCATTCCACGGAATGTTCATACCGGTTCCCAGCTAACCCGGCTCTCTGAAATGAACATACTCCATGTACTACTCTTAATCATCGATTTATTAAAATATTTTTTTTATACACAAAAAGGGCCTCTATCCATAAAAAGGACGAGAGACCCGTGGTGCCACCTTTATTAGCTAAATACTTTAGCTCACTTTCCTATTACCTGTAAGATAATATTGTCTCTTATAACGATGAGACTGTTCGCCAAAGCCTACTACATTCGTTAAATCGGTTCGGTTTGGGGGCTCGGAAGTCCATTCGCTTAGCATCCACACTGATTTTCACCAACCATCAGCTCTCTACAAGTTTCAGCTAAGGTACTACTCTTCGTCATTGCCGAAGTTATATTAGCTTTATAATAATGATAGTTAATTCAAAAGTCAATAATTTATTTCCCTGTTTCAGAAAATTCTTTTATTCTTGTTTCGATTTGATCACGTACCCGTTGAAAAACTTTCCATTTTTCTTCCTCTGACCCTACTGCTTTTGCAGGATCGTCAAAGCCCCAATGCCATCTTGTTTTTTCTGGAGGTGTTGTTGGACATTTATCATTTGCATCTCCACAGAGTGTGACAATATAATCTGCCTTTTCTAATAATGATTTGTCAATGATATCTGAAGTTTGAAAAGAAATATCCACTTCAACTTCTGCCATTGCTTTCACAGCGTTTGGATTTAGTCCATGTGATTCAATTCCTGCAGAATATACTTCAAATCTATCCCCAAGATATTTCTTTCCAAAACCTTCTGCCATCTGACTTCTGCATGAATTTCCAGTACATAAAAAGTATATTATTTTCTTATCCATAGATAAATCTCCTCTTATTGAATGATTAATAGCCATACATATAATCCGACTAACGTTACAAATAGGGTAGGAATCGTTAAGATAATACCGACTTTAAAATAATAACCCCACGAGATATGAACTCCTTTTGTTTTCAGAACATGCAACCACAATAAGGTAGCTAATGAACCGATAGGAGTAATTTTAGGACCTAAATCAGAGCCAATTATATTTGCATATATAAGTGCTTCTCTTGTAATTCCAATAGTATTAGTATCATAGATTGCTAGCGCATCTATCATTACTGTCGGTAAATTATTCATGATAGATGATAATATAGCAGCAATAAACCCCATACTAATCGTTGCAACAAATAAGCCTTGATCAGCAGTATACTGAATAATATCTGTAAGTACATTTGTTAAGCCAACATTTCTAAGTCCATAAACAACTACATACATTCCGATTGAAAAGAAGACGATTGACCATGGAGCTCCTTTTATGACGGACTTTGTATTTATCGCAGGTCTATTATGTGCTGCTATTAGAAATATGATGGCAATTATTCCAGCAATAACTGAAACTGGCACACGGAAAAATTCACTCGTGAAATAACCTATAAGTAAAATGGTTAGGACAAACCAAGATATACGAAACATCTTTTTATCTCTTATTGCGTCATTTGGTGTTTTCAATTGACTTATATCATATTCTTTTGGAATACTCTTGCGGAAAAATAAATATAAAACAGTAATACTTGCTAATAAACTAAAAATATTAGGAACTATCATGCGAAAAGCATACTCAGCAAATCCAATTCCAAAAAAATCAGCCGAAACTATATTAACGAGATTACTCACAACAAGTGGTAGCGAAGTTGTATCCGCAATAAATCCCGACGCCATGATAAATGGTAGAATCATTTTTTCTTTAAAATGAAGTGTACGGACCATAGCAAGTACAATCGGTGTTAAAATAAGCGCAGCGCCATCATTAGCAAATAAACCGGCCACTAGAGCACCTAAAATGATGACTAGCAAAAACATTTTTACACCACTGCCTGCTGATATTCTTGCCATATGCAATGCAGCCCATTCAAAAAATCCAATTTCATCTAAAATCAAACTAATAATGATTAATGCTACAAATGTAAGTGTTGCATTCCAAACGATACTAGTTACATCCATTACATCACTAAATGTAACTACATTAAAAAGTAATGCTAGTAGTGCACCACCACATGCTGACCAACCTATTGATAAGCCCTTAGGCTGCCAAATAACAAAAATGAGTGTAACGATAAAAATCGTAATTGCCAAAAAAACGGACATCATTTTCCCCTTTTCCTAGTTGCATATACAACGATCTGATGATATATCTACTGAAGGCATAAGATTTACAATATGTAAAATGACAGGATACATTTCACATTGCTTATTTAAAGAATAATAAACCCATCGCCCTCTTTTTTCTTCACTCGTTATTCCTGCATCCCGTAATTTTTTCATATGCTGACTAACAGCAGGCTGACTCATGCCTAGAAACTCCATTAATTCACAAGCACAAAAGGAATCTCGAACTAAATAGGAGATTATTTTAAGTCTTGTTTCATCACTGATAGCTTTTAATAATGAATCCATTTCTTTTATTTGCACTTAATCACCACCTAATTACATAAGAAAACACTTATGTATAGTAACATATTTACATAGTAATTTATATACTTATTTTTTACCTCACTACTCTGACAGTTGGTTGATTTCCGCTGCAGGAGCTCGCTTTCCGCGGGCTTCGAAAAGCAAAAGGCGCTTGGGACTTGAAGGAAGGCTAATTTCGCAACATCCTGTTGGCAAGCTCAAACAGCGACGTCCTGTCGCTTCGCCTGCATTAGTACATCCGTGTACGTCGCAACGCCTCCCTGACCCGCCCCGTGCGGGCCCGCGACAAGCAAAAGTTCTGAGAAAAAGAAAGGCGTTCTTTGCTTTCATATCTCAGGTTATTTACTTCGAGCCGATATCGCCTGCAGCTAGACAAGGTTCAGAAGCCTCCTCGGCGCTTTTTGCGCCTGTCTAGCTCAGGCTCCTAGCGGCTAGCGAACTCGACATTCCTTCCCCTACAATCAACATAGTGTTACAGTTTAAAAAAATAAATATTAATATACAAACAAAAAATCGTGCATTATCATAAAGTTGTAAGTGGGAAAAACATACAATTAAAAATGAACGATTTTACATTAATATTCATTGTTACTTTTTATATAAAGGCTCTGTTAAAGTTCATTGTTGTTATCAACTTAGTTGATTGTAGCGGATGTACACGAGACTCCTGCGGGAACAGCACGAGCCGAAGATCCACTTGGCAAAGCGGTTTTCTTTGCCAAGTTAGCTGAGGCCGTGCCCGCGGAAAGCGAGTGTACAGGAGCGAAAATCAAAACCAGTAGAGAAAACGCAGAAGTTTTCTTTACTGGTTTCAGTTTATGAACTTATTAGTTAGTTTATCGTTGTTAGAATTTGAATTCTTCTCCGACTTTATATTGTTCGTCTTCTAAAACTAAAATACCTTTCTCTTGTGGGGCATTTGGTAGTTCTAGTTCTCTCGCTGCGCAAATCATACCGCTAGATGGGACACCACGTAGTTCGGCATCCTTTATCACTAATCCGCTTGGCATTACTGCTCCCACTTTCGCTACTACTACTTTTTGTCCTGCTTCGACATTAGGAGCACCACATACAATTTGTAACTCTTCTGTTCCTACATCGACTGTACACACACTTAATTTGTCTGCATTCGGGTGCTTCTCTTTTTGCTTAACATAGCCGACTACAAATTTAGGTGAAAAATCAGCTTCTATTTTCTCATCAATGCCATTTTGTTCAAGAGCTTTATTCAGTTTAGACACAATATCATCGTTTAATTCTACTACCCCATTTGCATCTAGTTGCACATAGTTTGATGCATTAAAGATATTGAATCCACCTGTTTTATTTGTTTTTGCATCAAAAATACGAGCTACATCGCCTTTTCGTTCAAAAGTTTTATTTTCAACTTCATTTATACTAATTAAAATTACATCTCCGATACCATTTCGATTATAAAATACGTTCATTATTTATCTTCCTTTCCTGTTTCTCTTGTGCGATTTTTTCCCAAAATAAAAATAGGTTCAAGCTTTCCATTTTCATAAATGAAAGATAGAGCCGTAATTGGCACATGTCCCGAAGTAAAAAAGCTCATTGTCATTTGCGCTAGAACATCATAACCTGTACCATTACGAATGTCAGCTATAATTAGAACATCTTGATGCGGAACAGCAACAGCCATTTCCCCTTTTATTGTTTCAGCTTTTTCTTCCAGAAACTTCTCATTTAGAATACGGCTAGCATCATATCCATCATTTGTATTTAAAAAGTAAAAATCATTTCCGGCAACTGTATCTTTTTTCATTTTTGTAGATAAAGATCTCACATTAAAACGTGCAATTTCTCGTATATTTGTTGGATCTAATCCTTCTTTTTCAATTAAGTTATCATCTATTAGACGATATGTATTACCAAGATCAAGAGCATAGTATATTCTTGTTTCTGCCGTATGTTCATCGGTCATAAACTTTACATCATCCTCTGAACTCGTTGGAAATGAAGTGGATCTAATAACAGGTAATATTTTTTTCTCGCTTCCTGAAATAGTATGTTCCTTACCCATAACATTAAGTGCATTTTCAACATAATACACTACTTCGTCTATAGCTTTTTCTTTTTGTTCATGCCATTTTGCTACAATTCCGGAAAGCGCAACGACAGTCCCTTTCCCTGTTTCTTCATTTTCAATCCGCAAACTTTCTTTGTCGCGGTCATATGTAAAAGTACGTCCTGGTTTTGCTAGACGTTTCTCTAGTTCTCTTCGTAATTTACTTTCATTCATTTTATTCACCCCTCCTTGGGCACAATTACATACATTCCATTTTACACGATTCATCATTAATCCACAAAAAAATAAAACCTCTACCAACTCGGCAGAGGTTTCGAAACATATTAATTTGCTAAGCCATTAATAAATTCTTCAATTTCTTCTTGCGTTTTACGATCTTTACTTACAAAACGACCTGCTTCTTCCCCATTGTGGTAAGCGATGAAACTCGGTATCCCAAAAATATCTAATTCGCTGCATAAATCGATGAACTCATCACGATCTACAAGGATAAAATTATATTCCGGATAGTCTGCTTCTATTCTTGGTAAGAATGGCTCAATGAATCTGCAATCTCCACACCAATCAGCAGAAAACATAAAAATTGTTCTTTCTTCTTTCTTTAATTCTTGAAACTGCTCGACAGACTGTAACTTTTCCATTATGATTCCTCCTGTATTTTAAGCTTCTACTTTTTATCATACTTATCATAGCAAAAGGAGAAATAAGTACAACAACAATTTTTAATTATCTGTAGATTCATCTTCATTTTCGATAAAAGAAGTTGAGGCTACAATCTCCATTAATAATTTGGCATCTTCTGCTACATTCTTTAAAGCAGATTTAGTAGAGGCTTTCACCCCACCAATCCCAACTGTAACAATATATTCATCTTCCTCATTAGAATTATTTATAATAATAAATCCAAATCGATTATCGTCTTCAAAAGATTTCTCACCAAGAACTTTGTCAGGAGCAGCAATTAGTCCATTATATAATGCTTTACTTGTTGCTTCTTCAAATTGATTATAAAAAAGGATAATCGGCTCTTCCCCATGTTCTAGAAAGATATTATTTGCTGTTTCCTTTTCTATTTTACTATCTGAAGGGAGATGAAAAGAAATCGATTGAACTTCTTTATTTGCTTCTTTAGGCTTTGCTTTAAAAGCTTGTTCCACATTTTCTATAGCTTTTTCTTTTTGTTCTTCTATCGTTGTACCACAAGCTACAAGAATTGGAACAATCATGAGGAGAATCAAGCTTAGGGTGACTTTTTTCACATTCATTCCTCCTTTACTACAGGGCATATAGTACTATCATACTACTGAAAAAAATAATATTACAACCCTTATCATTATTTTTTCTATACTAATCATAATAATGGAAGAATTACAAATCACAAATAATTGATTAGTTATCTTGTGAATACTGTCTCTGACCAATTAACAGTTTACATATATGAGTAAACATCTCCGTCCTGTCAATTAGTCCATTTGTGAAAATACCAATAGCCCCTTCCTTTGATCTAATATTTTCACGTTTGCAATACTCTTCCATTACATTTCCTAAAACTTGTCCATTTCTGAGCTTGGAAGCAATAATCTCTGGTAATTTAATTCTTGCACCACCAGATAAAATAGTTTCCTTTCCTTTTTCAGCCAGCGCGCCATAATTAATTAAATAGAGTCCATAGGGGGTTTCCGTCACTCCACCTTCTAAACCAAATGCCATTTCTACATCGGCTTGCAGTAGACAATATTCTGCTCGATTTACAGCCCCTCTCATCGTTTCTTCATCCGAAAAAGGCATATCACTCACACTTGATGGTGCATCAATTGGAAACAATGTATGAATGAGTTCAGCACTATCTAGTGCAAGTTTAGCAGCATTAATTTTCGCTTTGTTTTTGGACCCAATTGCAATATTCACTAGGAACTGCTCCTTTCCATTCCAACAATAGAAATAGAGACGATAGATTATCCATCGCCTCTATAGCATTCCACTACTATTTTTGAATAATCTCATTTATAGTTGTTTTGTCACAAGCTTTTACTAATTTCACAATTAATTCTTTTGCTGCTGCGTAATCATCCACATGAACAATAGAAGCATGTGTATGTATGTAACGTGAACAAATTCCAATTACTCCACTTGGAACTCCTTCATTCGATACATGTACTCGCCCTGCGTCTGTACCACCTTGAGACACAAAGTATTGATATGGAATACGATTGGATTCTGCCGTATCAAGGATAAATTCACGCATTCCTTTATGTGTCACCATCGAGCGATCAAATATTCGGAGGAGTGCCCCTTTCCCAAGTTGACCAAATTCGTTTTTATCTCCTGACATATCATTTGCAGGACTTGCATCCAACGCAAAGAAAATATCTGGTTTTATCATATTTGCCGCAGTAGCTGCTCCTCTAAGACCAACTTCCTCTTGAACTGTGGCTCCAGAGTAAAGGATATTTGGTATATCGCTTCCTTGTAGTTCTTTTAATAACTCAATGGATAATCCACACCCATATCGATTATCCCAAGCTTTTGCCATAATTTTTTTTGGATTTGCCATTGGTGTAAAAGGACATACAGGTACAATCTGTTGCCCAGGCTTAATCCCAATTTTTTTTGCATCACTAAGATCATCAGCACCAATATCAATTAACATGTTTTTAACATCCATTGGTTTTTTCCGTTGATTATCACTTAATAAATGCGGTGGTATGGACCCAATAACACCAGGTACTTTCCCGTTATCTGTAATAATTTCTACTCGTTGTGCTAGCAGTACTTGACTCCACCAGCCACCTAAGGTTTGAAAACGAATCATTCCGTTATCTGTAATATCTGTCACCATAAAGCCAACTTCATCCATATGACCTGCAACCATAACAGTTGGTCCATCTTCATTACCACGTTTTATACCAAAAATCCCACCGAGGCGATCCTGCACGATTTCATCCGCATATTTCGCTAATTGTTCACGCATAAATCTTCTTACTGCATGTTCATTTCCCGGTGTTCCAGGAAGTTCGGTAAGGGTTTTAAACAATTCCATTGTTTCATTATTCATCATCTGTCCTCCTGAATTATATCGAAATCTTATGACACTAACTCATATTTTACAGAATTCCCTACTTAGACGCCATTAATATTACTTCGTAACTCGTAATAATTAAACTATCGTAGTTGGTATACAATTATTGTATACTGATATTATGTAAATTTGCGGGGGTGTATTGCTTGAATTGGAAAACATTTGTTATTGGGACAGCTACAGGTATTATTGGTGGCTATCTTGTAAGTAAAAGTATTCAAGACCAAATGCCGATTCCAGGTGAAAAGGTGTTGGCAAGTGTAAAGCGTGCATTTAAGAAAGAAGGTAGTATTGATGGTTCTTGGCTACAAATGAAACCTGAAAATTATTCCAAGTATGCATTACATACAAAGGTTTATCGTGGTGGAATCATGCGCACAGTAAATGGAGAACGCCAACAATTTGAATTTATTGCAGATGCATATACAGGAAGCGTCATTGATATTTATCCCATATGAGAGTGAAAGCAATAAATTTAACTATAAAGCTTGTTTAATCCGCAACGGAAACTAAGTGTATTTCCGTTGCGTTATTATTTCCAATAGCCTTTCATTTCTTCTTATCTAAATGGAATTACTCTATTCTTTCCCTCATTACTGAAGCAATAATACTTCCTTCTTCATCCCATTTTATGGCTCTATAGTGAGCGTCATGATAAAAAATGAACCAATCCTGAGCTTGCATTGTCTCCGTTACCCATTTCTGCTTGTTACGAATTGAGTCCATTGGATAATCGTCATATGCTAGTACCCAAAGTACATTTTGATGTGCATGTGTTGGCATTAAATCCCCCATATGAACTACTCTTTCCCCAGCGCTTTCAATTACAATCAAGGAATGCCCCGCACTATGACCACCAGTGTGAACCATTTTTATTGTATCCTCAATGATTAACTCATTTTTAAACGTTACCATTTGTTCCTCAATACATTTCCAGTTTTCTTCCCAATATGTATTACGTGATCGTATATTTGGATTACGCATTTCATTCCATTCCACTTCAGATGTGTAAATAATTGCATTAGGAAAAACAGATTGATAACCATTATTCGAAGGTGTAGTTAAACCACATGCATGATCAAAATGGAGGTGAGTCATACAAATGATATCAATATCTATAGGCTTAAGACCGAGACGTGCTAACGATGTATTGATGGAAGACTCTTCCGTCACACCAAAATTCCGCTTTTGTTTATCGGTTAATTTACCGTTCCCTATTCCAGATTCAATTAATACATGTTTCCCATTCACGTTTAAGTATATGGGATCTGTGCGTAGTTCAATTTGATTTTTCTCATTTACAGGATATTTACGAGACCAAAGCGGCTTTGGGACAACTCCAAACATGGCACCACCGTCCATATGTGTAACACCACCATTAAGCCAAGTCAAGGTAATTTCTCCAATTTTTAATGTCTCCATATCGTCGCCTCGATTCTTTTTGTCTTCATTTTAACAAAAAAACCACTGAAATTAATCAGTGGTTAGATCTATTTTTATATTGTACTTCGCAGCGATAAATTGGGTGCCCCATACTTGAGAACTTTTCTTCATATTCTGTCATAATATTGCCTTCAAAATCACTATTGTGTAAATCAAGACTGACAAATTTCAATAATAATCCGTATTTTGAAAAACTCATTAATGAATATTCAAATAGCCCGCGATTATCTGTCTTAAAATGAATCTCCCCTTCGTCAATTAACACTTCTTCATAAATTCTCAAAAATGATTCATATGTTAACCGACGTTTTTCATGACGGTTTTTAGGCCATGGATCAGAGAAGTTCAAATACACACGGGATACATCACCTTTTTCGAAAAATTCTCGTAGGTCTTCCCCATTCGTGTGTAAAAGCTTTACATTAGGTAGTTCTGCTTCGATTAATCGATCTAGGGCAGTTACAATGACACTTTCTTGCAGTTCAATTCCAATATAATTTATTTCTGGGTTCATACGAGCCATCTCTGTGACAAACTGTCCTTTACCTGTACCCACTTCTATATGGATTGGATTTTTATTATCAAATAATAAATTCCATTTACCTCTATAATTTTCAGGATTTGGTACTATATATTGAGGATAATTTTGAATTTTTTCCTTCGCCCATGGTTTATGTCTTAAACGCATTTCATTACACCTCATTACCAGATTTTACATTTAAATAACGTATAAAGATGATAGTTCCTGAGTAAACTACCTTCGATTGTATCAACGTATGAAAGGGAGTTTACTATGTCATTAAACCATCAAGATCAAGTTAATTTAATACAAGATATATTAGTGAATCATCTTGAGGATTGTTGTGGTTCTGTTTCCGAATGTGAACAACTAGGGAGGTTGGTTAAGTCACTCCTCACGAATAGTGCTGTTCCTAGCGAAATGCAACCTGTTCTTGAAGATATTTATAACTATTGTCAATCCGGAAAAAACTCCCCTGATTTAGAAAATCATATAAATACCCACCAGGACGAACTATCCCAGTGGGTAGGACAAATTAATAGTTTTTCATAAATATTGGGGGGTGCACAAGCACTCTCCCAAGTTTTAATTAAATTCCATTCCGCTAATAAAATCCATCCAAAATTCCACTTCATCCATACGGTCTTTACTTTTTAGCCATTGTATGGATTGCAATGTTTGTGCCAATGTATACCACTTCATTCGTAGTTCCAAATGTTTTGTTAAGTTTAAACCATATTGTTTTAACCAAACATCCCAATCCTCTTTGGGAATATACCAATGAAGTAATAAACCTAAGTCAAGAGCAGGATCAGCTATCATTGCGCCGTCCCAATCAATTAAATATAGTTCATTATCGTCAGAGAGTAACCAATTATTATGATTGACATCACCATGACAAACAGCCCACTCGTCACATTTAATATTTGGAATTTCTTTTTTTAGAAATGTAATCACTTTTTTAACAATATTCAATTGTAACAAATCAGCATCCAATTTGGATTCTATATCTTTTACCATTTCAATTGGTTCATAAGGAGTTTTGCCTAATCTCATCAACATAGTCAAAAGCGGGCGTGATTCATGAATTTTTCTAAGTAGCTTAGCTGCTCTTTCTTGAGCCATTTCCCTAGGTTTAAACTCTCTACCAATTAAACATTGCTGTGCGGTAATTACATCACCATTTTCCATTCTCTTCGTCCAAATTAGTTTAGGTACAATACCTTCAGCTGACAAAACAGCTAGGAATGGAGAAGAATTACGTTTCAAAAATAACATTTCATTATCTTTTTTTGCAAAGAAAGCTTCACCTGTTGCACCGCCAGCAGGGGTTATCTCCCAATCCTGCCCTAATAAATGTTCCACCTAAATTCACCTTCATTTATGTCAACGAGAATATTACCCCGAATCATCAGTTCAAAAGATACAGATAAGCCCCAAAATAAACAAATTAAGGAGCAAATACTGCAAAAAATTATTATACTATAGCTATCCATTATTAGATTTTATCCTTAATCGACTTTTTTCGTCAAGCTGTTTTTACAAAAGTTCATTTTTCATTAAGTTTTATTATTTGTTAACACTCTCCATCTATGCTTGGAAAGTTTTATGAACAATGGTGTTTCGCCAATGTTCTCACCATCTGCATGTGCTGGCAATGGGGATGAATAATTAATGGATATGTTCTTTCCTTTATATAAATCTACTTCTTTATAATTTATATGAGTACCCCAAAAAACGGAAATAAAAACAAAGAGAAGTTTAATTCTAGAAAGATTGTGAACTACCACTATATTAAATTCTCCATCTTGTGGATCAGCTTTAGGTGCTATCTTCATTCCACCACCATAAAAAGGTTGATTAGAGACAGTTACGAACCAGGTTCGATAAAATACTTCCTTCTTACCATCTATTATGAGGTTTAATGTCGTTGGTTGATAACGAAATAACTCCATTATTAAGTAAAAAACATATATTAGACTACCTAATGAAAAAATATTTAACCATTTCTTCATTTTTGACCCATTCGCTTTTCTAGAGATCTCTGCATCAAAGCCAGCACCAATACTATTGATAAAATAACCAGACTGTTTTCCCGCATAATAACCCGCATCAAAACTCTCAGCTGATTCATTGAGAAGCGTCAAAATAACTTCTGTCGCTTTTTTCGGATTAAGTGGGATTTGATAACCTCTTGCAAAGTCATTACCAGATCCTGCCGGTATATATCCAACAACTGCATGTGGGTATGAAATCGCGCCATTAATTACTTCATGTATCGTTCCATCTCCACCCACAGCGATGAATAATAATTCTTTTTTCTCAGTGGATGCAATTCTTTTCACTATATTAGTTGCATCTCCACGTGCTTCTGTAAAATATGCTTTGTATTGTAAATTAGCTAAATTTCCTTTAATTTGCTTCCATACTCTATAGCTAAGTCCATTTTTGGCTAGCGGGTTGATAATAAAAAATAATTTGCGATTAATATTCGACATTACTCTCTTGATTCCAATCTGGTCTTGTAAAGGAAATTGTATGACATTGGTCTAACAATGTTTTTGCTGCTCGTAATTGCATCATCTTTATCGGTGTTGTAGAACTTCTCATTCTCTGAAACCATTGATCATACGACCGTTTATCTAATATTTCAAGATCATCAGGTGCATCTGGATAATCAATGTAACCATTTCTAGAAACAATTGCTTTTCGTATAGGGAGATCTACTGTTCCAATTTTAAATAGTTGTGTAACAATTTTCTCCATGCGCTTAGCTGACATTACTGGATTTAATACTTTAAATTCTTCTCTATTGTTGGATTTTACGAGCCAAAAATGTTCTTTTGATCCTATAAAAGAATCGTTCTCCTCTTCCTCTACGAAAGCAAGACACCAAATTTCTGTCGGTGTAATAAGTAGCACTTCTAATTCCACTGGTGCCTTTTTAAGTAAAAATACTGGCTCATACAATACAAAAAACGAATCAGGAAAACGTTGTAAAAAGTAGCGAATTTTTTTATCCTCGTAGTATTGTGAGTCGATAAATGATTTTTCGGCAATTGTTGAACTTGCCCAATTCAGTTGAAATTTTAATAAGTTATCAAGGAATTTTTGTTTTAATTCTGCTTTTGTAGCTATTTCGTGAAGGGAATTTAACTGTATCGTTTCATCGTTCTCTTCCACAACAACGACCTCTTCATCTTTCTCCTTTTTACGGAATAATCGAAATAGAATTCCTCCTTTTTGTTTTTCTTCATTTGTATCATCCGCTTGATGATACACTGTTGGAGATTCCCATTCCTTCACTAAGCTTTCCCAATGTTGCTTCTTTAGCCTAACAAATTGTGCTGGATATCGGGATATATCCATTTCATATCGTGATATATAATCTTGTAATTTAATTAACTGAGCCACTTTAATATCCTTCCTCATCCTTCATATTTGCAACTTGAACCTCTTCCGTATTTCGTATTTAGGTGTCCTATCAAGATGGGTTTGAAATAATGTTACAGCTTGAATAGTATCACTTAATACAGGAAATTTCTGCTCACTATAGCTCCTAAACTCTTGAAGATTAAATGGATCGTCACTGTCCCATTTTCTAGCAAGAGTTATATGAGGATTATATGGACGTTTATCCAGTTTCAATCCATTTTCAACACAATGTTCATATATGATTTTTTGTAACTGTATTAACGGTTCTGATTGCTCCATACCTGCCCACAGAATCCTTGGTGCATCACTTTTACCAAAAACTCCTGTATGCTCAATAGTGAGGTTAATTTCTGATGTATTCTTTAATTTCCAATCTAAGTCTTGATTTAAGCTTGTTAATTGTTCACTGTTGATATGACCTAAAAATGCTAATGTGATATGGTAATCCTCATGATGTACCCATTTTTTAAAAGGAAACCTTTCTTTCATCTCATTCGAGAACATTAATAATGATTTTTTTACCTCATTTGATAATGACAATGCATAAAAATAATGGCTTTTTGTCATAGATGTATTTTCCTTTCTCGATACATATATAATGTTAAGTTTAACAAAATTAAGATACTAAAAAAAGCTGGCTTCCAGCTAGGAAACCAGTTTATTAAATAGGAATTAATACATTAAACTTTACTTACATGCAAGTTCATATATTGCTTGTGCGTATATTGCAGTGGCTTTGAACAAATCATCCAATTCTATGTATTCGTCTTTTTGATGAGCTACATCCGGGCGTCCTGGAAATAGTGCACCAAATGCAACGCCTGATTCCAACGCTCTTGCATATGTTCCTCCACCTATAGCTAATAATTTAGCCTGTTCTTGAGTTTGTTCTTCATATACTTTTTGTAAAACTTTTATGAGTGGATTATTTTCTGGAACATGATGTGGCTTGGAATCAGAAAAATTCTCAATTGTAAATCCAGCCTGATTCACCTTTTCCCTCAGTTTTGTCATATTTTTATCGATATCAAAAGTTACAGGATAACGCATATTAAGTCCGAAACGTCCACCGTCATGTTCATTATATGACATTTTCCCTACATTAATTGTTAAATCTCCCGTTATATCATCCGCGTACTGCACTCCTAATGCTCTTCCACGAGAATCACCAAAAAAGAACTTAACAGCAGATTGTATATATGTGTTTGCTTTTGGATCTAAATCCATTGTGGATAAGAAACTGGCAAGGATTAATCCGGCATTTTTTCCGTTATCTGGTTCCATTCCATGTGCCGATACTCCTTCAAGTTCAAGAACTGTAAAACCACTTTCTAGATAATAGTTCCCTTTTAATTGCTGTACTTTTAAAAACTCATTGAATGTTTGCATTATCTGTGTATGGTTTTTATCCACATCGATAATTGCTCTTGCATAATCAGGTACCATATTATAACGTCTTCCAGACTCAAATGATAATAAAGTAATTGCTCCTTTAGATGGAGTTAGTTGATTTTTTTGTACTAAATCATAATCAGCAATTCCTTTTTCAGCATGAATAATCGGAAAATCAGCATCTGGTGCAAATCCCATCTCTGGCATCTCTTCATGTTGGAAATAATGCTCCACACAACGCCAATCACTTTCTTCATCAGTTCCTATGATCATTCGTACTCTTTTCTGAAATGGAACCCCTAACTCCTTGACAATTTTCATCGCATAATATGCTGCCATTGTTGGTCCTTTATCGTCAATTGATCCGCGCGCATATATTCTTCCTTCTTTTACTTCACCACCATATGGATCAACAGACCATCCATCCCCTTCAGGAACAACATCGACATGACATAAAATACCAATCAAATCGTTACCTGTCCCTATTTCTAAGTGACCAGCGAGATTGCCTGTATTCTTAGGAATAAATCCATCTTTTTCCCCTAATTGCAACATATAGTCTAATGCCTTTTTGACATTTTGACCTAACGGTGCATCTGGTGTTGCATCTTGCTCGTTTAAAACACTAGGAATTTTTAAAAGCCCTTGTAAATCCGCAATAAGGTCCTCTTTCCGTTTATTTACTTCTTCCTGCCAGTTTATATTGTTCATTCCTTTGACTCCTTTTCCAAAAAACATTAATTATATTGTACATTTTATCTTCCATTAATAGAAATTAAATAAAAGGTAACTTACTACGTATCCATATATTAAAAATCATTGATAAACTGATAAATATAACAAAAGGAATTACAAGCACAATTGTTAACTGTTTTCTACCTGCAAAATAACCTTCCTCATTTTTGTATTTTTTTGTAAAAGGATGATTTCCTAATATTTTATCCCATAACGAATTTATCCAACTAAGTAAAAATAAAGACCCAGCTATAATAATTGTTATTTTTAGCCACATAGGTGGAAGAATAATAGTTGCAGCACTTGTTATTCCAATTATTTGAAAATAACCTGTTATATATTGTATATTCCGTGCATTTACTTTCATAAACAATTCAAGAAATCCATTTTTAGGTGTTCTTCGGTTAAATATCCTACCTGATTTGGAAAATGTAACTGGACTTTTTCTTGATGAGTATCGCTTGGGCATTTTCTCTATATCCATAGATAATGAGAAAATCATATCGATTATCTTTGTCTTTTCAAATCGATCTATCGCTAAATCTTGTTCAAGGCGATGGTTATCTTTATACCTTGGCCAAATAAGGATAATGGAAACAATAGTTAATGTAATAGTTATCCCCAAAATTATCGCTATTTGATTATTAATAAAGGCTTGATAACAAAAACTCCAAACGAGAATAGTACCAAGCAATAGAGGTATACCGCTAATTAATGTACGCCATCCTGTTACCTCTACATTTAACTTTCCCTTTATCCCCATAATTACCCATTTAATAGATAAACATAAGCCTCCAAAAAGGAGTAATTGATGCAGATTATAGCCATAATGTTGAAACCAAAAAGGCGCGATAAAAACAAATGAAAATAGAAGGAGTACAATTTCATAGATATAGGAGTAAATAATCCCCCAACGTCTCATGTGTAACAACAATACTTCGTTTTTTCGCAAAAAAATGCTATCTGCTTCCTTAACATATGTCCGAAAATGGTTACCCCAAAAAAATAAAAAGAAAACAATGAATATCCAATAGAAAGAGATATTATGTATCCAATTAGGTAACTCTTCCCACCAGGATTTGTAGATTGCTATCGTGATAACGGTAAGGGGGATGACAAAGTAAACGAAAACTGTCCAATCAACTACCGACTTCATTATTTTATATTGGTAAGTCCAATTTTGTTTCACTCTTATACATAATAATTGGATACCATTCATTCTGTATCACCTTCGAGTGACAAACATGAATAAAGTGTTCCATCTGTTGCATTACATTTCTCTAGAACGGTTTCTAATGTTCCAGCAGCCTTCATAGTTCCTTGTTCAATTATGACGAAAGAGTCACATATGCGTTGCGCCGTATCTAATATATGTGTACACATTAATATACCTGTACCTTTATTTCGTTCTTCCTCAATCATATTTAACAATAGTATCGTTGATGCTGGATCAAGTCCCATAAAGGGTTCATCTATTATTAACAAATCAGGTTTTGTAAATAACGCAAGAACTGTCATTCCTTTTTGTTGCATACCCTTTGAAAAAGTATTAGGGAATTCGTGTATATGTTGTAATAAATGAAACTTTTTTAGAAGCTCCTTAGCATAGATTAGACTTGAATCATGTAAATTTTCCACTGCAGCAACAAACTCAAAATGTTCCCACAGTGTTAATTCATCATAAAAAACGGGACGTTCTGGAATATAGGAATATGTACTATTTTCTTCTCTATGTATCTCTCCTTCCACAAAAGCTAATTGTTCCAAGATTGATTTTATCGTGGTACTTTTACCAGCACCGTTTGCTCCAATCATTCCAACTAGTTCAGAACGTCTTATAGAGAATTCGATGTCTCTAATGATCTCCATGTTTTGCTTGTAACCTGCTTTCTTAATTTTCACATCAAGTAAACTCAAATATAACCACTCCTAGGAATAACTTATATCTCTTTACGTATTTCTCTCTAGAAAGTTCCGCTAATTGATTATTTTATAGTGATTATACACAAAAGGGCGATAACCCTCAGTAAACTAAGGATGACTGCCTAAACAAGCTTTCCCGTCCTTAATATACTAACTTGTAAAAGGAGGGAAATACTTTGAGTGAAAATGAAATGAATAATCGAAGAAAAAGAAAAAGAAGAACTACTAGAGACTTTGAAGAAAATTGGTATGAAGGATATGAAGATGACATTGAAGAAAATGTAGGTGCATATTCAAACGCGGATGCGGAATCTGATGCAGATGCGGACGCGGATTTAGATAGTGATATCGATGTTACTGCATACGCTAAAGCATATGCAGATGCTGACGCGGATGCTGATGCTGATGCTGACGCAGATGCCGATGCCGACGCAGATGCCGATGCCGATGCCGACGCAGATGCTGATGCCGATGCGGATGCCGACGCAGATGCCGATGCCGATGCCGACGCAGATGCCGATGCCGATGCCGATGCCGATGCCGACGCAGATGCTGATGCGGATGCATGTGCTGATGCGGATGCGGATGCTGACGCAGATGCCGATGCGGATGCTGACGCAGATGCCGATGCGGATGCCGACGCAGATGCTGACGCAGATGCCGATGCTGATGCTGACGCAGATGCCGATGCTGATGCTGATGCCGATGCCGATGCGGATGCTGATGCGGATGCCGATGCCGATGCCGATGCCGATGCGGATGCTGATGCGGATGCTGATGCCGATGCCGATGCCGATGCGGATGCTGATGCCGATGCGGATGCCGATGCCGATGCCGATGCCGATGCGGACGCCGATGCTGATGCCGATGCTGATGCTGATGCTGATGCCGATGCCGACGCCGATGCCGATGCTGATGCTGATGCTGATGCGGACGCCGATGCCGATGCTGATGCGGACGCGGATGCCGATGCGGATGCTGATGCCGATGCTGATGCTGATGCTGATGCCGATGCCGACGCCGATGCCGATGCTGATGCTGATGCTGATGCGGACGCCGATGCCGATGCTGATGCGGACGCCGATGCCGATGCTGATGCGGATGCTGATGCCGACGCGGATGCTGATGCGGACGCCGATGCCGACTCTGATTCTGACTCCGATGCCGATGCTGATGCCGACGCGGATGTAGACTCTGATCTTGATGCAGATGCGGATGCTGATGCCGACGCCGATGCTGATGCTGATGCCGATGCCGACGCCGATGCGGACGCCGACTCTGATTCTGATGCCGATGCCGACGCTGATTCTGACTCCGATGCCGATGCCGACGCTGATTCTGACTCCGATGCCGATGCCGACGCTGATTCTGACTCCGATGCCGATGCCGATGCCGACGCGGATGCCGACTCTGATTCTGACTCCGATGCCGATGCCGATGCCGACGCGGATGTGGACTCTGACCTTGATGCGGATGCCGACGCGGATGCCGACTCTGATTCCGATTCCGATGCTGATGCAGATGCTGACGCGGATGTGGACTCTGACCTTGATGCGGATGCTGATGCGGATGCCGATTCTGACTCTGATGCGGACTCTGATGCGGACTCTGATTCTGATGCAGATTCTGAAGCTGATGCGGACTCTGATTCTGAAGCACATTCAAATTCTGATGTGGATTCTGATTCTGAAGCGCATTCTGATGCGGATGCGGATTCCGACTCTGAAGCGCATTCTGATGCTGATTCTGATTCTGATGCTAATTCAGAATCCGACTCTAATGCATGTGCTGATTCCGACGCCGACGCCGATGCAGATGCAGATTCAGATGCAACTTCCAATTCAGATGCTACATCTAACAACGATTCAGACACTACTTCCAATTCAGATGCTACATCCAACAATGATTCAGATACTAGATCTAATTCAGATGCTACATCTAACAATGATTCGGACACTACTTCCAATTCAGATGCTTCATCCAGCAACGAATCAGATAATAGATCAACTTCAGATGCTACAGCAAATAACGATTCTGATACTACATCTACTTCCAATTCAGATTCTACTTCTAGTGTGGATTCTGATACTACTTCTGAAGCTAATGCAGGTGGCAACACATTTACGAACGGTAATAACACCATTATCAATGTAAGTGACAATACTGGAACAGTTCTTGCAGTAACATTATCTACAATTGCAATGTTGCAGGCTCTTAATGGAAATACAGGTAGTGTCGATCCAATCTTATCTAGCTTAAATAATATGCTGAATAGGTTCATGGAAGACGATAATGCAAGCCGTCAAGCAGTTCTCAATGCAATTAATGAATTAAAAAATAATAAACAATAATAACTATTAATAAGTTAATCTTTAATTCTTCGCCACAGCCTATCATACTATGAGATTGGAGGAGACAGTATGTCAAAAACTAATATATCTCGTTGTACAGTAAATGCTGCTGAAAAAGATAATTCGCTTTACGTAAAAGTGATAAATTCAAATAAAACAGAATCAAGACAATTCGATATTAAAGTTTATAAAAAAGAAACACCTAACAAATTATTAGCAGTTACACCCAATAGTAAAGAAGAGAATCAATTAAGACCAGGTGCTGAAAAAATATATACTATTGACACTTCCACTACAAAAGGAAAGCTGATCTTCGAGATAAGTCAATATTCCGGAGGTTCTGGTTTAAAGGTATCAAAAAACAGTAACAGAAAACATTCTTTAGAAATTCATTTAAAATAGATTGTTATGGGATCTTAGGCTCTATGCCTAGGATCTCTTTAACATATTGAACAACATAACCAATTACCCTTTTAATTTTTCAATAAATAAGATAGAATAGAACTGTCTGATATTTCAATTATATGAGAAGGAGTTGTCCAAAAGAAAAAATTGACTGAAAAAGGCCAATGTAAAGTCTAGGCCAAAAGCCGTCCGTACCATCTGCCAAGGGATTAAAGATGAGGGAGTGGTTTTTTGAAACCTTCGACAAATAGAATGCTCACTCGAATAAAAGACATCTACTTCTTTATTAAAGAAAATGGCCCCGTCACAACACGGGAGCTTGCAGATGAATTCGGGAGCACTCCTCGCACCATTCAAAGAGATTTGAATGTGTTAGAATACAATGACCTAATCAGCAGCCCCAGACGTGGGAAATGGACAACAACCGAGAAAAAAGTCAAAATTACATCGTAATTAATAATGTGAAAATGCCAGGTTCAGAGGCTAGACAGTAGTCTAAAATCCTACCTGGGAGACAAAAGATTAATAATTTTATTGAAGGAAGTTACTCTGGAGAGTCATTGGATTAGGTTATTACTGTAGTAATCTAACTAGACCAAAGGTATTTATATTATTAAAGGAGCTACGTAATACGTAGCTCCTTTTTTCATTCTTATAATTTTTTTAATTTCCAAATCTCAGCAACATACTCTTGAATCGTTCGATCACTAGAAAATTTACCAGAATAAGCAATGTTTGTAACACTCATATTAAGCCAAGTTAATTTATCTCTATACGCCTGCTCCACTAACTCATGTGTTTCAATATAAGGCTCAAAATCCTTTAACACAAAATATGGATCATTATGATAAAGTATATTGTAATAAATATCTTTAAATTCAATTTCATGAGATCCAAATTCACCTTGATTTAACTGATCCAATATTCTTTTCACACGATCATCTGTATTATAGATATCTATTGCGCGATAGCCACCATTTTGATAATAATTCAAGACCTCGTCTGCAGTTAAACCAAATATAAACATATTCCTTTCCCCGACTAAGTCTCTAATTTCAATATTTGCGCCATCTAATGTTCCAACAGTTAAAGCACCATTCATCATCATCTTCATATTACCAGTTCCAGATGCTTCCTTACTTGCAGTTGATATTTGTTCACTTATATCTGCAGCAGGTATAATTTTTTCTGCTAAGCTAACGTTATAGTTTTCTAGAAATATTACCTTTAACTTATTTTGAATGGTTGTATCATAATTCACAATCGATGCTACTTTGTTAATAAGTTTTATAATTTCCTTTGCTAAATGATAGCTTGGTGCTGCTTTCGCTGCAAAGATGAAAGTTCGTGGAACCATATTTAAATTCGGGTTTTCCTTTAACTCATTATATAAATATAAGACGTGAAAGATATTTAGTAATTGTCGTTTATATTCATGGAGACGTTTTATTTGTACATCAAATATGGAATGATGGTCGACTAATACGCCTGTTTGTTCATATATATAATTTGCTAACCTCTGTTTATTTTCTGATTTTACAGTATCAAATCGCTCCAGAAGTGAGCTATCTTTTGAATACTTTAATAAACTTATTAGTTGCTTTGGTCTTTGTATCCATTGTGGTCCAATAACATCCGTAATGAGTCCAGCTAACTTAGGATTCACTTGAAGTAACCAGCGTCGGTGATTAATTCCATTTGTTTTATTATTAAAGCGCTCAGGATAAAGTTGATAAAATATCTTCATTTCCTGTTTCTTTAGTATCTCCGTATGAATGCGTGCTACTCCATTAATACTGAAGCTACCTACAATTGCAAGACGTGCCATATGAACATAGTTATCCGCAATAATTGCCATATTAGGTATTTGATTTCTTAATTCCTCATGGTCAAACCAGATACCTTTACAAAATCGTTCATTAATTTCATTGATAATCATATATATACGGGGTAAAAGTTCCTGCATCATCGAAGTTGGCCAAGTTTCAAGTGCTTCACTCATAATTGTATGATTCGTATAGGCTATCACATTAGTTGTAATTTCCCATGCATTATTCCAACTAAAATTTTCTTCATCCATCAAAATCCTCATTAATTCAGGAATAATTAAACTTGGATGTGTGTCATTTATCTGTATGACGACCTTTTCAGGTAATCTTTTTAATGGTAGCTTATAATTCTTTTTAAAATGATGAATTATATTCTGGATACTGGAGGAAACCAAGAAATATTGTTGTTTTAGCCGTAATTCTTTCCCTTCATGATTAGAATCATCCGGGTATAAGAAACCTGAAATTTGTTCAATGGAATGTTTATGATCAAGGTCATGATAGTATTTTGACCCCTCTCTATATACATTATCTTTATCCTCGTAATATGGCTCAGCACTCCACAAGCGCAATGTATTTACCACTTGGTTTTGAAAACCTACGATAGGTACGTCATAAGGAACTGCTAACACTTTATCCGTGTTTTCATATTTAAATTCAAGGTTGCCATCATTCTTTCGAAACATATGAACATCGCCTCGAAAATGAATACAAATAGCCTCTTCCTCTTTTCTTGTTTCCCAAGCGTAATTATCCTTTAACCAATAATCAGGTAACTCTATTTGATTACCGTGTATAATCCGTTGTTCAAATAATCCATATCTATATCGAATACCAAACCCATGACCAGGATAACTTAATGATGCTAATGAATCCATAAAACAAGCAGCTAGTCGCCCTAATCCCCCATTACCAAGTCCAGCATCATGTTCTTGAGAATAGACTTCTTGCGGGTTTTTACCAATGCTTTCTAGCACTTCATTAGAAATTTGTAACATTCCACAATTCAATAAATTGCTCTCAAGTAAGCTTCCAATCAGGAACTCCATTGATACATAATATACTTGCTTACAGTTCTCTTCTTTATACTTTTTTTGCGTAGCTACCCATTGCGGCATTATTTCCTCATTTACCATGGAGGAAATAATATCATATATATCTTTATTGGAAGCATCCTCTAATTCTTTCCCTTTATCTGATTTTAGCTTTGAGATTATTTTTTCTTTCCATAAATCTCTAGTTAGTTGAGGCAATATTTCACAACTCCTATACAAAAATTGGTATTAATTGCTCATACAAGTTTGCATATTTATGTGCAGATTCCTTCCAACTGTATTGACATTTATTAATGTTTTTTAATAATTGTGACCATTGCTCCTGATTCGAGTACACTTTTAGTGAATAACGTAAAACAGTTAATAATTCATGAGCATTATAATTTAAAAAGCTAAAGCCGTTACCTTCATTTGTTATTTCATTAAAAGGTTGAACCGTATCTTTTAAACCACCCGTTTCCCTAACAATTGGGGCTGTTTTATATTGTAAGGCAATAAGTTGCGCTAAACCACAAGGCTCAAATTTCGATGGCATAATAAAGAAATCTCCACCTGCATACATTTGGCGTGCCACTTTTTCATTAAAGGTTAACAACGTAACTAATTTTTGAGGATATCGATTTGCCGCTTCTGAGAAGAAAGTTTCAAATTCCTCATCACCAGTACCTAGAACTATTAATTGAATGTCCTCTTGCATAAATTCATCGAGTATATGTTGTACAAGATGCAATCCTTTCTGCTCAACTAACCGTGTTACCATAATATATAGTGGTATATCACTATTTACTGGTAAATCAAATTTCTCTTGAAGGAACATTTTATTTTCTTTCTTCCTAACCTTTGATGAACGATAATTCACATGAATGTTAGGATCTGTAAGAGGATTATATTCCTTTGTATCAATTCCATTTAATATACCAATTACATCTTCTCCTCTGTCTAAAAGAACAGGATGAAGTCCTTCGCCATAATAAGGAATCTTTATTTCCTCTGCATAACTCTCACTAACCGTCGTTATTTTATCTGCATGGAATAACCCTGCTTTAAGACAATTAAGCATGCCATTCCATTCAAGACCAGCAATATGTTCTGTTGGTAAATCAAAGAAGTCGTGATATGCACCTAGTGGCATTACACCTTGATATTTTAGATTATGAATGGTGAATACCGTTTTCATATCGTGAATAGGTTCACTTATTTTTGCGAGTGCTACTGTTAAAGCAGCTTGCCAGTCATGAGCATGAAGAACATCTGGTATAAAATCCAAATGCTTTAATGCTTCAATGACCGCTTGACTGAAAAAGACAAATCTTTCGCCGTCGTCATAATAACCATATATTCCTTTACGATCAAAGTAATATTCATTTGAAACAAAATAATAGATTATTTGATTGTATTCCATCGAATAAATTGTAACTTCTTGATTTCTCCATCCCACTTGAACATGGAAGGATGAATGGTATTCCATTGCATTTCGATGTTCAATAGAAATTTCATTATATAAAGGTAAAATTACACGCACTTCCATTTTCTCATTTTGTTTTAATGCTTGAGGTAGAGATCCAACTACATCAGCCAATCCCCCCGTTTTTATAAATGGTGTACACTCAGAGGCAACAAATAATATATTCTTCATGCTTCGTATCTCCTTCCTACGATATTTTCTATTGATAAACTGTGATTATTTCGTTGATTTTCTCCTGATTTAGCACTAACGGATCTTCATGAATATCCACTTGTATTCGAGTGCCATCTGGTATCTCTGTATTTTCCATTACAATTACACGTTCTAGCAGACAATTTTTCCCTACTTTTACGTTTGGATGGAGGATTGATTGTTTCACTACACTCTCTCTATCTATTAACACATTTCTAAAAAGAATGGATCCTGTCACAGTACCACAAATTTTACTTCCTGATACGACAATTGAATTTCTGACAACCGCCATTTCCCCTAAATATTGGGGTGGTAGATTATATTGTTTAGAATAGATTCTTGAATTTAGCAAGGAGTGTATCCATTCTTCTTCTAATAGATCCATATTCGCATCCCAATAACTTTGTATAGTTCCAACATCTTTCCAGTAACCTTCGAATCTATATGCAAATAACCGTAAATTACTTTCTAACATAGCTGGTATAATATCATTTCCAAAGTCGTGACTAGAGAGCATGTTCTTCGCATCTTCTAACAAGAAAGCTTTTAACACGGACCATGTGAAGATATATACTCCCATGGAGGCAAGATTACTTTTAGGTATTTTCGGCTTTTCATCGAAAGCATAGATTTGCATATCTTCTGTAGTATTTAGAATTCCAAATCTAGATGCTTCTTCCCAAGCTACTGGTACGACTGAAATTGTTACATCTGCACCAGTTTTTTTATGTTGATCTAGTAATTTGCTATAATCCATTTGATAGATGTGATCTCCTGAAATCACAAGCACATACTCCGGATTATATTGTTCAATAAAATTGATATTTTGATATATTGCATCTGCAGTTCCAGAATACCAATTACCACCATTACAACCTTTGTATGGTGAAAGTATGGTAACACCACCATCTTTTCTATCTAAGTCCCAATGTTGACCATTTCCAATATGTCTATTTAATTCTAGAGGAGAATATTGGGTCATTACCCCTAAAGTATCAATACCAGAATTTGCACAATTGCTTAGTGTGAAGTCAATTATGCGGTATTTTCCACCAAAATGGACAGCAGGCTTTGCAGTGGTTCTCGTTAATTCCCCTAACCTTTTACCTTCTCCCCCCGCTAATAACAAGCCTATACATTCTTTCATCCCATGTCCTCCTCCACTAGATTTGTTGTTTTATTTTTCTGTCTAAAGATAGCCATCGCTAATGGGGGAATTTTAATTTTTATATGTTGATCTAACCCATGCCATTCTTCTGAATAACAACGATAATTCCCATTATTTATTTGGCCTGAACCCCCAAATAGCACAGCATCTGTATTAAATATTTCTATATAATCTCCTGGAGCTGGTACTCCAACCTTATAGTTTTCATAAACATTTGGTGTGAAATTACAGACAATAATTAAATCATCATCTGGATCTACACCTCGTCTTCTGAAAGCAATAATACTTTGATCAATATTATGGGGATCAATCCATTCAAAACCATCTTCCTTGTGATCTAATTCGTACAAGGCTTTATTTCTCAAGTAAAAATGATTTATTTCCTTCATATATGTAAAAAAAGCTTTATGAAGAGGATAATCTAACAAATGCCAATCTAACTGCTCCTTATCTTTCCATTCAGCATATTGAGCAATTTCGGCTCCCATAAATAGCAATTTTTTTCCTGGATGTGCAAACATATAGCCAATTAATAATCTCAGATTAGCAAACTGTTTCCATTGATCCCCCGGCATCTTATCAAGCAATGATCTTTTTCCGTGTACAACCTCATCATGCGAAAGTGGTAATAGAAAGTTTTCTGTATTTGTATACATGAAAGAGAATGTAATCAAATTATGATGCCACTTACGATGGACAGGATCCTTCTCCATATATTTCAACATGTCATTCATCCAGCCCATATTCCATTTATAATTAAAGCCGAGCCCACCTGCATATATTGGAGATGTTACGAGTGGAAGATCAGAGCTGTCTTCAGCCATCATTAACGCTTTTGGCTCATAGGCAAAAATTACTTCATTCAACTTTCTTATGAATGCGTATGCCTCTAAATGTTCCTCACCACCAAATGAATTATAAATCCTTTCTTCATGAGCCTCCTTATCAAAATTAAGATAAAGCATGCTGGCTACAGCATCTATTCTTAATCCATCGATATGATACTCCTTTAGCCAAAAAAGAGCGTTTGAAATTAAAAAACTTTGTACCTCGGGACTCCCAAAGTCAAAAGTTAATGTTCCCCAAGCTTTTTTTTCAGCTTTTCTCGGGTCAGAGTATTCATATAATGGTGTCCCATCAAAAGTACGCAGCCCAAAATCATCCTTACAAAAGTGGCCTGGCACCCAATCCATAATGACTCCAATATTATTTTTATGGCATTGATCCACAAAATATTTAAAATCATTTCGGTTTCCAAAACGAGAAGTAACCGCATAGTAACCAGTTACTTGATATCCCCAAGAGATATCTAAAGGATGTTCTGCTAATGGCAGTAATTCAATATGGGTGTAACCGAGCATCTTCACGTATGGAATTAATTCCTCCGCAAGCTCTCGGTACGTATAGAAGTCACCATTATCTTTCTTCTTCCAAGAACCAAGGTGGACTTCATAAATGGATATTGGAGATGAAAAGGCATTAAAGCTCTTCTTTCTCCTTTTCCATTCTTGATCATGCCATTCATATTTGGAAGATGTTGGTGTTAAAGAGGCTGTATTAGGACGAAGCTCCGATTGCAAAGCATAAGGATCAGCTTTTAATAGTACATCACCATTAGCAGTAGTTATTTCATACTTGTATGGAACTCCTTCTGGTATATCTGGAAAAAAACCAACCCATATTCCTTTATCATTAACTTTTTTTAATGAGTAATCCTTACCCTGCCACTCATTAAAATCACCAACAACATGTATCTGTTGTGCGTTTGGTGCCCAAACTGCAAACCTATAACCAGAAATATTGTTTAGGTTTACATGATGACAACCAAACATCTTATAGCTATGAAAATTAGTTCCTTGATGAAAAAGGTATATCTCCTGTTCTGAAATGTTGTAATGCAAATAGCTGACTCCTTTCTAAGTTGAACCGTAAATCTATATTAAATCCTATTATAAATTATAATTGCGTGAATTTATCCAAAATTCTTTCGACAACTTTTTGTGAAGTTTACAGACTTTATTTGCATTTTGTCGAAAGAATTATTTGAATATAATGGAATAAATTTCTAAAGATATGCTGATAAATAGAGCATAATTATTGCCAAATCTAAGAATTAACATATGATAAAGTGAATTCGATTAATGTAAAAAAGGGGTTGCTTTTGTGGAGAGTTCCATCGCTTGGATAGATGATATCCGCATGTTAACTGTTAACTTGGATGATAATGTCAATGTGCTCCAATCACAAGAACAGCCTATCATCTATTGGTTGACGGAAGAAAAATTTATTCACACTAAGATTGAGCAGTGGGTAGATAAACATACGGTGAAAATCCGTTTTTTTGAGGATATTCCGTTAGGTGAGAACCTTCGCCTTTTATGGGCACAAGAAAGTATCCCTATTTACCCAAGAGATATTGTGAGAAACCCTTGGTTTGATGAACAATATGCTACAGATGATGTGATACTTGGTGCTACTTGTAGTTTGCATGCTACTACATTTTCACTTTGGGCCCCTACCGCAATATCTGTTACATTATATTTAAATAATAAAAAAGAAATATTAAGTCGACAAAATCGTGGTGTATGGAGTACAACTATTTCTGGTGATTATCATGGATATTCATATGAGTATGAATTAAATATAAATGGAACTCTAGTAAGAGTGAATGACCCATATGCCAAAGCCTTACTTCCGAACAGCGAAAAAGGAGTTGTGGTTGATTTTTCGAGGCTAAACAATCTTGTAAAGAACTCTGACAGACCTTATGTAAAGAACTTACAAGACTCGATTATATATGAATTACATGTTCGTGATGCTACCATCCAAAAGGAAAGCGGTGTCATAAACCGCGGGAAGTTTCTAGGATTAACAGAATTTCAGACGAAAACAACCAATGGTGCATCAACAGGAATAACCTATATTAAGGAACTAGGTTGTACTCATGTTCAACTACTACCAATAAATGATTTTGCTCGTATAAACGAATTACAACCTCTTGAAACCTATAATTGGGGCTACGATCCACTATTTTTTCAAGTACCAGAAGGAAGTTATTCTGTTTCACCAAATGATCCTTTCTCAAGAATTATGGAATGCAAGAAAATGATTAATAGCTTTCATGAGGCAGATTTGTCCGTGATACTTGATGTTGTATATAACCATGTATTTATAATGGAAGACTCTCCTTTTGACAAAATAGTACCTGGTTATTATTTCCGTTATCACTCTGATGGTTCATTAAGTAATGGAACAGGCGTCGGGAATGACTTAGCAACGGAAAGAAAGATGGTTCGTAAATTTATATTAGATACGATTGATTTTTGGCTAACAGAATACCATGTTGATGGATTTCGTTTTGATTTAATGGGAGCAATGGATATTGAAACAATAAATGACATTCAACAGCGTTGTGAACGTGAATCTCCACCGATTATGTTACTAGGAGAAGGGTGGGACTTACCGACAGCACTACCATCTGATAAAAAGGCAACATCTGCAAACTCTGTTAAATTAAATGGTATCCGTTTTTTTAATGATTATTTTCGCGATACTTTAAAGGGAAATCTATTTGAGGTCTCAGATGTAGGATATATTAATGGAAAAGGTCGCTATATAGAAAGACTTAACTTCCTCGTATCAGGGTCCGTATTAGAAGAATACGGAGAACCATTTGTTACTGAGGTAAATCAAACGATTAACTATGTAGAATGTCATGATAACCATACTTTGTGGGATAGATTGCTAATTACGAACAGTCAAGAGCGTGAAATAGTAAGGAAAAAAATGCATCAATTAGCAACTGGCTTAGTGCTATTAAGTCAGGGAGTTCCATTCATTCACGCTGGTCAAGAATGGTATAGGACGAAGAATGGTGTAGAGAATAGTTATATATCTAATGATGAAATAAATAAATTAGACTGGCGTAAAAGAGAACTAGAGAAAGAGAATATTGAATTTATTAAAAAGTTAATTTCGATTAGAAAAAAACATCCTGTTTTCCGACTTACAAATAAACAAGATATAAGAAAAAGATACTACCCACTGCAAACACCACAGCCAGTGTTTGGTTATGCTTTGATTGGAGATTGTGAGGATATTGCTGTATATGCAAATCCAACAAATGAATCTTATAAAATACAATTACCCTCTGCGGGAACTTGGGAGGTTTCTGCTAGTAATTCTCATGATAAGCAAAAAGCAATTACAAAAGGTGAGTTTACAATTATTTCACCGTTTGAACTAATCGTATACAAAAAAGCACGCTACTAAAAGTGAAAAACTTCGACGGATACGTAATCTCGCCGAAGTTTATCGCTTTTAGTTTTTTCCTTTTCTCCCTTGTTTCGAGTTACGGTTTGCACCTTTCATTGGGCTTTCACCAGCAGCAAACTCTGCTGAATAATCAGATTCACCAATATTCTTTTTCGGTGTTTTACTGTGCTTTTCCACAGCATTTCTTTCTGCTTTCCGCTTTGCCATATATACCAGCCTTTCTTTATTGGATTTTTACTACTGCTGTTAGTTTGTCCGATGTAGATACACCTATCCAAAAAAGAAACCGACATATATTGTCGGCATGGTTTAAGCTTTATCTTTCAATTGTTCTAACTCTTCTTTCGTTAACTCTCTATATTCTCCTAAATCAAGACTTTCATCAAGTTGTAATGGCCCCATTGAGATCCGCTTCAAATAAATAACTCTCTTCCCAATTGCTTCAAACATCCTTTTTACTTGATGGAACTTCCCTTCCGTTATTGTCAATTCAATATCGGAAGTTAATCCAGACTTTAATATTTTTAAATAACCTGGTTTCGTCTCATATCCATCATCTAGGGTTACACCTGCTTCAAATAACCGTACATCCTCCTCTGTAACCTCAGAGTTTATGACAGCAAAGTATGTTTTAGGTACATTCTTTTTTGGCGACAACAATGTATGGGCAAGCTGTCCGTCATTAGTGATTAATAATAAACCTTCCGTGTCTTTATCTAGCCTGCCAACCGGAAAAGGGTTGAATTGTGCATCATTAATATCAAGTAAATCAATTACAGTTTTTTCTCGTAAATCTTCGGTTGCAGATATTACTCCTTGAGGCTTGTTCATCATAATATAAATAAATTCGCGATAATAGACCTCCTCATTATGTACAACTACAAGATCATGATTTGGGTCCACATGAGTTTTTGCATCTTTTACAACCGTACCATTCACTAGAACACTTCCAGATTTCAGTAATTGCTTAACTTCTTTTCTACTACCGTAACCAGTATTTGACAGGAGCTTGTCGATACGCACCAGGCAACACCTCTTTTTCAATTTTTGGGCTACTGCCCATACCTTTTATTAACTCCATCATAGGCTAATGTGCAGGCATTAAAAGAATGGAGTGAATATCAATAATGGATTATCGTCAACAAATGCTCCCTCAAGGAGGCGGGCAACCTCAGCAGCAATTTTTCCCTGGCTTCCCAGGATTTCCTGGTGGTGGAAGTTCTGAATTAGAGCGCAGAGTTACCCGTTTAGAACGACAAGTGGAACGATTAGAACGCGAACAAGAACGTCTTGAAAGACGAGTACAAAGATTAGAAAGACAAGGTCAACCTGGAAATCCTGGTTTTCCTGGTTTCCCAGGTTATCCAGGACGCCCACAAGAAAACGGATATTATTAATATGTAATGATGAAAGAGACTAGTTACTAGGTTAAACTAGTCTCTTTCCATTATCCCAATCTTAGTTTTCGTTTCAATTTACCAAGGCGTTCACCAAATAATCGATCGGCTAAACCAGATTTCAAACTCAAATATCCGTATATTAATCCCCCTATAGCAGCACAGATCGCGATGATAAGTAAAGATTGAAACTTAGATTCGATATTCATAACCGAATCTAGACCTTTATATACAAAGTAAACAGGAATAATCATCATCAAATTAAAGATGACAATTAATAAACTTCTTCTAAAAACAATTTTAAATGGATACTGGGCAAACATTTTTATGACGAATAGATTAATGACAATGGAAATTCCATACCCTAAAGCAGTTGCATAAACTGCACCTTCTGTACCAAAAGCTTTAATAAATGGAATATTTAATGCCAATTTCGTGAGAATACCACAAAGCAAACTTAAAATTGTGTACCGCTGTTCATTAATTCCTTGTAAAATAGCTGCCGTTACAGAAAATAAAGCAAACAATATCGCGACAGGAGCATACGTTTTTAGAATTTCCGCTCCTCTTATATCGTGCTCATAAAACACCGTGTAAAATGGATCTGCTAAGATAGCAAGTCCCAGTGCAGCAGGTAATGTAATAAATAATAATATTTGTAGTGTTTGATCTAGTTGGCGAAACATGACACGTCTTTCGCCATTAACGAATGATTCCGTAACAAGTGGCACAATAGTTAAAGCAAATGCAGTAGCTAACGATACCGGAATGATGACTAGTTTGTGGGTTGTAACATTTAGGATTCCTAATTCGTCTAGAGCTCTTGCAGAATTCCCTACCAATGCCATGGCTTTTGTAAAAGTTGTCTGATCAATAAATTGATATAAGGGATTTGCTATACCAACTAGAATGAACGGAAAAGCATACATAATAATTTCTTTATACATACTTGGCAGAGATACATCTAATGTACCTTTATTATGCTGTAGCAGTTCATCCAAGCCTGGTTTCCGCTTTTTCCAATACCATAACAATACAATTAGACTGGCTATCCCCCCAATAAATGCAGCAAATGTGGCAACACTCATTGCCGTAACGATTGTTCCATTTAGAACATACAGAACAATAAAAGCTCCAGCTAATAAAAAAACTATCCGAGCAATTTGTTCTACTACTGTTGATACTGCTGATGGCCCCATTGATTGATGACCTTGGAAAAATCCTCGTATTAAACTCATGATAGGAATAATGATTAATGCAAAACTGACAGCACGAATAACCGTAGCTACCTCATCAATAGAATAATCATCTACTCCATTTAACGATATTTTAGCGAACAATGGTGCAAGGCCATACATTAATGCAAATGATAATATTCCCGTTGCAAACATGACGACCATACCTGATTTAAATAACTTACGACCAACTGCATATTCGCCCAATGCATTATATTTAGCTATATATTTGGAAACTGCTAAAGGGACACCAGCAGTTGCAATACTTATGAATATGGTATACGGAACATAACCAAAATTATATAATGCCATATGACTCGATCCACCAATAATGGCATAAAACGGAATCACATAGAAAAGACCAAGAACTTTAGATAATATCGTACCTAATGTTAATATAAATGTTCCCCGAATTAATTTAGATGACATACATTCTTAACTCTCCATATTTTTATTTACACTTATATGCTCATTTTTAGTGATGATAAAATGAACACCATCTATCATGTATATTGTAAAAAACTTTATATCAAAATGAAACTCTATAGCAAGTTTACAGCTATCGACGCTATTTGACAAATGAAAGTCTATCGCTTTGTTGCTTTTCAACCCTTATCATTCTAAAATAAGATTACTAAATCGCAAGGTGTTGAAATGAATATGTATGATGTAATCGTAATTGGCGGTGGGCCTTCTGGTCTTATGGCGTCTATTGCAGCAGCTGAAGAAAATGCAAAAGTATTGCTTATTGATAAAGGTAATAAACTTGGACGTAAGTTAGCCATCTCTGGTGGTGGACGCTGTAATGTAACAAATCGTTTACCAATAGAAGAAATCATTCGTCATATACCTGGTAATGGCCGATTTTTATATGGGGCGTTTTCCGTATTTAACAATGAAGATATCATTCAATTCTTTGAAAATCTCGGCATTGCATTAAAAGAAGAAGATCACGGGAGAATGTTTCCTGTAAATAATAAAGCTCAATCTGTTGTCGACGCTTTGCTTTTACGAATGGAAACACTAGGAGTGGCGATAAGAACTAATAGTGCTGTAAAAGAAGTTCTCTACGAAGATAATAAAACTGTTGGTGTCTATCTAGAATCTGGGGAAACAATTCAAAGCGAGGCAGTTGTAGTAGCAACAGGAGGAAAATCTGTTCCACAAACAGGTTCAACAGGAGATGGGTTTCCATGGGCTGAAGCTGCTGGTCATACAATATCAGAGCTTTTTCCAACTGAAGTTCCTGTTACGTCTTCAGAAGCCTTCATTAAGGAAAAAGTTTTACAAGGCTTATCTTTACGTGATGTTGCAGTAAGTGTATTGAATCCGAAAGGGAAAGCAATTATTACCCATCAAATGGACATGATTTTTACCCATTTTGGTATTTCTGGCCCAGCAGTACTTCGTTGCAGTCAATTTGTTGTAAAAGCCTTAAAAAAGTGGAAGCTGAATGAGGTAGTTATGGAGATTGATGCTTTACCAGACAAAAAAGAAGGCGTGCTTTTTGATGAAATTCAACAATTAAGTGGTGAAGAGGCGAAAAAGGCAATCAAAAATGCATTAAAAGGACTACTTCCTGAACGCTATCTACTATTCCTTTTAGAAAAAGTAAATATTGACCCTAATGCTATATTTGCAACCGTCTCGAAAGAAAAAATACGTGCATTCGTGAATGAGTGTAAACATTTCCGCTTTACGGTTAACGGTACATTACCACTGGAAAAAGCCTTTGTAACTGGTGGAGGGGTATCAATAAAAGAAATAGAACCAAAAACGATGGCATCTAAATTGATGCCAGGACTATATTTTTGTGGAGAAGTATTGGATATATATGGCTACACTGGGGGTTATAATATCACCTCCGCTCTTGTAACTGGGAAACTAGCTGGTATGAATGCCGCTCTAAAATATTAGAGGTTATCATCTCCATCGAGTTGCGAAGAAAATAGGGATTAGAATTGCTCTATTAAACATTTTATATACAGTTTATGTATAAATGTTTATTAGGGCTAGAGCCCTCCTATTAGACATTTTGAACACTAACTCATGGGGAAGTGTCTATTAGAACCTTTCTATTAGACATTTTATACACCAACTCATCGGGAAATGTCTTATAGAACCACTCTATTAACCCATTCAAGTCTAATTGCCGATTAGGAACACATTCCCTATTAGGCATTAAAAAAAAGGTAGTTCCATCATCTGTTACGAGATGGATTGAACTACCCTTTTATTATGCGGCTTTTATATACAGCACCATTGCACTAAAGCAATAAACTTGTTCATCTTCAGGATCTCCAATTGCAGCAATATGATATTTCACATCTATTATATCCTTTTTATTCAACCCTGATAAAAATGCATTCATCTCTTCTTCCAAGTCTTTTTCATGTTCACAATCAAATACTTTTACTTGAACCACCTTTATCACCCCTATATGTTTTATTAGCAATTATCACCACCATCAGACTCTTTTATACTATTCAGAAAATATTTATAAAAAAAAACAGCTATTCTCATAAATCTCATGAGAATAGCTGCAACGTTCATTATACTTCAATTTCTCCTGTCCATTTCAACATGCCACCATCCATATTCGTTACATCAAAGCCTTGTGCATGTAAATATTCACATACTCGACCACTGCGACCACCGGAACGGCAAACAATAATATATTCAACTGTTTCATCTAATTGATCCATATGTTCTGGAATTGCTCCCATTCTTATATGAACTGCACCAGGAATCATTCCCTCTGCAACTTCCTCATCTTCACGAACATCAATGATGTGTAAAGTCTCTCCAGCATCTAGACGGTTTTCTACTTCTTTAGGAGTTATTGACTTAAACTCTGGCATATATAATCCTCCTGATTTTAGTTAGCAACGATATTAACAAGTTTCCCTGGAACAGCGATAACTTTTCGTATCGTTTTACCTGCAACCATTTCTTTAATCTTCTCGTCATTCATTGCAAGTTCCTCCAGTTGTTCACGTGATACATCACGGGCAACCATTAATTTTGAACGAACTTTTCCGTTTAATTGAACAACGATTTCAACTTCATTGTCTATTAATTTTGCTTCATCATATTCTGGCCACTTTGCATAAGTAATTGATTCTGTATGACCTAGCTTCTCCCACAGCTCTTCGGCAATATGTGGACAAATAGGAGCAAGTAGTTTCACAAAACCTTCTACGTATTCTTGACGTATTTTATCTACTTTGTATCCCTCGTTGATAAATACCATCAATTGAGAAATCGCAGTATTAAAATGAAGATTTTCATAATCAAGCGTCACTTTTTTCACTGTTTGATGATAGACTTTTTCTATTTCCTTTCCACCATCTTGAGTGATTTTACTTGAAAGTGTTCCATCTTCTTCATTTACAAATAATCTCCAAACACGGTCAAGGAAACGACGTGAACCATCTAAACCATTAGTTGACCATGCAATAGATGCATCTAGTGGTCCCATAAACATTTCATATAGACGAAGTGTATCGGCACCATGACTTTCCATAATATCGTCCGGATTTACTACATTTCCTTTCGATTTACTCATCTTCTCATTACCTTCACCAAGAATCATTCCTTGGTTGAATAGCTTTTGGAATGGCTCTTTCGTTGGCACTACCCCAATATCATATAAAAACTTATGCCAGAAACGAGCATATAATAAGTGAAGAACAGCATGCTCCGCTCCCCCAATATAAATATCTACAGGTAGCCATTTTTTCAATAGTTCATCAGAAGCTAGTGCGTCATTGTTGTGAGGATCAATATATCGTAAGTAATACCAGCAGCTTCCTGCCCACTGTGGCATTGTATTTGTTTCACGGCGTCCCTTTTTACCTGTAACAGGGTCAACCACATGAAGCCATTCTTGAATATTAGCTAAAGGAGATTCACCTGTACCTGAAGGTTTAATTTCATCTGTTACTGGAAGTAAAAGTGGAAGTTCCTCTTCTGGAACACCAGTCATTGTGCCGTCTTCCCAATGAATAACTGGAATAGGCTCTCCCCAATAACGTTGACGACTAAATAGCCAGTCACGAAGGCGATACGTTACTTTCTTCGTACCTACTCCTTCTTTCTCAAGCCACTCTATCATTTTTGTAATAGCCTCTTCCTTGTTTAGGCCATCTAGGAAGTCAGAATTCACATGCTTACCATCACCAGTATAAGCGGATTCTTCAATATTACCTCCCGCTACTACTTCGACAATATCTAAACCGAATGTCTTTGCAAATTCATAGTCACGCTCGTCATGTGCTGGTACAGCCATTATTGCTCCCGTACCATAGGACATTAGTACATAATCTGCAATCCAAATAGGGATTTTCTTGCCGTTAACAGGATTAACAGCATAAGCACCTGTAAATACACCTGTTTTTTCTTTTGCAAGATCTGTTCTTTCTAAATCACTCTTTGATTTAATACTATCTAAATAACGTTGAACTGCTTCACTTTGTTCAGAAGTAGTGATTTTGTTAACGAATGGATGCTCTGGTGCTAAAACAGCATACGTTGCACCGAATAGAGTATCAGGACGAGTTGTAAATACAGTAAATGCTTCATCATGACCATCGATTCCGAAAGTAACCTCTGCTCCTTCAGAGCGACCAATCCAATTTCGTTGCATATCTTTAATACTTTCTGGCCAATCCAACTCTTCTAAATCATCCAATAAACGGTCTGCATAAGCCGTGATTTTAAGCATCCATTGTTTCATCGGACGACGTTCAACTGGATGTCCTCCACGTTCACTCTTACCATCAATTACTTCTTCATTCGCTAATACCGTTCCTAATGCCGGACACCAGTTCACAGCCACTTCGTCGACATATGCAAGTCCTTTTTCAAATAGCTTCAAGAAAATCCATTGTGTCCATTTATAGTAATTTGGGTCAGTAGTGTTAATTTCTCGATCCCAATCATAAGAAAAACCTAATCCTTTAATTTGTCTTTTGAAAGTTTCGATATTTTTTTGTGTAAATTCAGCTGGATCATTACCAGTATCTAGCGCATATTGCTCTGCTGGTAATCCAAATGCATCCCATCCCATTGGATGTAAGACATTATATCCTTGCATTCTTTTCATGCGCGATAATATATCCGTTGCTGTATATCCTTCTGGATGACCTACATGGAGTCCAGCTCCTGATGGGTATGGAAACATATCTAATGCATAATACTTTTCTCCATCACCATAAGCATCCGTTTTAAATGTTTTATTTACTTCCCAAAAATCTTGCCACTTTTTCTCAATAACCTTATGGTTAAAACTCATTTCCATTTCCTCCTGACTCTATATATACAGAAAACCTCTCATCCCAAGAACGATTAATTCTTGGGACGAGAGGTTATATCTCCCGCGGTACCACCCACATTAATGCACAACTGCATTCACTTTGTTCGTCCTTAACGCGGATTACGGCATACATTACTAAGATTAGAAAATCTGTTCACTTATGCAACTAAGAAGGCGAGTTCATGATATAAACTGATTGGCTTGCACCTACCGCCAACTCTCTAAACAATTTAAAATCACTACTACTCCTTCGTTATACGTTTCAATCTATATACAATTCAGATATTACCAATTGTAATCAAATTTATACTCTGTTTCAAGTATAATATGACAAAAAGTGACGAAGGTAATTTCAGCATACACTAATTATTGGACTGCCCGCTTTAAATGAGCAACTTTAGGAGAACATGTTATAACACAACTTCACTAGTTTCTTTCTCCTTATTTGTGGCTTTTAACGGTTGATCATAAAGAGCAGATAAAATAAGTGACAAGAATAATAATCCTATAATAATGCTAAATAGCATGTTCATTCCGTACATATCTACAAGAATTCCACCAAAAAGTGGTCCAACCATTCTACCACCAGTAGCTGTACTGTTTACTATTCCTTGATAAAAACCTTCTCTGCCTTTAGGTGCTAGTTTATTTGCAATCGTTGGAATGACTGGCCAAACTAGCATCTCTCCAATTGTTAAGATAATCATAGCAGCAAGGAATCCTTTAAAGTTAGAAGATGATCCAACTACTCCAAATGAAATGATGAAAATACTGAAGCCTACAAACATTTGACCTTTCAAATTATCTTCAAATCTCTTCAGAATACGTTGTAACAAGGGTTGTGCAAAAACAATTAGCGCTCCGTTCACAGTCCATAGCATACTGTATTGTTTTAATGTAATGTTTATTTCTTGTGTATAGGTTGAAATTGTTGCTTGCCATTGCACATACGCAACCCAACCTAAGAAATAAGCGACACAAATAATAACAAGTGCTATTATTTTTTTCTTATTGCGGATTGGTTTCAGTTGCTCCAAAACGTTCGTTTGAGAAAGTTGCTTTGGTGCGATATTTTTATAACCAAAGAAAGCAATGAATAGAAAAGCTATATACATGAATAAATTAGCGAGGAAAATATAATCGAAGGAAAACGAAGCTACAAATCCTCCTAATGCAGATCCAATAGCAACTCCAGCATTTTGTGCTACGTAAATCGCATTAAAAGCTTTCCTTCCCCCTTCTTTCCAAACAAATCCCGCCATTGCGAACATAGACGGAAAAACAATCCCACTTCCTAGTCCAAGAAAAATGAGGAATATCACATAATGTGGCCAACCATGCCATATTGTCATTCCAGCTAATGATAAAACAGAAATGATAATTCCAAGTAAGATGGAACGATAGCCACCTAATTTATCGTATAAAAAGCCTCCACATAAATTACCTATGACACTTGCACCTGAATTTAACATTAATACAATGCCAGCTACAGATAAGGCTTTACCTAAGTGATCATGTATATAAATAGCATTTAAAGGCCATAAAAAAGATGCTCCAGTAACATTTACTAGCATCCCAATAATAAGTAACCATAGAGCTTTTGGCATTATATTAACACCTACCCACAATTTATTTCGTTTGACTAAACTAATTCTAGTATGTAAATGTGGTAGGTGCAATTTAAAAATAAATTCAGGTAAATCAGGCACTTTAGGATTATCTAAAGTGCCTGATTTTAGCACATTATTTTATTGCCATGTGCTGTATAAGGGATGATCATGGTTTTGGAGAATCATTTCATTTTGCAACTGTTGCACCTTAACACGTTGTCGATGAAGTTGTTCACGTTGTTGCGCGTTAGAGCTATCGAGTAGTTTTTCGATTTCCATTACAGCAGTCTCTAACCCTTGTTGAGCTTCACTGAACTCAATGTCATAGTAATGCTCTTGCTTCATCGCTTCATTATATTGCTCTCTAGCAAAGAGAATAGCCGATTCACAACGATTAATACAATCTTCAATTGATTGGCGCGTTGCCATGTAAAATCCTCCCCTTCGACCAGATTTCCTATTAGGGAATGAACCCTAATAGTAGTTTGTTCCCAAATGACAATTGCTATGTTAGAATTTTTTTGAAACCGTAGAGGAGATGATGATAGATGAACTTAGAAAACATATTAACATTTGCACGAACCTCCCTACAAAAATCAGTACAGAAGGGTGATGTAGCAATAGATGCAACCGTTGGAAATGGACACGATACTAAGTTTCTTGCTGAATTAGTTGGAGAAAATGGACATGTATACGGTTTTGATATTCAAGCGGATGCAATTAAGGAAACTGAGACCCTCCTTACAGCACATGGACTAATGAATCGAGTAACTCTTTTTCAAACAGGACATGAGAATGCTTTAGACATAATCCCTGAAGAAGATTATTTTAAAATTAGCGGTGTAATCTTTAATCTCGGCTATTTACCACGTGGAGATAAATCGATTGTGACACTACCAGAAACTACCATTGCAGCAGTTGAACAATTTCTTGATGTAATAACTGTAGGCGGTATTATTGTACTCGTTATATACCATGGTCATCCAGGAGGTTCCTTGGAAAGGGACGCATTGTTAAGTTATACAGCTTCATTAAGACAAGACAAATTTAATGTTCTCCAATATAATTTTATAAATCAAAAAAACAATCCACCCTTTATCATTGCGATAGAAAGGAAAAAATAGAGGCAAGGATTAAAAAATATATATCAAAAGAAAAGGTTGAGACAAAACATAATGATGCTAGAGTAGTTAAACCGCTTCGGAAATACACTTCGCTTTCCGCGGGCGGCTAATGAGCCTCCTCGGCGCTAAACGCCTGTCTAGCTTAGGCTCCTAGCGGCTAGCGAACGATCCAATCCTTTCCCTACGATAAGTCAACATCGGCTCTTTCCTCGCCGTGTTTCCTTTATCTCAGTACAGGATTGGCTCCCGTTCGTACGCCGCTGATCAGTCGCCTTCGCTTTTCTGTCTGCGGGGTCTCATCGAGGCCTTTATTCCCGCAGGAGTCTTCGTGTATTTCCTCCGCTGGTAACTATAAAATTTTTGTAATTGAAAAATGGTCACCGAACTATCTTGTTTTAAAATCAAGTTATAGTTCGGTTTTTATTTGCATCCATATCCCTCAGTCCCAGCCTCTTTCCTACGATTAGTCAAGTGTAAATTTAACATTTAATTATTATACAATATAAATTTTTGGCATAGGAAATAAACCTCAGCAATTTAGATTTTT
>NZ_JBHSMC010000006.1:0-1082 GCF_042655485.1 Lederbergia graminis
ATAGCGAAGAGGTCACACCCGTTCCCATCCCGAACACGGAAGTTAAGCTCTTCAGCGCCGATGGTAGTGAGGGTTCGCCCTTGTGAGAGTAGGACGTTGCCAGGCTTTTATATAATTATTGGAGGATTAGCTCAGCTGGGAGAGCATCTGCCTTACAAGCAGAGGGTCGGCGGTTCGATCCCGTCATCCTCCACCATATGCCGGCCTAGCTCAATTGGTAGAGCAACTGACTTGTAATCAGTAGGTTGGGGGTTCAAGTCCTCTGGCCGGCACCATTTATTTTTGAGCCATTAGCTCAGTCGGTAGAGCATCTGACTTTTAATCAGAGGGTCGAAGGTTCGAATCCTTCATGGCTCACCATTTGCGGGTGTGGTGGAACTGGCAGACACGCTAGACTTAGGATCTAGTGCCGTAAGGCGTGGGGGTTCGACTCCCTTCACCCGCATTTAATACGCGGAAGTAGTTCAGTGGTAGAACACCACCTTGCCAAGGTGGGGGTCGCGGGTTCGAATCCCGTCTTCCGCTCTTAGAGAGTTGCCGGGGTGGCGGAACTGGCAGACGCACAGGACTTAAAATCCTGCGGTAGGTGACTACCGTACCGGTTCGATTCCGGTCCTCGGCACCAGTTATAATATGCGCCCGTAGCTCAATTGGATAGAGCGTCTGACTACGGATCAGAAGGTTATGGGTTCGACTCCTTTCGGGCGCGCCATATAAATCTATTATTTTTTACGGGAAGTAGCTCAGCTTGGTAGAGCACTTGGTTTGGGACCAAGGGGTCGCAGGTTCGAATCCTGTCTTCCCGACCACTAACTTTGGGGCCTTAGCTCAGCTGGGAGAGCGCCTGCCTTGCACGCAGGAGGTCAGCGGTTCGATCCCGCTAGGCTCCACCAAAAAAATAAAAAAACTTGTTGACATTGCCTTTTAGTTTTGTTAACATAGAAAAGTCGCCATTGAGCGGTGAAGAAGTTTGATCTTTGAAAACTGAACGAAACGAAGCGTTAACAATAATTAAGTAAGACCAGCAATTTTGAGCTACAAACTTCAATGAGAGTTTGATCCTGGCTCAGGACGAACGCTGG
>NZ_JBHSMC010000007.1:0-15587 GCF_042655485.1 Lederbergia graminis
GTGGCCGATCACCCTCTCAGGTCGGCTACGCATCGTCGCCTTGGTGAGCCGTTACCTCACCAACTAGCTAATGCGCCGCGGGCCCATCTGTAAGTGACAGCCGAAGCCGTCTTTTAACCTTTCCTCATGCGAGGGAAGAAGTTATCCGGTATTAGCTCCGGTTTCCCGAAGTTATCCCAGTCTTACAGGCAGGTTGCCCACGTGTTACTCACCCGTCCGCCGCTAACTTTTCGGGAGCAAGCTCCCAAAAAGTCCGCTCGACTTGCATGTATTAGGCACGCCGCNACTTACTTAATTATTGTTTAACGCTTCGTTTCGTTCAGTTTTCAAGGAACAAATCACTTTATCGCTCAGAAGCGACTTTAATATAATAGCATGGAATTCAAATAAGTGTCAACTACTTTTATAACTTTTTTTCAAAAGAGAAATCTCATTCCTGGTGAATGAGATTTCACACTATCCATAATTGAATTACTGTTAATGCTGCTACCCCTGGAATGCCTAGAAAACCAGATATTGTAGTAGTTATTAAATTTATTGGTACGGAGATCCCGAACTGATTACCAATCACATTTAAAAAGAAAAGAAACATCGCACCAATCATTAATTTCATGAAGGCTTGACCAATCCACTTAAATGTTTTTCCGGGGATTCCTACAATAAGTAAGAGAATTATTATCCCAGATATTATAGAAATAATTAACGCTGGTTTCAATATAAGTCCCTCCCGGTTCACTCTTTTAATTTATTTTATGAAGAGTTTGTCCGAAAAGAACTATTTAGGAATATTAGGTCTATTATTTTATCGATATCTTCCGCTTTTTCGCCTCTTGAAAAAGGTAGAAGTGTTTTGTCTTCGCTAATAAAGTAAGACAACGCAAATCATCACTGCGGTCATAACTTAATTGTTCCATCTGAGTTAATTGCAACCAATCTCTCTTAGTAGATTCCATTAAATTTAGTAAACGCTGGTCATATTCTTTACGAAGTTTCTTTTTCTGAAACACGCTAGACACCCCTATTGTTAAAGTTCCCTTCTTCCTTCTAACGCTTTAGAAAGTGTTACTTCATCTGCATATTCTAAGTCTCCACCAACAGGTAGTCCGTGGGCTATTCTCGTCACTGTTATACCTGATGGCTTAAGCAGACGAGAAATGTACATTGCAGTTGCCTCTCCCTCAATATTAGGGTTTGTTGCTAAGATCACTTCCTGAACGGTTTCATCTTGTAATCTCTTTAATAGGTCAGGAATATTTATATCCTCAGGTCCAATCCCTTCCATTGGTGAAATTGACCCATGCAAAACATGATATAGACCAGTGTATTCCTTCATCTTCTCCATTGCTATAACATCTTTCGGTTCTTGAACAACACAGATGACACTACGGTTGCGATGTTGGTCCTTACATACATAACAAGGGTCTTGGTCAGTAATATGTCCACACACCGAACAATAACCTAAGTCTCTTTTTGCATTTATTAACGCTTTAGCAAAGTCAACTACAGTATCTTCTTTCATGCCAAGAACGAAAAATGCCAGGCGGGCTGCAGTTTTAGGCCCGATTCCCGGCAATTTCATAAAACTATCAATTAATTTTGATATTGGTTCAGGATAATGCATATTACCTTACCTCCTAGAAACCAGGGAGGTTCATACCTTTAGTGAACTGTCCCATTGTTTGGTTCGTTAAGTCATCTGCTTTTTTCAAAGCATCATTTGTTGCTGCAAGGACAAGATCTTGTAGCATTTCAATATCTTCTGGATCTACTACTTCTTCTTTAATATTTACTTCTATTACTTCTTTATGTCCTGATACAATAACGGATACCATACCGCCACCAGCAGTTCCCTCAATACGCTTTTCGCCTAGTTCTTCTTGAGCTTGTGCCATTTTCTTTTGCATTTTTTGCATTTGCTTCATCATACCTTGCATATTTCCCATTCCACGCATAATAACATTACCTCCGAAAAATTTAATTTTTAATTTCTATTAAATCGGCCCCAACTAATTTCATTGCTTCTGCAATAAGTGGATCCTCTTGATTCTCTTCACCACTACCACTTTCGCCATCTAAATTTTGATTTCGTATAAAATCTTCTCGAATTTCATTCCACTGATCTTCCGGAACTCCAACAAACTGAAGTCTCCTTCCAACAATTCCTTCCAGAATGCTATTCGTTATTTCAATGAATTTTTGGTTTTCCATCGCCATTTTACAATGAATCTCATATTTAAATTTTAATATAAAAGCGTTTGGCGATGCTGCAGCAGGCTCCGCATCTATTAACAAAGCAGATTGAGATTTCATTTGCCTACTATTAAGTGCCTCTATTAGCTCTCCCCAATGACCTTTGATTAAATTCAAATCCCCACGAGTGGCATCTTTTAAAATTTCACGGATCATCCTGGTATTCGCTTGGTACCCTTTTGTAGACCTAGGAGCTTTTCGCTTTTCTGGTTGACTCGCTTGTTCTTCATATACATGAGAATTTGTTTTCAAGTCAATAATTTGTTGTTCCAAAGCTGTGATTTTTTCTAGTAAACCTTGAACTTCAGTATTATTGATAGATGCTTTATTAGATTCTGATTGGCATAGCTTTACAAGTGCTACTTCAATAAAAATACGGGCATTATTAGTAAACTTCATTTCCTGCTGTGTTTTATTCAGCGTATCAATATACTCATAAATTTGCTCTGTTTGGATAATCTTCGCTAATTCTGTGAATTCCTCATCTAATAGCGCACGTTCTAAGGACTCCTCTAGATTAGGAGCAGTTTTGTAAAGTAGGATGTCTCTAAAGTATAAAATTAAATCCTCAATAAATCGAGTAACATCTTTTCCTTCACGCATTAATTGCTCAAAAGAGGATATTGCTTGGGATACATCCTTATCTACGATAGCCCTACCAATAATATTTAAATAGCTCTGTGAAACAGAACCAGTTACTGTTAATGCGTCGTCCACCGTTACAATATCTGTACTAAAAGAAACAGCTTGATCAAGCAAGCTTAAGGCATCACGCATTCCGCCTCCAGCAGCTCTTGCAATAATTTGTAAAGCTCTCTCTTCATACTGAAGACCAGACTCACTAGCAATATATGCCATTCTCCCAACAATGTCTTGTGCAGTTATTCTTCGAAAATCAAAGCGTTGGCATCTAGAAATTATGGTCAAAGGGATTTTGTGGGGCTCTGTAGTAGCTAAAATAAAAATAACGTGCTTAGGTGGCTCTTCCAATGTTTTTAACAAAGCATTAAAAGCACCAATGGAAAGCATATGTACTTCATCAATAATATAAACCTTATAAGGAACAACATTAGGTGCATACTTTACTTTATCACGAATATCCCGGATTTCTTCTACACCATTATTAGATGCAGCATCAATTTCAATTACATCCGGAACTGAGCCATCCATTATCCCTAAGCATGCAGGACATTCATTACAAGGTTCTTCCACAGGCATTTTTTGACAATTTACTGCTTTAGCAAGAATTTTTGCGGCACTTGTCTTTCCTGTCCCACGAGGTCCTGAGAATAAGTATGCATGTGTTGTTTTTTGATGGAGGAGAGCATTTTGTAATGTTTTTGTGACATGCTCTTGTCCCACCACATCAGCAAATGACTGTGGCCTCCATACCCGGTACAATGCTTGATACATAATACTCTCCTCCTTTTCCGTCATATTCTAAAGTTTATTATACATTATTTCCTTATGTTTTTATACTACGAAAAGCTTGTGATGGACGATTTGAGTGACAAGTGTAGTAACACACTTAAACATGTTTTCATCGGGGATTAATAATTAACCGTAGTTTAATTGCAGTAAAAAACCCATCCACAAACAATGGATGAGTTGATTTATAAAAGTATGTAATTTTGCCGTACACCTTCCTCCGACTGTGTACCATAAGCGTTACCCAAGCAGTTAGCTCGACCCAGGTTGCCCTACGGCACATGGGAGCTTCCACTTAATGCTGCTTCCTTCCGGACCTGACATGGTTCATGGATTCCCATTGCGCAGGACCCGGGTGTCAACACCACTTACTTGGGTCAGACCTTACAGTACATCAGCCTCGGGAAGGAGTTCAACCCCGCTAGAGCGGATTGCGGGTTACAAGGCTCCGCTACGTCCCCGTCTAGTACGACAATATAAGTGTACTATCTTTTGTAATTTTTTTCAACTGGTACAGTATGGTATCAATTCATGAACTATCCATTTAACTTTTCAATTTGCTTAGAAGCCTTCTTTTTTTCACGAATAGCTCGAAAGAAATTACTTAATAAATTTCCGCATTCATCTTGTAATACCCCTTGTACCACTTCACATTGGTGATTAAACCGCTCATCTTCTAATAAATTCATTAAAGTCCCTGCACAACCAGCCTTTGGATCTGTTGCACCATAAATTACTTTCTTTATTCGAGATAGAATAATTGCTCCACTACACATTGGACATGGCTCAAGCGTAACATACAGTTCTGCATTTTCTAATCGCCATGTACCAAGTTTTTTACAAGCTTGTTCAATCGCTAATACTTCGGCATGAGCTACAGCACTTTGCTCTGTTTCTCGAAGATTATGCGCTGATGCAATAACTTCTCCATCCAATACAATTACGGCTCCTATTGGGACTTCATTTATATCTCTTGCCTTTTCCGCTTCAACTAAGGCAAGTCTCATAAAATCTTCTTCTGTACGCATGATTGTTACGCCCCTTAACTATTGAATAGATATTATTTTAACAAGAAATTAGTCAATTTGCTAAATTACGTCTAACTCCTTTACTCCTTTCATAAAATGGTGTCAGCCATTTCTTTGGAGCAAAATATTCATTTGTCGAAAATAGTGCGCATAAAGGTTTTTACTAAGGAGGGATTTAATTGCAAATTCATGTTGTGACACAAAATCAATCGTTATTTACGATAGCAAACAGTTATGGGGTAACTGTAAATGCGATAGTTGAAGCAAATGAAATACCAAATCCTAACCAACTTGTTATAGGGCAAGCGCTTGTTATTCCCATCTATGGATCATTTTACTGGGTGCAAGCCGGTGATAGTCTATGGTCAATTGGACAGAGGTTCGGAGTCCCGTATCAAGAGCTTGCCAGAATTAATGGAATTTCTGTTAACACCCCACTATGGATAGGCTTAAGACTTTATATTCCACAAAGGCAAAAGGTGGATAAAGAATTCAATGCCTATGTAGAACCATTTGGAAACGAAGTATCGCAAGCACTAGAGGATAGTGCTAGAAGTGCCGCTCCCTATTTAACCTACTTATCTCCATTCGCATACCATGCAAATCGAGACGGTTCGTTATCTGCACCACCTTTAAATAATTTTAAAGCAATCGCTAATGCAAATAACAATACATTAGTAATGGTAGTTGCGAACCAGGAAGAAGGACAATTTAGTGCTGAATTAGGACATATATTACTGACAGACCAAAATGTACAGAATACCTTCTTAACGAATATTATTAATGAGGCAAAACGAGTTGGCTATGGTGATGTTCATTTTGACTTAGAGTTTTTACCACCTGGAGATAGAGAAGCATATAATCAATTTCTCCGTACCGCACGAGATAGATTACATCAAGAAGGAATAATGATATCAACTGCTTTAGCACCAAAAACAAGCGCAACACAACAAGGAGAATGGTATGAGGCACATGATTATGCCGCACATGGAAGTATTGTAGATTATGTTGTAATTATGACATATGAGTGGGGATACAGCGGTGGTCCAGCAATGGCAGTTTCACCTATTGGGCCCGTTCGTGATGTACTAGAATATGCCTTAACAGAAATGCCCGGAAACAAAATATTGATGGGACAAAATTTATATGGATATGATTGGACACTCCCATTTGTTCAAGGTACAACAGCGAAGGCGCTTAGCCCTCAACAAGCAATCCAGCTTGCAGCATCTAATAATGTTGCAATTCAATATGACCAAGAAGCACAAGCACCTTTCTTTCACTATACAGATAGTGAAGGAAAAAGACATGAAGTCTGGTTTGAAGACGCAAGGTCTATACAGGCTAAATTCGATTTAGTAAAGGAACTAGGACTAAGGGGAGTAAGTTACTGGAAGCTAGGACTTTCCTTCCCACAAAATTGGTTACTCATTACCGACAACTTTAATGTTGTAAAAAAGTAAAAGCTGAAGGCACCTGCAGGTGAAGGAAGGCTAAGGCTGCGACTTCCTGTCACTTCGCCTGCACTAGTACACCCGTGTACGTCGTAACGCCTTCATGACCCGTATCGTGCAGGGACTGCGACAAGCAAATGTTCTACCCTATAGAAAGGTGGTTTTTTCACCTTTCGTTTGGCTAGGTTATTTGACCTCGGGCCGATGGCGCTTGGAGCTAGACATTAATAAAATACATTTAATTAACATAAAAAAACCTGCCATAACGGCAGGTTCATTTATCTCCAATATTTATGCACAGTATAATGGTGGAGGAAGAGGGATTCGAACCCCCGCGCGGTTTAACCCGCCTGTCGGTTTTCAAGACCGATCCCTTCAGCCGGACTTGGGTATTCCTCCTTGGCAACAAAAAATATTTTATCAGGGTCTTTAACCAATGTCAACTAAAATTAAAAATAAAATCTCGGAGTAATTTACACTCCGAGATTTTTCTTTATTTCCCTATTATTTCTTTATTTCTCATATATGGTCGTAGCACCTCAGGAATAACTACTGATCCATCTTCTTGTTGATTGTTTTCTAAAATAGCTGCCACCGTTCTACCAATTGCCAAACCAGATCCATTTAATGTATGGACATGCTGCGGTTTTGCATTTACTTCTGGACGATATCTAATATTTGCTCGTCTAGCCTGAAATGCCTCAAAGTTTGAGCAAGAAGAAATTTCTCGATATGTTTCATAACTTGGTAGCCACACTTCAAGATCATATTTCTTTGCAGCTGTAAAACCTAAATCCGCTGTACACATACTCAATACACGGTATGGCAAGTTTAGTAATTGTAATACTTTTTCTGCATTACTTGTTAATTTTTCTAATTCCGCATATGAATCTTCTGGCTTTACGAACTTCACTAATTCTACTTTATTAAACTGATGTTGACGAATAAGTCCACGTGTATCACGCCCTGCAGATCCAGCCTCAGAGCGGAAGCATGCACTATATGCAACATAATTAAGTGGTAAACTATTCGCATCCAGAATTTCATCACGATGATAATTCGTTACAGGAACCTCACCTGTCGGAATAAGGAAGTAATCTTCATTCTCAACTAAAAATGCATCCTCTTCAAATTTCGGAAGTTGCCCTGTACCAGTCATACTTGCACGATTTACAAGGTAAGGTGGTAACATTTCTTCATAACCATGTTCTTCTATATGAAGATCAAGCATGAAATTAATTAATGCACGTTCTAACTGTGCTCCTAATCCTTTATAAAAAACAAAGCGGCTTCCAGTTACTTTTGCAGCACGTTCAAAATCGATAATTCCAAGATTTGTTGCAATATCCCAATGTGGTTTTGGTTCAAAATTGAAATCTCGAACTGTACCCCACTTACGAACTTCAACATTATCATCCTCTGTTTCACCAACTGGAACACTTTCATGTGGAATATTCGGTATTGATAACAGAAGCTTCTCTAACTTTTCTTCTACTTCACGACTTTCATTATCTAATTTTTTAATTTCGTCTCCAACTGTGCGCATTTCTTTAATTAACTCATCTGCGTCTTGTTTTTCTCTTTTCATTTGTGCAATTTGTTGAGAGACTTCATTACGGCGACTTTTTAACTGTTCTACTTTCACAATTACATCACGACGTTTTTGGTCTAACTCGGCAAACTTATCAAAGTCCTCTAAGTTTTCGCCACGATGCATTAACTTAGCTTTTACTTCTTCCAAATTACCACGAAGATATTTCATATCAAGCATGATGATTCCTCCTGAAAATTAATAATTTACAAACAAAAAACTCCCATCCCATAAAAAGGGACGAGAGTTTACCCGCGTTGCCACCCAAATTGAAAGTTTAACACTTTCCACTTAATAGATAACGGCTTTGAACCGAAAATGCTTACTGAAAAAGAATAAAATGTTCGGCATTTTACTCGAGGATGGATTCATAGGTTGTGCCACCGATTTCCACCAACCATCGGCTCTCTTAAGACAACAATGACTATTACTATTTCCTCTCAACACATTACATTATAAATTTTCCCATACTATACTATATTGTAGTTTCAATTGCAACTTTTTCATTCATTGCATTTTTAACCATTTCAATAAAATATGCAGTTAAGCGATTATCATCTGTTAACTCAGGATGGAAAGAACATCCTAATAAGTTTCCTTCCTTTGCAGCAACAATGCGACCATTGTATTTTGCTAGGATTTCCACATTTTCTCCAGCTTCTATAATATGAGGAGCTCTAATAAAAACTGCTGTCATTGAATCTGCTACTCCGGCAACTGCGATATCTGCTTCAAAACTCTCACGTTGGCGTCCAAATGAATTGCGTTCAACAACGATATCCATTACACCTAAGTGTGTTTGTTCTGAGCCTTCAATTTTTTTAGCCAGTAATATTAGACCAGCACATGTTCCAAATATCGCTTTCCCTGTAGCAGCAAATTCCTTCAGTGGCTGTAGAAATTCATATTTATCTATCAATCTCCGCATTGTTGTACTTTCCCCGCCAGGTAAAATTAAACCATCTATTTCTTCTAGTTGTTCAATTTTTTTTACAACAATCGCTTCAGCACCACTATTTTCGACAGCTTTTACGTGTTCACGTACAGCTCCCTGTAAACCAAGTATTCCTACCTTTACCATCTTACCACCCGCGATCCTGCATGCGATTTTCTGGTGCTAGTGTAGAAATTTCTAGTCCTTTCATAGCGGACCCTAAGCCCTTAGAAAGTTCTGCAATTAATTCATAATCTTGATAGTGAGTAGTAGCTTCTACAATAGCGCGAGCAAATTTAGCTGGGTTCTCTGATTTAAAAATACCAGAACCAACGAATACACCGTCTGCTCCAAGTTGCATCATTAATGCAGCATCTGCTGGAGTTGCAACCCCACCTGCAGCAAAGTTTACAACTGGTAGGCGACCATTTCTCTTAATATCTAAAAGAACCTCGAATGGTGCACCAAGTAGTTTCGCTTCTGTCATTAGCTCATCTTCATTCATACTTACTACTTTACGAACTTGAGCATTAACTTTTCTCATATGTCGTACAGCTTCTACGATATTACCTGTTCCTGGTTCACCTTTAGTTCTTAGCATTGAAGCACCTTCACCAATACGACGAGCAGCTTCGCCTAAATCACGGCATCCACAAACAAATGGGACTGTAAATTCGCTTTTGTATAAATGGAATTCTTCATCTGCTGGTGTTAATACTTCACTCTCATCTATATAATCTACACCCATTGCTTCTAAAACACGTGCTTCCACAATATGGCCAATTCTTGCCTTTGCCATGACTGGAATAGAAACAGCTGCCATAACTTCTTCCACGATAGTAGGATCGGCCATTCTAGCAACGCCACCTGCTGCACGTATATCAGACGGGACACGTTCAAGTGCCATTACAGCTACTGCTCCTGCTTCTTCTGCTAATTTTGCTTGTTCAGCATTCACAACATCCATAATTACGCCGCCTTTTTGCATCTCAGCCATGCCGCGTTTAACCCGATCAGTTCCAGTTCTCATTCCAAGTCGCTCCTTTATGAAAAAATATTATTATTTCTTTCTCTTATTAAAACTATCAGAATAATATGTTACAAGTAAACTACAAAAACCCCTCCTTGTCAATATAAGGAGAGGTAAAATAATAGTATGAGGTAGCTGAAATGAGAGATATATCCAATCCCATAATACTTTTGACAATTGCCTTTTTCTCTCATTTCATTACCACCATACGCTACTATTTATGAAGCGAAGTAATAGATTTAGAACCAACCTTTTACTGTATCTGTAATACTCGTCCAAAGATCAGAGAAGAAACCACCGATAGCACGCATCGTTAAGGCAAACCAATTTGCCTTCTCAACATCGTCTGTAGTAACAACAGCAACTTTTGGTGCAAGATTTTTATCTAAATATCCAAGGTCGCCGTCACCTTCGTAAACAACTTCCAACGTACCAACAACATCTCCCTGTTTTACAGGTGCGGTTAAATTACCTTCTTTGTTTAGCTTGCTCTTATCTAGAGTGAAAACTGGCTTATATGCAGACTCCTCACCATTTTTCACGAATATACTAATTGATTCGTTCGTTTGGATATCTACCTTATCTTCTTTTCCTTTATCTACAGCTAATGACTTTTGACTCTCAATTTTATAGTTATTCGGAATGATTTCCTTTAGAGAAAAACTATTGAACGCATAATCCATCATTTTTCTTGTTTCCCTAAATCTCTGATCGTCGCCTTTAGCATGCATGATAACTGTAATGATACGAGAATCACCTTTTTTAACTGTACCTGTGAAATTAGAAAAAGAAACTTTTTGATTTGTAGCTGGGTCTATTTTTGATTCTGTTCCTGTTTTTAATCCATCTACACCAGAATATTCATGTAGCGCACCAGGTAACATCTTATTCCAGTTTATCATTACTTCACCACGTAATTCCTTAGTAGGAACACTGGAAGTCTCTAATACCTCTGGATAATCTTTTAATAAATGGTAAGCTAACTTTGCCGTAGAACGTGCGGACATAACACTCACACCATTAGGATCTGTCCCCTCAGGAAACTCAAGGTTATAGTCCGTTAACGTCTCATTGTTTAAACCTGTTGAATTAACAAATTCAGTATTATCAAGACCAAGCTCTTGCGCTTTCGCATTCATCATCTTTACAAATTCAGATTCTGTACCAGCGATTGCTTCTGCAATTGCGATTGTTGCCCCATTTGCAGAGTAAATAGCAAGCGCCTCATATAATTCTTTAATAGTATATGGCTTTCCAGCAGCTAAATCTATATTGGAAAGTGCATAGGTATTAGCAACCTTACTTATATAATTACTTATGATAACTTCCTGTTCCCAAGTAATCTTTCCTTCTTCGATAGCTTCAAACAAAAGGTACTCTGTCATCATTTTTGCCATAGATGCAATTGCTAATGGTGTGTCGATATTTTTCCCATATAATATCTTCCCAGTATTTGCATCCACTATAATAGCTGCCTCAGCCTCCACATCAATTCCATCTGCAGCACTTGCAGCTTGTGGGAATGGGATGAAACTTACGAGCAGCAATAAGGCCAAGAATAAAGAAACAAATTTCTTATTTAATCGTTTTTTCACATGTAAACCCTCCATGATTATATGTACACTTTTGTCATTTTAACATAGAAATATGTCATTTAGTAGACGACAATAGTATATCTCTTTGACAATTATATTATAGGTGAATAGTCTCAAAAAATAATAATGGCAGAACCTTCAAGTATTTGGGTTCTGCCTTATCATCATATATTAAGATATAGAATAGTTTGGTGCTTCCTTCGTAATTTGAACATCATGTGGGTGGCTTTCTCTTAAACCAGCACCAGTCATCTTAATAAATTGAGAGTTATCACGGAAGTATTCAAGATTTGGTGCACCGCAATATCCCATTCCGGAACGTAAACCACCAGTAAGTTGGTAAAGTGTATCTGCCAATGGCCCTTTATAAGGTAATCTTCCTTCAATACCTTCAGGAACAAATTTCTTAGCATCTTCTTGGAAATAGCGATCTTTAGATCCCTTTTCCATTGCTGCTTCTGATCCCATACCACGGTATACTTTGAAGCGACGACCTTGGTAAATTTCAGTTTCCCCAGGACTTTCGGATGTACCAGCAAGTAAGCTACCTAACATAACAGCATGTCCACCTGCAGCTAATGCTTTTACAATATCACCTGAGTATTTAATACCACCATCCGCAATAATTGCTTTACCCCTTTTTCTTGCTTCTGTTGCACAGTCATAAATTGCAGTAATTTGAGGAACCCCAACACCTGCAACTACACGTGTAGTACAAATAGACCCAGGTCCAATACCAACCTTCACAATATCTGCACCTGCATCAAACAATTCTGCAGTAGCTTCTGCGGTTGCTACATTACCTGCGATTATATTTAAATTCGGGTATGCATCGCGAATTTCTTTAATCATAGAGATAACTCCAGCTGAGTGACCATGAGCTGTATCAATTACAATTACATCTACATGCGCATTTACTAATGCTTGTACACGTTTCATTGTATCTTTTGTAACACCCACTGCTGCACCAACTAGTAATCTTCCTTGTTCATCTTTTGCTGAATTAGGAAATTCAATTACTTTTTCAATATCCTTAATCGTAATTAATCCCTGTAATACACCCTTTTCATCTATTAATGGTAATTTTTCAATTCTGTGTTCTTGTAAAATACTTTCTGCTTCTTCTAGTGAAGTACCTACTGGAGCAGTTACTAAGTTTTCCTTCGTCATTACATCTGTAATTAAAAGAGAATAATCTTGAATAAAACGCATATCACGATTCGTTATAATTCCGACTAAAATACGTTCTTCTTCATTATTCACAATTGGTACACCAGAAATTCGATATTTTCCCATCAAGTGCTCTGCATCATACACTTTATGTTCTGGTGTTAAGAAAAATGGATCGGTAATGACACCACTTTCAGAGCGTTTTACTTTATCTACTTGCTCTGCTTGTTGCTCAATACTCATATTTTTATGGATAATACCTAATCCACCTTGGCGTGCCATCGAAATTGCCATCTGGGATTCTGTAACAGTATCCATCCCAGCACTAATAATTGGTATATTTAATCGTAATGTCTCTGTTAACTCTACCTTTAAATCAACATCTTTTGGTAACACTTCAGATTTAGCTGGAATTAATAACACATCATCAAAAGTTAAACCCTCTTTAGCAAACTTCGAATCCCACATTTTCTCTTCCTCCTGCTCCAAAATATTATTAGTAGGTTATCAATTGGTTAAAATACTGTCAAGGATATAAAATTAAGTCCAATTTTTCAAATTATTTGGAGGTTTTGTATTTGTCTAACGTTATCAACGAATGGAAGCGCATTAATATGTTTCAAACTTCTGAAACAACTCAACATTATTTAAAAAAGTGTTATCACGAATTAATGGTGGAAGATGCGGAAACGAAAAGCTACGAGAATTGTTATCCGTTTATATATTATCTGGAACAAGCGGAGTCTTTTTATGAACAAGCTAAAAACAGCCCTATTTCGATAAAACCAGTATTATTATTTTACGGTCTAATACATTTAATAAAAGCGTGTATTTTAACAGTTGATCCAAACTATCCAAACTCTACTACAGTACTTGCTCACGGAGTCTCTACTAGAAAGAGAAAAAAACGTCACTACCGTTTTATCTATGATGAAATCAAAGTACAAAAGAACGGGTTATGTACTCACTTTTCAGAACAAATGTTTCACGTGAAACATCTAGAAGGTGAGAAATATAAAATGATAGAGCTTCTTTCATTAGTGGTGGAATTACACGATACCTTTATGTTTATTGGTGGTAGTTCCCCTGTTATCCCATTAATAAAGGAACATTCAAAATGGTATATCCCATCTGAAATCGAAAATTGTTATCACATAGGTACAAGCAGATTAAAAAGCCTTTTGGATGAAAAAAGTAGTAGCGAAATAAATTGGCTACCAGAAACAAACAATCAACGCCTCTGTTTTGAAATAGAAAATAAAAATATCGGACCACCATTTCGACATCATATAGATAACCATTTACTGTATTTACCCAAAAATAATACAACAACCATGATACTACCAGACCTACTAGTTCATTACCTTATTTTATATAACTTGAGTATGATATCCCGTTATGAAACAGAATGGTGGATTGATCTCATAAAAACAACACCAAACGCAGACTACCCCTACATCAAATCATTTCTAGAAATTACAGAAAGGAAAGGACCAATAATGGTCGCAGAGTATTTGTTTGGAAAGAAGTTTTTACATGAAGGTGCTTCAGGATGATGCTAATATATGAACTAAATTATTAGGAAGTACCTGTTCAGGATATCGAGATTTTATAGATAGACAATGGTTTTGTTGGTTAATGTGAAGTAAAAGGCAGATGTATGGTTGGATTGCAACATTAGTGGAGCTCTTGTCTACGGAGGAATGAAAGAGTGGGATTACTTCCTTTATAATAGAGCTCTTGTTTATTAGTATTCAGATTTAAGATCTGGTTACTTATTGGAGAACTCTTTCTCTATTTGGACATCAGATGTGGAAACTGATTACCTTTTGGGGAGACTTTCTCTTTTTTGGGAATTTGATTAGGAGTCTGATTACCTTGTGGGGAGATTTCACTCTTTTGGGTAATCAGATTGCGAGTTTGATTCCCATTCTAAAGGAGTTTTTCATATTTAGGGAATCATACAGTTGGTTTGATTCCCTCCTGAAGGGTTGATTCTACCTTTTGGGAATCATAGAGTGACTTTGATTTCTTTCTGATGGGATCTTTCTACTTTTGGGAATCATATCACCACTTTGATTCCCTTCCTGAAGGGATTTTTCTCCTTTTGGGAATCATACAACGACTTTGATTCCCATCCTGTAGGGATTTTTCTCCTTTTGGGAATCATACAACGACTTTGATTCCCATCCTGTAGGGATTTTTCTCCTTTTGGGAATCATATAACCACTTTGATTCCCTTCCTGAAGAGATTCTTCATTCTTCGGGAATCAAACATAATTCTCTCTTACTGAATAGTGACTGTAATTAATCATTTTCTTAATCATGGTATCTAATCCACTTGAATAGATACCTAATGTTCATATTCCTATTCATTAGGGATTTATTCAGCCACAATAGTAACCTCTTTTGCTTTTTTTCTTATTATTGGGCACTATTCCGCTGTAATAGTGACCTCTTTTGCTTTTTTTCTTACTATTGGGCACTATTCCGCTGTAATAGTGACCTCTTCTACAGTTTTTCCTATTCTTGGGCACTATTTGACCTCAATAGTGACTTCTTCTACTCTTTTTCTTTTTCTTGGGCACTATTCCCTCTGAATAGATACCTTAATTCAATTCTCCCATTAATTCGGGCTTTATTATGTTACTAATTTTCTTATTGCTCTTTATATAACACAAAAAAAGCCACCTTCCTCAGAAGATGACTTTCATTTGCCTAGCAACGTCCTACTATCACAAGGGCGAACCCTCACTACCATCGGCGCGCGAGCTTAACTTCCGTGTTCGGGCTACGAATCACGATGACCGGCGAATCTCGGCGTCATCGGCGCTCGCTCGATTCTCATGGGCATAGCCCATTGTGAGTCTCACTCTCTTGATTCCTTGATCTTCTTGGTCCTCCTGATTCTCGCCTTACTTTGCATATACTGCGTTACACTTATACCTTCCGGTATAATTAAAGAACACAAAAAAAGCCACCTTCCTCAGAAGATGACTTTCGCTTGCCTGGCAACGTCCTACTCTCACAAGGGCGAACCCTCACTACCATCGGCGCTGAAGAGCTTAACTTCCGTGTTCGGGATGGGAACGGGTGTGACCTCTTCG
>NZ_JBHSMC010000008.1:0-18099 GCF_042655485.1 Lederbergia graminis
AGAGGTGCACCTCAAATGCGTCGTGACAGGCTCTATCAAGACCGTTTATTGATGTGTTTCATCTCAAAATCGACTTGAGAACCTCTGTCTCAACCAGTTTAAGGCACGGGCTACTCCATATTCGTCGTGACGAACTCTATCATGACCGATTCTTTAAGAGGTGCACCTCAAATGCGTCGTGACAGGCTCTATCAAGACCGTTTATTGATGTGTTTCATCTCAAAATCGACTTGAGAACCTCTGTCTCAACCAGTTTAAGGCTCGGACTACTCCATATTCTTCGTGACAGGCTCTATCAAGACAGTTTCATGATAAGCTTCATCTTAAATCTGACTTGAGAAGCTCTGTCTCAACTTGTTTAAGGCACGGGCTACTCCATAATCGTCGTGACGAACTCTATCATGACTGATTCATGTTGAGTTTCACCTCTAATTCGTCGTGAGAAGCTCTGTCTCAACCAGTTTAAGGTGAATTTCACTTCAAATACGTCGTGACGAACTCTATCATGACCGATTCTTTAAGAGGTGCACCTCAAATGCGTCGTGACAGGCTCTATCATGACTGATTCATGTTGAGTTTTACCTCTAATTCGTCGTGAGAAGCTCTATCTCAACCAGTTTAAGGTGAATTTCACTTCCAATTCGTCGTGACGAGCTCTATCAAGACAGTTTCATGATAAGCTAAATCTTAAATCTGACTTGAGAAGCTCTGTCTCAACTTGTTTAAGGCGCGGGCTGCTCCATAATCGTCGTGACTGGCTCTATCATGACTGATTCATGTTGAGTTTCACCTCTAATTCGTCGTGAGAAGCTCTGTCTCAACCAGTTTAAGGTGAATTTCACTTCCAATTCGTCGTGACAGGCTCTATCATGACCGATTCATAAAGAGTTTTTCCTCTAAATCGCCATGACAGACTCTATCTCAACCATTAACAGCCCATTCCCTATAAAAGTGGCCGTGAGAATCCAACACAACAAAAAAAGCATGAGCATACTCTCGCATGCCCATACTAAGCTAAACGATTCAATTATAGATAAGACTATCTTTATATTCTTGTGGAGTCATCCCTGTTGATTTTTTAAAGAACCTTGTGAAGGAGTGAGCTGCTTCGTAACCAACTTTTAAAGCTACTTCACGTACCTTTAAGTCCCCGTTACTCAGTAATTCTTTTGCCTTTGTAATACGACAGTTATCAATATACTCCGATATGTTCATCCCTTTTTCTTGTTTAAAAAATCTCGATAAATAGGAAGGGTTAAAATGGTGAACTTCCGCAAGTCTTACTAGAGATAAATCCTCATGTAAATGATCTTGAATAAATTCGCATATTTTTTCAGCGACTGTAGATGCCCTATCACGTTCATCCATTGATTTGATATCTAGGACGCGCTTTCCAATTTCCAATAAATAATGAAAACCGTCTTCAATTGTTTTATGTGCTTCTAGTCGCATTAGTTTTTCTAAATTATTTAACTGACCATGTAGCCCCTTACGATTTATGTAGGTTAATAACATTAATGATAAAGAATAATAGATTTCATTTACTTTTTGAAAACTACATACATGATGTAAGGCATATTCTTTCATTTCTGTAAAACTATCAATAAACTCATCTTTTCTTCCGATTTCCAGATGTCCATTGAGTATCTCCACTTTTGACGCTAACCGTGTAGACTCTTTATTTTCCACATCAGTAGTTTGTGAGTATAAATCGATTTGTATGGAAGATAGGCCATCGCCAATTTTCATTTGCTGCAATTCACGTAATCTTTCATACTGCAAGGTAACTTTAGACCAATTACTTTTAGACCCACTAATCGTAAATGATAGTTCGATACCAAGAGATTGTTGGCATGCTTCTTGAATTTGCTCTAATGTCCCTTCCAGATAGCGTATCAAATGTTCATTAAACTTTTCATCATTATAATCAGATGGCTGAAGAAACCATAACCAATCTCCCTTACGATCTACAATTGCGAGATGGTGAAGCTGATTGCTTATAAACTGTTCCCATATCACCCGAACTGATGTAAGCAGTTTTGCTTGCTCAGTATATGTAATTTCACTTGGATGCACAACTCGCCCAAGAACGAGGAAGACAGGTGCATTGGCATTTAAGTTAATATTTAACCGTTGGAAATTTTCACTTAATTCCGTTTCTCGATCATGGAAAATCTGACTATCTTGAACGAAATAACGTAAATACTCCCCTTGTTCCATTTGCTCATACAATTCAAGTTGCTTTTGCGATTTTTCAATGATATTGTTTATCCGATTATCTGTTTTTATCTCTTCTACCACACTTAATACCGTTTCCGTAACTTTTGCATAGCCCTCTGTTTTTAATAGATATTTTACATTTTTCATTTGAAAAGCTTCATAGGCATACTCAAATTCACTATAGCCTGTTAGAAAAATAATTTTACATCTTGGCCAATAGTTTAGGATTTCCTTCGATAATTCCAATCCACTCATTCCGGGCATCCTTATATCTGTTAAAACAATGTCAATCCTTGTTCTGGATAACCAACTTAATGCTTCTTTTGCAGAAAAGGCCTTGTATATGTCTAGTTCCTCAGACTTCAATTGTGAAAATACCTCATACAAAGACTCTGTAATAATTTCTTCATCATCTACAATCAATAGTCTGTACATTATACCTTCTCCTTCTTTGTAATCTAGTAAATAGAATAATATTAATTATATTATACACTAGTTGAAAGCGGTTACTATATGTTTTTAGAATAAATTTAACATTTAGATAATGTGCATTTATTTACTCTATTACCATATCTTTACTAACACAAAAAAAACAGGAGAATTGGCACTCAATATTCGTGACAATTCTCCTATTTAAATTAGCTACTATTTTCTCACTATTTTAGCGTTTATTATTAGGTTTATTCGTGAATTCCAACACACCTATGCGAGAAGTGTTTTGATATGATTGACCAGTTGCATCTTCCCATATAGAAACATTGTCTCTTGAACCATCATCATTTTGATCGTCATTCACTTGAACATCAAACCCTACAACCATTCCTTTTTTTGCAGTAAAATTAAGTTTTATTGCCGCTTCTACTACATAACCATCATCTGTTAATCTCGTAAAGGTTGTAAAGTTTTCAGATGATGCAGCACCACCATAACTTTGTTCATTATTAAAGTTTACGCGATACTGACCGTCATCACTTTCATATTCAGCAGTTTTACCATTGTTTTGGTCTACAAATATTTCGATAGAATCTTGTTCCCAAGGGTTTGGACTAGCTGTCGTTAAAGTTTTGTCATGGACTTCCGCATAAATATATAGGTAATCCTTATCCCATAAAGTCCTGACGTTCGCCCATGCCCCATTTGTCCCCTCTATTTCTTTTCCAGTTTGAATGTTATATGCTTTATCCCATACCTTGTCTTTTTTCCCATCTAGCACAGGAGTTCCAAATACCGCATTCGACGTATTGATTGCAGCTTTCATATTCAACTTCCCGTAGTTTTCTAATTTATTTTCTTGATCATTTGTTGGATCATTCCAAGAAGCAATTTGATTTTCATTCACATCTGTAACACGGATATCAAAACGGACTTCTTGCCCAATAGCTAATTCTTCTTTTGAGATTTTAATTTCCGCTACATATCCGTCTTTACCTTCTTTTACCTTGTAGTGATGCTGATTCTTTCCTTTTCTATTAATCTTGTTATGCAGAATTCCATTTTCATCGTGTATAAAGATTTCTACTGAATCATTTTTGTTCACCGTCTTGTCTCTAACCTCTGTCCAAACATACAGATTCTCGTCATCCCATAACGTTTTAAAGGACACTGGGATATCGTCAGCTATATGAAAGGATTTAGCAGGTACTGTCTCCCAAACTAAATCTTTTTTACCATCTATGTTTGGAGTTCCGAAGTTAGCATCTAGTTCTTGAATTGGTGCAGGTAGTTTTGTAGGATCTACTAATGCCCAGTAAGCTAATTTCGCTTGCATGCGCTCATCAAATAGTAATGGCCAGTTATTTCTAGTAACTGGGAATGTTCGTAACCATGTATTTAAATCATCTTTCCCCCAGAAAATAACTGCATCCAACTGATCAGAGTGCTTCTTAAATATATCAAAAAGGTCCTTATATCGTAGTGCCTGTTCTACTTGAAGTTCATATGGGAATGTCTCATATGACTGCGAATCATTCGAATAAATACTCATATCCAGCTCTGTTATTTCTTGTCTAACACCTAAATCTCTAAATTTCTCTATCATCATATCCATCTCGTTCAAACTTGGATATGTGATACTAATATGATTTTGATGTCCGACACCGTGTACTGGAATCCCTTTATCCTTTAAACGCTTCACTAAATCATACATGGCATCACGTCTATCTGGAATATGTGTATTATAGTCATTAATATATAGAATGGCATCTGGGTCAGCAGCATGTGCATATTCAAATGCTTTCTCTATAAACTCCTCACCAGCAATTTGATACCAAAGACTATTACGCAAACCATTTGGCTGACGATCTCCAATCTCAATTACTTCATTGACGACATCCCATGCATAAATTTTACCTTTGTATCTTCCCATGACTGTTTCAATATGTCTTTTCATACGTTCATAAAGTAACTCTTTACTTGCAAGATTTCCTTCGTCATCATAGAAGACCCAGTTTGGTGTTTGAGAATGCCAAATTAATGTATGACCACGGACTGCAATTCCATTTTCTTCAGCAAATTCAACAATTTTATCGGATCCTGTGAAGTTAAACACACCTTCTTGAGGTTCTGTCGCATCCCATTTCAACTCATTTCCTGGAGTTAAGCTATTATAATGTTTTTTCAGTAGTTGTGCATCCGGGCCATTTGGATCCTCTACTTCATTTGAAAGTATTGCTGCACCTAATTTGAAATGGTCTGCAAATACATCTTTTAAAGATGGAATATCATCTTCAATCACGATTGGCTCAGGAGCTGGTACTTCTTGAATGACAATATCATCTAAATAAAATTCTAATTCCGGTTCATCAAATGCTTCAAAATAAACGGAGATACGTTCCACAGGATGTTTAAGCGTATATTCACCAGAAATCAACACCCATGTATCGTCACTAGCTGTTTTACCATTTACGTGTTCATAATGTGCTGTGCCATCCGTATGCCTTTCAATTAACACAGAAACGCCTGAGCTAGGCATCCCTTCAGGTAATCGTGCCCATGCAGATAGCGAATATGTTTTACCTACCTCCATAAAATCAGTTACATCTATCGTTGTTCCATTCCAAGCATCTACTCTTCCGGATACGTGAAGCCCGTAATCACCACTATACGCGGCATCAGCAGTAGGAGCTAATATAACACTTCCACCTCTTGCACCCCAACCTTGTGTTGTTCCATCTTCAAAATCAAACTTTAGTTGTGGTAATGATTCTTCCTCTGTTTCCGCAAAGCTCATCATGCTCGGCGGAATTAATAGGTTAGCAACTAGCAGTAAGGTTAATAAGATACTAAATCTTTTGCCCATTTTACATCCTCCTAATCTATTATTAAAAGCAAAGATTTAAACACACCTACTGTCTTTCATTTTGTATATATCTCAAGTGAATATTAGTAAGTTTTCACAGAAGATTGTCTTTGTTTGACTCATCTGTCTATACATATTGCTTGGTTCATATTGTATCCCTAAGGTTTTCTAACGATTGTATCCGTTTCCATTTGTTAATACGAGTACACCGAGACGAGAAGTGTTTTGATATGATTGACCAGTTGCATCTTCCCATATAGAAACACTATCTCTTGAGCCATCATCATTTTGATCGTCATTCACTTGTACATCAAAACCTACAGCAATTCCTTTTTTCGCTGCAAAATTAAGTTTGATTGCTGCTTCCACTACGTAACCATCATCTGTTAATCTCGTAAATGTCGTAAAGTTGTCTGATGACGCTGCTCCACCATAACTCTGTTCATTGTTAAAATTGACACGGTACTGGCCGTCATCACTTTCATATCCAGCAGTTTTGCCATTATTTTGATCTACAAATATTTCGATAGAGTCTTGTTCCCAAACGTTTGCGCTAGCATTCGTTAAGGTTTGATCATGGACTTCCGCATATATATATAGGTGTTCTTTATCCCACAAAGTACGCACATTTGCCCATGCTCCATTTGTACCCTCAATTACTTTTTCAGTACGAATGCTAACCGCTTTATCCCATACCTTATCTTTTTCCCCGTCCAAAATAGGTGTACCAAATACTGCAGTGGCTGTATTGATTGCGTCTTTTAAATTCAATTTCCCAAAACTCTCATGATTGTCTTCTTGGTTATTTTTTTTATCATTCCAAGACACGATTCTGTTTTCATTCACATCTGTAACACGAATATCAAAACGGATTTCTTGGCCAATAGCTAATTGTGCACTTGGTATTTTGATTTCCGCTACATATCCGTCTTTTCCTTCTTTCACCTTGTAATGAGACTGATTTTTTCCTTTTCTATTAATCTTGTAATGCTGAATTCCGTTTTCATCGTGCAAAAAGATTTCTACTAAATCATTTTTGTTTACTGTGCTGTCTTTAACCTTTGTCCAAACATATAGATTCTCATCATCCCATAAGGTTTTGAATGATACAGGCATATCGGCTACAGAAAATGGAGTTGCAGGTACTGTCTCCCAAACTACATCTTTCTTTCCGTCTATGTTCGGACTACCGAAGTTAGTAGAAGTTTCTCTAATCATTTTAAGCACAGATAGAATGCTATAAAAGGCTGGCTTAGGCTGTAGTTTCCCATCAAATAAGCGACTATACTGTTTATCATCCGTATAAAATAAATATTCGTCCATTACTCCAAATACTGTTACACTCGTGATGTTTGCAGGACCTCCGTTTTTCACATGGAGTGACATCAATACTTCAAATAATTCTTTATATCTGTCTGCCTGCCTTTGCATCGATGCCTCATCTTTATCATCGCTGCTAATTGTTAATTCTGTCAGATGCAACTCTAATCCTAGTTCACCGAACTTTTCGAGAGCAGCTTTCACATTATCATAACCTGAAGTGATTGCAGGATAGGAAAGACCCATATAACTTTGCATACCAATCCCATCAATTAAACCTTTTTCCTTCAGTGAAGCTACTAACCCATATATACTATCCGTTTTCTTTGGCTGAAAAGTGTTGTAGTCATTATAGAATAACTTAACATCTTCATCCGCATACTTTCTCGCATATTGAAATGATTTTTCAATATAATCTGTACCAATAGTTTTGTACCATAAGTTATCTTCGTCATTTCCATATTTCGTCCGTATATGGAAACCTGTTTCTGTCTCATAATGACCTTCCACTATTTCGACTGCTTCATTTACAACATCCCAGCTATAAATGACTCCTGGATATTCTGTTTGCATAAACTCGAGAACCTGTTTTATATAGTTCTCTAAGCGATGTAACATCGTTTCACGATCCACAAATTCTCCATCTGATTTATATCCTTCTCGGAAGAACCAGTCTGGTGTTTGGGCATGCCAAACTAATACATGGCCACGCATTTGAATGCCATTCTCCTTTGCAAATTCGAGCCCGGCAATAACACTATCATAATTAACGGCTGGGTTTTCATTTCCATTCTCGTAGTTTGCAATACTTTCTTGTTGATTAAGAAGATAAGATGGTTTCATTAAGTTTGTGTAAGTAACACTATTAAATTGGTGTTTTATGATTTCGCTCATTGCTGCTGACTGAACTGTATCATTAGAAGGGGAACTCCCATTTAAACCAACACCAAATTTAAAATAATCCTTAAATTCATCCTTAAGTGAAGGACCTGTAACTGCATCGGTAATATTAAAACCGTCCACTACAATAGCTCCTTCTGGAAATTCTTCCTCTGGAATTTCCTCCACTTCCTTCTCTTCTATTAAAATATCGTCTACATAAAACTCTAGTTCTGGGTTTGCATAAGCCTCAAGGTAAAGCGCAATACGTTCGACTGGGTTATTAAGTGTATATTCTCCAGTGAACTCCACCCATTCACTATCGCTAACATTAATTGATCCTACTGTTTCGTAATTTGCATTTCCATCTGTCACTCTTTCTACTTTTATCGACACTTCAGATTGTTCGATTCCTTCAGGTAAACGAATCCAACCTGATACGATATAAGTCTTTTCTTGCTCCATGAAGGAAGTTAAATTATAAGTAGGTCCATGCCATCCACTCGTTCGTCCTGAAACATGAAGTCCATAATCTCCCGAGTACGCAGCATCCGCTGTAGGTGTTAATACTTCAACACCACCTCTTCCACCCCAACCTTGTGTTGTTCCATCTTCAAAATCAAACTTTAGTTGTGGTAATGATTCTTCCTCTGTTTCTGCAAAGCTTATCATGCTCGGCGGAATTAATAGGTTAGCAACTAGAAGTAATGTTAATAACATGCTAAATCTTTTTCCCAAGTTAACAGCCTCCTATTTCAAATATTGGAAAATACGAATGTTCACCTACCTTCATATGAAATGAGTAGTTTACTAAGCAAATGGGTATTATGTACCACCCTATGATAAGAATAAATACCCATTAATGTAAACTAATTCCATTTTATCGCATATTCCAACTTTTAAGTACCCGAGCAAATATAGGAGATAGACCTACAAATTACAGGACTTTTCGTGATGTATAAAAAAAGAAAGCAAGAAGTGAAATCTCTCACTCTTACTTTCAGACAATCTATGACGCATCTATTTTTTTCTTTACTTCATTTGGATTTACGATGATAATCTTACCGTCTTCTATTTCCATCCTTACTTTATTGGAATCCTTCACACCTATTGCTTCTAAATAATCCTCAGGTACTTGGATTCTTCGAGCACTGTCCAGGACAGTTAATTCCACATGTGTATCATCATCTTCGCCTTGTTCTTCTTCCAACTCCATATCTAGGTAGGCAGAGCGACGTAATATTTCACTCGATGTTTTCCCATCTCGAATCGCAACAACACGATCCATCTTTCTTGTTAGCTGCGTATCGTGGGTAACGATGACGATCGTAACACCTAATTCGCGGTTTAAATTTCGTAGAACATCTAATATAATATCCGCCGTTTTCGTATCAACACTACCAGTCGGCTCATCCGCAAGAATAAGACTTGGGTTGTTTGCAAGCGAAATGGCAATCGCAACACGTTGCTGCTCCCCACCAGATAAGGAATGTAGCTTATTATTAATACGATGACCCATTCCTACCATTTCCAATAATTCCTTGGCACGTTCGCGTTTATGCTTGCCTTTTATTAACATTGGAAGTTCCACATTTTCTACAGCGGTTAAGTAAGGAATTAAGTTACGAGCATTGTTTTGCCATACAAATCCAACTGTTTCTAGCTTATACTTCACCAAATCCTTATCCGAGAGGCGCAGTAAATCCTTCCCATCCACAATCAATTTACCTGCAGTGGGACGGTCTAGTCCACCTAGCATATTCAATAAGGTGGACTTCCCGCTCCCAGAGTTTCCGATAATGCCCATCATTTCCCCTTTTTCTACTTGTAAATCAAGTCCTTGAAGGGCGATAACCTCATTATCATCGTCGATTTTATATATTTTCATTAAGTTTTGGCAATCTATCATATTAATCCTCACCTAGCTTAATCGCTTGATCTATTTTTATGCTTCTTAAGAAGCCAATTAGTATGGAACTACCAAGAACAAGCATTATTATTACGAACATGTATATCTTCATTTCATCACTTGCATCTGATATTACGGCAAACGGAGGCATCATTTCCTGAACATTAAAGGATAGTTTAAATAATGGTACGTAAAGTAGGCTTGTAATACTTCCTATCGTCACACCTAACATACAGGCAATTCCTGACGTAAGTACTTGTTCCGAAACTAATATACTAATAAGTTTCGGCATCGGAATTCCCATTGCCCGGTAAATACCATATTGTAATGTTCTTGATTTAATCGTGAGAATCCAATATAAAATAAATCCGATAAAGGAAATCATTAAGGATATTAGGAATCCAAGCGTCATTGTTCCATTTAACCCTAATAATAGTGCACTATTTTTCAAGTCAATTAATTTTGGATACATATCATCAATGGAATATATCGGTAATCCTTTATCCGTTATACTTTCATAGAATTGCTCGCGAGTTACATCTGGTTTTAACTTCATCCACACATCATATGGTTCAAGACTAATCATATTTTGAATGTATGGAAGATTAGCAACAACTAATGCTGCGTTATTATTGGATTCAGGCACTTTCTTAAGTGGATTAAATGTCGGCCAATAATCCACTATGCCATATACCACAAAATCGGCTCCGTCTAATCCATCCCAACGAAGTTTAATATAGTCGCCTTCTTTTGCATTTAATGAACGAGCTACTTCCCGCGAAATAATGACGGCACTTGGTTCTTTTGCTAACAGATTTAAATACTCATACCAATGGTGCTGTAACAAAGAATCTTTGAACCAATTCACTTCACCAAAATCCTTTGATTCAATTCCCATTAAGGAAGCGTAACTCATCGTTCTGTTATTGGAAAGCATAGTGACGGTCACACCTTCCTTTTGAAACACCTTTGCCGTTTGTTCAACTTCAGGTATTTGTGTAAATGGCTCAAAGGATGGCTCTGTGTATACAACACGTTCTGAAATAGCATTGTTTTGTTGCCCTTGTTGTCCTGGTTGACCACCTGCATACATCGACGGTGGTGCAGTACTTTTCCAGCGCACACTTACTTTTACATCTGCTCCATACTCATAATAAATTTGTTCTTCTAGATTACTATTAATCGTTCGTGCTGCACTTGCACTAAAAACGCCAATACCAATGGTCATAATTAAAAACAACATTAAGAATTGATATTGTCTTGCAGATCTACTTACTTGTAGGAATGTACTATAAAGAGAGACTGGCCAAAATTTTGCACCTAATTTATAAATAAGCATTAATACGAATGGATAGATTCGTAAGATAATTAATCCCAGACCAATAATGAATAACGCGGGAATAAAGAATAAAATAGGATCAATCATCAAGTCAGATGGATTACCATTAATCGCTAATAAATCCTGTTGTCTTCGATTAAAATTCATTAATCCATATATAGAAATACCAAACAGTAACAATTCAAACGTAATCGTATACCAATTTTGCTTTCCAAATTTTCGTGCGGATTCTTGTTTATGACTTACAATACTTTGACCTGATGCTCGGTATACTGGAATCATGATCATCACGATCGATGCAAGCAATGCAAAAAATGCATATACGTAGGCTTTTGAAGTCAATTCAATTGGCAGTGATGAACGTTGCACAAACTCTAAGAAACCATTGGAAGCACCGAGAACTTTACAAAGCTGTAATCCTAAATATGGTCCGATAAAAAAGGCTAGTATACTGAGCGTTAATATTTCAATAAAATAAATGCCAAGTATTTGCCAACGACTTGCTCCACGACTTGCTAACACGGATATCTCTGTCAGCTGTCTATCAATGATTAGTTTTGAAATCATATATAAATAGACAGCAAGCATGATTAAGACAGGTACATTTAACGACCATAGCATAATCGTTAACTGTTCACCTTTGTTTGCATACGAACGAAGAATATCTTTTATAGGAAATCGGAAAAGAACGGAATCATTCTTTACCTGATTAATTTCCGAACGGAGTCGACTTTCCAATCCGAGCATTCTCGGAATATCATCTTCTTTTATTTCATAATAGTCAAAAGCCGTTCTAAATTGACTAATTCCAAGTAACTTCTCATTCTCGTCCATGATGACTTTACGGAATAAATCCTCATGTAAAATAAAATCTTCCGAATAATTGTCTTCCAGCATCGACCAATATGGGCTATCACCGACTGGTTGAAAAACACCTACTGGTTTTATATGAAATTGCACATCTTTTTCTTGTAAATAAAATTCGGTTCCTAGCACTATTTCTCTCTTTTTCAATGCTGCCTCGGAAACTAGCACTTCGAAAATTCCATCCACAGGTTCTGGTTCTGGATATTTTCCGTCAATTAAATTAATATGATCTTCTAGGTTTGTAAGTGTGAGTAGTTTTCCAGCTTGTGGTGGTTTCGACTGTCGCTCCTCTACATAGCTTACCTTAAATGGAGAAGTTGCTAGTGTATCTACTTCTGTTAAAATCGGCAAACCAACTTCTTGAATAATATCCTTTTTTACTTTCTCTATATCTTGTAATGTTTCCCCACCATTTTTAATATTGGCGAATGTATCCGTGAACGTAAATTCCCCGGGAAACTGATTCGTCCTAATCTGGTAATCTTCTAACTCTGAAATCAACATTTTCTGCAAAATACTGGAAGTATATGTGGGGATACTCGACACTAATGAGACTGTAATAATCAAACCAAGGAAAAGACTACCCGTTAGCCACCGATTATTCAGCATTTTGCGAAAAATCAACTTAAAAATTGCCACGGTTCTCTCCTCCTACTTAATAATGACAACGTCTCCTTCTTCCAGTCCCTTCAAAACTTCCACCTCAGTACCAGAGATAATTCCTACTTCAATATCTACTTCTCGTTTCGTATTATCTTTCAGAACTTGCACATAGTTACGTCCATTTGACGTACGCAAAGTAGACTTCGGAATAATTAACGTATCCTCTTCTTTTGCCGTAATAATTTCCATTCGATTGACGGAACCTACTGTAGCAGCTTCTGGTAATTCATCAAATCCAATTACAACTGTTTTACCATAGTGGTCCGGGTTTTGTTGAAAAATATCACTTGGAATGTCAATTGGTGTTTGAATCACTTTACCAGTTATTTTCTCACCGTTCACCTCTACTGTTGCTTCCATCCCCGTTTTCACATCTACGACATCAGCAGGTGATATGGCTGAATATTGGAGATGAAGATTCTTAATATCGGCTACTTGAACTAGTACCTGGTATGCTCCAACATACTGACCTTGTTGTATATCGGTTGCAAAGTTAACAGTACCATCTATTGGTGAAGTTATTTTTGACGCAGCCAATTGATCATACATCAAATTCAATCGATTTTTAATCCCTTGAATATCTAATTTCGCTATCTCAATTCCAACTTTATCTGGATGTTCAGATTCTCGCATTTGTTTTAAACGTAATTCTGCTTTCTTTAAGTCTAATTCTACTTGGCTAATATCAAATTCTAAATTTCCCGTTTGTAATTTTACGAGTAATTGACCTTTTTTCACTGTATCTCCTCTCGTAACATAGACCTCTTCTAATCTACCCCCATCATTAGAATAGAACAGATCATGTTGCTTATCGGATACAAATGTGCCAGCCCCATTTACACTTTTCACCAATTCACCACGTGTAACAACAGCTGTTTCATAATCCAGTTCAGGTGGTTCTGATAAAGGTGGTGCTAAAACAGGCTCCTCCTTCGGTAGAAAGGAACAACCTCCAAGAATCGTCCCAAATACAATTGCAAGCCAAATAAATGCATATCTCTTATATAATATTTTCTTTTTTTTGATAGGCAATTTTCTTATCCTCCAATGTATAAACATGGTCTAGAATTTCTAAGATGCCTGGGTCATGAGTTGTCATAATAATAGTTGTCGAAGTTCTCTTCACTAACTCCTGAAATGCATGAATGATGCGGAAAGCCATTTTACTATCTAATTCAGCAGTAGGCTCATCCGCTAATATTAACTTCGGTTTTACTGCTACTGCTCGAGCAATTGCAACTCTTTGTTGTTCTCCACCAGATAACTCAAAAGGTCGGTGTTTTTTTCGTTTCGTTAAGCCTACAAGTTCCAACGACTCTTCAATATTTTCTTGCCATTCTGACCGTGGAACCCCTGCAATTCGCAAGCCAAACTCTACATTTTCTTCTACAGACATTAATGGCACTAATCCATAGGATTGGAATACAAATCCCATTTCTGTTCTCCGTATTTCTGATCGTTGTTTCTCACTTAACTTATTTAAATGTTTATCTTTAAAATAAATATCACCACTAGTCGGCTTATCTAAAGCACCTAACAAGTTCAATAATGTAGTTTTACCGGATCCAGATCTACCTCTTAAAGCAATAAGTTGATTTTCTTGTACGGTTAAATTAATTCCCTCCAGAACTTCCACTTTCTTACTCCCTTGGTTAAATGACTTAACTACGTTTTCCACTTGAATAATTGTTTCCATCTTTCACACCCTTTGAGATAAAATTTCAGGGATGTCTCAAAGGAGGGGGGAGAACCCCTTTTGAAACATCCCCTACTTTATCGATAATTAGGATTATATGCTCGTAATTTTATAGAACGATTCTTTCGGCTGATGGTTTTCATCAAACACGAAAGGCCAATTTTTTCTTCCTCTTACCGGGAAGCCATCTAACCATGTATAGTCATCTGCGGCACCCCAGAACGTAACACAGGAAATTACGTCTTTATATTCCCTAAAGATACGGAAGAATTGATCATAACGCTCCGTCTGCTTCTCCATCATTTCTGCTGTAGGAGCCTTTAAATCTGTGCGTTTATCATCAAAGTTAAAGACAGAAACATCCATTTCGGTTACATGGATTTGCAGACCTAATGATGCATAACGTTCAATTGCTTGACGGATATCATCAAGATTAGGATGGAAGTTACTCCAATGTGCTTGCATACCAATTCCGTGTATTGGCACGCCTCTTTCTACTAATCCTTTTGCTAACGAATAAATTTTTTCTCGTTTGACAGGATTTGATTCATTATAGTCATTGTAGAAAAGAAGTGCATCTGGATCTGCTAAGTGTGCATATTCAAAAGCTTTATCGATGAAATCTTCTCCAGCAATTTCTAACCATTTTGAATCTCGTAAGATATTTTCGCCACTATCAGTTACCGCTTCGTTGACAACATCCCAGCAATAAATTTGCCCTTTATATCTACCAACTACAGTATCAATATGATTCTTCATGCGACTTAATAGTGTCTCTCTATCTGTCAAACTTCCATCTTTATTTGTAAATAACCAATCGGAAGTTTGGTTATGCCACACAAGTGTATGACCACGTACTTCTTTATTATGTTCTTTGGCAAAGTTCATAATTTCGTCTGCTTTTTCAAACGTGAACTTTCCTTCTTCTGGTTCCAAGCTGCCAAATTTCATTTCATTTTCAGCAGTTATACTACTAAAATGAGTATTAATTAAATCCTTTGATGTTTTAATTGTATATGGATTTACTGCTGCACCAATATGAAAGTAATCCTCATATAATTTATACAGGGATGGAATCTCGTTACTCATCTATTTTCCTCCTCTATTCCTCATCAGGATAAGGCTTGTAATCTAGCATTTTTATCGTTCCATCTTCGTTATATTGAAGTTCCGTATATTTCACACTACGTTTATGGTTTACCCCACCTGATAGGGAGCTATCATGATAGAATAAATACCATTTCCCTTTAAACTCAACGATAGAATGATGTGTTGTCCAACCTACTACAGGTGGCAAAATACGTCCTTTATACACGAACGGGCCTGTTGGACTTTTACTCATGGCGTATACAAGATAGTGCGTGTTCCCAGTAGAGTAAGATAAGTAGTAATATCCGTTATACTTATGCACCCATGGTCCTTCGAAAAATCTTCTCTCTTCATCACCAGCAAGCAATGGGTTGCCGTCTTCGTCGACAATTGAAATTTCCTGTGGTTCACTTTTAAAAGTAAGCATATCGTCTGTCAACTCAGCAACAATTGGGCCTAATGCAGGTGCATCTTCTGCTGGACCTTCTGCATCCGCAACAAAGGATCCTGTTTGCCATTTTTCTAACTGGCCACCCCATAAACCACCGAAATACATATAAGCTCTATTATCGTCATCGACTAAAACTGCTGGATCAATACTAAAGCTACCAGGTATATAGTTTTCCTCTGGAGTGAATGGACCTGCAGGATTATCAGCAGTTGCAACACCAATTCGGAAAATATTATCTTTATCACGTGCTGGGAAATAGAAATAATACTTACCATTTTTATAGGCTGCATCTGGTGCCCACATTTGTTTCGTCGCCCATGGAACGTCTTTCACATGAAGCACTTCTCCGTGATCAACTACCGGTGCCCCAATATCATCCATAGAAAGCACATGATAATCTTCCATCTTATACTGATCACCATTGTCATTGGACGGACCATCATGATCTAAATCATGAGAAGGATAAATGTACAATTTCCCTTCAAACACATGGGCAGATGGATCTGCTGTATAAATATGTTCTACAATTGGATGATTTGGTTTTGTTGCATTTGTTGCTTTTACCATCTTTTGATTCTCCTTATCTATTATGTTCTGTAAGTGTTTCCAAAATGTTGTAACAAAAGTTATCCATACTCTTGCAAAATATGGTGCCCCCTAAGGAGCTTATATTTATTTTAACGTAGGTAAGTGTGGATAGTTACCCTAGAAAGTATAGAGAAGTACCGTTGATATTTAATAACATAGCTCCAAATCTAGTATTTTTTGCAAAATAAGGCATCGATTGAGAAAAATATTAGAACAAAACTTACGACCAGTCAGAATTTCCACTTGGCCATGTTTTATTATGAATTGGTTGTAAAATCTTCAAAACTTCCTTCAGTAGATTCTCATCTATCGATTCTTGTGCCCAAGCAATATTGTTCCTTATGTTTTCAACACTAGCTGTACTTACTAATGTTGTAGGAATGAATTCATTTTGCACAGCAAATTGGATTGCTAGTTTCGATATATTCATTCCATTTTCTGCACAAAATGCTGCTGCCTTTTTACAAATTGTACGGATTTCATCATCTGCAGGATGCCAGTCAGGAACAGATCTTGTACTTAATAGTCCCATTGACAAAGGTGAAGCATTCATTAATCCTATTTGCTTTTTATGTAAAAGAGGAATGAGGGATAACAAGGATGTATCGTTTAAAGAATAATGACAATACGATAAAATCACATCCAAGTCTACTTTCTGAAGTGTTTTTTCGAATACCGTTAACGGCAATCCGGAAACACCAAAAAAGCGAATCTTTCCTTCCTGTTTCAATTGTTGTAAAGCAGGAATTCCTTCTTCTAAAACTTGCGTATAGGAGCCGAACTCAATATCGTGAAGCAGTAGTATATCTACATAATCAGTGCCTAATCTAGTTAAGCTCTCATCAATACTTGCAAAGATTCGTTTCTTGGAAAAATCGAAATCGTTCTCGCCATAGCGACCCGCTTTTGTTGACAATATATAATTATCCCTTGGGATTTCTTTCAGTGCTTTCCCAAGTACTGTCTCTGCCTTTGTTAGTCCGTAATATGGTGATACGTCGATTAAATTGATACCATGGTCGATCGCTGTATGGACTGTCTTTATTCCTTCTACTTCATTAATATCTCGAAAAACTGATCCTAAAGAGGATGCTCCGTAGCTAAGGGTGGATACTTCTAATCCGGTATTTCCTAATTGTCTATATTTCACTGTAAGTCCTCCATTTGTTTCTTCATATGTATATTTTAATGTAGTTATGATTGCATAGTTACCCTATGGATTATAGATACTTTTATTGTGTCACAAAACAGTTTACTAGAATGTTATTCTATATTGTTGATTTCCGCTGCAGGTGGACGCTTTCCGCGGGGCGAGCGGTGAGCCGCTTCAGTCGCTTGCGCTCCTTGCAGGGTCTCACCTGCACGCTAGTCCCGCAGGAGTCGCCACCTTCCGCTTCAATCAACGGAGACTGCTTATTGATAAGATCACCCTAAAAAAAATTAACTCATACCCTTTTTTAGATACTGCTCTTTTATTGAATACACACTTCCAAGGTCTTAAAAGAGCACTTCCCATAAAAAAAATATATATATAAAAAAAGGACTGGAACAAATATTGATAAAATCAAAGACCGAACTATAGCTTGATATAATCAAGATAGTTCGGTCATTTTCTATCATTTAAACGAATTTAAAGTTAACAGCGGAGGAAATACACGAAGACTCCTGCGGGAGCAAAGGCCTCGATGAGACCCCGCAGGCGTTTAGCGCCGAGTTATCATGAACGAAACTAGCTCCTTACTCGTAAATTCGTAGGTTATTTTGGTAAGAATGTTTAGTG
>NZ_JBHSMC010000009.1:0-43163 GCF_042655485.1 Lederbergia graminis
GCGCTGAAGTCAATGGCAAGCAGCTACGCTGTGGCCGTCCATTTTACTATATAAAGTTGGTTGAAAATGTTGTAATAACTTTTACACAATATTATGGACTTGACTAGAAAGTCCTGAAAGAGGTACCTATTCGCTGTGAATAGTGCCCTTGAGTGGGGAAAATCCTGAAAGAGGTACCTATTCGCAGTGAATAAAGCCCTTGAGCGGGGAAAATTCTAAAACAGGTAACTATTCTCCTGGAATAAAGCCCTCGAGGCGAGAAAATCCTNAACTATTCTCCTGGAATAAAGCCCTCGAGGCGAGAAAATCCTAAAAGAGGTAACTAATTGCTGTGAATAAAGCCCTCGAGGCGAGGAAATCCTGAAAGAGGTACCTATTCGCTGTGAATAGTGCCCTTGAGTGGAGAAAGTCCTGAAAGAGGTACCTATTCGCCTGGAATAAAGCCCTTGACTGGGAAAAATCCTGAAAGAGGTACCTATTCGCAGTGAATAAAGCCCTTGAGCGGGAAAAATCCTTAAAGAGGTACCTATTCGCTGTGAATAAAGCCCTTGAGCGGGAAAAATCCTGAAAGAGGTAACTAATCGCTGTGAATAAAGCCCTTGAGTGGAGAAAGTCCTGAAAGAGGTACCTATTCGCAGTGAATAAAGCCCTTGAGTGGAGAAAGTCCTAAAAGAGGTACCTATTCGCAGTGAATAAAGCCCTTGAGAGGGGAAAATTCTAAAACAGGTAACTATTCGCCTGGAATAAAACCCTCGAAGCGAGAAAATCTCTGAAAGAGGTACCTATTCGCAGTGAATAGTGCCCTTGACTGGGAAAAATCCTAAAACAGGTAACTATTCAATGAGAATAACGACCATAACTCGAGAAAATTCTTATAGAGGTACTTATTCGTCGCCAGTATGATTAAAGTTCCTAGGAATTTTGCTTCTATAGAGAATTAGAATCCAAATTATTATAGTAAAGGTTAGCTGGCTTGTGCTACTAACCTTTTTCTCTGTATAATAATATACACACTGTATTTTAGGGGGGGAGATCAAATGCCTAAAGGGGAAGGAAAGTTAATTGCGCAAAATAAAAAAGCTTCTCATGACTTTTTTATTGAGGATACGTATGAAGCAGGAATTGTTCTTCAAGGAACTGAAATTAAATCAATTCGTGCTGGTAGAATTAACTTAAAAGATTCATTCGCCCGTATTCATCAAGGTGAGCTTTACTTGCACAATGCGCATATAAGTCCGTATGAACAAGGAAATCGTTACAACCATGATCCATTAAGAACACGTAAGCTATTATTACACCGCAAAGAAATTAATAAGTTAATTGGTGAATCTAAAGAACAAGGATATTCCATTGTTCCATTAAAAATGTATTTTAAAAATGGTTATGCGAAAGTGTTAATTGGACTTGGTAAAGGGAAGAAGAAATACGATAAGCGTGAAGACTTAAAACAAAAAGAAGCGAAACGTGATATTGAGAGAGCTTTCCGTGAACGCCAAAAATTGTAAGCTCTCAAACCCTTGATAAATAAGTCATAGATGTTATAATAATAACTGTAACACCGAGTGTACAACTATTCCGAGTACCCGGAATACGATGAGTATATGCGATTAAATTCGCAACTTATCTTTTATCATGGGGACGCTACGGATTCGACAGGGATAGTTCGAGCTCAGGTTGCGAGTCGAGGGGATCGTCCTCGTAAAAACGTCAAAGCCAATAATAACTGGCAAAGAAAACAACAACTTCGCTTTCGCTGCTTAATAACAGTTGATTGCGGTTCCTCCCTCCATCGCCCATGTGGTAGGGTAAGGGACTCACTCTAAGTGGGCTACGCCGGAAGTCCTCCGCTTGGGGACCATGGAAGAGAACAATCAGGCTAGCGCTCCGGATGCCCGTCGATAGGCGGAAAGAGACGCGAAATAATAATATATCGACTACACTCGTAGATGCTTGAGTGACGATATTTCTGGACGTGGGTTCGATTCCCACCGTCTCCACCAAATACATATTTGGTGGTTTTTATTTTTGTGATTTTATCCATATATTTACCAATCTGAAATAAAATAAATCGAATGTGAAAGAACTGTAGAGTCTAATCTTCTACAGTTCTTTTTTAATAATTCAATGAAAAATATTTGATTACTAATTACAAATTATAAACCCTAATCATAGTTTAATAAGATTATTTAAGATAATTCGACAAAAGTGGAGTTTTCCCTTCTTCTATTGCAGGTTATTCCTATGGAACAGCGAATATAGTTATATAAGTCATAAATCGGAATGAGGTGTGAGACAAATGAACATCCAAGCTATTTTCATAGATAGGGACGGGACAATCGGTGGAGGAAAGGAAGTTCTATATCCGGGAGAGTTTCAACTTTTTCCACATGTGGCTAACTCTATACAGCAATTAAAGAATGCAGGTGTTTTAATTTGTTCTTTTACAAATCAACCAGGAATCTCTCGAGGAGAAGCTACAGTCGACAGTTTTTTCGAAGAACTTATTAACTTTGGTTTTGATAATGTTTATCTTTGTCCACATCAACATACAGAAGGTTGTCCATGTAGAAAACCTGCTTCTGGAATGCTACAAAAAGCCGCAAAGGAAAATATTTTGGATTTGCGGAAATGTGTAGTAGTCGGTGATCGCTGGACGGACTTAGTTGCAGCAGACGAAGTTGGATGTATAAAAATACTAGTGAAAACCGGCAGTGGCGAAGAGGCTTATCAAAAGTATATTCATAATGAGTATTTTGGTCGCTGGGCAGAAGTGACTCCTGATTTTGTAGCAAAAGATTTCAATGAGGCGGTTAGGTGGATAATCAATATAGGTAATGCTCATGAATGAGAAAGGATAGTGAAAAATGGCTGGTTATATCCAAGAACTACGAAAATTAATCGGGAGTAGACCAATCATTCTAATTGGATCGACAATAATTGTGATGAATGATGAAAACGAAATTTTATTTCAACATCGATCTGATACTAAAGAATGGGGCTTACCAGGTGGGGCAATGGAATTAGGGGAAAGCTTGGAAGAAACAGCTGCACGCGAGTTATATGAAGAAACAGGATTAAGAGCAGAGCAGTATAAGTTCATCGATATTTTGTCAGGAGCAAACCTTTATTATCAATATCCAAATGGTGATGAAATATTTAATGTAATATGTGTATACATTGCAGAAGGGGTAAGTGGTGAATTAGCAATAAATGATGATGAAGGCTTGGCTCTAAAGTATTTCTCTCTACATAACTTACCAAAAAATATGGATGAAAGAGCGAAATTGATTTTAGAGAAGCATTATATCTAAACTTGGAGGTTGAAAAATGACACTAGCAGTCATTTTTGATATGGACGGAACACTATTTCAAACAAATAAGATATTAGAGCTATCACTAGAAGATACATTTAACTATTTACGAAAACAAAATAAATGGGATACCGTAACTCCTATTAATACATACCGAGAAATAATGGGGGCGCCTCTACCAATAGTTTGGGAAACTTTATTGCCTAATCATTCTCTGGATGTAAGAAAAGAAACCGATACCTACTTCCTTCATAGCTTAATAGAAAATATACAAAATGGAAAAGGTGCATTATATCCGAAAGCGAAAGAAACTTTCGAATTTTTGAAGGAAATGAGTATGAAATCTTTATTGCAAGTAATGGGTTGATAAAATACTTAAAAGCAATTGTAGATTACTACCATCTTGACGATTGGGTAACTGAGACATTCAGTATTGAACAAATTAATATGTTGAATAAATCAGACTTGGTTCAATTCATCATAAAGAAATATAAGATTACGAATGGGGCTGTAGTTGGAGATCGACTATCAGATATACTAGCAGCTAAAAATAATGGTTTATTTTCAATTGGATGTAGTTTTGATTTTGCTAGAGAAGATGAGCTTGATCAAGCAGATTTTGTGATAGATGACTTACTACAAATAACATCGATTCTAGTAAAATAAAGAAATAACAATTAGTGGGCATTGATATTCGAGCTGTATTTCTAGACCATGATGTCACAAAGGCTGGTAATAAACTATTGGGTACCAAAAGAATTGATACGAGTGCAATGTAGAAATAATCATCCGAACTACTGCATATCCTAAACAGAAATGATTCGATTGATTCATTTCTTTGGTTCCTTCGTTTGTTAATATTAAGTAGTTAAACTGAAGAAGAAAGGATGATACATATGTTTAAAAAAATCGCTGCTGATGCACTTGGGTTATCAGATATTGGGAAAATTATTTCACCTGCTGATTATGATAAAACCGATGCTGATGATTACGTAATGCATGAGGATAATGAAAAAATTTATTTCCTAATTAAAACAAAAGCAGATGAGTATTGCTTTACGAATTTAGCATTAATTCATGTAGATGGAGATAGTGCTATTTCGTCGAAAAGAACATTGAAGCGCTATACGTATTCTCAACATAAGATTTCTAATGTGTTACTGGAAACAGCCGGGAAGATTGATATGGATGTAGAGATAAAATTTCATATAGGCAATCAACAATTTGATATTGATGTTAGGAAGGATCAAATTGAACAACTGAAGGACTTATATAAATCACTCCTTCGCATTGCAGAAATTACGCATCATAATGAAATTTACACAAATATGGCAACACAAAGTCTTGATAAAGCGGTCAGTGTATTGCAAAATTCGAGAACAGACGATAGTCAACTAGCGGATACGTATAAAGGGCTAACGGAGTTTGGTTTTGAATGGTTAGCTTCGACACGTGAAAAATATCATACTTCTGATTTTGGTAGTGTTTTTGAAAAATATATTAATAATTAGAAATCGAATCACCTTATCTGATAAGGTGATTTTTTTATTATTACAGCTTTAGCAAGTACTTACATAAATATTCCTAAATTACCCATACTGAGATTAATACTTTAGATTTAATAATGAGGGATAAACTATGTCATTGTGGAAAAAGAAGAGGAATCATCTTAACAAGCAGAAAAAGAATAACCAAGTTCCACATGTCCAATTAGAGAAATATGAGAATAAAGAAGTAAGCGGTGACTTATCTGAGACAATCGCTTTTATCAATAAGGTAATAGGAGAAAATACGGACTTCATCGTACGTAAGATTACCATTTTCGGTACATTTAAAGTTGCGGTATTTTATATATCAAATTTAATTAACGTATCGAGTGTTAATGAAGACGTATTAAGGCCATTACTTTATCCACCACAACATGTGAATGTAAAGGAAATAAATAACTCAAACATCATTCAGTTGCTTGAGGAGGAAGTGCTATATCATAGTGAAATTAAACAAGAGTCTAAAGTGAATGAACTTATAGAAGCTATGTTATCAGGTGAAACGGTAATTGCTATTGATGGAGTTCAAGAAGCATTTCGTATTGATACTCGTGAAGTAGAGAAACGATCTATCACTTCTCCAGAAACCGAACAAGTAATCATTGGTCCAAGAGAAGGGTTTATTGAAAGATTAGGAACAAATATTGGCTTATTACGGTATCGTTTACCATCATCAGATTTTTGTGTGAAAACGATGACGGTTGGCAGAATTACTAAAACAAAAGTTGCTATATGTTATTTGAAAGGGATCGCAAATCCAGTATTAATAGAAGAAGTCGAACAACGACTAAAAAAAATTGATATTGATGCAATTCTCGACGCCGGTTATCTCGAGCAATTTCTTGAAGACAATCATTTAACACCCTTTCCACAAACATTATTAACAGAAAGACCAGACAGTACTGTTGGTAATTTGATTGAAGGTAGAGTTGCTGTACTTCTGGATGGATCTCCATTTGCATTACTCGTTCCTGTTGTCTTTAGTCAATTCTATCAAGCATCCGAAGATTATTCATCAAGATTTGTATTAGGTAGTTTTATCCGGCTTGTTCGGATGCTAGCACTAGTATTCTCTCTAGTCTTTCCTTCACTTTACGTTTCCTTTATATCATTTAATCCAGAATTACTACCTACTGAATTTGCAGTTGCGGTTGCAGGTGGAAGGGCAGGAGTACCATATCCAGCAGTAGTTGAAGTTTTGATAATGGAAGGAGCAATGGAAATACTCCGGGAAGCAACCGTCCGCTTGCCAAAGCAAATTGGTGGGGCATTATCTATTGTTGGAGTGTTAATTATCGGTCAAGCAGCTGTGGAAGCAGGTCTATCGAGTCCAATTACTGTTGTAGTTATAGCAATGACAACAATTGGTTCTTTCGCTACACCAGTATATGGAGCATCCTTTGCGTTAAGAATGTTACGCTTTCCTTTGGTAATCCTTGCGGGTATTTTTGGTCTTTATGGAATAATGATTGGTCTAATTGTGATATTAAATCACATGTTGTCTTTAAAATCGTATGGTATTCCATATATGAGCCCAGTTTCTCCTGGAAATCCAGAGGGAATGAAGGATGTCATCATTCGCTTTCCGTTTCAATGGATGCCGAGAAGACCAATCATTTTTCATCCTGAAAATGATATTCGAGTCGGTATGAATAAAGAAATTCAGACAGAATCGAACAACCCTTTAGACATACCTCTTGAGAATAAAGGAAAGGATGACCAGAAAGGTGACAAAGACAAAGGAAATAACACTAGTACAAACGGCAACAATACTAATTAGTACGGTTATTGGTGTTGGAGTATTACGATTGCCATTAATAGCTGTTGAATACGGAGATACTGCCGCTCCAATCCTTACATTCGTAGCTACTATCTGCTCTTTTATTATGCTTATTGTACTTTGTAAACTCGGTATTCGCTTTCCGAATCAAACAATTATTGAATATAGTGAAGAAATTGTAGGGAAGTGGCTAGGAAAACTATATAGTATTGTCGTAATTGTTTTTTTTATGATATTAACTGGTTTAACCTCTAGAGAATTTGGGGCTGTAGTCGTTACAGCAGTGTTGAAAGAAACTCCTATAGAGGTAACAGTTATTGTTATGTTAGTATTAGCAGCAATTTTTACTCGAGATGATTTGAATACATTTACGTATATTCACAATTTTTATGTTCCTGCTATTTTAATACCAGCTATCATAATAGTAGCTGTGTCATTAAAAGATGCCAATGCACTGTATTTGCAACCGATAGTAGCAACAGTGGATAAAGACATGATTACTGGAGTTTTGACAATTACAGCTTTATTTCAAGGTGCATTTATTATGAGCTTGATTATTCCGTATATGCAAAAAGAGAAAAAAGCTATAAAAGCAGCTTTTTGGGGTATTTTGATTTCAGGTGGACTATATGTAATGATCGTTATTGCTTCCTTGGCAGTATTTGGACCGGAGGAATTAAAAAAAACAATGTGGCCAACGCTTGAATTGGCGAGAGCTACATCATTACCCGGGAATTTATTACAAAGGTTAGATGTAGTCTTTTTAGCGGTTTGGGTAACAGCTGTCTTCACAACGATATTCTCAAGCTATATGTTTACTGTATATTCAATGAGCAAATTTTTAAAATTAAAAAATCATAAGCTATTTACTTTTTTTATCCTCCCTATCGTGTTTGTGATTGCAATGATTCCCCAGGATACGGTTGAAATGTATCAGATTATTAGTATCTTTGGGAGACTGGGACTCATTGCTACAATAGTTATTCCAATATTACTTTTGTTCATAGCAAAAATAAGAAAACTTAAAGCGATGGGAGAGTGAAATATTGTGTCCAAAACAATAATTCGTTTATATTTTATCATTCTCCTATTTATTCCGATGTTATCTGGTTGCTGGGATAGTTTAGATCTCGAAAAGAGAGCAACCATTCTTAGCATTGCTATTGATAAGGCTGATCCAGATGCAAACGTAGAACATATAACTCATTTTAAGGAAGAAAGCAGTTCTACTGACCAAGAAATGATACGATTAACAGCACAGATTTCTGTTCCAGGACGAATTCCTCTAGGTCCAGAAACTGGTGGTGGTGAAAAGGAGCCTGTATGGGTACTCACATCTTATGGACATACACTAGAGGATGCATTGCTTAATTTACAACAAGAGCTAGCTGATGATTTATTTTTAGGACACTTGCGAATTATTGTGATTAGTGAAGAATTAGCGAAAGAAGGAGTTGAACGCTTTAATGATTATTTGCGTAGACAGCCAGAAGTGCGAAGAACCGCATGGCTAGCTATTTCTAAAGAAGAAGCGGCCAAATACATGGATATAGCTCCTAAACTAGAACGTGTTCCAGCATTATACTTAACGAGTATGGTGTCAAATGCAGTAAATTTAGGGAAATTTCCAAATGATACGATTGGATTGTTTTGGCGAACACTTTCCAGTAAAGGAAAAGATGCTTATCTCCCCTATTTAGAAATCAGAGAAAATGAAAATGTTCAAATAAATGGTCTTGCTTATTTTAAAGGTGATAAGATGCTGGGGAAGATTGACCCGATTGAAATTGGGTTATATATGGCTGTAGTCGGCGAAAAAGAAGGGGGATATGGGGCGTTAGTTAAAATACCAGGGACGAATGATGAAGTGTTAATTCGCGCGGTCCGAAGAAAATCGGAGATCAACTCCAAAATAAAGAACGGGAAGCCGAACATCCATGTGAAGATTCGTTATGAAAGTGAGATACAAGAAAATGAGAGTGTTACAACCGAATTAAATAATGAGAAAGTCCTACGTCAATTAGAAAAACAAGCAAATAAGGATACAAAGAAAAACGTAGAGAAACTAATTAATACTTTAAAAAGTAAAGAATCAGATGTATTTGGGTTTGGTGAATACATTCGTGCAAAACATCCTATTTATTGGAAAAGAGAGATACAGACAAAAGAAAATTGGGCAACCTTTTATAAAGATTTAGATGTAAGTGTTGAAGTAGATTCACATATACGTGGGGTAGGTATTAAAGCGAAGTAAATTTATGTTGCCAACTAAAAAGGGAGGTACTACTAAATGCTTGATATAGGATATACCTATTACCTCATTTTTTTACTTATTTTAACAGGTGTAATGATGATGATAGTGGATGTAAAAGCGTATAATAAAGCAAAAATGAAAAGGGAAAAGAAATATGCAAAGATTTTAGGATGGGTAAATATTATTCTTGGTGTAATGATATACATTGCTAATTTGACCTATGAAACCTGGTTTTGGTAGTCCCTTTTTATGTTAGCTAGGATATTAGGAGGGCTTTCACAAGTCGCTTGCAATATATATCGAGATAGGCAACACCGAAAAAGAAAAATGGAGCAAAGAAAATATGCACTTTCTTTGCTCCATTAAAATATCATTTAAGTTTACTAGCAGCTAATGTATCTAACAAAAACGTGGCACCAGCATGTGTTTGGAAGTGTGATACTGGAACATCATCACTTACTGGACCGTGAATGGCAACCTTTACGATATCTGCCTTTTCTTCACCATTAGCTACTACAAATACTTCTTTACTTTGTAATAACGTCTTCATCCCTAATGTGATGCCTTTTGTAGGGATAGGATGATCATCTGTAAAATATTTTTTGCTTTGTACTAATGTTCTTTCATGTAAATCGATAACGCGAGTCGGAGCGTTTGCAGAACTACCTGGCTCATTAAAGCCAACATGACCGTTCATTCCAATCCCAACAATGGCTAAATCCAGTCCTCCCATATGCTCGATAATCGCGTTATAGCGTGCTGCTTCAGCGTCTAAATCTTTTGCCTCTGAATTAAACGTAAAAATTCTATCTTTACTAATTCCTGTTGGCTCGTAGAATAATTCAGTAATTTGCTGATAACAGCTGAACGGCGAACTTAATGGGATACCTAAATATTCATCCAGCGTAAACCAATTAATAAAGGAGAAGTCTGCTTGTCCAGCTTGATGTAAATCAACAAGAGCCTTATACATTCCTTTCGGTGTTGTACCAGTTGGTAGACAAATATTTACTTCCTTTTTTTGTTTAGACAGCTCCATAATGGCTTGTGCAGCTGCTAGACTCAATGACTCGTAATCACTTTTTATTACTAGATTCATGAAAAGACTCCATTCTTTGTTGTTTGTTAACATGCTGTTTTCGATAATTAGAAGGGCTAACACCAACTAACTTCTTGAAAACCAGGTTAAAATGAGTGACATTTTTATAACCTACTTTATAGGCTATATCAATAATCGAAAGATTGGACATGAGCAAATGTTCGATTGCCATTTGTACACGTTTATTTGTGATAAATTCAATGATAGAGAACCCAGTATTTTTCTTAAATTCACTGCTTAAATACGTAGTAGAAACTCCTACCTGTTGTGCGATTTTCTCTAGTGTAATATCTTCTTGAAAATAGAATTGATTCATATAATCCAATGCCATCGATACAATTGGTTTTAACTTTTTCCGGGAGTGATGCTTAAGTGCACCATCGTCACTTTTTCCATACGCCCTTTTTAATTCGATTAATAACCATTGAAGCAATGAGGAAATTGCTGATAAGGTATAATCATCCTGATTCTCGTACTCTTTTAAAAGATGCTGAAAACTTTGTTCCAATTTTTCCTTTAGCTCTTTATCCGTATGGAGCTGATGGGAAAAATCAGAAGGGCGATGAAAAAATGGAGACAATAGGTCGTCTGCTGAATTAGAGTAACCATTTTGGATAAAGGAGTGATCAAATATAATTACAACGGCATCAAATCCTTTATCATCAACTAATTGGCTTTTATGCAATTCATTCTTACCAATGACAAATAGGTCACCTTTACTAAATTTATACAGCTTATTTTCAATAAAATAATTACCAGATCCATCTAACACATAAAATATCTCGAGAAACTCATGCCATTCAAAGGGCATTTTCCAATTTCCCTTATTTTTATATATGGATATCTTAAATGGAAAGGAAAAGTCCTTTGATAATTCGATTACTTGTTTTGTCGTCACAATATTTCACCCTAGTTATTAAATAAAGGTAAAAATTCCTTATGTGTTTCTAATAATTCATCTAACGTCTTTTCTGCGGCTGATAGACTATGAACAACAGGATCGACTAATAATGCTTGAAGAGCTTTTTGTCTGTCACCCGTTACAGCTGCATCTACTACTAAACGTTGAACGGATATTTGCATTTCACAAAGAGCAGCAATTCCATCAGGCAAGTCACCCATTGTTAATCCTTGAATCCCATATCCACTTACTAATGCCGGTACTTCTACAATTGCATCATTGGATAGATTCGTGATACAACCGTTATTCGGGATATTCACTGCTTCTACATATTCGTTTCGATTTTCAACGATAGCGCGAATAATCTTAAAGGCAATCTCACCAGATGGTTGTGTTAATAGATCTCCGAGTTCATCCGTTCCATCTGCTAAGCGAGTTAGTTTTTCCCACATCTCATTACGGTGGTTATTTGCCCATTCAAAATTATAGCCTTCAAGTCCAGCATCTTCCCAAGCATAAGCTAAATATTCACCAATATGATCGTCACTTGGCGCTGGCCAATAGCCAAAGTGGCGGAACATCTTCCGTGATAGTGGGTCATGTGTTTCACCTAGTTGGGCTTCTTTTTCACGTAATTCAGGGTATAAGTCCTCACCAGTTTTCTTATCGCGAATATCAAGGAGCCATAATAGATGGTTCACTCCACCAACTTTAATGTCAATGTCCTCACGATTTCGTCCTAAAATGTCTGCAACTCTATCTCTACCCATCATTGCTCCATGACATAAACCTACTGCTTTAATATTTGTATATTTATTGATTGCCATACAAATTCTGCTTTCAGGATTTGTAAAGTTGATCAGAAGAGCATTCGGACATAATTCTTCCATATCACGGCAAATATCTAAAATTATCGGAATGTTACGGAGTGCATGTGATAGACCACCTGGGCCACCATTTTCCCCTAGTACTTGTTTTATATCATTTTTAATTGGAATTTCCCAATCTTTTTTCCATAATTCATCACGTTTCATTGCAATGGAAGTAATAACGAAATCAGCATCGTGTAATGCTTGACGACGATCTGTCGTACTTTCAATTATAAGTCCAGTACCCGCCTCTTCATTCATTCTTTTCGCTAGACGAGTAACAATATCTAAAGTTTCCGCATTAACATCAACTAAAACTAGTGTACTACCTTTTAACTCTTTCATTTGAATAGCATCCCGAAGTGAACCTGGACCAAATGAAACACTACCCGCTCCAATAATGACAATTTTAACTGAACGCATCTCAATTCCTCCAATTGTTTGTTATACTGTCATTACTTACATTATACGTTAGTAGAATTGGAATCTAATGATTTTTTTGGAAAAACTTTAGATATTTTTAGGTATTAAATGAAGTGATTGACATTCTATATCTATATATTTATTCTTGAGAGAATTTAGGGACATAGGAGGATGATTTGCTTGTCAGATTTATTAATAGTACCCAGGCCACAAATATGTGAATTCAGTGGTGGTCACATAACAATTAATTCATCGTGGGAAATTACTTGTACAGATTATCGAGTATCACAAGTTGGAATTGAATTGCAGGAACTACTACTAGCGCAATTACATATACAAGTTCCACTTTATAAGACTGGAAATTCGCAGATAAACTTAGCGTTGAATGAGTCTTTACAAGAACAAGAATACAAACTTGTTGTTGAAGAAGCTTCCATTCAGATTATGGGTGGCTCTGTACTAGGTGTACACTATGGATTTGTTACGCTAAAGCAAATAATCATGCAGTCTGGTTCCTCACTTCCAATTCTTAAAATTCATGATTGGCCTGCTTTTGAAGTAAGAGGATTTATGCATGACATTGGTAGATTAAAAATACCAAAAATAGAAACGGTTTATCGAATGATCGATATGTTAAGTGACTTGAAAATTAATCAATTCCAGTTATATATGGAAGGGTATTGCTTTGAATATGAACAATATAAGCAGAATTGGCCAGAGGCAACCCCTATTACGAAGGAAGAAATGCAAGCAATTGATCGATATGCGAAGCAGAAATTTATTGAATTAGTACCGAATCAAAATAGTTTTGGGCATATGGAAAAGTGGTTAAACAATGATGCATTTTCATATCTTTCTTTATATGAAGAATCAGAGGGGAATCGTGGTTCTACTCTAGATCCGACAAATCCAGCTTCCTTCCATTTTGTTCGTAATCTATTTAATGAATTACTTCCCGCATTTAGTAGTAATAAAGTGAATATTAATTTTGATGAGCCTTTCGATCTCGGTCGCGGAAAGAGCAAGGAGTTAAGTGATGAAGTTGGAGTCGGCAATGTTTACGTCCAATTCTTTGAAAAACTGTATCAACTTTTAGCGAAAGAACATGGAAAGAGCGTCATGCTATGGGGCGATGTTTTAATGAATCATCCTGAAATGCTAGATAGACTGCCGAAAGATATTACATTATTGGACTGGGGCTATGATCAAAAAATGAAAACTTTTGAAAAAAATGGCCCGGTATTACAAGCGTCAGGCATCGATTTCTATTTTTGTCCTGGTACGAGCGCGTGGCATTCCCTTGCTGGCAAAACGGATAATATGATGAACAATATAGAGGATGCTGTTTGTGCAGGGAAAAAGTATGGAGCAAAAGGGATATTAAATACGGACTGGGGTGATGTTCATGGCAATTGGCATTACCTACCTATTAGTTACCCGGGAATGGTATATGGTGCTCAACTTTCTTGGAATGTAGAGAATAAAGGGAAAGCAGATTTAGTGAAATACTTAGATCGTTTTATTTTTAGAGATGAGCAAGAACAAATTGGACAGTTATTGCTTGATATAGGTAATTACTTTCAACTTGAGGGCTATGACCTTCATGATGCAACAATGACATACAATACTTTAACTAATGGCCTTTTATCAGCTGAAAAGGATAGGGAAATTTATCTAGATAATCTTTGGGCACTGCGTGAATATTTCGATATCCATTTTGATCAATCTGTTTTAAATCACTATGATTTCGCTGGCTTTCGAAAACTAATTGCTGATGCCAAAATACGTTTAGAACAATCGGTACTTCAGTGTGACGACAAAGAAATAGTATACATGGAAATACAAAATACAATTCGTTTCATAGAACATGCGGTTACATTAAAAGAAATGATTAAGAAGGACGAGCAGAATCCGACGAGATTTGAGAAAATGAAATCTCATTTACTAGAAATACTTTCCGCCCACGAACCACTTTGGAGATACAGAAACAAAGGCGGAAACTACGAAATAAGTATAAAAACGCTTCAATCACTTTTAACGCAATATGAAGATATGATAGAAAATGAGAAGCAGTCTTAGTTAGGCTGCTTCTTTCGGATGTCAACGCAAAAAAATAACTGAATTTCATAAAATTACCCGTAGTCCATCAATGAAACGGAATCAATACCCACACTAAAAAATCCTCTTACTATTATAATTTTTCATTTCCTTTTTCAGAAGAAGGTCTATAATAGATGGATAGAATGATATTTTTATGATAAAAATGAGGGAATTCCCAATGAAGAAGCAACAAAATGTTGCATTTTTAACTTTAGTTAATTTTTTTATTCCATTAAGTTTATCCGCTACGTTAGTGACCGTTTCGCATGTAATTATTAATAGTACGTTAGCGAGGTCTTCTAACCCAGCAGTAGTGATTGCTAGTTATTCGGTTGCGATGAGTTTATTTGGTATTTTTGAACGATGTGCTGTAATATTACGGCAAACTTGTGCAACTCTTGTAAGAGATAAGCATTCGTTTAAGCTAGTCTCGCGGTTAACGATGTTTGTGTTGGCAGCAATATTAATAATCAGTTTAATTATTGGTTATTCTCCAATAGGAGACATGTTTTTTCTTAAAGTTCTTGGTGTGAAGGAACATATGCTGGAGCCAACACTATCCGCTTATCGTGTGTTGATGTTCGTGACCATTTTCTCCGGGATTCGTTGTCTTTATCAAGGTGTAATAATCACCAATTTGAAGACAAAATGGCTCACCATTGGTATGATATTCCGACTTGTATTCATGGGTGGATTAGCATGGGTGCTATTACATTTTGGTTTAGTGGAGCATGGCTATATTGGCTCGATTATCTTTTTAGTCGGGATGGTTGTGGAAGCAATTGTCAGTTTTATAGAAGGGCGTTCCATCGTTAAAAAGATTCCTGATAAAAAACCTGACCATCATGTGGTTCATTCATCGCAAGTGCGTAAGTTCTATTCGCCATTATTAATGGCATCGCTCATTGCGGTTATGATATCACCTGCTATCAATGGGGTCCTAGGTTGGAGTAAAGATGCCGAAATTGCGATTGCATCATATGCCGTTGCTTTTTCGATTTTGAATTTACTTCTTAGCTTTGCATCTTATCTCCACCAAATAGTGATAAATTTTTATGAACAAGATGCTAAACTTGTTCTGCGTTTTACGATGATTTTTAGCTTAATACCTACTTTATTATTAATTGCAATTGCTTTTACTCCAATTGGCGCTTGGGGCTTACAACACATAATGGGTGTTTCGGGTGAATTACTAGATCAAAGTTTAAGAGCATTGAAGTTTTTCATTGTGTTCACATTATTCTTCCCTTGGCTTGATTACGTAAATGGCGTATTAATGCTGAAAGGGCAGACAAAAGTAATGACATTCTCGCAAGCCGGAAATGTGATTACAACCATCACATTTTTAATCGTTCTAATTCTTTTAATCCCAAATGGAAGTGGCTATATCGGTGCATTGGCGCAATCACTAGGCGTCATGGTAGAAGCCTCGATTGCATTCATCATGTTAAGAAGATACATGCATAAACCATTATTAAAAATTAGAAAACTATCATAAACGAAAATGGGAGTTATTGAGTTATCTAAAAGACGACTCCATAACTCTTTTTTGTATATATGTATAAAGAATTTACTAAAGTTAAATACTATCTTGTTTTACGATAATTGAAAAAAACAGCAATATTTTACCCTATTACCGCATATTTTTACCATTGAGTGTAAAGCGGTTTCATTCTACTATAGATAATAGACATAACTGTAAAAAATTTTATTACATACGATGGGGAGGAAGTTAAATGTCCAAAATTACTTTTCTAGGAGCGGGGAGTACAGTATTTGCCAAAAATGTACTAGGTGACTGTATGCTTGTTCCGAGTCTTCAAGATTTTGAGTTTGCACTGTATGATATTGACCTTGAAAGATTAAAAGATTCCGAGAATATGTTAAACAACTTAAAAAACACCACAAAATCCACTGTAAAGATTAAAGCCTATACAGATAGAAAAGAAGCGCTTCGTGGTGCAAAATATGTTATTAATGCCATTCAAGTTGGTGGCTATGATCCATGTACAATTACTGACTTTGAGGTTCCAAAGAAATATGGATTAAGACAAACAATTGCCGACACAGTTGGTATCGGTGGTATCTTCCGTAATCTACGTACCATCCCAGTTATGTTAGATTTTGCAGAAGATATGCAAGAGGTTTGTCCAGACGCTTGGTTTTTAAACTACACCAATCCAATGGCAGTGTTAACTGGAACAATGATTCGTTATGGTGGTATTAAAACTGTGGGTCTATGTCACAGTGTCCAAGTTTGTGCCGACCACCTTTTACGCCATTTAGATATGCCAACAGATAATGTACAATCAAAAATTGCTGGAATAAATCATATGGCTTGGCTATTGGAAATTACTCGCAATGGGGAAGATCTATATCCTGAAATCAAAAGACGTGCTGCAGAAAAACAAAAAACGAAGCATCACGATATGGTGCGCTTTGAGCTAATGAAGCGTTTTGGTTATTACGTAACAGAGTCTTCTGAGCATAATGCAGAATATCATCCATATTTTATTAAGAGTAATTATCCAGAGCTTATTGATCAATTGAACATACCATTAGATGAGTATCCACGCCGTTGTGTAAATCAAATTGAAGGCTGGAAAAAGATGCGTGATGACCTAGTGAATAACAAAAATTTAGAGCATCAGCGCTCACATGAGTATGGATCTTATATAATTGAAGCAATGGAAACAAATATTCCGTTTAAAATTGGAGGAAATGTTCTAAATAAAGGTAGATTGATTAGTAACCTACCAGAAAATGCTGTAGTAGAAGTACCTTGTCTTGTGGATAGCAGTGGTGTGACTCCTACTTATGTTGGTGATTTACCTGAACAGCTTGCCGCACTAAATCGTACTAATATTAACACTCAATTACTAACAATAGAAGCTGCGATCACAAGAAAGAAAGAGCATATCTATCAAGCGGCAATGCTAGATCCACATACAGCAGCAGAACTTTCCATGGATGATATTGTAGCGCTTTGTGATGATTTAATAGAAGCACATGGTGATTGGTTACCATCCTATAAATAAGGGGCTGCTACAAAAGAATAGAAAATAAATTAAAGCCAAATTATCCCTTGAAATTTTTCAAGATAATTTGGCTTTTTCTTTAGACACATTAATTTACAAGAAGGGCTTCCTGTTGTCTCTGAAAGTGCTGTAATTACTAGAGAAAAAATACTATGAATATAATTAGCGGAGGAAATACACGAAGACTCCTGCGGGATGTACGGTAGCCGGTAGACCCCACAGGCGCGTTTAGCGCCGAGGAGGCTTCCGAACCGCCCGCGGAAAGCGAAGTGTATTTCCGCAGCGGTAATGTTGCACTAACATTGTTCTCCACTTTTTCTTAGTTAAAATAGTTTTGACACAGCCACTTAACTCTACCCTTTTTCAATATTAAATTTTTAAGGGAATTTAATATAAAACATTTGACACATAAAGTTGATTTATGTTAAATTATTAGTTTTTGATATTTTATCACCCGAATGGTATAATAGAAGTAATACAGATGGGGGTGGCTTATTTGTTCCAAGTTGGCGATAAAATATTTTATCCAATGCACGGGGCAGGTGTAATAAAAGCTTTTGAAGATCGTGAAATTCAAGGTAAGGTTCAGAAATATTGTATTCTAGAGATTCCATTAAATAATATGGATATTATGATTCCGATGAAGAAGTTGGAGTCCTCCGGAGTTAGAAAGTTATTAGATAAAGCTACTATGAAGGAAATAATGGATGAATTTCGACAAAGTGAGTCAAACGAAATACTTCCATGGAAAGAAAGATATAAAACAAATATGGAGAAAATTAAATCAGGGGATATGCAAGATACTGCTGATGTTGTCCGTGATTTGATGAATCAAAGTAAAGAAAAAGTGCTAAATTCTAGCGAGAAACAAATGTTGAATCATGCAAAAGATTTCTTGGTAAGTGAGCTTACGTTAGGTGCAGGCTTATCAGAAAGTCAAGCGAATGAGTTACTACAAATTTCAAGCTAAAGGTATCTTTACTACGCTCTTAATCGAGCGTATGTATTCTTATTTTAAATGTACATAGGATATAATACACCAAGCCTAATGCTAAATTCGCCAATTGAATAAATAATCACCGGAACCCAATTAGAGGGTTCTTTTTTTTATCAATTTTTATATTACGTGTTAAAATGACCGTATAACAAAAAGAACGAGGGATGAACATGGATAAGCCGCGCATATTAATTGTGGAAGATGAAGAAAAAATTTCTCGAGTTTTAGAATTAGAGCTAACCTATGAAGGATATGAGACAGGAAAAGCATTCGATGGTTTGGATGCTTTAACTTTATATCGTGAACAAGAATGGGATTTGATTTTATTAGATATTATGCTCCCCGGGTTAAGTGGGATTGAAGTATTACGTCGAATTCGTACTGGTGATACAGAAACACCTGTTATTTTATTAACAGCAAAAGATTCGGTAGAAGATAAAGTATCTGGTCTTGATTTAGGAGCAAATGATTATATTACAAAACCTTTTCAAATAGAAGAGTTGTTAGCTCGTGTACGCGTGGCATTGCGAATGAATGCTCAAAAATCGGTTCCAGCTGATGAAGTAGATTGGCTGCAAATCGCTGATTTAAAGTTAAATGAAATGACACATGAAGTCTTCAGAGGTGATACGTTGATTGAACTAACTCCTCGGGAATTTGATTTACTAGCGTATTTAATGAAGAATGCGACCCATGTGTTAAACCGAGATCAATTATTAAATGGTGTGTGGGGGTATGATTATTACGGTGATACAAATGTTGTCGATGTGTATATTCGCTACTTGCGAAATAAAGTAGATAAACCATTTGAGAAAAAACTAATTCACACAATTCGTGGAGTTGGTTACGTCATAAAGGAAACGCCATGATGATCAAAAGGAAAATAAACCTCTATACATCGGTTATGTTTATATGCCTATTAATCATCATAAATAGTGCTATCTATTTCACATTCAGTAAAATGCTGTATGAAAGTGAGTTGGATCGCACTTATTCTGAAGTAATAAGAGTGGCAAAAGGAGTAAATCTCGGTTCGAATCAAATTCCGATGAATGATTTACTACGTGCATATGCTCCGATTGATGGAATGTTGCAAATTGTAAATGCAGATAGTAAAAGAGATGGAGCAGTTACATCCCCGGGCCATGAATATCTTATCGAGCAACCCATCACTTTTTCAGGAAAAGAAAATAGAAAAATTGTGAAATACAATGAGATTCCCCATTCATTCGTCTCCATTCCAATGGTTTGGGAGAATGGAGAAATTGTCTCTCTTCAAGTAACACAAAACTTAGAAACCACTGCCCAAAACTTAAAGACATTAAGTTATGTACTGATTATCGTAACTATCCTTGCTGCGTTACCAGTACTTCTATCTACTCATTTATTAAGTAAATTTATTACTCGACCAATTACAACGATGACTACTACAATGAGTGATATTAGAGGAAGTGGAAAGTTCAAAATGCTCGATTTACCTAAAAAATCGAATGATGAATTGTACCAAATGGGAGAGACATTCAATGAAATGATGGGGCAATTAGAAAGTAATTATGAGAAACAGGAGCAGTTTGTTTCAAATGCCTCTCATGAATTGAAAACGCCCCTTACGGTTATTGAATCATATGCTAGTTTATTGAAGCGGAGAGGAATGGAACAACCAGAACTTTTTCATGAATCAGTTGATGCGATTCATAGTGAGGCTATAAGAATGAGGGAATTGACGGAGCAATTATTAAATTTAGCGAGGAATGATCAACAATGGTCATTAAATAAGGAAGATATTTCCCTTGCAGATTTAGTGAAAGCTTCAGTCCGTTCTTTTACAAATGCATTTAACAGAGAAATAGAATTAACAATCGATCATAATCCCGTTATTCATACGGATGGTCAAAAATTGAAACAATTATTATATATATTTTTAGATAATGCTCGTAAATACAGTGAGGATAAAATTATGGTTTCCATAAAACAAGTAGATGAGAGTGCGGTAGTCGCTATTACGGATAAAGGAATAGGGATACCTGCTGCGGATCTACCTAAAGTCTTTAATCGTCTATATCGAGTGGATAAAGCAAGAACGAGAAAATCAGGTGGATTCGGTTTAGGTCTTTCTTTGGCAAAAGAAATCGCAGATGCTATTGATGCCAATATTAAGTTAGAAAGTATCGAAGGTTTAGGGACAACAGCAACAATTTCTTTCGGATTAGTAAAATCTCATTAAATTCTCATTTTCATTTTATATGATGGAGTAAAACATACAATCGGAGTGATCATATGAGGAAATTTTTCAAATGGAGGTATGCAATTGCCGGAGTCGCTCTCTTTATATTGGGCTTTGTTTTATGGCAAGTCTCTAGCACTTTAACGTCAGCGGAGCCAATAACTGCTGCGGACGCACAAGAACTTGTTCAAGATATATATAAAGGTGAGATTGTTGAAATAAAAGAGGAAGGTAATGTGTATACAATCAACATTCAATTGGATACAGGGATATATGAGATAAAAATTGACCGTAAATCAGGTAATGTTGATTCTATGACAAGGATAAGTAAGGATACACCAGTAACAGATGATAAAGAAAAACCAACAGATAATGATAACCCAACAGATAAACCTCAACAACCCGAAAAGGAATTAACACTTGATGAAGTAAAAGAAATTCTAATTCAACAGCAAAAAATTGATATTAAAAAAGTGGAAAAGAAAATCGAAAATAACAAATCAGTTTATCGTGCAGTAGTTCAACAAGATAATAAGGAAATAAATTATACAGTAGATGCAATTACTGGTGAAATAATCAATACAACTACAAAAGAAGTAACTCAACCTAATCCAGAGCCAAAGCCAAAGAAGAGAATTACAACAGAAGAAGCAAAAGCGATTGCGTTAAAGGCTGTAAAAGGAGTTATTGATGATGTCGAATTGGAAGAAGACGATGGTATGAATTATTACCTCATCGAAATTGAACGAAATGATGATGAAGAAGCAACTGTGCAAATTGACGCTATTACTGGTGAAGTTATTTCTATTGTTTGGGATGACTAAAGCAATTCTAATATAATTCTCATCAATTTCTCATCTTTCTATCCAACAGTCCTCATTTTACTTGGATAAGATGTAATTAATCAAACAAGGGAGGATACAAAGATGAAAAATAAATTAGTTATTATAGGTGCAGCAGGATTAATTATATTAGGTGGAGCAGTTGGAGCATTTGCAAACTCAAATCAAGTAGAAGATGAAAAAAAGAATGTTATCTCTATGGAAGAGGCTGAAAAAATAGCAAAGACTGAAGTGGAAGGAAACATTGAAAACATCGAATTAGAAGAAGATGATGGTCGTTTAATATACGATGTAGAATTTGAAGATGGTAAGAAGCTTGATGATGCTGAAGTAGAAATTGAAGCTGAGACAGGGAAAGTGTTAGAGATTGATCAAGATGATAAGGAAGTTAAAAACAATAAAGTAAATACAGATGTTAAAAATAATCAAGAAACTAAAATAGAAAAAGATGACGATCAAGATGATAAGAAAGTAACTACGAAGGAAACAAAAAAGAGAATTACAAAGCAAGAAGCAATGAACATCGCAACAAAAAATACTCCAGGTAAAGTAACGGAAGTAGAATACGATGACGGGTACTATGAAATTGAGGTAAAAACTAACAATGCAGAAGTAGAATATAAAATTAGAGCTACTGATGGGAAAATTGTTAAAAAAGAAACAGATCGAAAAGATGACAGACAGTCAAAAAAGAAAATAAGTAAACAAGATGCAATTAATATTGCAACAAAAAATGCACCTGGTAAAGTTACAGAAGTAGATTATGATGATGACGGATACTATGAAATTGAAGTAAAATCAGGTAACACAGAAATAGAATTTAAAATTAGTGCCTATGATGGCGAAATAATTGAAAAAGACGTTGAGCGTGACGACGACTAATAGTAAAGAGTTAGAAAAGAAATGGGAACAAAACGATTTGAGCTGAATGTAAATCCGAACAATGTAAGTGTTGCTATACCGCTTCGGAAATACACTTCGCTTTCCGCGGGCGGCTAATGAGCCTCCTCGGCGCTAAACGCCTGCGGGGTCTCATCGAGGCCGTGCCCGCGGAAAGCGAGTGTACAGAAGCGAAAATCAACAACAGAGTTTAACAGAGCTAACTTTTTAAAGCTTTATTTCCATGGTAGGAGTCTTCGTGTATTTCCTCCGCTGGTAACTTTAATTCATATAGATGATAAGAAAACGACCGAACTATCTAGCATTTTTATTCATAGATAGTTCGGTTTTTGGCTTAGGCTAAATTATTTTTCCAGTCTATTAAATACGATGTCTCATTCAGTTTTAACAACTTTATTAACATTCGAATTTAATTATACGAAGAATTAAATTCTAGAATTGCAAAACCATATGCATCTAGTTTTATCGTTTTACTAGTTTGTGCTTGGCCGGAATATAGATTGATAGGTTTTAAGTCAGCATATTCCTGTGGAAGACTAAAACTTCTTTCTTTATTTGATACATTGAAAGCAACTAAGATTTTTTTATTGTTAGATGCTTTCACAAATGCAAACCCATTTTCTCTAAAAGATATAAAACGAAGGCTCCCTTCGTTCGCAAGTAATGGTTCCTGTTTCCTTAATTGGATGAGTTTTTGAATATGAGAAAACATATCTCTGTCTTGTTTAGAAATATCCCACTCCATACATTTTCTACAACCAGGATCACCATCACCATCCATCCCAATCTCATCGCCGTAATAAATACAAGGTGTCCCTATAAAGGTTAGTAAGAAGGTGAAAATTTGCTTAACTTTCCGGATATCTCCATCGCATTCATGTAGTATTCTTGGTGTATCATGACTTCCGACAAGATTAAATGCACTTGCATTAACTGTTGCTGGATACATGTGAATCACTTTCGTCATCTTAGAAATAAATTCCTCTGAAGTTATTGTTCTATTTGCAAATAGTGCTAAAACGTTTCTTGTCAGTGGATAATTCATGACCGCATCAAATTGATCCCCTCGTAACCAAGGCATCGCATCATGCCAAATCTCTCCAAGAATATATACATCTGGTTTAATTGCTTTTATTTGATTACGAAAATCTCTCCAGAATGTATGGTCAACTTCATTTGCAACATCCAATCTCCACCCGTCTATGTTGAATTCTTCTACCCAATAGCGCGCCACTTTCAATAAATAATTTCTTACTTCTGGATTTTGAGTATTAAGTTTTGGCATGTATGGTGTAAAAGCAAATGTATCGTAGTTGGGTAATGGTTTTGTTTGAATGGGAAATTCACGAATATGGAACCAATCTTTATACTTAGAATCTGGACCGTTCTTCAAAACATCTTGAAAGGGAGGGAAGTAAAATCCAGAATGATTAAACACTGCGTCTAGCATTACTTTAATCCCATTTTTATGGCAAATGTCTATAAGCTTTTTCAATGTTTTTTTATCACCAAATTGAGGGTCAATTTCTAAATAATCAATTGTGTCGTATTTATGATTAGACTTTGCTGTAAAAAGAGGTGTGAAATAAATACCTGTAATTCCGAGGTCTTTTAAATAGGGAATATGATCGATAATCCCATCTAAATCGCCTCCAAAAAAATTATCAGGTTTTGGAGGAGTACTCCCCCAAGCTAATGTCCCTGGTACATCATTCTTTTTATTACCGTTCGCAAATCTTTCTGGGAAAATTTGATACCAAACTGTATCCTTTACCCAATTTGGTGGTGCGAACACTTCCGTAGAATGAACAAAAGGAAATGCAAAATATTTATCTGTCTTATTCGGAGGGATGCTATAGAATCCATCTTCTCCCAAGAAAACGCTTTCCTTTTTGTTCGAAAGCTGAAAGCCATATCTTAAACGCCTAGTTGGAGTAGTAATAAGAATTTGCCAATAATCATAATGTTCATCACTACCTGTTTTCTCCATAGCAGCGCGATCATTACACCATTTTCCATTTGTCCAGTGATAGGGATCTCCATGAATTAATTGAATACGGTCTATTTCTCCTTTTCCCGTCTTAATCATGATACATACGTCATAATTTGAGCAAACGTAAGCATAATTATCAGTAGCTCTATGAAGGATTGCCAATCTGTTCATTTTCTTCCCTCCAAATAGTGGTATTTTATATTAATTTAATCGATGGTACTAGTGAAGTCAATAAAACAATGTAATATTCAAAATAGATAAAAAAGGAGTTGACAGCACTTTATGGAAGGGCTTACAATAAATCATAAGTTGCGAAAGCGTTTGCGCAAATACATTTTTCTTATAGTAGAAAATTCTTGATACAGGAGATGATAGGGTGAGGGTAAAAAATCCGAATATATTTCTCGTTGTTATCATGACAATTACTTTATTGTTAAGTGGATGTATGAAGAAGGAAACGGAGAAGAGTGATTCAACTAATAAAGATCTATTAAGTCTAGATCCTCATGGTGTGTATTACGAGATATTTGTACGCTCTTTTGCAGACTCAGATGGTGATGGAATCGGTGATTTGAATGGTGCAATTAGTAAATTAGACTATTTAGTTGATTTAGGAATAGAAGGTATATGGTTAATGCCAATTAATCCCTCGCCTAGTTATCATGGCTATGATGTTACTGATTATCGAGAAATAAATCCGGAATATGGTAGTTTACAAGATATGAAAAGGTTTGTAACAGAAGCTCATCGTAAAGGGATAAAAGTTATTATGGATTTAGTGATAAATCATACAAGTAAAGAACATAAATGGTTTCAAAAAGCGTTAGCAGGAGAAGGAAAATTTAAAGACTATTATGTATGGTCTGATGAAAATACGAATATATCTGCATTAGGTGAATGGTCACAAAAAGTTTGGCATGGATCAACAGACGAAAAATATGAGGGGATTTTCTGGGATGGAATGCCAGATTTAAATTTTGATAACCATGATGTCAGAGATGAAATAATAGATATAGCAAAGTATTGGTTAGAGGAAATTGGTGTGGATGGATTTAGATTAGATGCTGCAAAACATATATATTCTGAAAGTAGCAGCAAAAATGCCGAAGAGAAAAATCATGAGTGGTGGCGTGAGTTCCGTGAAGTTTTGGCACAAATAAATCCTGAAGTAATCTTAGTTGGTGAGGTGTGGGATTCAGCCGCAATAGTAGCTCCTTATCTCGATGAAGGTTTAACTTCAGCTTTTAATTTTGATCTTTCTACAAAAATATTAGAATCCGTAAAGCAGGAAAACGACAACGGGATTGTTACGACATTAATACGCACACGTGAATACTTTCATAAAATTTCTAACGGCAAATTCATTGATTCTATCTTTCTAACAAATCATGATATGCCTAGAGTGATGACGGAGCTGAATGGTAATATCGATCATGCCAAAATGGCTGCATCGCTGTTACTCACCTTACCTGGGAATCCTTTTCTATACTATGGAGAAGAAATTGGATTAAAGGGACCTAAGCCTGATGAAGAAATAAGGGAGCCTTTTATTTGGAAAAAAAATAAAAATGCACCAGAACAAACTACTTGGCAAATAAGTAAACATAATCGTAATGGGGAACAAGTTGCTGTCGAAGCTCAAATGGAAGATGAAAGTTCATTGCTGCATCATTATCGTAAAATGATTCGTATCCGCCGTTCAAATACAGCTCTTAGAGCTGGAGAAATTGAAAGGGCTTTCACTAAGGTGGATGGAATGGTGAATTTTAAAAGAGTGAATGATGGAGATGAAGTGCTAGTGCTCCATAATCTCACAAATGAAAATAAGAGTTTCTTTTTGGCTGAACAGGAACAAGAATTTTCATCTGTTCTTGATAAAACAGATGAAAAAGTAGAAATAAAAAAAGAAGGGAATAAGGTATCAGTTTTAATGCCTCCCTATACTTCTTTCATTTTAAGAAAATAATGAAGGCTATTAATCTATGTTTTATATCTAAGTGGTTAACACAACCATTTGGATTAAAAATAATAAAAAAGAAAAGGGTGGGGAATGTCAAATGAGAAAAACTTTGTATTTAGCTTTTATTTTGCTTTTTGTATTTGTGTTAGCAGCATGTAGTAAGCCAGGAAGCTCTAATAAGGAAAAAGAACAGGACCCAAAACCTCAAGATAAGAATAATGAAGGGGAAGTAGTAACTCTAGAGCCAGAAGAAGGTGCTGAATTAATCCTATGGGGGAATGATGAAGAAGAAGGGGAATGGCTAAAGTTTGTTGGTGAAAAGTTTACAGAGGAATACGGAATACCGACTACTTTCGAAGCTGTAGGACACACAGATGCACCTGGGAAACTACAAACAGATGGACCAGCAGGGTTAGGTGCGGATGTATTTATGGGTGCACATGACCATGTGGGGAATATGGATACTGCAGGACTTATTTATGATAATTATTTTGTCGAAGAATATAATGAACGTTTTATGGAAGGTGCAATGGCAGCAGTTTCAGCAATGTCGGATGGAGAATTTACTACATTTGGATTTCCAATCGCAATTGAATCGATGGCGCTTTATTACAATAAAGATTTATTAGATGAGATGGGATTCCAACCCGCTGAAACAATGGAAGAATTAATTGATCAATCAAAACAATTTATGGAGAAAAACCCAGGTTCATATGGTTTTATGTTTGAACCAGGAAACTTCTATCAAACGTTCGCATTCCTTGGGGGATATGGAGGCTATATTTTTGGTGAGAACAATACAGATCCAAGTGATATTGGTTTAAACAATGAAGGTGCAATTAAATCTGGAGAGCTAATGAAGCGTATCCAATCAGAGCTTTTGCCAATTAAGGTAGAAGATATTACAGGTGATGTTATCAATTCTTATTTTAATGAAGGGAAACTTTTATATAATTTTAATGGTCCATGGGCACTAAAGGGTTATCTCGATTATGGAGTAAATCTTGGAGTAAAGATTATGCCTAAATTAGAAAATGGAAAAGTTCCAACCACATTTTCAGGTGTAAAAGCTCTTTTCGTGAATTCCTATAGTGAATATCCAAAAGCTGCTACATTATTTGCGCAATTTGCAACTAGTGATGACATGCTATTGAAACGATATGAAATAACGAATCAGTTGCCGCCTTCCATTGCTTTACTAGATCAGCAAAAAATAAAAGAAAATGAATTTAATCATGCGTTTCTAGAACAAGCGCAATATGCAATTCCAATGCCGAATATTCCTGCGATGCAACATGTTTGGGGAGGAATGGGAGTGGCATTTACAGCTATTTGGAATGGGGATGCTGAGCCTAAAGAGGCATTAGATAAAGGTGTACAACAAATAAAAGATGCTATTGATTCTCAAAACTAATAATGGGATAGGAGGGGGAGAGGATTTCTCGCCCCTCTAACTTAGATGGAGGTGGAACGAATGAGTACTCTCGCCCGTAACAAAAGTGGTTTGCAGAACGATAAAATAGAGAACCCAAAAACCCCTACAAATAAGTCTATTAAGCGTAAGCCTATAATTGCCATGCTACTATCTATTTTGTTTATGGGTCTTGGGCAGATTTATAATAGACAGATTATTAAAGGGATAACTTTTCTTGTAATTGAACTATACCTATTAATTTTTTGGACTGTTCCTTTTCAATGGGCAATGTGGGGTTTTACTACACTTGGTGAAACTGCACAGAGGAGAGAAGGATTTAATATTATTCAAGGGGATCATTCAATTTTCCTCATGATAGAAGGAATATTATTTTTAATTTCATTCATGTTGTTTTTATGGTTCTACTACTTAAATATTCGTGATGCCTATAAAGTAGCAAAAAAGAGTTTGATGGGGATAAAGCCTAATAATGCCAAGCAAATGCTGAAAAATATTTGGGAGAATGGTTTTCCTTATCTACTCTTAACTCCGTCTGTTCTGTTTACATCATTTTTAACGATTTTACCATTAATATTTGGAGTATTAATTGCATTCACAAACTATTCGGCACCTAATCACTTGCCACCTAAAGCTTTAGTAGACTGGGTTGGATTTGAAACTTTTATTAAACTATTTCAAATGAAAACATGGAGTACTACATTCTATGGAGTTTTTACTTGGACTATCATTTGGGCCATACTCGCCACAGTGACAACTTTTTTCTTAGGGTTGATTTTCGCAGTATTAATCAATCGACAAGGAATTAGGTTAAAAAAATTCTGGCGCAGTATTTTCATTTTACCGTGGGCAGTGCCAGCCTTTGTATCTATTTTAATAATGAGAAATATATTTAACGGCCAATTTGGACCGCTAAATCGTTATTTAATGGATCTAGGGATTATTGAAAATGCTATTCCATGGTTATCAGACCCTTTATTAGCAAAAGTGACATTAGTTGTCGTTAATATGTGGTTCGGTTTCCCGTTTTGGATGGTATTAATGAGTGGTGTCATGACAAATATCGATAAAGAATTATATGAAGCAGCAGAGGTGGATGGTGCATCTCCGTCACAAAAATTCTGGAAAATAACGATGCCATTAATAATGTTTGCTACTGCACCACTAGCAATTATGTCATTTGCTAATAATTTCAACAATTTTAATTTAATTTATTTAATGACTACTGGTGGACCTGTAAATATGAATTATACGTATGCCGGGTCAACGGATATATTAATTAGTTGGATTTATAAGTTAACACTAGATAATAATCAATTTGCAGTAGCTTCTGTTGTTTCTATTTTAATATTTATTGTAATCGCTACCTTCTCTGTCATTAACTTTAGAAAAACAAGAGCATTTAAAGAGGAGGATATGATGTCATGATAGGACAATCTCTGAAGAGGAAACTAACAAATGGAGTAATTTATATTTTATTATCTATTACAGCGTTATCAGTGTTATATCCTGTCGTCTGGGTTATAACAGGATCATTGAATCCTGGTGATACATTAATGTCAACTCGTTTAGTTCCTGATTCGTTATCACTTCATCATTATACTCATTTATTCCAAGAGACAGATTATTTAAAATGGTACAAGAATACCTTTAAAATAGCTGTCTGGAATATGATACTATCTACCATTTTAGTTGTATCAGCCGCATATGCATTTTCTAGATTTCGTTTCCCTGGTAGGAGACAAGGGTTGATGGCAATGCTAGTATTGCAAATGTTTCCTGGCTTCATGGGAATGATTGCTATCTATATATTATTACTTCAGCTAAATTTACTAGATAACCACTGGGGATTAATTCTTGTCTATGCAGGAGGCTCAATTCCGTTTGGTGCTTGGCTCGTAAAAGGATATTTTGATGGACTTCCAAGGAGTTTAGAAGAGGCAGCAAAAATTGATGGAGCGGGTCATATTACTATTTTTGTGAAAGTAATGATGCCTTTATCAAAACCTATTTTAGTATTTATTGCTGTGAACAATTTTATAGGACCATGGATGGACTTTATATTTGCTAGGCTGGTTTTAAGGTCAAGCGATAAAAAGACATTGGCAGTAGGGCTTTTTGAGATGGTAACTGGTAGGGGGAATACCGAATTTACAACATTTGCTGCAGGTGCAGTTCTAGTTGCTGTACCTATAACAATACTATTCTTTATATTTCAAGATCACCTTGTAGAAGGTCTTAAGGCAGGTGCGAATAAAGGCTAAATGATAGCTTTAAACAAGGGTTAAGCTGTATAATTTATTGTAATAGAAATGAAAGTAGGGGTAGCATGTCTGTAACAATAAAAGATGTTGCCAAGTTAGCTAATGTTGCTCCATCTACTGTATCAAGAGTGATTGCTGATAGTCCTAGGATTAGTGAGCAAACTAAGCAAAAGGTCAGGGATGCAATGGAAGAATTAGGATATTACCCTAACTTTATTGCTAGAAGCCTAGCCAGTAGATCAACACATGTTCTTGGTCTTGTAATGCCAGGTTCGGCAGATGTCGTTTTTCAAAATCCGTTTTTTTCTAATGTATTACAAGGACTAAGTGAGAGTGCACATGAGAAAAAATATGCTCTGCAAATGACAACAGGAAAAAAAGAGTCGGAAATATATAATAGTGTTGTTGAAATGGTTCAAGGCCGTAGAGTGGATGGGATTATTCTTTTAAATTCCCATATTAATGACAAAATTATGAAGTATTTATTATCAACTGATTTTCCTTTTGTCGTAATAGGAAAGCCATATGAAAATCTTGATCAAATTACTCATGTGGATAATGATAATATTTTAGCAGCTAGAGAAGCAACAGAATACTTACTAACACTGAATCATAAAAAGATTGCCTTTATAGGTGGAAGTCTTAACTTAGTAGTAACAATCGACCGATTATTAGGGTATGATATTGCTTTGCGTCAGGCAGGAATTACTTTAAATAGCCAATACGTTATTCATGAAGAATTTCTACAGGAGGGTGGTCGAGAGGCAATATCTGAGCTATTGAAGCTTAGTGAGCCACCCACTGCCCTTGTTGTAGCAGATGATTTAATGGCACTTGGAGTGTTAAAAAAGCTTGATGAATATGGCGTTTTAGTTCCAAAAGATCTATCTATCGTTAGTTTCAATAATGTATTATTTACTGAAATGTCAAAGCCACCATTGACGTCAGTTGATATTAATATTTTTGATTTGGGATATGAAGCGGCAAAAAACTTAATACGTAAGATTGAAAATCCAGATGAACCTATTAGGAGAATTATCATTCCACATCAAATCGTTGAAAGATCATCATGTAAAGAATATAGAAGTAATTAAGCCAGTGCATAACAAGGAGTGCATGGGCTCTTTTTTTGCTTCAAGTTTCTAATATAGACGGAATTTCCTAAGAATGCAGTATCTGTTGGGAGAATGGAATGTATTAAAAATGAAAAATATCAGAAGTATAAGAGATAGATAGACTGTTTTACAGACATTGCTTATGTACGATAAAGTTTTTTTAAAATGCGGCGTAATTAGTAATTGTTTCATATAAATGCAGTTAGTTAAACGGAACTCTTGAATAGCCTAATATTATTGCTATTAAGATTCAATACAATTACAATATATACATGGAAATCTATTACAAATAGCTGGTATTCTAATCAATTTAGACCGGCTATTTTGTTCTTTTTCCACCTCATTCAACTGTGCAGTATACCAATAATGATGTAACGTAACCTCTAAATTAAGGAGATGGGAAATGTGAATATTGATATTCAACAATCATGGTGGGCAATGAATGGATTAGGGAATGGAGAAAGAGAATGGACAATGGAGGAAAAGTTCGAAAAGATAGCAGAAGCCGGTTTTACAGGGGTAATGGGAAATTTACCTAGAGATGAAGAATCTGAGAAATGGAGGCGCTTACTTGACGAGTATAACTTTTCGTTTGGCGTAAATTGCTTTCCATCAAAAAAAGAAGATCTACAAGCATTAATTCCTAGAGTGAAAAACTTTGGAGCACAATATATCAGTGCCCAAGTAATGGACGATTTTATTATTGGGGAAGAGGCAGTAAAGCTGTTACGCAATCTTAATTCGGTTGCGAAAGAAAATGAAATGCCATTCTTCATAGAAACACACAGAGGTAGGATTACTCAAGACTTAATTCGAACAGTAGATTATGTTCATGCAATTCCAGAAATGCGTTTAACAATTGATTTATCACATTATGTGCTTGCTGGTGATGGATGTTATTCAAAAAAAGCACAAGAACATTTTGAAGCATTGCTGCATAGAACCTCATCCATTCATGGGCGTGTATCTAATGGTCAACAAGTACAAATCGATATAGGTCCAAATGGTGAGCATCCTGCTGTAGAAAGGTTTAAACATTGGTGGGAGAAAGGGATGGAATATTGGTTACAACAAGCGAAAGAAGGAGATGTTCTTCCTGTCGTATGTGAACTTGGTCCACCGGATTATTCCATTACTCACCCAGGGGATGATGTGAAAATAGAGATATCAAATCGCTGGGAACAAGCAATTGTGTTAAAAAACATATTTGAGCAAATATGGGAGAGAGTAAAAAGTAGAAAGTAATGAATAGTATTTAGTTTAAGTAGGAAGTGATACAAATTGTTTAAGTACATGAAACCATATTCTTTACAAATATTTTATGTTGTTATTTTAACCTTAGCTGGTATTTTACTAGAATTACTCTTGCCAACTTTAATGGCTAGTATTGTGGATATTGGAATTGTGAATGGTGATATTCCTTACATAATTAAGATAGGTGCATGGATGATTCTATGTGCTCTCGCAGCAGTAGGGCTTACGGTTGGTGTATCTTTTTTTGCATCAAAGGTTGCCCAAGGTTTCGGGAGAGATGTTAGAAAGACTTTATTCGTACATGTAGAGAATTTTTCCTTACAAGCCTTTGATAAAATCGGTCCAGCTTCATTAATCACCAGGTCCACGAACGATGTAAAGCAAGTTCAAGATGTATTAAATATGATCTTACGAATGATGACGCGAGCACCTTTAATGCTCATAGGAGGGATAATTCTTGCTGTTTCAAGAGAACCAGGATTATCAGTCATATTTTTAGGCGCACTCCCATTATTAGCGATTTTAATTTTTATCATATCACGTAAAGCTATTCCATTGTTTGTCTCGTTACAAAAGAAAACAGATAAGCTAAATTTGCTTGTGAGAGAAAGTTTAATTGGTGTTCGAGTTGTCCGAGCATTTAATCGAGTTCAAGCAGAAAAGAAACGCTTTAATACAGCAAATGAAGATTTTCGTGATACAGGAATTAAAGTAAATAAATTAATGGCATCTCTATTCCCAATTATGATGATTGTGATGAATTTTACGAGTATCGCTATCGTTTGGTTAGGAGCAATTCGAATAGATCAGGGACATATGCAGGTGGGTAATTTAATGGCATTCCTTCAATATGCCATGATGATTCTCATGTCATTAATCATGCTTTCAATGGGATTGATTATGATTCCTCGTGCTCAAGCTTCTGTCAAAAGGATTAATGAAGTACTTTCTATGCATCAAGAAATAAAGGATCCAGATAATCCTAAAGTCGTGAAGAATGGAAAAGGATTAGTAGAATTTCAAAATGTTAGCTTTCGATATGAAGGAGCGGAGAAACCAGTTCTTCAACATATTTCTTTTCGAGCAGAACCAGGTAAAACAACAGCTATTATAGGTAGTACGGGTGCTGGTAAATCGACACTGTTAAAATTAATTCCAAGATTATATGATGTCGAAGATGGAAATATACGTATTGATGGAATTGATGTGCGAGATATGACACAAAAGCAAATAAGAGATCGAATTGGATATGTGCCTCAAAAAGCTTCCTTGTTTAGTGGAACGATTGCTGAAAATCTTAACTATGGAAAAAAAGATGCTAATGAAGAAGAAATGAAGGAAGCACTGGAAATTGCTCAGGCAACAGACTTTGTCATGAAAAAAGATGAGGGAGTTCATACATTTATTGAGCAAGCAGGTGCAAATCTTTCAGGGGGACAGAAACAACGACTCTCTATTGCGCGAGCACTTATTCGAAAACCAAATATCTATCTGTTCGATGATAGCTTTTCTGCTCTAGATTACAAAACAGATGCCGCATTAAGAAAAGCTTTACATGCGGTTACATCAGATGCAACGATTATATTAGTTGCTCAAAGAGTTAGTACAGTAGTAGATGCTGATCAAATAATTGTATTAAATGAAGGTAAAATAGCTGGTATTGGTACACATAAAGAGTTATTAGCAAATAATGCTATTTATCAAGAAATTGTTTCTTCACAACATGCAGAGGAGGCGGGAGCATGAGTAAAAGAATGAAACATAAACCGGCTCCTGTTGGCAGACCACATGGTGGACCAGGCATGATGCATGGTGAGAAACCGAAGGAATTCAAAAAAACGCTCTGGAGATTAATAGGGTTTCTGAAACCTCGTAAATATCAATTGATTTTTGTAGCAATTGCAGCCCTCTTTGCAACCGTCTTTAATGTGATAAGTCCGAAATTACTAGGGGATGCTACTACATCCATCTTTACGAGTATCACTTCTGGAACTAAGATTGATTTTGATTTTTTACAGCGCTTATTATTTATCTTGCTTGGCTTGTATGTATTATCTGCATTATTCTCTTATTTGCAACAATATATTATGGCAAGTGTTTCACAAAAAACAACAGCTGAATTGAGACAAGCAGTAAATGAAAAATTAACCCGATTGCCTTTACGGTATTATGATCAACACCCACATGGAGATGTGTTAAGTAGAGCGATAAATGATATTGATAATATTAATAATTCAATTCAACAAGCATTATCACAAATGATAACTTCTGTTATCTCGATTATCGGTACGATATTAATGATGCTTTTAATTAGTCCGATATTAACACTTATTGCTTTAATTACAATTCCGTTAAGTGCGTTTGTCATAAAGTTCGTTGCTTCTTATTCACAGAAGCATTTTATTAATCAGCAAAAAGAACTCGGTAATATAAATGGGCATATTGAAGAAATGTTTTCTGGTCATCAAGTGATAAAAGCATTTGGGAACGAAGATGAATCAATTAAAGAATTTAATGAAATGAATGATCGACTATATGAATCGGGGTGGAAATCCCAATTTATTAGTGGAATTATGATGCCGCTTATGTCCTTTGTAGGAAACTTAGCATATGTTTTAGTCAGTGTAGTTGGTGGTGTACTTGTATTAAATAGGACAATTCAAGTAGGAGATGTCCAGGCATTTATCCAATATACACAGCAATTATCACAACCAATGGCACAGGCAGCTGGGATTGCGAACATGATTCAAACCGCCCTTGCTTCAGCAGAGCGTGTATTTGCCTTGTTAGATGAAGAGGAAGAACGTGAAGAAATACCTGCGCAAGTAGATGTGAATTCATTTAAAGGGAAAATTACATTTGATCACGTCCGCTTTGGGTATGAAAAAGACAAGCCAGTAATTAAAGACCTAAACCTTGAAGTGGAACCAGGACAAACTATTGCGATAGTTGGCCCAACAGGAGCGGGAAAGACTACAATAATAAATTTACTAATGAAGTTTTATGAAATAGATAGTGGGCAAATCTTAATAGACGGAATGAGTATTAATGATTTATCACGAGAACAGGTTCGCTCGATGTTTGCGATGGTTCTCCAAGATACGTGGCTATTTCATGGGACGATACGTGAAAATATTGCCTATGGAAATGAACATGCTACAAATGAGGAAATTGTTAGAGCGGCTAAAAGTGCTTATGCCGATGAGTTTATACGTACATTACCAGATGGTTATGAAACAGTTCTAGGAGAAGATGCTTCAAATATTTCTCAAGGACAGAGACAATTACTTACAATTGCGCGTGCAATCCTAGCTAATCCGAAAATATTAATTTTGGATGAAGCAACAAGCAGTGTTGATACAAGAACAGAAATGAATATTCAATTAGCAATGAACGAATTAATGGTAGGTAGAACGAGTTTTGTCATTGCACACAGATTGTCCACTATACGTGATGCAGACATGATATTAGTAATGAATGAAGGAGATATCATTGAAAAAGGCTCACACAAAGAATTGCTTGAATTAAATGGTTTTTATGCAGATCTTTATTACAGTCAATTCACGACAGCATCAAGTACTGGATAATTAGTATGAAAAGACACCTTGTTTAGTCTAAAAATAGTACTAACAAGGTGTTTAATCATTAAAAGTGGGTATGAAAGTAGTATTATTTTCGCAAATAACACATATGTTAGAACAGTCTAAATATTATACGAATAAAACTATTTAACCATCGATAACTCCTGGGAATATACATCGCAATTTTTTGCAAAAATTACCACCAGGTTCTTTTTATACGTCTCTCTATATGTAATAAGGCCTATAATTATAGCGGTTTCATCGCTGTTGTATAATCGGAATAATATAAAAAAGGATTTATCTGTAAGTTGATTTTTGTTTTAGAGTTCCTTATAATAAATTTAGTTCGATTCCCGTAGTAAATTTTCAGAAAAGTTACTATATAAATATAGTAAAAAAGTCTTAATATTTCATTGACTTTGATTTTTTATTGTAATATAGTGAGATATTATATTAATATATTATCTGTTCAGTAACTTTATAATAGTCTGGATAAGTGATAGTTAGGTTCTACTAGAAAACTATACACTGAATTGTCTGAACGTTCTGGTAAACGGCCGAGTAACATAAAAATAACTGTTTGGTAGAGAATAATATACGCACGCTCAGTAGTTATCCTAAGGATTTGATATGTGAGTAATTGTAACTGGGTGAGAGAAAAGTAATGCGATGTATAAGTGTGATTTCACAAAATTTAGGTACTAAGATTTAATTATTCTTTTTAGGGTGATGAAGTTGAGCGAAAAACTATTGGAAATTAAGAATCTGAAAACATCTTTTCGTATAAAAGATGATTATCATGCAGCAGTTGATAACTTAACACTTACTGTTAATAAAAATGAACTACTAGCGATTGTTGGAGAATCTGGTTGTGGTAAAAGTGCGCTGGCGTTCTCTGTTATGGGACTACATACCCGCGCAAAAATTGAAGGGAATATTTTGTTTAAAAACCAGGATTTAGCAAATATGCCTGTGTCTAAATTAAATAAGTTGCGCGGAAAAGAATTAGGGATGATTTTCCAAGACCCACTTACTGCACTTAACCCTCTAATGATAATCGGGGATCAAATAAGAGAAATATTGTATCTTCATAACAAGAATTTTTCGAAAAGTCAACAAAAAGCGAAAGTTATTGATTTGTTGACAAAGGTTGGGATACCTCGACCAGAACGTGTATATCAACAATTTCCGCATGAACTATCTGGTGGTATGAGACAGCGTGTAGTAATTGCAATGGCAATTGCAAATGGGCCCGAACTATTAATAGCAGATGAACCAACTACTGCTTTGGACGTAACGATTCAATCACAAATACTCGATTTAATTAAGGAACTGAAAGAAGATATTGAGGCTGGAATTATTCTTATTACCCATGATTTAGGTGTCGTGGCAGAAATGGCAGACAGAGTTGCAGTAATGTATGCAGGCCAAATTGTTGAGATTGCTGATGTGCATACATTGTTTAGCAATCCATTACATCCATATACTAGATCATTATTGAATTCTGTTCCAAACGCTGTGCAGGACAAATCCAAACTTCACGTTATCCAAGGGATTGTTCCTTCACTACAAAATTTACCACGGGAAGGTTGTCGGTTCAGCTCAAGAATTCCATGGATAGACCAATCAGCTCATGAAGAAAATCCTGAGCTTCATGAAGTTAGTCCTGGTCATTTTGTTCGCTGTACTTGTCACCAACATTTTTATTTCCCTGATGAAGACGGCAAGGAGGAACAAAATCATGTCATTTCTTGAAGTTGAAGATTTGAAAGTCCACTTTCCTATAAAGGGTGGCTTATTTGGAAGAACAGTAGATTATGTAAAAGCAGTTGATGGTGTTAGTTTTTCTCTTGAAAAAGGGAAAACATATGGTCTTGTAGGTGAATCGGGATCAGGAAAAACGACTACCGGACGAGCAATTATTGGACTAAATAATATTACCTCTGGAAAAGTTACTTTTAATGGGAATGACATAACTAATTTGCGTCGTGTAAACAAAGAATTACGCAAAGATATTCAAATGATATTTCAAGACCCATACTCTTCTCTGAATCCAAAAAAACGCGTAATTGATATTATTGCTGAACCTATTCGTAATTACGAGAATCTAACAAAAAATCAAGAAAAAGCACGTGTTCATGAATTACTAGAGTTAGTTGGTTTAAGTCCTGAAAGTATTTTTAAATATCCGCACGAATTCTCAGGTGGACAAAGACAACGTATTGGAATTGCTAGAGCGATTGCTTTGAAGCCTAAGTTGATTATTGCAGACGAACCTGTTTCTGCTCTTGATGTATCTGTGCAAGCTCAAGTACTAAATTTTATGCAAGATATTCAAAAAGAGCTTGACTTGACATACCTCTTTATTAGTCACGACTTAGGAATCATTAAACATATGTGTGATCATATCGGAATCATGTATAAAGGACGTTATGTAGAGGAAGGCACAACGACGGATATTTTCGAAAACCCTCAACATATTTATACGAAACGTCTCGTTGCAGCTATTCCTGATATTGATCCGAACAAACGTGATGAACAGCTTAAATTCCGTCAAGCAGTCAAAAAAGAATTCGATGAATCTTACAATGATTATTTTGATAGCGAGGGTCTGGCATATAAATTACAGCCAGTATCTGATACGCATTTAGTAGCTTTGCCTGAGAAAGGTTGAATGATATGTGGAAATTTACATTACGAAGAATCTTTATAATGATTCCTCAAATAATATTACTTAGTATACTTGTTTTTATTATGGCAAAATTCATGCCGGGTGACGCTTTAAGTGGAATGATTGATCCAAATATAGACCCGGAAACAATAGAGGAACAAAGACGTAAGCTTGGCCTTTTCGATCCATGGTATGTTCAATACTGGGATTGGGTAAAAGGACTTGTACTTCATGGAGATTTAGGTCAGTCTTTCCGTTATAAAATGGATGTGACGGACTTAATTGGTCAAAAATTGCAAAATACGGTATGGCTAGCATTAGCAACACTAATTTTAACGTATTTAATTGCGATTCCATTAGGAATTACAAGTGGTCGTTTTAATGATACTTGGGCAGATCGTTTGATTACTGGTTATACTTACGTAGGATTTGCAGCACCATTATTTATTTTCGCGTTATTGATGCTTTGGGTATTCGGTTTTCACTTCGACCTCTTCCCTACAGGAGGTAGTGTGGATCCAAGGGTAACAGCAGGAACCTTTGATTATTGGTTAAGTAGATTTTATCATTTGTTACTTCCGGCATTATCCATGGCACTAATTACAACTGTTTCGACTGTACAATATTTACGTAATGAAATTATTGATACAAAACAAAAAGACTTTATTCTTACAGCTAGAGCAAAAGGTGCTTCTGAAGGTAGGATTTACAATCGCCATATTTTAAGAAATTCACTACTGCCTATTGCAGCTTTCTTCGGATATGAAATTACAGGATTAATTGGTGGAACAGTATTTATCGAACAAATCTTTAGTTACCCTGGTATGGGGCAATTGTTCTTAGATTCAATCGTGACACGTGATTATAGTGTTGTAACTTCTGTCGTTCTTTTATTTGGAATTGCATCCATACTCGGTGCACTATTATCAGATATTATACTAAGTCTCGTAGACCCGCGAATTCGAATTAAATAAGCATCTGCTAGATTCTGAGGTGAATGAAAAAATGGAAGTAAATAATATGAATGTCGCGGATACGAACCAGAAGTTAGAGAAAAGTCCTTCTGGCTGGCGCATAATATGGCGTGAGCTTGTCCGCGATAAATTAGCATTAGTCTCTTTGATATTTTTAATTTTGATTGTCACTACTGTGTATAGTGTTTCATTATTTTTAGATTTAAAGGAAATAGTTAGGGTAGATCCATTTGAATTAAATCAACCGCCATCTGATGATTTTCTTTTAGGAACAGATCATGGTGGTAGAGATATATTTGGACAGCTTATTATTGGGACCCGAAATTCATTAACGATTGGAATTATGGTAACATTAATGACTGGAGTAATAGGTATTTTAGTTGGATTAATTTCTGGTTATTTTGGTGGTACGATAGATAATATCATTATGCGTGTTGTTGACTTCTTTATGATTTTGCCATTCTTAATGATTGTTATCGTTTTTGTTGCATTAGTACCAAAATATAGTATCATGTCATTTTCTTTAATAATGACAGCATTTCTATGGATGGGGATTGCGAGGTTAATTCGTTCCAAAGCCTTACAAGAAAAAGAACTTGATTATGTTCAAGCTTCCAAAACTCTAGGCTCATCCAATTTGAAAATTATGTTTACCCAAGTATTACCGAATCTAAGTTCTATCATTATTGTTACGATGACATTAAACTTAGCGGCAAACATTGGGTTAGAATCTGGACTCTCGTTTTTAGGATTTGGCTTCCCTGAGGATACACCAAGTTTAGGAACACTTATCAGTTATGCCACAAACCCAATTACGTTAGAGAAAAGATGGTGGATTTGGTTACCTGCATCAATATTAATTCTAGTATTGATGTTGAGTATAAATAACGTTGGTCAAGCGCTTAAACGTGCGACTGACGCAAGACAAAGAAGAGGATAAGAAAGGGGAGATTAAGTGATGAAAAAGTTCACTAAAGCATTTTTGTTAATGCTTGTCTTGGTACTTGTGCTAGCTGCATGTGGCGATAAGGACTCAGACGGCGGTAAGAAGAAAGATGATGAGAAAGAAAAAGTTTACTCCATCGAAGATTTCAGTAACGTGAAAACGAATAAGGGAGAAGCAATTGAAGGGGGATCATTAACTTTTGGTCTTGTTTCAGCTGACCCATTCCAAGGAACACTTAACTGGAACTTCTATTCTGGTGACCCAGATGCTCAAATCCTACAATGGTTTGATGAAGCACTATTAACATGGGATTCAAGCTATGTGTACACAAATGATGGTGCTGCAACTTATGAAGTTTCTGAAGATGGAAAAACATTTACTTTCACAATCAAAGATAATGTAAACTGGCATGACGGTGAGCCTGTAACTGCTGAAGACTGGTTATTTGCTCATGAAGTTATTGGACATCCAGATTATGATGGCCCTCGTTACGATGCGACTTTAAGAAACGTTGTTGGTATGGAAGAATATCATGCAGGTGAAGCTGACACGATTTCTGGTATTGAAGTTGTAAGTGATAAAGTATTGAAAATTACGTATGTAGAATCAAATCCATCATTAATTACAGGTGGTATTTGGACTTATCCATTAGCGAAACACATTTTTGGTGATATGCCAGTAAAAGATATTTCTTCTTCTCCTGAAGTACGTGAGAAGCCAATCGGTTTTGGTCCGTTCATCGTTGAAAATATCGTACCTGGTGAGTCTGTAGTTCTTAAGAAAAATGCTAATTACTGGCGTGGAGAACCAAGCCTAGATGAAGTAGTTGTTAAGGTTGTTAATCCTAATGTTTTAGTTCAATCATTAGAAAAAGGTGAAGTGGACTTAGTAAGTTCATTCCCAGTTAACCAATTCCCAGAAAACGCAGAGTTGTCTAACGTTGAGTACTTAGGTAACGTTGACCGTGCATATTCTTATATTGGCTTTAAGTTAGGTACATGGGATAAAGAAGCAAAACAAGTTAAAACTGATCCAAATGCAAAAATGGCAAACAAAAACTTACGTAAAGCTATGTGGCATGCTATAGATAATGACACAGTTGGTAAGAGATTCTATCATGGTCTACGTTGGGCAGGTACTACTTTAATTCCACCATCCCACCCAGAATACCATGATGATACAAATCCAGGTGCACCATACGATTTAGATAAAGCTAAAGAACTTCTTGATGAAGCTGGATACAAAGATACAAATGATGATGGCTTCCGTGAAGATCCAGAAGGTAATGAATTAGTAATTAACTTTGCTTCTATGTCTGGTGATGATATTGCAATGCCATTAGCACAATATTACATCCAACAATGGGAAAAAGTTGGTTTGAAAGTTCAATTGTTAGATGGTCGTCTACATGACTTTAACAGCTTCTATGAGCGCGTTGGTGAAAAAGGTGACGATGATCCAAATATTGATATTTATGCAGGAGCATGGGGCGTTGGTATTGACGTAAACCCTGATGGTCTATATGGCCGTGACGCTATTTATAACTTTACACGTTGGTCTCACGAAGAAAACGATCGTTTGCTAAAAGAAGGTATTTCTGACAAAGCATTTGATCCTGAGTATCGTAAAGAAGTTTATAAAGAGTGGCAAAACTTTATGATTGAAGAAGTACCAGTATTCCCAACTCTTTACCGTTCTGTATTAGTACCTGTAAACAACCGTGTTCATAACTATGCTATCGGTGATGGTACAGGAGTATACCTATACGAACTTGCTGTAACTCAAGAAGAGCCAAATCCAGCAAAATAATTTAGATTAAGAGGCTGTCCAATAAGTTATTAACTTGTTGGAAGCCTCTTTTTTGACTCTGACTGTTGATTTCCGTTACAGGCGCTCGCTTTCCGCGGGCGGTTCGGAAGCCTCCTCGGCGCATATTGCGCCTGTCTAGCTCAGGCTCCTAGCAGCTAGCGAACGAGCCATTCCTTTCCCTACGATAAGTCAACATCGGCAAGAGGAACGTCGACTAAAAGCGGCACGTCCTGTGCCGACGTCGACGTGACCCACATCCTGTGGGCCCTCGCCGTGTTTCCTTTATCTCAGTGCAGGATTGTCTCCCGTTCGTACGCCGCTGATCAGTCGCCTTCGCTTTTCTATCTGTGGGGTCTCCCGGCTACCGTTTTTCCCGCAGGAGTCTCGCGCCTTTCACTCCAATCAACATTGTGGAAGGTATGATATTCCCATATTAATCAAAGTGTTAAGGGTAATATTATTTTCCGTGATTGTTATATATTAAAATAATTTCATTTTTATAGAAAAATTCGTAACTGATAAATAGTAACAGATGTGATCACAGGAGAGTTGGTTGGAAATTAAACCATGTTTTTTACTCAAAAGGAAAAAACAAAGAGGCTGAGACAGAGGTATATGGATGCAAAAAAAAACCGAACTATAACTTGTTTCAAAACAAAATAGTTCGGTCACTTTATCAATTATAAAAATTTTCTAGTTACCAGCGAAGTGTATTTCCGAAGCGGTATAGCTACACTTACATTGTTCGGATTTACATTTAGGTCAAATGGTTATGTCCCAGCCTCTTTCCTACGATTAGTCAAGTGTAAATTTAACATTTAATTATTATACAATATAAATTTTTGGCATAGGAAATAAACCTCAGCAATTTAGATTTTT
>NZ_JBHSMC010000010.1:0-167004 GCF_042655485.1 Lederbergia graminis
TTTGGTTTTTGTTTATTTAACCACTAAACATTCTTACCAAAATAACCTACGAATTTACGAGTAAGGAGCTAGTTTCGTTCATGATAACTCGGCGCTAAACGCCTGTCTAGCTTAGGCTCCTAGCGGCTAGCGAACGATCCAATCCTTTCCCTACGATAAGTCAACATCGGCAAGAGGAACGTCGTCTAAAAGCGGCACGTCCTGTGCCGACGTCGACGTGACCCACATCCTGTGGGCCCTCGCCGTGTTTCCTTTATCTCAGTACAGGATTGGCTCCCGTTCGTACGCCGCTGATCAGTCGCCTTCGCTTTTCTGTCTGCGGGGTCTCATCGAGGCCTTTATTCCCGCAGTCATCCATGTACCTAAAAATACACCTCAGAGCATGGAAATGATGCTAGTAGTAGTTGTATATACGATGCACGTATAAGTTAGATTTAACTTTTTGGCTCTGTTAAAGTTCATTGTTGTTAACAACTTAGTTGATTGAAGCGGATGTACACGAGACTCCTGCGGGAACAGCACGAGCCGAAGATCCACTTGGCAAAGCGGTTTTCTTTGCCAAGTTAGCTGAGGCCGTGCCCGCGGAAAGCGAGNAAAAATCAACAACAGAGTTTAACAGAGCCAACTTTTTAAAGCTTTATTTCCATGGTAGGAGTCTTCGTGTATTTCCTTCGCTGGTATGGTTTTATTCATCTTTCAATAGTAAAATTATATCATCCTGCAGTCAGTTCCACATTGTGAGAACTTATCATTGACTTTACAGGCTTCTAATTATTTTCTTCTACAGTTCTCAGATAGTTTTATTTATAATATACCTCTAACTCCGCAATGGATGTGAAGTTGGTGCTTCCTCCTGGGGTACCAATGATTCGTACACCGTCTCCCCATGTGTCGTCGAATGATAGCGTATATGTTTGGTTAACACCAGCTGTCTCATCATTCGGGTAATCAGGTGAAATCGATACATTTTCTACATCGATCCATTCGAAATTCTGTCTTACTTGCACTCTTAAATCTGTAAACCAGCCACCATTAAAGAATACATTTCCTGTTGTATAGACGACATTGTTCAAATTGTATGCACGTGACCATGTATAACCCCAGTAATCTTCTTCTTTCAACTCATTGTTCCAGCTATCTTCGTTTTCTTCCTTGTTTCCATTATTGATGAGTCCTTCAACGCCAAAATGCATGGTTCTAGAAATAGGAGTTACGTCTTGTCCATCTACTGCTAGATTTTGCTCACCTTTCGCATTTTCTGCAGTTGTTTCTTCATATGGTGTTACTCTCATTTTACGTAATGAGAATGCATAGTTTTGGATGCCTCCCATAAATGTTTGCGAGTTAACCCACATGTCCTTCCCATCGTCACTAATGAATTTTGATGGAATAACCGTTGCATAACCACCATGCTTATCTTCAGACCAAGGATAATGACCGAAATCCTTCGATAGGAATCGTTTCCAAGGACCCCATGGAGTAGGTGCTTCATAAAATTCAAATGTATACTCTGTCCAGGAAGAATAAATATAGCGGTTGAGTGGCTTATTATAGACAATGCTACCTTGTGAAATTACTGACATATCACGTAAGCCTGGATTTTCTATTTTTGAATAAACTCTACGATCATCTTGTAAAACTGGTTTTCTATCTTCTATTTTCCCTGGTTCTGACCATTGGGCATTTCCATCAAGATCTCCAGTATAAAATTCCCATTTGCTTACATCTTGGATTCCATCCTTTGGCATTCGAGCTAAGTATAACTTTGTCGGATCCTCAACTGTATCTGAAAACGAATCACGCCAGTTATTATCTAAACCATATGCATATACGTAATCATCGAATGTATTGTTTTCACCGTCTTTTCCGTAATCGAGGAACATGACGGTCGTAAAAACATAATTGTCAAACATAGGTTTCTCTCTATCCCATTCCCATGTTTGTCCTTTATCTGTAGATTTTAAGATGGTAGATGCCGGAACATCATTAAAGGTTTTGGCACCTTCTTCTTTATTTAAATCTTGGACTGCTAAATATAAATCTCCATTTACAGATACCATCCCAGTTGGCTTCTTATTATACTTTTTTGGGTCACTCCAAACTAAACCTACGATAGCACCAGAAGCTAATCTCTCTCCTTGTAGATTATTATCATTCGGATGACCACTTACTCTATTAACTACTAGATCGCCCCATCCAGATGATAAGTTAAACCCTTTTCCATCTCCATTTGCTGTGTACAAATAATCATCATCTGACCAAGCAGCAGGCCATAAATCGCCATCACTTTCAGTACGTAGTGTTGACTTTTCTTCTATATATACAGTCGAAAAGAAAGTACTCTCCTCTGGGAAAATTAACTCCTTATCTTCTGTATCTGTTTCCCCATCCTCATCTTCATCTTCGTCAACAGGAGTTTCTACGACTACATCTTCATCTTTTTTCTCATCTTCCTGTTTGTCGTTATTTGCTTGCTCGTTCCCTTTACAAGCGGTTACAAATAATAATAAAAATACTAAACTAATTAAAAATCCGAACCTTAGCTTCAAATCTTCCCCCTCCTAATTCCTAAATTTTAATCTATTTCTATCAATATGGTAACGTTTACATATAATTCCGTCAATCTATTTTACGAAATAAATTGTAAATTCACTTATTTTAAAAAATATCAGTAAACATATGGTATGAATCAAAACATACCCTCAAAGTAGGGGATTGTATGGTGTTGATAATGCTACTGTATCTAACAAATTGATAAGCACTTATCTCACATTATGACATTTAGTAAAGATTCATAGTTTACTATACTGGATACATATAAGTAGTTAATTTATAAAAACTAAAGGATGAAATATATTGGGAAATTCTAAGCCAATAAAGCCATACAACTTAACTAGAATAGCTCGAGTTACAGGGGAATCGTTACCAGGAGAAACACTTCCCAATCCAAATCAAACACATATAAAATATAATGTGAATGCTACGGATCTAGGTATTATGTGGGATAAAGGCGATGGGGAGATTTTTATTGCATTAGGTGACACTTATGGGAAATGCTGGGGCGGTTCTGGAGCAGGCCCTGAAACTGCTGAATGGCGGAGTAATGTGCTCGCTGTATCCAATAATCGTAATCCAGAAGAGGGTTTAATTTTCTCTAAAATGATAACAGATGGACTAGGGAGTGCAAAAGAATTAATTTGTGCAGAACGTGTCTATGGAAGAGAATGGACGATTATTCCAACAGCAGGTGTGACTGTTGGTAACAAGCACTACTTGCATTTCATGTCCATTCATCGTTGGGGAACAGATGGAAATGGTCGTTGGAAGACAAATTACTCGGGGGTCGCGATTTCAGAAGATAACGGTCATACATGGGTGAAATCCGAGCAATTGAAGTGGGAGAATAATAAAGAATACGATCATCGCTTTCAACAAGCAGCTTTTGTAAAAGAGGACGGCTATGTGTATATGTTTACCACTGAAAATGGTCGTCATGGTGATATTTATTTAGGAAGGGTTATAGAAGAAAAGATAGAATTTAAGGATGAATATCGCTATTGGGATGGTTCTAATTGGGTCGAAGATGAACGGGCTGCTATGCCAATTACTAACGGTCCTGCTGGAGAGCTGTCTGTTGCATATAATTCTTATTATAAAAAGTGGATAATGATTTATTTAAGTCCTAAGCATGATGGCTTAGTACTTCGATCTTCACAATCACTAACAGGACCTTGGAGTGAAGAAGAGCTACTCGTAAGTAGAAATGATTACCCGCGAGTGTACGGAGGTTTTATTCATCCATCATTTAATGACGGAAAACAATTATATTTCAATATGACGCAATGGGATCCATACAATGTTTTTTGGATGAAAGTAGATTTAGTAGAAGAGGAAAAAATATAAGAGCTGAATAAACGACGTTCTTTTTGGAATGTTATCCGCTAGTAAATCGCCAGTCCAGTCCTTAAAAGAGATACTTCGATTTACCTATGGTTTAGATGTGAAAGTAGTTACTATACCCGGAGGTTCGAGTATTCTTCTCAACATAATGAGTAATAGTCATTAGAACAAGCACTGTTCTAGTGGCTATTTTTGTTTTTTAAAATGCCGATAATGAGCGATTTTAGTAGGCCCTAATTAACTGGTCTACTAATAATGGGAGGTCTTCTCTAACGTCTACAAAAAAATACTTATTATCTTCTGTTTTAAAATACATATGATGTTCCCATTTCTCATCAAGCGGAAAGATGACGGAGGTGATATCAATATCGCTCACTTTATTTTCATTTTGTAATTGAATTGTCTGAACTTCATCCAAAACATATTCAATTGAGAATGACTTAATATCTTTAAACTCATCTTCAGATAAATAAGGTTGGGCTCCATATATATCCGGAAAATCTACGACAATTAAATCAGTAATTCTGTTATACATTTCGCTATATCCCTCGACATTTTTATAGATCACCGCTGTTTCCCCATCTTTATATAAATGAATAATGCTTGCTTTTTCTAGTAAAGAATTATTTTCATCTCTCTTAACGAACAGTAATATAACAGCAACGAGCAAACATATTATCAATAAGGGAATGACAATTCTTTTTCGTATACTCATAAAAAATCCCTCCAAAACATTATTAATATGTTGATTTTTATCTCTGTTAAACTCTGTTGTTGATTTTCGCTCCTGTACACTCGCTTTCCGCGGGCACGGCCTCAGCTAACTTGGCAAAGAAAACCACTTTGCCAAGTGGATCTTCGGCTCGTGCTGTTCCCGCAGGAGTCTCCTGTACATCCGCTACAATCAACTAAGTTGTTAACAACAATGAACTTTAACAGAGCCTAATTTTTAAAGAGAAAGCTTTATCTTTTATGTATATATTAACAGATTCTATTTTTGCACCTAATAAATGATGACAAACTTTCTTCCCTTAGTATAAAAAACATACCTTTTAGTACAAGGAATTTGTAACTAGTTGTAGAAGTGATAAGCAGAGGGGGAGGAGTGAAAAAAGTGATGAAACAGAGAAAATATATGTGGATAAGCGGATGTGTCTTGATCTTGTTACTAATTGTAATCGTTTTCTTTATGGTTAATAGTACAAAGGATTCGACACCGACAACAGTACCGAATCAGGAAGATAAAACTGTAAATGATGTAGAGACAAATGATGATGATCCAGAGGAAGTTGATGGACCATATGAACCTATTACGTTGAGAACTGTAAATACATCAGAATTTTCAAATCCAATTAATACTGCAGGTGCAGATCCATATGTAATGTATAAGGATGGCTACTATTATTTCACAAGAACACTGGGGCATCGTATTGATTTATGGAAATCTCGAACATTAACCGGGATTGACCTTGGGGAAAGAAGAACTGTTTGGACAAAGCCTACAACTTTACACGATATATGGGCACCAGAGATACATTTTACCGATGGAAAATGGTATATCTATTACACTGCAAACACAGGTTGTGGTGATGATTGTCGAGGCATTTATGTGTTAGAAAACGACTCTGTCAATCCAATGGAAGGAGAGTGGATTGATAAAGGGAAAATAAATATGGAATATAGCGGTCTAGATGGGACAGTATTTACCCATAAAGACGAATTGTATTTTCTTTATGCAGCTTATGGAAATTGGTCCGGAGCTCATGGAAGTGGAATTGTTATCGCGAAAATGGAAAATCCATGGACACTTAAAGGAAAACAAGAACTGTTAACATATCCAGAAAATGAGTGGGAAAAGTTTGGTATGCATGTAAATGAAGGTGCAGTTATCTTGAAACGTGATGATAAGCTTCACCTCGTATTTTCAGGCAGTGCATGTTGGGTAGACCAATATGCGATTGGGATGTTAACAACAACAGTCGATAGTGACTTACTGTCTAAAGATTCATGGGAAAAAGCAGAAGGTCCTCTGTTTAGTATGTCTATTGATAATGGGGTGTATGGTCCTGGACACAATTATTTTGTTACATCAAAAGATGGAGAAGAAGTTTGGAATGTGTACCATGGAAACAGTAATATGGGGGAAGGTTGTGGACCACGTCCTACAAGATTACAAGTTGTGAATTGGGATACGAATGGAGTGCCTGATTTCGGGATTCCGACCAGTGGTCCACTTTCAGTTCCATCAGGGGAATACCGCTTTGAAGCAGAACATGCAAATAATATTCAAGGCGAGATAAATGAAGAGGCGGTTACTTTATCCAAAACAGGCGATCGTTTTGAAATTGCTGATATAAATGTTCCAGAAGCAGGAGTTTATACAATGACGATTATGTATAAAGGGATAGAAAACCCTGCTGCTGCAGTCTCAGTGAATGGAGAAAGTTACGATGTCCCATTTTCCAGTGCCGAAGAATTTACTACGGTTACTGTAGATGTTGAATTGAATAAAGGTTATAACAATTCTATTTCATTTGATTACGAAAATAGTGGGATCGAGATCGATTACATTGAATTGGAAGGGAATGTTCCTTTTCAAATTGAATATGGTGCATCATATCATTTCGTTAATCCTAATGGGAATATGGCCATGCATGTTGGAGTGGGGAATAATGTGATGACATATAATGTGGAAAATGACGAGACAGCACAACATTGGGAATTCACCCCGCTAGCAGATGGTAGTTATAAAATAACGAATGCAGATAGCGGATTAGCACTTACTATATCAGGTGATGAAAACAAGGATGGAGCTAATGTCGTAGTTTTGGATTGGTTAGACATTGATAAACAGAAATGGAAAATTGATCATAGAGGGAATGGATACTATAAAATCATCAATGTAGCAAACGGCGAAGCACTAGACGTAACTGCCGCCAGCATGGACCCAGGAGTAAACATCGGCACATGGAAAGACATCCCTAATGGCCCTGCACAATTTTGGCTCCTATACAAGGTGGAATAAACGGGACAAGGGGTCAGGAAAGTTGTCCCACCAGGGAAGCAGAACCTGCCCCCTTGTCCCAGCCTATTAATCTAGGGACGCGGGACCTGACCCCGTGTCCCTAAGTAATTGCTTTGGTGATACTCCGTAATAATTTTTAAATGCTCGTGAGAAGGAGAAAAGGTCAGAGTAGCCAAGGGATAAGGCGATTTCGGTTACCGTGTGGTCTTCTTCGGATTCCAGTAATTCCATAGCTCTTTTCATTTTTAATGATACTAGATATTTATATGGTGTTACTCCTACTTCATTTGTGAAAGAAGGTGTGAAGTGAGAGCGGTGTATGCCAATGTATTTAGCAACATCCTGTATTGTTATATCTTCGTAATGCATATCCATATACTCCTTGCTTTTTTGAATCCAATTGATAGGAGGAGTTGGAGCCAGATTATTTTTTTTCGCTTGTGCAGTGAGATAGTCAAATAATTTGTACAAGGTGATGATACCAAAAATCTCATTATCTTCCGCATCCTCTTTAAAATGGATCATCAATTCATCTAAAAGCGCTTTCAATTCTAGGGTTACGCATTTCTTTACATATGGTGAATAGTTGGTGATACCAATTCTATTTAATAAAGTGACAGCTTGTTTTCCGTCGAATGCCAACCAAAACATTTTTAATGTATTAGTGGGGTTCGTAAAATATTGATGTGTTAGATTAGGAAAAAGACAGAAAATATCCCCTTTTTCCAGTTTTATCGAAGAATCGTTTTGGATAAACGTTCCTTCTCCATCAAGTACAAAATGTAAGCTAAAAAAAGAAATCGTTCTTGGTCCCATTTTATAATTAGGCTTCGCTCGATTATGACCGATTTTTATTGGCCATATACCACCCTGTTTCTCTAGTGTAGTTGGGTTATGAAACCATTGTTCCGCATATTCATGTGAAAATTCTTTCACGATATAGCACCTCCAGCTAAAAAGTTCCATATCCAACAAATTGTTATGAACAAATCCAACAAATTAACATTCTAGTTTTCAAGTAAATTATATACGTTAATAATAGGGTGTGTGAGTTTATATTGCATTATAGTATGAAAAAACGGAGGTTAGCAAGTGAAAAAACAGAAAAAACCTAATATTTTGCTAATAACAACAGATCAACAACATTGGAATACGATTCAAGCATTAGGAAATAATCACATTAAAACTCCAAATTTAAATAGATTGGTAGAAGAGGGAACAGCTTTTGAGCGTGCTTATGTAGCAAGTCCTGTATGTACTCCAAGTAGATCGACGATTATCACTGGTGAATATCCTTCGCGACATGGTTGTTGGAACATAGGAGTAGAATTAGACGAGAACAGAACAACAATTGGAGAGATAATGCAGGAAAATGGCTACATGACAGGATTATTTGGAAAGGCGCATTTCAAGCCAGTTTTGAAGGAGGGAAGCTTTGAAGCCCCACCACATATACATAAACGGGAGTTCTGGGAAAAATGGGATGGACCTTATTATGGATTTGATAAGGTAGCTATGGTTCATGGTCATTCGGATGAAGATTCGTCACATGGCATGCATTATGGTGCTTGGTTAGTTAAGCAAGGGATTGATCCAGCAAAATATTTTGGTCCTGGTGGTGGTCACCGAGAAGGTTCATGGGATATACCAGAAGAATATCATTATACACGATGGACTGCTGACCAAACCTTGGATTTCATAGAGCAGAGAGAGGGAGAAAAACCATTTTTAGCTTGGTGTAGTTTCCAAGATCCTCATAATGCGTTTTTATGTCCAGAGCCATGGAATAGTATGTACGATCCAGAACAGATGCCTGATTTTATTGAGAAAGAAGGAGAGATGGCAGATAAACCTTCTATTCATCAATGTTTGATAGAGGATCGCATGCATGAACTTGATATTGACGTTACAGCTGACCCTGGCCATGATACTGGTGGAGTTCAATGCCTTGGTCATACGAATAAAAAAATAGGATATGACCGTGCGAAAAGATGGCTCGCTTCTTACTATGGAATGATCAGTTTGATTGATTACCATGTTGGAAGAATACTAGATAGATTAGAAAAAAATGGACTCGCTGAAGATACATTAGTTATTTTTACTTCTGATCACGGGGATTATGCAGGGAATCATGGTTTTTGGTTAAAGGGGCCAATTCATTATGAGGATATTTTACGTGTGCCATTTCTTGCCCGTTGGAAAGGAACGATACCAGCTGGGAAGAGAACACAGTCGTTAATCAGTTTGGTAGATTTAGCTCCTACATTTCTAGAAGTTGCGGGAATCAAAGGTTCTCCTTCCATGCAGGGAGTGAGTCAATTGGAGACGATGAAAAATCCAAATCAAGCAATTCGTGATTGGTGTTTAGTAGAGAATCGAGCAGAACCTAATTTCTATGTTAAAACACTTGTCATGGACCGTTACAAGTTGAATTATTACCTTAATCGTAATGAGGGAGAACTTTATGATCTAGAAAAGGACCCATATGAGTTTGTGAATCTTTATAGCGACCCAGATTATGCAGAATTGAAGATGAAAATGTTTATGAAATTAGTAGATATATATGGTGATCTCGAGAAACCAATTGCTCCTAGACAAAGCTTTGCTTAATTATTGAGAAGTAAGGACACAACTATATTAAATTAACTAAGTCCTCATCTGAACAATTTGTAGTATAACTTACCGCTACGGAAATACACTAAGTATTCTGCGGGCTTTGAAAGGTGAAAGGCGACTGATCAGTGGCGTACGAACGGGAGCCTTCTCGGCGCTGAACACGCCTGTGGGCTCTCCCGGCTGCCGTATATAAGGCCACTGAAAAAGTTCCTTGAATTTAGAGAAATGGTAAAACGTAGCTGTTGATTTCCGTTTCAGGCGGCTTTGCTTTCCGCGGGGCGTGTGGTGAGCCTCCTCGTCGCAAATGCTCCTGCGGGGTCTCACCTGTCCCGCTAATCCCGCAGGAGTCATCGCCGCCTTCCACTTCAATCAACAGAATTCTTAATGAAGGGTGTATATAGATAGTTGCAACTTCATATTAGTAGGATTTATACCATCTCACTGTATCCATTTTATTTGGGGGGACTATGTTTAAGTCGTCCTTTTTAATCCCGCTTTAGAATGCTTTCTTTTAATATCAGGATTTTTCAGTGCCCTCCCGTACATCCCGCAGTCATCCATGTACCTAAAAAATACACCACAGAGAATGGATATAATGCTAGTGGTAGTTGTCTATACGATGCATGTATAAGTTAGATTTAACTTTTTAAAGCTTTATTTCCATGGTAGGAGTCTTCGTGTATTTCCTCCGCTGCTGGTAACTTTAAATTTGTATTGTAGTCAGTAACTTTCTGGAAAATAGCTATTACAGAATTCTACTTTGCAACAATTATTTTTGTACATTATTAATGAAAAAGTTCCTCTTAATCTCATCATCATCCTTTGTCCATTTCTCTTTATTTCAATCCCAATGATTGAATATTATTTGTCCTACTGTTTCTGGTTTCCAATATACTATTTGCTTTAGTTCAGCGTCATTTAATTCAGTTTTCTTTAAAATAGTCGAATCAACCGTGGTGTTTAATTCATTTGTATTTAGTACTTGGTAAAAGGGTGAAAAGTATTCCGCTAGTATCGAATTGTCAATGAAGTGAATGTTGCCAAATTCAACTGTTGATGCGGATGCAAGATAAGGATAATGCTTATTTAACAGTATATAAATTAGAGTATCTGTCATTTCTAATTGCGCATCATAAAAATTTGCTGGGTAATGAGTATGTATGTCTACTAATTTTCCATGATTTTGTGCAGCGAAACGATAGCATAATTGTTTAAAGTTCTTTTGATCCATTTGTGGGGGTTCTTTATCGTTGTAAAAACCCGTTACTCCATAAGAAAGTCTCATATTTTGTTCACCTACACTTTTAAATTAAAGGTCATATAGATTCATACTTAATAAATCTATATAACCGTCATTCTAACAAATAAACAAGTCCTTACCTAACAAATTAACATTCTTTAATTGGAGAGGGTTCTTTATATTAATGAATAAGGCCAAAGTAAATCTCTCTTGAAGGTTTACTTACACATCGATGTGTATTCGCTTACAAAGCGGAAAATGTATTCATTAATATAAAAGGAGAATGACAGTGAACAAGATTAAACCACTACTATTGTTGCTTATTATTTCTACGTTAATTTTTGCTGCATGTTCTAGTAAAGATACTAATAAAAATACAGATAAAAACACTGATACTAATAAAGATGGAAATGAACAAGAGGAAGCATTATTTGAGGTGGACGCTAGCATTGAAGGAGATATCACTTTTTGGACTTGGACACCGGCAGTTTATGAAGACATTGTTCCTGCTTTTAATAAGGAGTATCCAAACATCAATGTGAAAGTTGTTGGTGTCAATCTAGATGATATGCACAATAACTTGCAAAATACACTTGCAGCTGGAACGGGTGCCCCGGATGTATCCCAAGTTGTTCAAGGACAATTTGCTAGATATTCAACTAGTGATTTATTAGACGATTTATTACAACCACCATATAACGCAGGTAAGTATAAGGATTTAGTCTCTGAATACAATTGGGAACGTTGGAAATCTGTAGACGGAAAAAGACTTGTTGGTATGCCTTGGGATGTAACACCTGGTGTTTTCTATTATCGTGCAGATTTATATGAGCAAGTAGGATTACCGAGTGATCCAAAAGAATTAGGGGAGTTCTTAAGCACAAAGGAAAATGTTTTGGATGCTGCTCAAACGCTAAAGGCGAATGATATTTATATGTTTGACTGGCGTGACCTACCAGCTGTGCAATACGGAGATTCAATTGGTTACTTTGATACGGAGTATAACTGGTTGAGAAATACGGACGAAATGGCAGATATGATTGATTTTACAAAGCAAGGTATTCAAATAGGTTGGGCACCACAACTTGGATATATGTCCGATGAAGGAAAACAATTAGTCAATCAAGGTAAATTAGCCTCTGTAACGAAGGGGAGTTTTGCAGCACGTGATTTAGCAATTAATTTCCCGGAACAAGCTGGAAAGTGGAGAGCGACTACGATGCCACTTGGATTGAGTGTTGGACTTGGTGGTTCATCATTTGTTATTCCATCACAAGGGGAAAACAAAGAGGCAGCATGGGCATTTGTACAATGGATGGTACTTTCGGAAACTGCCTGGGAAATATTCGCAGAACACTCCGTACAACCTTCCTATAAGCATATAACATCACTTCCATGGTACCAAGAACATACAAATGAATTTTTAGGGGATCAGCAAGATTTTAAATTATATACCGAGATTGAACGTCAAATTCCTGTTCGTCGTCTTACACCATTGGATGGACGCGCATGGACTCACTACATTGAAGGCTTAAATGAATCGATTAACAATAATGTTGATTCAAAAGCAATTTTACAACAAATTGAAGATGCAGCCATGAGGGAGTTTGCAACCGAAATTGAAGAATTGAAAGCGGAAATGGCAAAGGTCGAATAACAGAACTTTATGAATGTATGAATGGAAAATAGGCTGCTTCGTAAGGAATATCCTGGATGCAGCCTTTTAAAGTATAGAAGTTTATTAGAAAAAATGGAGGAAAAACAATTGACTATTAACGATAAAGCTCCAGTTTATGTAATGGGTTATTTTCGTTCAGGACCAGCACAGACTCATAAAAGTGAAAATCTACATTTTGCATATAGCCGGGATGGGTTGCATTGGACAGCTTTAAATAATAATCAACCGGTGTTTATAAGCAATTTAGGAGAAGGCATTCTCCGTGATCCTTTTATTGCCAAAGGTCCAGATGGTTATTTTCACATGGTGTTTACGATTAGACCTAAGGGGAAATCGATAGGATATGCTCGCTCACGTGATTTAATTCACTGGGAAGATGAACGAATGTTGGAAGTAATGAATGGAGTAGAGAATGTTCAAAATTGCTGGGCACCCGAATTTACTTATGATGCTAAGGATGAGTCTTATCTTATTTATTGGGCATCTAGTATCGGTGATGATTTAAGTAATAGTAAACATTTTTCTGTTCGCACACGTGATTGGAAAAGCTTTACTCCAGCTCAGGAATTTTTTAATCCAGGTTTTCAAACCATTGATGCTAGTTTAATAGAATGGAATGGGAAAAGTTATATGGCTGTAAAAGATGAAAGTCAAGTGTATGATGCTTCAAGAAAAAGGCCATCCCATAATATCCTAGCAGTTGCGGATCAACTAGATGGTCCATATGAAATAATCGAAGGCATCAGTACCCCGGATTACACCGAAGGACCGGAATTCTTGCAGCTTAAGGATGGGAAAATCCTACTTATTTATGATTATTGGGCATATGGTAAGTTTGGGGTGATGGAAACGGATGATATGGAGAATTGGCGAGAGTTACGACCAGATGAGTTCGAATTCCCATTTCAAGCCCGTCATTGCACTTTTTTTGAAATTACCGAAGAGGAATTTTCACCAATTCTTCATCGATATGGACTCGAAGCCCGTTATCCAACTCCTACATTTAGTAAAGTCCGTTTAGCAGAAGAAGACTATCAAGGGTTTTTACATGATCCTTTTTATTCAAAAACAATCTCTATGTGGATTCGCGCAAACTCTATTCATGGTACACAAGTATTATTTCAAGAAGGAAACGATGAGAACGGCTTAACGTTACGTTTACAAGACAAACATATACAAGCAGTTGTTTGTTCAGGTGGGAAAAAAGCACATATTTCTAGTCCCGTTATTGAAGCACAGCAAAGATACCATGTATCCGTTGTCTTTCAGAAAGGAACCTTCTATCTATTTTTAGATAGTGAACGAGTAGCTGAGGTTCATGCCGATTTTAGATATGTTGAAAGGCATTGTTCACCTGCAGGTTTTGGAGGGAGATTTGAAAAAGATGGCTTTGGTGATTCTGACGGTGAGGCCTTATTTGATGGCGTAATCCAAGGTGTAAAGATTTTTAATATTGCTTTGGATGACAAGGATATAAAGCTAATAAAATGAAATCTGAAAAGGAGATGGATTCATTGAAAAACAAACCAAATATATTATTCATTTTAACGGATGATTTAGGTTATTCCGACTTAGGTTGTTTTGGAAGCGAAATTAAAACTCCTAATTTAGATCAATTAGCAATGAATGGTGTACGTTTCACGCAGATGTATAACTCCGCGCGTTGTTGTCCCAGTCGAGCCTCGTTATTAACTGGTCTTTATCCTCATCAAGCAGGGGTTGGATTAATGACAGAAGATAGAGAAACACCAGGATATAGAGGTTTTTTAAAAGATGAGTCTGTGACTTTAGCTGAAGTGTTAAAAACAGGCGGATATAAAACATACATGTCTGGAAAGTGGCATGTAGGGAAGCAAGGACCAATTAAAAGAGGCTTCGATGAGTTTTATGGTTTGTTAGGTGGATTTACAAGTTTTTGGGATGAAAAAGATTATTCTCGATTACCAAACGATCGACCTAAACGTCACTATGCGGAAGGAGAATTTTACGCAACAGATGCGATTACCGATTATGCGATAGATTTTCTAGAAGATGCGCGGAAAGATGATCGGCCTTATTTTCTCTACCTTTCCTATAATGCACCACATTTTCCATTGCAAGCACCGAAAGATGAGATTGCAAAATATGAACAGGTCTATGAAAAAGGCTGGGATGCAATTAGGGAAGAACGATTAGCTCGTATGAAGCAATTGCAAATTATCGAAGATGAACTGGAGCTTACACCAAGATCAGAGTATTGGGATCGTGACCGTGAAATTCAAGGGACAAATCCAGCATGGGATTCGATAGATCCTGATCGAAAGAAAGATCTTGTGAAAAGAATGGCGATCTATGCAGCGATGGTCGATCGTATGGATCAGAATGTTGGACGTGTGTTGGAAAATATTCGAGAGCATGGGGAACTGGATAACACGCTTATTATTTTCTGTTCTGATAATGGTGCATGTGCAGAGTGGGATCCGTGGGGATTTGATAACTGGATAACTACCTCCAACTTCTTGCATCGAAAAGCTGATTTAGAGCGCATGGGTGGGCCGGATACGTATCACAGTTATGGTTCTGCTTGGGCAAATGCTAGTAGTACACCACTAAGAATGTATAAACATTATGGTCATGAAGGCGGAATCAGTACTCCAATGATTGCCCATTGGCCAGAAGTGATTAAGCGAAAAGGGGACATAGATCATCGCCCCGGACATTTTATCGACTTTATGGCGACATTTGTAGATATTACAGGGATTCCTTATCCTACCAAATTTAATGGAAATGATATTTTATCGATGGAGGGTGAAAGTTTACTTCCGGCATTTCATGGAGAAAAGCCTTTATCACGCACATTGTGCTTCGAACATGAACAACACTGTGCAATTCGTCAAGATGAATGGAAATTAGTAAAAATAAAGGAACGTGACTGGGAGTTATATAATATCGAGGTTGATCGTACGGAGATGAATAACCTTGCTAATCAATATCCTGATAAGGTGCAAGAGTTGAAAAAGACATGGGAACAATGGGCAGAGCGGACACATGTTGTCCCGCGTACGAAAGTGCGAGCTTAACTTCAAGATTAATTGTTTTATATTTTTTCTAAAAGGAGAGAAATTTTGACATGATAAAAGATTTTAGACCTCCTGCAGTTCCGCTTGTAACAGTAGATCCGTATTTTAACATTTGGTCCAATGTGAACAATTTACATGGAGCAGAAACGATACATTGGACAGGTGCGACAAACAGTATGATCGGCCTTGTTGTAATAGATGGAAAAGTTTGGCGGTTTATGGGTGGGTATGATCGACGTAGTGATTTTAAATCATTAGATGCACCCGCTTTACCGCAAGTAGATGTACGGGTTGAGCCATTATCAAGTATCTATACATTTGAAGGAGGCGGAATTACACTAACCGTTAACTTTACAACTCCTCTTTTCTTAGATGATTTGGATATTTTAGCAAGACCTGCATCATATGTGACCATTAGTGCTGTAGCAAATGATGGGAGAGCTCATAATGTGCAAGTTTATTATGATTTCTCCGCTGAATTATGTGTAGATGTACCTTTGCAAGAGGTAATTGCTGCACGTCATCGCCTTAGTGATGGAACTCAAGTATTACAGATGGGTACAGAAAAACAAGAAATCCTGAAACGGACAGGAGATAATATTCGAATAGATTGGGGATATGCAAGTTTAGTTGTGCCAGTTGCGAATAAAGCTCTTACTGCAATTGGCTCCGTCCATATGAGGGATCAATTTATTGAAACGAAGCGATTACCTAAAATCGATGATAACAACTTCCCGCGTGCAGCAGAAGACAATTTACCGATTGTTGCTACGGTTATTGATTATGGATTTGTTGCCGAAGAGGAAGTATCTAAGTTCTTAGTGTTAGCTTATGATGATATTTTGTCAGTTGAATATTTTCATCAGAAACTACCTGGGTATTGGGCTAGAAATGGTCAAAGTTTTGATGAATTACTTCAAGCTTCTATTAATGAATATGACGAAATTATGGGAAGAGTAAAGCGATATAATGAACAGTTAAGAGAAGATGCTATTACTTCAGGTGGTGAAAAATACGCGGATATAGTAGCCTTGGCCTATCGTCAAGCAATTGCCGCTCACAAACTTGTAGTAGATGAAAATGACGATCTCTTATTCTTCTCAAAGGAAAATTTCAGTAATGGTTGTATGGCAACTGTAGATGTGAGTTACCCATCTATTCCATTATTTTTGCTAGAGAATCCAGAGCTTGTGAAAGGGATGCTCCGACCAGTATTCCGCTATGCAGCATCAGAAGCTTGGCCACATGAATTTGCTCCTCATGATGTCGGACGCTACCCTGTTGCAAACGGGCAAGTATACGGTCTAGCGATGGAACGTCAAATGCCTATTGAAGAATGTGGAAATATGCTAATTATGATGGCTGCAGTTTGTCTCGCTGAAGGGAAGGCTGACTTTGCTGAAGAACATTGGCAATTACTAACACAGTGGGCTGATTATTTAAGACAAAATGGAATGGATCCAGGGAATCAATTATGCACAGATGATTTCGGTGGTCATTTAGCACATAATACGAATCTATCAATTAAAGCAATCATCGGTATTGCTAGTTATAGTATCCTCGCTGACATGCTTGGAAAGAAAGAAGATAGTAGAATATATCTTACAGAAGCAAAAGCGATGGCGATTCAATGGGAGCGGATGGCACAAGAGGACGACCATTATAAACTAGCATTCAATGAATCGGACTCATGGAGTTTAAAATATAATTTAGTTTGGGATACATTATTTGATTTAAATATATTTGATCCACAGATTAGGAAAAAAGAGGTTGCTTACTATTTAAAGAAAAGAAACCAATACGGTACTCCACTTGATAATAGAAAAACATACACAAAGGCGGACTGGTTAGTATGGGCAGCAATACTAGCAGACAACCAAGAGGATTTTGAAAAAATGATAACTCCTTTATGGGACTTCCTTCATGAAACAGCTACCCGTGTACCTTTTACAGACTGGTATTATACGATAGATGGTCGTGTCGCTGGATTTAGAAATAGATCAGTAGTTGGAGGCGTATTTATAAAGCTATTAGCAGATCGAGTAAAAACCGGTGAATGGCAACGTGGAGAAAAAATAGAAAGTTAATATTAATCATAACTGCAATAACGCTTCTGTATGTTAATGGGAGCGTTATTGCATTATAAAAAATTAATAGTTAAAAGAAAAAGGAAGATTGAAATCTAGGGTGATTATAAGTTACTACTATAATAAGTGGGATATTCATGTATTATTTATTTAGTAGTATTTATACAATGTTGATTGTAGCGAAAGGTGTGAGACTCCTGCGGGATAAACGGGAGGGCACTGAAAATCTTTCATATTTTTGTTTATTATAGTAGTTGATGGCAAAAAAAGGGCAATTTCCCACTGTTTTAAGAGGGAAATTGCCTTACTATGCCGCTATTTTTTAGTCTTTTTCACTTAGCAATTTTATAATTCGCTTTAGATTGACAGCGAATATTGTCGTTGCTCCTTGGACTTGCAAACCAAATAAACCCGCAGATGATGCTATATCATACCCGTGTCTGTGTTTTAACTCACTATTTTTGGCTTCAATTTTATACCGAGACTTCGCTAAGTTCTTAAACTCTTCTGTGTTTTGAAAAGCTTCCTGCTCAGTATGTTCTTTGGATTTAATAGTTACATAGTAGGACTTCGTTTTCGCTCCCTCTTTATAACATCCATCACGAAGTGGACAGACTTTACACTTTTCTACATCAAATGTGTATCTGATTCTTGGACTTTTCTTTTCTCCATCTCCTTTGTTGTATTTTTTACCAGTTGCTAAGTGACCTGCCTTACACACGTACAATCCAGCATCTTTATTAAATTCAAACTCTTTTTCTTTTGTTCGTGTTCCATGTGTTATGATGGGATGCAATTTAGAAACGAGAGTTAGTTCTTTTTCATTGGCATAGCTAATATTATCCTTCTCAGAATACGCAGTATCTCCAATAACTGTTTCAATTTCCATTCCTGTTGCTTGACTCTTCTGAACTAATTCCTGCAGGAATTTTCCATCACTTTTTTCACCTGTTGTCACAACTGCTGAAGTAATAATTCTTTCATCACTCATCGCAAGGTGCGTTTTAAAACCAAAAAAAGAAGAATCTGCAGATTTATGTCCTGTCTTGGCATCAGGATCATTGGAATAGCTAAGGTTTTCTTTGAAATCCTCCGTGACTTCTCTTAAAACATTTAACTTCTCTTTAACCGAAGGCACCTCTGCAATTTGTGGTTCTCCTTCAACAATTGAAATGATTTGATTACAGTAATCCAATTCATCTGCGATTTCATTAGAAGCTGGTTTTGCGGGGAATTTTTCTTTTACAGAGGCATCAATTTGATATACTGCTTTTCTAACATTTTTTGATTTCTCTTGTAAAAACTCTTTTGGTGATTTCTGATTATAACGAGATTTTGTATGTGTAGAGTCCACAATTATTGTTTTACTATTAATAATTCCGTGTTCCAATGCAATTTCAACCGATTTCCCTATAAGCATATCTAATAAACCCTCATCTGTAAGACGGAGTTTTCGGAATTTAGTCAGCGAGCTTGGATTGATGACTTTATCCTCGGGTGCCATATCGAGGAAATATTTAAACGACATATCATATTTTGATCGTTCTACTACATCGACATCAGATAAATCAAAAAATGATTTTAACAGTAGATATTTGAACATACGAATTGGAGGAACTGCGTTCCTTCCGTTATCAAGGCAATATTTTGTTTTCAATTCTTCGAATATAAAAGTAAAATCAACAAGTTCATTGATTTTACGTAACATATTATCTTTCGGTACAACTATGTCGTATATTGCCATGAATGGGCTTAAATTTAGAGACTCTTGGTTTGATAGCATTTGGAAGGTCACCTACATATAATTAGTATCTTTATTATAAAGTAAAAAAGCAGTAGAAAGTTCGATTTATTTGAACTTTCTACTGCAAAATTAGTGACTTTTTCAGTGCCCTCATAAACGGTAGCCGGAAGACCCCGCAGGTGCGTTTAGCACCGTGGAGGCTTCCGAACCTTGTCTAGTTAAATGCGCCATCGGCTCGAGGTCAAATAACCTGATTCAATGAAAGGTAAAGAACACCTTTCTTTGAATTAGAACATTTGCTTGTCGCCGATAGGCAGGCGCATCACACTTTTCTTTGCCCGCGGAAAGCGAACGCCTGTAGCGGAAATCAACAGTCAATATACTAAGAATTAACTAAAATTAGCCAAAAAGTCTATGAACTAATATTTTTTGAACACCCATGTTTTTGTTAAAAGTTATACCGTTAATGCTCCCCTAAATCCTCTAGAACCATAATAGGAATCCGCTCCATTATGGTACACAAATACTGTGTCATAGCGACGATCACAAAAGATAGCTCCGCCTAATTTTCGAATGTTTTCTGGTGTCTTCACCCAAGTGGAAGTTTTCAGATCGAATTCCCCAAGCTCCTGCAACTCACGATATTGTTCCTCAGTTAATATTTCAATCCCCATTTCAGAAGCCATATCCATTGCACTAGTTTCTGGCTTGTGTTTCTTCCGAGCTTCTAATGCTGCACGATCATAACAAACACTTCTTCTGCCTTTTGGACTCTCCTTTGCACAATCGTAAAAGATGAATTGACCATCTTTTTGAGCAACAACATCTGGTTCACCGCCGGTTCTTTCCATTTCCTGCAGCGACCATAGTTTTTCTGGGTTAGCTTCTAATCTTTCTTGAACATCTGCCCATTCAATTCCTTGATGGCGATTCATATTTAACTCAAATCGAGCTTTCAATACTTTCAGCAATTGTTCTTTTTCATCTTGTGATAACACTTTTTTATTACTCATTTATAAAAGATATCCTCCTTGTCAAGACAGTATTAACTATTATAAAGAATAACGTAATCAAGTTAATCTTACAAACTGTCCCTACATAGAGCGATTTATTACTTACTGAATATGGTAATTCTAACAAATTAACAAGGATATCCCTAACAAATTAACATTCTTTAAATACATGATATCCAATAAAGTTAGTAGTAAGTTTAAATGGCAATTTTAATAGGGAGGAATAGGGGGGAGTTCATATGTGCCATTTTAAATTTCTGAATTATCTAATTTGTATGCGCTAACAGTCTGCTGTGAAAAAGTAAAAGGGGATGAAAAAGATGAAGAAATATGCGAAAGTCTTTCTGTTCTTATTACTATTGTTTTTGGTATTGGCTGGGTGTTCTAAGGGAAGTAGTACAACGGAAGGAGATTCGGATACGAATAAAGGCAATGAAGAGGATGGCAACAAACCACAATTTGAATATTCTTTTGACTCTACTATTTCAGGAGATGTAACATTTTGGATTTTTGGTACTGAACAAGTATATAGAGATATCATTACAGAGTTTAACAAGGTGTATCCTGATGTGAATGTAAAGTTAGTGCCGTTGAATGGTGCAGATTTACATAATAATCTGCAAACTACATTGGCAACTGGTAGTGGAGCTCCAGACGTTGCCCAGGTGAATCAAGGGAATTTCCCAAGATATATAATGGATGACTTATTGGTAGATTTATTACAACCTCCATACAATGCTGGAAAATATAAGGAGTTAGTTTCTGAGTATAGTTGGGAACGCTGGAAGTCTATAGATGGTGAACAACTGTTAGGGATGCCTTGGGATGTAACGGCAGGTGTATTTTATTATCGCCAAGATTTATATGATGAAATGGGACTTCCAAGCGATCCAGAAGATTTAGGGGAATACTTGCAAGATCCGAATAATCATTTAGAAGCAGCTAAAACATTTGCTGCAAATGATATTTATATGTTGCAATGGCGAGATACGCCTGCAGTACACTATGGAGATACGCTCGGCTATTTTGATAGTGAGTTTAATTATCTTCGAAATGATGAAAAAATGGCAGATCTTCTTGACTTTGTTAAACAAGGTATTCAAATAGGTTGGGCACCCCAAATGAATGTGCTTGGTACAGATGAAGGAAAACAATTAGTGAATCAAGGAAAAGTAGCTTCTTTCCCACTTGGTAGTTTTGGTGCTCGTGAATTGAAGAATGTTTTTCCAGATCAAGCAGGAAAGTGGAGAGCAACAAAGATGCCACTCGGTATAAATGTTGGGCTAGGAGGTTCAACTTTTGTTATTCCTTCCCAAAGTAATAATAAAGATGCTGCATGGGCATTAGTAGAATGGATGATGACTGCGGAAGAAGCATGGAAAGTGTTCTCCGTAAACTCTGTACAATCTGCGTGGAAGCATATTGCAGAAATGCCTTGGTATCAAGAACGTGAAAATGAGTTCCTTGGTGGTCAACAAGATTTCAAATTGTATGACTCAATTGACGATAACATACCAGTTAGGAGATTTACCCCACTTGATAATCAAGCATGGCAAATTTATATTGATGGGCTGAATGAGTCAATTAATAACAATATCGACTCAAAAACAATACTAAACCAAATTGAATCAGATACATTAAAACAACTAGGTACGGAAATAGAGGAACTAAAAGCGAAAATGAATAACTAATTAGTAGAGAAGAATCCAAGTATGGGTTCTTCTTTTCTCATTAATTTGAATTTTCCCTACCTATTCTATATGAGTTTAGTATAATAATAGAAGGTAAGCGTTTTACTAATTAGAGATGGGGTGTAAGTAAAGATGCAACCAAATATTTTATGGATTTGTACAGACCAACAGCGTTTCGATACGCTTGGCTGTTATGGAAACTCTTTTGTTCGGACTCCTAATATTGATCGATTAGCGGAAAATGGCGCGCTTTTTGAAAACGCATACTGCCAATCCACGATTTGTTCTCCGAGTAGAACGAGTTTTCTAACAGGAAGGTACCCACGTACTACAAAGTGTATGCAAAACGGGCAGAACATCCCGGAAAATGAAGTGTTAATTTCTCGTTTATTGAGTGAAGCGGGTTATACATGTGGGTTATCAGGAAAGTTCCATTTATCCGCTTGTCATCCGTCTGTAAGTAAAGGAATGGAAAGACGAATAAATGATGGTTATGATCTCTTCCATTGGTCCCATCATCCTGGAGAAGACTGGCCGGTAAATGAGTATTCTAATTGGTTAAGGTCAAAAGGAAAGGAATATAAACAGGAGAAAATTGCAGAATGTAACCATGTGGTGTACGGACCAGATGCTGAAGACCATCAAGCAACATGGTGTGCAAATAAAGCAATTGAATTTATAGAAGCACATGAACATAGGCAGCAACCTTGGTTGTTTTCGGTTAATATTTTTGCACCACATCATCCATTTGATCCACCGAAGAGTTATCTAAAACGTTATTTAGACATATTAGATGATATACCCGAACCTAATTATGTTGAAGGTGAACTAAATGATAAACCTGAGGTTCAAAAACGGGATCATCGAGGCGCATATGCCAATCCTAATCTCTATCCTTATTGTAATATGAGTGATTTGGATCATAAGTATACACGTGCAGCATATTGGGCAATGTGTGATTTAATCGATGACCAAGTTGGTAGAATGATGGAGACACTTGAAAAAACAGGTCAATTGGAAAATACAATTGTTATATTTATGTCAGACCATGGAGAATTGCTCGGTGACCATGGAATTTACTTAAAGGGACCACACTTTTATGAAGAATCTGTTCATGTGCCTTTGATTATTTCCTATCCTGAAAAAATAAAAGAAAATAAACGGGAATCAGCATTAGTAGAATTAATTGATCTTGCACCTACTTTATTAGAAGCAGCAGGGATAGATAAGTATCCTGGTATGCAAGGGAAGTCGCTGTGGCCATTAATTCAAGGTGAAGAACACAATCATCGAGAAGATGTATATTGTGAAGTGAATGAGGCAAGGGTTGTTGGGAATACACTTGGCAACGGGTCGATGATTCGCACGAAATCACATAAATTAGTTGTTCATCAAGGTAAGAATGAAGGAGAACTATATGATTTAGAATCAGATCCAACCGAAACAATTAATCTATGGAATAGTAAAGAACACTTGCATATGAAGTATGAAATGATGGAGCGGTTAACGAGAAGATTAATTGATATGACAGACCCGCTTCCACCTAAAATTGCGCCATGGTGATGTATTCACTTCAATAAGTATTAAAAGTACTTCCTATATGTTTTTCCTAAGGTCATCATTCATGTTTCGAGGAAGTAGGTTCATCATTTGTTTGATATTGTATTGATATTATTTGTTTTATTTATTGGTAGTTTTGTACAAGGTATAAGTGGTTTTGGTCTTGGACTAGTTTCCATGGGATTACTATCGATTTTTTTATCGGTTAAGGATAGCACGCTTATACTGTTAACATTAACTGTTATCCTTTCTAGTCATGTTTTATTAAAATTACGCAACTATATTATTTGGAAAGATATTGTTCCATTACTAATTGGCTCCTTAGTAGGTAGAGTACTTTCTTTTGTTTTTTTATTGTATTTTGGTGATACAACGGAAATGAAGAAAATGCTCGGTATCGTCTTAATTGGAATGGTCATATTTTTAATGGTTAAGCGTCATTCTGAAAAAGTAATAAATAATGCAAATCATCCTATAGCTCCACTTTTACTCGGATTAGTAGGCGGTTTTATTGGTGGAGCCTTTGCGGTCGGTGGTCCATTTTATGTACTGTATTTGTTAATGCGTTACGAGGATAAACGCCATTATCATGCTAATTTACAAACGACATTTATCTTTGTCAATGTGTTTACAATCTTACTCCATGGTTTCCAAGGCGATTTAACAAAAACGTATTTTATATATGTAATAGTTGGTTCCATTATTGTATGGATTGGTGCTAAATTAGGACTTAAGTGGTTTGAAAGGATGCCAATTCATGTGATACAAAAGCTAGTATATATCATTATCATACTAGCTGGACTAAATTTGATAATATTTTCATAGTCTCACAAGTACTAAATAAATAAAAGCGATGAGGTGGAAATGAATGCAATATGAAGTGGAGTTAGTGGTAGATGAGAGGGCTATTTTGGGGGAAGGTCCGACTTGGGATAGCGAAAAGAAGGTTTTATATTGGGTTGATATTTTAGGGCGGAAAATTCATTGTTATGATCCTACTACTCAAAATACAAAAACAATCACTTTAGATCAATATGTGGGAGCGGCAGTTCCTAATACTACAGGTGGTCTCGTTTTAGCATTACAGCATGGCTTTTATTCGATAGATTTGGAGACAGAGGAATTAACTCCAATCCATGATCCAGAAGAACATTTACCAAATAATCGTTTTAATGATGGGAAATGTGATGCAGCTGGGAGATTTTGGGCAGGTACGATGTCTTTAAGCGATGAAGCAAATGTGGGTAATTTTTATCGCTTAGATGTAGACCATAAAGTAAATAAAATGGTTGAAAATGTGACAACATCTAATGGAATTGCATGGAGTCCTGACAATAAAACGATGTATTATATTGACACTCCAACATGCGAAATTGTTGCATATGACTTTGATTTAGAAACAGGTTCGATTAGTAATAAGCGTGTCGCCATCAAACATCCAAAAGAAAGAGGATTTCCGGATGGAATGACAATTGATGCGGAAGGAATGTTATGGGTTGCTACTTGGAGTGGTGCTCAAGTTTGTAGGTGGAATCCACACACAGGTGAATTACTCGAATCCGTAAAGATTCCATCTCCACTTGTCACTTCATGTTGCTTCGGTGGGGATAATCTCGATGAATTATATATTACAACAGCACGTGTAGGATTAAATGAAAAAACACTTGAGCAATACCCACATGCAGGTAGCTTATTCAAAATAAAAACGAACGTAAAAGGACAACCGATGCATCCATTTCGGGGGTAACGGTATTTAGAAGAGACTTTCTCAAGGGAGAGTCTCTTTTTTTGTAGAGTTTTTATTTTGGAAGGGTTGTAGTATTTTGTATAGAAGTTTTTTCGCGATAGTGATGCAAATATTCAAGTACCTCAAATACTCGCGGAGCCGGTGCAATTTACCCTCGACTTAACATCTCCTCTTCAGCTTGCTATTTTTTATGACTTTTAACCAAAATGGATGAAAGTGTGCTACAATAACGATACATACATTGTGAAAAGGTTGTGAATGCATGAAAACAGATTGGAAGCTGATTCTCCAACTTTTTCTTTCATTTTTAAAGATTGGCCCAGTTACTTTTGGTGGTGGCTATGCGATGATACCGCTAATTGAACGTGAGGTTGTGACGAATAAAAAGTGGGTAAAAACGGAGGATGTAACGGACGTATTTGCGATAGCAGGATCTGCACCAGGTGCAATTGCGATTAATTCTGCGACCTTTATTGGTTATCGAATTGCTGGAATAAAAGGTGCGATCGCTGCACTTCTCGGGGTATTACTTCCGACTTTTACTATCGTCATTATTTTAAGTATGACATTTCTCTATGTACAAGATAATCGTTATGTAGATGCTGCCTTTCAAGGAATAAGGCCAGCGATTGTCGCGTTGATTGCATATGCAGGTTATAAAATTGGATTAACATCAATCTTCGATAAAACGACATTTGTAACAGCAATTGCTTCTATTCTTCTATTAACTTTCCTACCTATCCATCCTGCACTAATCATTGTGATTGGGATTGTAGCTGGGATTATGATCGTAAAAGTGAAGGCGGCTATGGGTTTCACTATTCATTATGATAAACATAGTAAATTAGAGAATGAACAAACTACTCCAGCACGAAAGGGGGCATGATCCTATGATACTATTAGAATTATTTTGGACTTTTATATTAATAGGCTTTGTCTCCTTTGGTGGCGGTTATGCAATGGTACCTGTAATTGAAGCAGAAGTAGTGAAGCATGGTTGGTTAACAACACAGGAATTTACGGATGCAATCGCAGTAGCAAGCATGTCTCCAGGTCCAATGGCAACGAACAGTGCTATTTTCGTAGGTTACAAGACAGCTGGAATTCCAGGAGCTATATTTTCAACTCTGGGCACAATATTACCATCGGTATTCATTATATTGATGATTGCCATCTTCTTTTATCGAATGAATGAACATCCGCTAGTAAAATCTGCTTTTTATGGATTGCGTCCAATTATTACTGGATTAATCATTTACGCAGCGATTAGTTTTGCAATATCCAATAATGTAATTGGGGCACTTAATTGGCATACCATTAGTTTGATGCTTATCTTTATTTCTTCATTAATAGCACTCATTCGATTTAAAATGCACCCAATTCTTGTCATTTTTATTTCTGGATTTATTGGAGTAATCGTATATTCATAGGAAATATCATGTAAAATGGTATTACGATGAAGAAAATATAGGTGATAAGATTGAATTTAAAAGAATTCTTATTAGATGATTCCATCAAAAATCGAACACTAAAAAGTGTGTATCAACTTATTCATGAACAGGGACCAATTTCAAAAGTAGAATTACTTCAGATGACGAAGTTAAAACAAACGACTTTAGTTAGAATGCTGGAGGAACTTATAGAAGCCAAAATGATTTATGAAAGTGGATTTGGCAAATCAAGCGGAGGAAGACCGCCTGTATTATATAAAATTGTCCCTAATCGTAGTAATTTAATTGGTATTGATATTTCAAGAACGCATATTACTGTAATGATTCTTGATTTAACATTTACGGTTATTGAAAAGCACTCTTTTCCTATGTCGAACACACATACACCTAATTTTGTTATCCAAGAGATTATTCGTATTATTCAAGACATGATGGAAAACCACAACCTCTCAATCTACGAAATCATTGGGATTGGAATTGGTTCAGTTGGGCCTATTGATCGTAAAGAAGGGCGCATCCTTACTCCAGAGTCTTTCCCGGCACAAGGGTGGCATAATGTGTCCATTGTAAAGCAGTTAAAGGAAGCTTTTCCTGTAAAAATTGTACTAGAGAATGGTGCGAATACAGCTGCAATAGGAGAACATTGGAAAACCCAAAATGATAATAAACATATGCTATATACAATAAGTGGTGTCGGGCTACGCTGTGGGATGCTAATGAACGGTAAAGTTGTGCAAAACAATACAGGTGATGCGAGTTCATTTGGGCATATGATTATAGATATGAATGGCCGAAACTGTAGTTGTGGAAAACAAGGTTGTTTATTAGCATATATATCGTATGATGCGATGATAAAACGTTTAACTGAAATAGTACAAGCAGGAAGCCACACTGTCATTTTAGATTGGGTACATGGAAATATGGAGAAAATTACTTTTCAACACTTAGTAGATGCTGCAAAATTAGAAGATCCAGTATTAAACGAACTTCTAAAGGAGACAGCTATCTACTATGGCATAGGAATTGCAAACATCATCAATACGCTCCATCCAGAACATGTTATCTTAAGTGGTCCACTCCTATTTGAACATAAAACATATTTTAATGAAGTTGTTGAACAAGCTAAAAAGTACATCTATCCATATGAAGAACAAAAAGTAACATTTTCTAAAGGAATTTTAAAAGAGGATGCAGTTGCAGTAGGGGCAGCAATATACGCATTTCAATCATTTTTTGATTGAAAATTATATTAATGGGAAGGGAGCTATAAATATGAAATCTTGTTGTTCAGTATCAAGGGAGAATTTTGATGATAGTCATGAGAAGAAAGTATCAGTTCAAGGAAATGCGACCTTCTCTCAAAAAGATATGATATTTCTTGAAGGTGGAGAGTTCCTGATGGGCACGAATGATTCAGACGGTTTTCCTTCTGATGGAGAAGGTCCTGTTAGAAAAGTAGTAGTAGATCCATTTTATATCGATAAGTATGCAGTAACAAATGAACAGTTCGCACAGTTTGTAGAGGAAACGAACTATAAAACAGAAGCAGAACGTTTTGGCTGGTCATTCGTTTTCCACTTATTTTGTTCAGAAAAAATTTTACGAGATAATCCACAACGTGTGGCACAAGTTCCGTGGTGGGTACCTGTAAAAGGTGCATATTGGAATCAACCAGAAGGACCAGGTTCGAATATTGAAGATCGTCTCAATCATCCGGTAGTTCATGTATCTTGGAATGATGCTCAAGCTTATTGCGAATGGGCAGGAAAACGTCTGCCGACAGAAGCAGAATGGGAATTCGCAGCTAGAGGTGGACTAGAGCAAAAGAAATATCCTTGGGGTGATGAGCTGATCGTAAATGGTAAACACCGTTGTAATATATGGCAAGGAACTTTCCCTACCAAAAATACAAAACGCGACGGTTACATTGGGACATGCCCGGTTGATACGTATGAACCAAATGGGTACGGATTATACAATATGTCTGGAAACGTTTGGGAGTGGTGTGCAGATTGGTTTACTCCTAAATACCACTTGAGTAATGAAAATCATAATCCAAAGGGAGCCGAATCGGGAACAAACAGATCGATGCGTGGAGGCTCATACCTTTGTCACAAATCATACTGCAATCGCTATAGACTAGCTGCCCGCAGTTCCAATACACCCGACAGTTCCACTGGAAACATGGGATTTAGGTGTGTAGCAGACGCATAATTAAGAGATAGTGAGTCAATTGAAGACTCACTATCTTCAAAGGTGAAAATGAAAGCGTAATCACAATTTGCGTGGGATGTCTTTATATTCGTAATCAGGGGGACTATAAGTGGGAAAGAATCGTAAATATACCATATTTATTCGATTTCTTATTTCTTACATGGTGATTCTTATCTTTGCTTTAACAATTGGTGTCATTGCTCATCGCCAAACTTTAAAAGTGGTGGAAAGTGAAGGGAAAAATGCAACAATGGGCTTACTAAAGCAAAGTAAGGAAATATTGAATATGCGGTTAAGTGAAATAGAATCTATCGTCAAACAAATTGAAGATGATCCAAAAGTTCTTGCTTTTAATCGAATTCAAAATCCATATGTGGGCTCAAATACGTACAAGATTATTGATACAAAGAATAATTTATATGCCCATCAGTTAACAAATCAATTCATCTTTGATTACTTTCTATTTTTCAAAAACAGTAAAATCGCACTGAATAATAATCTTGTTACGACTTTACCAGACTTTTATAAATATACACTTCAACCCGCAAATCTTAAATATAATGATTGGTATAAAGAAATTATAGAGTCATATCATCAAAAACATATTATTCCTGCTCGTCCATTTCTCTATAAGGATAAACAGTTTTCCTTCATCACGTACCTACACTCATTAGGTTTGCCTACACATTTTAACTCAACCATTATGATAATGATAAATAATGATGAACTCATCAATTTGTTGCAGGAAGTAGATATTTCTGGTGGTGGATCCGTATATATTACTGATGAAAATAATAACATCATTACTTATGTCTCAGATGATGGTAAAGTTAATTCGATTATATCTGGTTTAGAAGAGGGAGAGGGAGTGGTAGAGAGGACCTTCCAAGATGAAAACATGATCGTCAGTTATACCACATCCGATTATAATGGTTGGAAATATGTTGCGGTGCAGCCTGTAAGTGTATTTATGGAAAAAGTGAATTATATAAATAAAATTACGATATCCATTATCATTCTTGCATTCATAGCCGGTTTACTCATTGCAATTTATATGGCAAATCGCAACGCAAAACCTGTAACTACTTTATTCTCCCAGCATGATGAACTACAAAAGAAATTACGAGATCAAATTCCGCTATTAAAAAATGCCTTCTTTGAAAGAATTCTTAAAGGAGAATTTACAACCAAGTATGAGATCAACTTATTTATGAATCATATTGGAATTAACTTAAAAGGAAAACAATATGTCGTAGCCATTATGTATTTAAGTGGACCTGATGAAATAACTGATAGTGATATGCTACGAAAATCTGATGTGAATCGTGTCATTGCGAAAGATGTTTTAAACAATATAATGGGGAATGAAGCTTTTTATCATGAATTAGATGAAAATAAAATCGCAATAATCGTTGCAGATAATAATAGTGGATCATTAAAGTTTAAAGATATATTAATTGGTTTATATCAACAAGTACATCAGGAATTAATGTTTGTTCACCATATTCAACCCATTTTTGCAATCGGTTCTACTTATCGGAATATAATTGACATTTCACGTTCTTATGATGAGGCAAGAATTGCATTGAATTTTTACAATCGTGGATATTCTAATGGATTTATCTGGTATGAGGATATTACAAAAGAAGAGAACAGCTTTTATTATCCTAGTGATGTCGAGTCGCGACTTATTAACAGTATTAAGGTAGGAAACGAACAAAATACAGAGGAATTATTAGCGGAATTATATAAAGAAAACTTCGAAAATAGACAACTATCTATATATATGCTCCGTATGTTTCTGTATGAAATGTGGGGAAGTATCGTTAAAATCTTAGACCAAGTAGTATTGGATGAAAAAATAAGTATAGAATATGAACAGTTTTTACCGGATAAAACAGAAACTGTTGAAGAAGTAAAAACTAATTTTTATGAAGTTGTTCAATCATATAAAAAGATTTGCGCAGCAATTAACATACAAAGAAGTAAAAATAATAAAAGATTAATAAATGATATCATCAATTATTTGAAAGAGAACTACAAAAACGTCAATCTTTCCTTGAGTCTGATTTCAGATAAGTTCAATCTCTCAGAGGCTCATGTCTCACGGATATTTAAAGAAAATACTGGTATGAATTTTTCAGAGTTCATGGAGAGTAGTAGATTAGAAAAAGCTGAAGAGATGTTAATAAACACGGATCTACCAGTTGGAGAGATTAGTAAATTGGTTGGATATAATTCTTCAAATACATTTGGTAGAGCATTCAAACGGAAAAATGGAATTAGTGCAACTGCGTATCGTAACTCAGTCAAGATCTCTTAACATTTTTATTAATATGAAACATACAGGGAGTGGTAACAATTGGAAAACAATAAACCCAATATCTTACTCATTCAAACAGATCAACAAACAGCTGAAACACTAGGGATTTATGGGAATCCCATCGTGCGCACACCGAATTTAGAACGGTTAGCGGAAAAAGGAATTGTATTTGAAAAGGCTTTTTGTAATTATCCTGCTTGCGCACCATCACGTTCATCTATGATGGCTGGTAGGTATACTTCAACGATACGCAACCATGCCAATCACATGTTATTAGATCCACTGGAAGTTTCATTACCTCAAGTATTAAAGAAAAATGGATATAAAACAGCTTTGATTGGAAAAAATCATGCGTTCATGGATGGTAATCAAGTCAATCGCTATCCATCCTCTCAGCAAGGTGATAAGCCTGATATTTTACATGAAGTATTTGATTTTGTACGCGAGGCTCAGCATGGACATATTGTCGAAGGATATGAACAGGATGAGGAAGTAAGAGCAGCTCATCAATGGGCAGTGGATAATTGTTGGAGTAGTCCATTAGGTCATGGCACAAATCCTGCTTCTTATAAAAAGTGCGGTACATATTTATTGGGGGAAACTGCTGTAAATTATTTGGAGCAAGCACAAAAAGAAGAAAATCCATTCTTCTTATGGCTTTCTTTCCCTGATCCGCATACTCCTTATCAGGCGCCAGAACCATATGCGAGTATGTATCATCCTGATGACGTTCCGCTCCCACCAAAAGATGATATGAGGAATAAGCCCGAGCGGCAAAAAGTAGCACATATTATGGATGCGATGGATCGGGCGGATGAGCAAACTATTCGTGAAGTCCGTGCAATCCATTATGGGATGATTAACTTCATTGATGATGCGATTGGTAGAGTTGTAGATAAATTGAAAAAGCTAGGAATTTTAGATAATACCTTCATTATTTTTACATCTGATCATGGCGATTCTATGGGAGCACACGGTCTGATTCAGAAGCACAATATGTTTTATGATTCCTTCACGCATGTTCCATTCATTGTTTCTTGGCCAGGAAAAGTGAAGGCACAACGTAGTAATCATTTAATTGAATTAATTGATATCATGCCTACTGTACTAGATGTGGCAGGGTGTGATATTCCGATTGGGGTTCAAGGTAAAAGTTTTGCACCGTATTTATTAGGAGAAGACTATGAACCAAGGGAATATGTTGTGATTGAAAGTGGAGAAGATGGAGAGCCATTTAAATTATCGGAAATTACAAAACGACCGGAACACCCCTTTGATGAAAGTTGTTTTGTTTGGTGTGCATGGCGAGAAGCATGGCTCGGTAAAGGAAAATCTATTCGTACGCATGACTGGAAATTGAATCTATATACAAATGGTGAAGGAGAATTGTATGATCTTCGCAATGATCCACATGAATTAAATAATTTGTTTGATTCTAAAAAACATGAACAGATTATCATAGAACTAGAGCGGAAACTACTTAGATGGAGTATAGATAAGGAAGATAAAGCACCTGAGAATAGAACGGTAGGACTAAATTATCGAGAAAAATATGCTTCCAAAGTAGTGACAGATTAATAGTATAAAAAATCATTTTGGAGCTTTCTAAAAACGGATCGTTTTGAAAGCTCTATTTTTGATTTTAATGTAAAGTCCCATGAAATAAGGGTTTACACGTGTGTATATCAACAAATGCACACGATTTTTTTATTGCATAATAGCAAATATCAATAAATGCACACACCATTTTTTCTTCCTATTTACGATTGATGGAGACGTGCATAATAATAAAAATATCAACTCCTGCCTATTGTTTCGATGCAGAGAGTTTAATTGAAATGATATTTGATTTAAGGGGGAATGGTATTTTGTAAGCGTTTTAAAAAGGTGATGCTAATTCAATGAAAAGGAGGTAATAGAGGATTGAGCAATACAAATGTACAACTTCAAAAGGGAAAAAGTGAAGTTAAAATTCAAAAACAGAAAAAGTTTTGGAGGGAAGTAAGAAATAGCTGGCAGTTATATGTGCTGTTTGCTTTACCTCTCTTATATATCTTGGTCTTTAAGTATTATCCAATGTATGGGGCATCAATTGCATTTAAGAATTTTAGTCCAATTCTAGGTATTACGGATAGTCCTTGGGTTGGTTTTGATCACTTTAAACGTTTTTTTGAATCATATGAGTTTGTCCGAGTTTTAAAAAATACATTGCTATTAAGTTTATATCAATTAGTCGCAGGCTTTCCTTTTCCAATTATTTTAGCCCTTAGCTTGAACTACGTCATGCATAGTAAGTTTAAGAAATCAGTGCAGATGATTACGTATGCACCGCACTTTATCTCAGTAGTGGTGATGGTTGGTATTATTCTATTAATTTTAGAGCCAAGAGGTCCGTTAAATGACCTCCTTGCATTGTTAGGAATGGAACGAATTCATTTTATGGGAGAAGCTTCTCTCTTTAAGTCCATATTTGTTTGGTCTGGGATTTGGCAGAATGTTGGTTTTGGTTGCATTATTTATCTTGCTGCATTATCGAGTGTTAGTCCCGAACTACATGAAGCAGCGGTTGTAGATGGTGCTAGTAAATTACAACGCATATGGCATATTGATATTCCTAGTATTCTTCCGATTACCATCATTTTGTTGATATTGGATATGGGGAATATTTTAGACACGGGATTTGAGAAGGTATTATTGATGCAAAATAACTTAAATTTATCTACATCCGAAGTGATTGATACGTATGTGTATAAAGTAGGGTTAATTGCCGCTCTCCCTCAGTATTCCTACGCTGCAGCAATCGGTATTTTTAAAGCAGTTATTGCTTTAATACTTATTGCAGGAGCTAATAAATTATCGAAAAAGGTAGGTCAAGAAAGCTTATGGTAATCAGGAAGGGAGGAGAATAAAAGCATGAATCCTAGAATTGCAGAAACTAAAGGAGATAGAGTTTTTACGTACATTAACTATACTTTTCTTGGACTCTTAACACTCTTAGTACTATACCCATTGATATATATTCTAAGTGCATCTTTTAGTTCAACTGAGGCAGTTGCAGCAGGAAGGGTTTGGTTATTCCCAGTAGATTTTAGTTTAAAAGGCTATGAAACAGTTTTTAATTATGATTTAATCTGGACTGGCTATGCAAATTCACTTTTTTATACGATTGTCGGAACAACGATTAATATTGCTTTAACAATTATGGCGGCGTATCCATTATCGAGACCTGATTTTAAAGGAAGAAACTTTTTCATGTTTCTATTCTTCTTCACGATGTTATTTAATGGAGGTTTAATTCCAACCTATTTATTAGTTAAAGATTTAGATTTGTTGAATACAAGGTGGGCATTAATCATTCCAAATGCAATGTCTGTATTTAATGTGATCATTGCGAGAACGTATTTTAAAATGACCATCCCTAAAGAATTGTTAGAATCAGCAAAACTAGAAGGTTGTGATGATTTTCGTTTCATTAGAAGTGTTGTACTCCCACTCTCTGGCCCAATTATTGCAGTAATTGCCCTATTTTATGCAGTAGGTCATTGGAATGCATATTTTAATGCGTTAATTTATTTGCGTGACCAAGCTTTGTATCCGCTACAGTTAGTATTACAAAATATATTGGTTCAAAGTCAGATTGATCCAGAAATGATGGGAAGCATCGATGTAGAGACACAGCAACAATTGCTAGGTTTAGAGCAACTATTAAAATACTCGCTTATTGTAGTTGCATCGTTACCAGTGTTAATTATGTATCCATTTGTACAGAAACACTTTGTTAAGGGAGTTATGATAGGTTCCATTAAAGAGTAACGTCTTGAAAATAAGGAGGTTTTATGAATGATAAATCGACTATTACCAGCCTTTGTTTTACTGATATCAACGATGCTAATTTTGACGGGATGCTTTGGGAATTCAAAAAAAACAGATAACCGAAGTGCTAAGGATGTAAAAGTTAATGCTGCAGGTGTCTTACCTATTGTAGACGAAAAAGTTACACTAAATGTCCTTATTCATGGGCAAGCAAATGTAGAGGATTTCGCAACAAATGAATTTACCAAATGGTATGAAGAACAAACGAATGTTCATCTGAACTTTGAAGTTGTTGGTCCAAAGGGAGCACAAGAACAGTTAAACCTTATTATGTCTTCCGGTGATTACCCTGATGTCATTATAGGATTTGGTATATCAGCTACAAAGCAAATGGTATATGGGAAACAAGGTGTTTTTATACCACTTAATGATTTGATAGAAAAGTATGGTCATGGAACGAAGGAGATGTTTAAGGAACTACCTAGAGCAGAAGAAATAATTACAGCACCAGACGGAAATATTTATGGTTTACCTTTTATTGGACATAATCCACACACTTTTTATCCTCACAAAATGTGGATTTATGAACCTTGGTTAGAAAAACTAAATCTCGACATGCCGACTACAACAGAGGAATTTTATGAAGTGTTAAAAGCGTTTAAGACACAGGATCCTAACGGAAACGGAAAAGCGGATGAAATTCCTTTTGCGGCAGCGACGACTGGCTGGAACTCGCAAATTGATAACTTTCTAATGAATTCATTTGTATATACAAATAAAGCTACGAATAGCTACATGATGCTTGAAAACGGGAAAATTGATGTTTCATTTACTCAGCCAGGCTGGAAAGAAGGCCTTAAATTTATGAATCGATTATATGAGGAAGGATTGTTAGCTCCTGAATCTTTTACACAGGACATGGAGCAATTACGGAGATTGGGCGAAAATCCTGACGTACCAATACTTGGAGCAGCTCCTGGAGGAACGATGGAGTTTACTCAAATAAATGGTTCAAGTGGGAGATGGAAAGAATATAAACCAATGGCACCATTAAAGGGTCCAACAGGTCTTCAAGTGGCACCTACATCATTGAGGATTGATTCTAATGCTGCATTTGTTATTACGAAAGATTGTCCATATCCAGAAGTTGCATTTCGCTGGGCAGATTTTATGTATACGAAAGAAGCAACAATCAGAAATGATAACGGTATGTTTGAAGAGCATTGGGTTTGGGCAGAAGAGGGAGATATCGGATTAAATGGAAAACCGGCCACTTGGAAGCGAATCTATCAACCTAGTAGTAGTGGTACTGTTCAAAATCATGAGTGGGAACATACTGGTCCTATCTATAATTCTCGTGAAATATGGGAGGGACTTGCAATTGAGGAAGGTGGTTTAGAAGATATTCTTTATAAAGCAACGGTAGAACATTATGAACCATACGGAAAAAACGATGATAAGTTTGTACCTCCTCTTTTCTTTGATGAAGTTCAAGCGGCAGAATTAGCTACAATAGAGCAGACAATACGGGACCATGTCTCAGAGATGCAAGCACGCTTCATCACTGGGGATGCTGATATTGAAAAAGATTGGGATAAGTACTTAAAAACATTGGAAGGAATGAATTTGAATAGGTTTATAGAAATCTACCAAGAAGCGTACGATGCAAAATATAAATGAACCTGATATGGAGGGGATAGTATGCTAATTAGGCTATCCCTCAAAAAAAGTTTGTAAAATCAATAGAAGGTGGCATGTGAAAGGATGAAAAAAGGTCAGGGAAAGAAAAAAATGAACATAGTTTGGTTCGTACAAGACCATGTTATGTGGAAACATTTTCGAGATACGGATGGACCTAAGCCTAAGTTACCAACGTATGAGCGAATTGCTAAAACAGGAATAGAATTTAATCGTGCTTATTCTATTATTCCGCTATGTGGCCCTGCGAGGGGTAGTTTGATGACAGGTGTTTATCCGCACAAACACGGAATCATCAATAATGGAAAAAAAGTAGATTTGAATCAATTAGAAATAAATGTGTTTAATAAATACTTGATAGATGAAGGATATCGTACAGGTTATTTTGGAAAATGGCATGCTGGTGTCGGAGTTGCACAGGATAGTGGCTTTGAAGGATATTCGGTACCAGGTTATGGTAATCCTTATGGGACAGATGAATATCTAGAATACTTACAAAAACATAATCTACCAACCCCATTTGTGGATGTCGAATGGAGGCCTACTGGCGAGATTTCCAAAAATGTTGATTTAACAGTGAAAGGAATTTCTCCTCACCCAAAAGTAGGGATAGGTCATCCGACGACAGGGATTATTAAAGCTCCTGCTGAAACGACAGAATCCTATTTTTTATCAGATATGGCAAGTGAATGGCTTCAACAGAGAGTAGAAGACGGAGACTCGTTTTTTCTAAGGGTAGATACTTGGGGTCCGCATCAACCTTATTTAGTATCAGAAACATTTAAAGATACGATGAACCCAACAGAAATACCAGAATATCCAAATTTCAGTAATGACTTTGGTGATCGGCCAGCTTATCATAAGCGAGATCGTGAAGAATGGAGGGCGAAGACAGGTTTTACTACTTGGGAAGAATGGCAACCAATTGTGGGAAGAGCATATGAACATTATGAACAGACAGATACTGGTCTCGGGAAGATATTAGATACATTGGAACACTTAGGGATTGCGGAAGAGACAATCGTCATTTATACCGCGGATCACGGTGATATTCTCGCTTCAAACGGTGGTCTGTTTGATAAAGACTCTATGTTGACTGAAGAAACTATGTCCATTCCAATGGTAATTAGATGGCCAGGTGTTACCGATGGGAAATATAATCGTGACGAATTAGTATCTAATATGGACCTGGTGCCGACGATTTTAGAGATGGCAGGAATTCAGGTTCCAACACATATGGACGGTGAAAGTATAGTACCGTTATTAAATCAAAACCCGCAAGAGTGGCGAGAAGAACTATTGACTCAGCATTTTGGTCATATAAATCATTACAAAATTCAAAGAGTTTTATATTGGAAGAATTATAAATATGTAGCTCATTTAGATGATACAGATGAATTGTATAATCTCGAAAAAGATCCATTTGAATGGAAGAATTTAGTGGAAGATCCTGCTTTGGATAGCCTATTGCAAGACATGAAGAAGAGACTTGCTAGATGTATGGTTAAGTATCAAGATCTATCTGAAGATTCACAAACTCTACTTAAACAGAAAGGCATAACAATTTGAGAATAATGGAGGAGTTATTTGTGAGAAGATCAATAGCTATATTACTCATTACCATTTCTCTAGTTTTAAGTGGCTGTTTTGGAAAAAAATCAACAAATGAAGAAGTGAAAGAGGTTTCCATCAGTCCTGCAGGAGAATTGCCGATAGTGGATGAAAAAGTGACTTTAAAGGTATTAGTTCAAAGCCGAGCGAACATAGAGAACTTTGGAACAAATGAATTTACAAAATGGTATGAAGAACAAACAAATGTACACATTGATTGGGAAGTGGTACCGCCTAAGGATGCACAAGAAAAATTAAATCTTATATTAACAAGTGGCGAATATCCAGATGTCATTATGGGATTTGGTATTTCTCCTACGATGCAAATGGTGTATGGGATGCAAGGTGTCTTCCGGCCAATGAATGATTATATTGATAAATATGGCTATGGGACGAAACGATTATTTGAAGAGGTAGAAGGTGCTGAAGAAGCAATTAAAGCACCAGATGGTAATATCTATGGTCTACCGCAAATTGATGCAAATCCACATACAGCTTCACCGCAAAAACTGTGGATTTATGAACCATGGTTAAAAAAGTTGAATTTAGATATGCCAACTACAACAGAGGAATTTTACCAAGTTTTGAAAGCGTTTAAAACGCAAGATCCGAATGGAAATGGAAAAGCAGATGAAATACCATTGGCAGGAGCAACAACAGGATGGCATGCTCAAATAGATAACTTTTTAATGAATGCCTTTATTTATACACATAAATTAGGAAATGGGTATACGATTCTCGACAATGGCAAGGTAGATGTTGTATTTAATAAGCCAGAATGGAAAAAAGGATTAGAGTTTCTACACAAATTGTATGACGAAGGTCTATTGGCACCTGAAACATTTACACAGGATATTGATCAATTACGACGCCTTGGAGAAAATCCAGATGTTCCAATTCTTGGTGTTGCACCAGGTGGGACAATGGAATTTACGCAAATTGGTGGCGAGAGTGGGAGATGGCAAGAATATGTTACAATCCCACCACTAAAGGGGCCGGATCAGCTCCAGGTAGCTCCATATTCTCTAGAAGGACTTAATGCCAATGCGCAATTTGTTATAACAAGCGCTGCAAAATATCCTGAAGTTGCCTATCGCTGGGGAGAAATGATGTATACAGAAGAAATAACGATTAGAAATGACAATGGTACCTTAGGTGAACATTGGGATTGGGCTGAAGAAGGAGAAATAGGTCTGAATGGAAAACAAGGATCATGGAAAAAACTAGTTCAACCTAGTGGGATACAAAATTTTGAATGGGAGCATACTGGTCCGATTTTACAAACGCGTGAACTCCGAGAAGGGCTTGTTACACAAAAAGGTGAACTGGCGCAAATTTTATACGAGGAAACAGTAAAGAATTATGATCCGTATCGACAAGATGTGGATAAAATTGTGCCACCATTATTTTTTAGTGAAAGCCAGGCATCTGAGCTTGCAACGCTGGAAAAAACAATTCGTGACTATGTGAATGAAATGTTAGCACGCTTTGTTACAGGTGATGCAGACATTTCCAAGGAATGGGATAAATATTTAGATACATTGGAGAATATGAACTTAAAGAGATTTGTTGAAATATATCAAGAAGCTTATGATGCGAAGTATAAATAATAGATTACTAGAATGCTGAGGCACACTGACTACTAAAAAAAATTAATCCATGGTCAATTTAATATGAATTACAAATCCAATACGAGAGGGTTATTGTTTAATGCGAAAGATTATCTCACCTTTATTTTTGATAGTCGTAATTACATCCTTATTATTATCTGGATGTTTTGGTAAAAAGGATAAAGCCAATGGAGACGAAAAAGTAGCAGTTAATCCAGCAGGAGTATTCCCAATCGTTGATGAAAAAGTAACATTAAAAGTATTAGTTCACGGAAATGCACTTATAGAGAATTTTGAAACAAATGAATTTACAAAGTGGTATGAAGAGAAGACAAATGTACACATTGAATGGGAAGTTGTACCGCAAAAAGGAGCTAAAGAAAAATTAAATCTTATTTTAACTAGTGGTGATTATCCAGATGTTATTTTGAATTTTGGAGTATCACCAACAGAACAGTTAGTGTATGGACAACAAGGGATATTTCTACCTTTAAATAAGTATATTGATGAATATGGAAAAGAAACAAAAGAGTTATTTAGAAAATACCCGAAAGTAAAGGATGTAATCACTGCACCGAATGGAAATATCTATGCATTACCTCGTATTAATGAAAATTATCACGGTTTAATGGGACAAAAAATGTGGATTTATACTCCTTGGTTAGAAAAGCTGAATCTTAAAATGCCTACGACAACAGATGAATTTTATGAGGTGTTAAAAGCATTTAAGACAAAAGATCCGAATGGAAATGGAAAAGCGGATGAAATTCCACTAGCAGGAGCTACCACGGGATGGAATATGAATATTGAAAACTTCTTAATGAATTCCTTCATATTTACGAATAAAACAACTTCTAATCGGATGATTTTTAATGAGGAAGGAGAAATTGATGTAGTATTTAATAAAGACGGTTGGAGGGAAGGGCTGAAATACTTAAATAAGTTATATTCGGAAGGATTACTAGTTGGAGAAACTTTCACACAAGATAAGGACCAATTAAAGCAAATGGGTGATCACCCTGGAGTTCCAATTTTAGGTACTGTGGCCGCAGGTATACCACAAGATTTTGCGGATATTGGCGGAGATAGATGGAGTGATTATGAAACAGTACCGCCACTGAAAGGACCAAATGGTTTACAGGTTACTCCTTTTGATTCGTATCCAATGGCCAATGGCGTATTTATAATTACTAGTGCTGCGAAATATCCGGAGGTAGCTTTCCGATGGGCTGATGCGATGTTTTCGGAAGAAATAACGTTAAGAGCTGTTCATGGTAGACCTGATATTGAATGGCGTTGGGCGGAAGATGGTGAACTTGGAATTAATGGAGAACCAGGAAAATGGAAGAAGCTAATAAGTTTTGGAAGTGTACAAAATAGTCATTGGTATCAAACAGGCACACATATACAAGATGAGGCTCTTCGCTCAAGTCTCGTGGGTGAAGAGGGGAATATTGAAAGTGTGCTATACAATGAAACGAAAGAAAAATATGCGCCTTATCAACAAGATCCTGAGAAAATGGTTCCACCATTATTCTTTACAGAAGAACAAGCAAATGAGTTAGCAACCCTACAAAAGTCTATTAATGATTATGTCGGTGAAATGGTGGCCCGTTTTTGTAACTGGTGATCAGTCGTTAGAGAAGGATTGGGATAAGTATATTGAAACACTGGAGTCTATGAATTTAAAGCGATTTGTAGAAATTCATAATGAAGCATATGAAACACAGTATAAATAAGCGACAATGTTGAGGGAGATTATCGTCTCCCTTTTCTTCTCATGAATCAATTGTAAATGCTGATAGAAAGAGGGGAAGAAGCATGAAAGAAGAAAGACCTAATATTGTCTTTATCACAATGGATGAGTTAAGGAAGGATGCACTAAGCTGTTATGGCAATAAAGCGATAGATACCCCAAATTTAGATCGTTTAGCAGAACAAAGTATCAGGTTTTCAAGAGCATATACGGTTAGTCCATGGTGTTTGCCCTCTAGATGTGCCATGTTAACAGGGCAATTCCCGCATAATAGCGGTGCTTATAGTAATTTTCGTAAATGTGAGTTAGATACTGGAATCCCAAATCTCTTTCAAGAGCTGCGGAAAGTGGGGTACAAGACATCCTTATTTGGTAAGTGTCATTTTTCCCCTGTACCCTATGGAGAAACTCGCCCAGATGTTACACTTCCTTATGATGAATTTAGGGAATGTTATGTTAATTTAGGCATTGACCATTTAGATTTGCAAGATGATAAACAAGTATCAGTTTGGTTCTATGATGATTATGCGAAGGAACTAGATGAAGTAGGATATTTACAAGCTTATCGGGATGCAACATGGAATGTGCAAGGTAATCGTAAAGTATTTACATTTCCTGGACCTGAGGAATGGCATCCAGATAGTTGGGTAGGAAGGAAAGCACAACAATTTATCCAGAAATACTCAGGGGATCAACCATTATTTAGTTGGATATCCTTTAGTGGTCCGCATTATCCATTTGATCCTCCAGAGAAATATATAGATAGGGTTGATATGAGTAAAGACACTCCGATGTCTTTTTTGGAAGGAGAATTCGATGATGATAGTCGAATCCACCATCGAAGTTATCATGGAGACGGGAGAGGCATTATTGATGGTGCAGGGGTTGCACCGGGTAAAGCATGTAAGAATTATTCGAATCAATATTGGTATACATTGCGGAAATATTACTATGCGAATGTTGTTCAAATCGATGATTATATAGGGAGAATTTTAGAGGTAGTGGAAAGGAAATTCGGTGACAATGTTCTTATTATTTTTACAGCAGATCATGGGGAGATGTTAGGAGCACATGGAATATGGGGGAAAGGTGACTGTGGGTATGAGGATGTTACGAATGTTCCACTTTTAGTGAAGTATCCAGGATCATCTCAAGGTTACACAACAGATGTGAAAGTTATGTTAACTGATATTATGGCAACCTGTATGAAAGTTGCAAGTATTAGCGATCCGGTACCAACAGATGGCCGTGATTTTAATGAATCTATTGAAGTTGGTGGTTATCCATACGTGTTTTCCGAAGGGGAAGGATTTATTTGCGTAAGTGATGGTCAATACAAATATATTCATATCAATAAAAATAATCGTGAACATGATGAAATGTTTGACCTCGAAAAAGATCCAAATGAATTTGAAAACGTGATAAATCAAACCGAATATGCAGAGAAATTAGCAGAGCTAAGGGGAGAAGTGGCAAAATTATTTATGAAAAAACTATTGGCTTAATCAATTTTGAAGGGGATTGCCATTGATGAGGAAAACTCAAAAGAATATTTTAATTATCATGTCGGATGAACAAAGATGGGATACATTGGGCTCCCATGGGAACCCAACATCGGTTACTCCAAATATTGATGCACTTGCAAAAAGTGGAATGTCGATGGACAGGTGCTATACCGTTAATCCATTATGCTGTCCAGCAAGAGCAAGCTTATGGACAGGGTTAATGCCTCACGAACATCATGTGATGGGAAATTGGAGGAGAATTAGACCAGATTTGCAAGATGAGGGACTTATAAAGAATTTTAAAGAGGCTGGTTATCATACCATTTATACCGGTAAATGGCATGTTCCAGGAACAACTCCAAGTAAATTCCATTTTAATGATATGTCTTCTATCCCAGCGATATTAAATGGAAGGGATAGAGGGCGATTTATAGAACCATATCGAAAATATGCTTATTCAAAAGGATATGAACTTGTAGATTCACATGTGGAGAATCTTACAAAGGCAGATCTAGAAAAAATGAATCAGCCAGGTAAGGCTCCTTGTGGAAAATCAGAAATTTCATTGGAAGATTATTTAGAAACGTGGCAAACGAAGCAATTTCTCGATTTGCTAGAACGTAGACCAGATAAGCAGCCATTTTTTGCAGTATGTTCCTATAATGCACCTCATTTTCCTATGATTGTACCGGAACCTTACGACACAATAGTCTCGCCTGAAGAAGTTGTTTTACCTCCAAATTTTTGCAAGGGAATGGATGGGAAAGCAACAGAAGTTTTTAATTCAGGATATGAAAAGTTGGCCAATCTAGATGAGTACGAGTGGAGGAGATTTATTGCTCATTATTTAGGATTTTGTGCCTTAATTGATGATCAGGTCGGAGAAATTACTCATTATTTGAAACAGAAGGGTATTTTCAATGACACAATTATTGTGTTTGTTTCTGATCATGGTGATATGATGGGCTCCCATGGATTAGTAGAAAAAGGATTCCCATTACACTATGAAGAAGCTTTACGTGTCCCTCTAATCATAGCAAACTATGGTGAGATAAAAGATGGGAGAAGTGAAGAATTAGTCTCCCTTATCGATTTATTACCTACGATTGCAGAGCTTACAGGAGTACCAATTCAACAAAGAGTCGAGGGTCGATCATTTGCTAATCTTTTAATAGGGAACGGTACTACTAGAATAAGAGAGTATGTCCTAGCAGAATCATTTAAATTTGATGGAAATGAAGGGGGAGCAGGTGAGTATATTAATGCTAAGGATTTTAATCCTAATATAGATAGTGTTAATTATTCGATTCGTACGAAAGACTATAAATATATATTCAGATTTAGTGATAAGGAAGAATTATACGACATCCAAAATGACCCATATGAAAATGTTAATCTCGCAGATATAGAGGAACAACTAGAGGCATTACAATTTATGCGTGAACTTTTACTTATCGAAATGAAGAAAACAAATCCAGTGCTAGAAGTAGCAGTCAAAAATAAGCTTTCGCAGCTAGTGCAAAAGGAACACTTGTAAAAGGATGACACAGAGGAGATGTATAAATTAGTGAAACCAAATATATTATGGATTTGTACGGATCAACAGCGGTTTGATTCATTAGAATGCTACGGAAATGAACTTGTAAAAACACCCAATATAGATAGATTATCAGAAAGAGGAGTACTTTTTGAAAATTGTTTTAGTCAAAGTCCTGTATGTACACCAAGTCGTGCTAGCTTCCTTACAGGTAGGTATCCTCGAACAACCCGTTGTAGACAAAACGGTCAAGCTATTCCTAAGGATGAGCAACTAATTACAAAATTGCTTGCAGATGCAGGATATATTTGTGGTTTATCTGGAAAACTGCATATTTCCCCATGTCATCCATCTGTTGCTCCAATTAAAGAAAATAGGATTGATGATGGTTATGCTCAGTTTCACTGGTCGCATCACGCTACACCGGAATGGCCTACAAATGAATATGTCCAGTGGTTACAGGAAAAAGGGCAGAAATTCAAAAGAGAAATTGTAGAAGAAAGTAATTATGTACAATATGGTCCTGATGCGGAATATCATCAAACAACTTGGTGCACGGAAAAAGCAATTCAATTCATCGAATCTAATAAAGATTATGATCGACCATGGCTTTTTTCTGTAAATATATTTGATCCGCATCATCCGTTTGATCCGCCTAAAGCATACTTACAGCGATATTTAGAAAGAATGGATGAAATTCCATTGCCAAATTATAAAGTGGGAGAGTCAGAAAACAAACCTATTTACCAACAAATTGATCATAACGGTGCATATGGAATGAAAGGGAACTTAGCATACTCTGAGATGAATGATTATGACCACCGATTATTACGTGCAGCCTATTTTGCAATGGTAGACTTAATCGATGAACAAGTAGGTCGCATGATAGCAACACTAGAGAAAACAGGACAATTGGAAAATACGATTATCATTTTTATGTCAGATCATGGAGAATTATTAGGTGACCACGGAATATATTTGAAGGGGCCACACTTTTATGAGGCTTCAGTGAAGGTGCCACTTATCATTTCATGGCCTAAGAAGATAAAAGGTAATCGAAGAATTGATAGACTAGTAGAGTTAGTTGACCTTGCTCCTACATTACTTGAAGCTGCAGGTATACCTATTTATGAGGGAATGCAAGGACGATCATTGTATGAATTACTGATCAATGAAGATGTGGATTATTCATTCCGTGAGGATGTGTATTGTGAACACTATAATGCGAATTTTAAACACGGGGAACATGTAGCATTTGCTACAATGGTGAGAACGGAAAGATATAAGTTAATAGCGTATCATGGAGAGAGTACGGGAGAGTTATACGATTTAGAAGTGGATCCTTTTGAATATGTAAACGAATGGAATAATCCAGAATATAGATCTGTAAAGCTAGAATTATATCAGCGGTTATGTGATCGGATGGCTGAAACTGTAGATCCATTACCTGTTAGACAATCGGTGTGGTAAAAGAACATGACAATAACAACTCTGTTTGTTATTGTCATGTTTTTTTCTCCCTTATTTCTTTTATATCTCATTCCCTACATACTTCGTTGGTGATACTCCGAAGAAGTTTTTGAAGGCGCGAGAGAAGGAGTATAAATCTGCGTATCCGAGTGAGTAGGCGATTTCTGTAATGGAAAATGACTTTTCAGATAACATTTCTTTTGCTCTGTTCATTTTTAGTGACAGGAGATATTGTACAGGTGTTATTCCAAACTCATTTACGAATTCTTTTGTGAAATGGGAGCGGTGAACTCCTATATATTTTGCAACATCTCTTACAGTAATATCTTCCGTATAGTGGGTATCCATATATTGTTTACTTTTCTGAATCCAGTTTACAGGTGTTATGGTAGATAGCTTACGAGATGATGCTTCAACAGATAAATGATGTAGTAAATTAAAAATATAACTTAAGCGTTGGAGCTCATCATCTTTTAAATACTGTTGAAAGTGACGAATGACTTCTTGTAAAACTTCTATAATTTTGTCTGTAATAAAACTTTCAATGTGGAAGGAATAGGGGGTAAAACCAATTCGGTTTAATAAAGAAACTAATTGTTTGCCATCTAGTGCTAACCAGAATAATTCTAAACGATCATCAGGGTCCGTTATATAATAATGAGTTTGTTTAGGAAAAAGGCAAAATACATCGCCTTTTTTGAGTTCTTTCGTCATGTTTCCTTGAACGAGTTTACCTTTTCCGTTTAGTACAAAATGGAGACTATAATAGTTAATGATCCTTGGGCCAATTTTGAAATGGGGCTTCGTTCGATTGTGTCCTGCTCTAATCGGCCATATGCCTCCGTTTTTCTCCAATGGGGTCGTATAGTATAACCAATGTTCAGCGTATTCGTGTGCATATTCCTGCATAACAGAACCTCCTAACTTGGATTCCCCATCGTTGTTTTATCCATAGTGGAATATAGTATATTTTCATTTTATTATGAAAAATATGAGAATGGCAAGAGGGAATTCGCTGTATGGACTAACATGAATTTCAAACAACAAATTGATAACCTTTAACCTAACATAATGACATTTTTTCATCTTGATTATTCTATATAATTAAGATGAAACTAGTTAATGAAAATGAAAGGTCTGAAGTTAATGACAAAGAAAAAGAATGTTCTTTTTATCATGACAGATCAACAGCGGGCCGATTCAATAGGGCCAAATCGCGTTAAATATGCAGATTACCCCAATATGGAAAAGCTGCGTAGTGAGTCTATAGCGTTTGATAACTTTTTTACTGCTGCTTCACCTTGTGTACCATCGCGACATACGTTCCTCACAGGAAGACATCCTTGGAAGGCAGGTGTTTCCGGAAATGCTAAGTTTAGCACTGGTAACGAAACAACGTGGATGTCGATATTGCGTGAATATGGATATAGAAGTGTTTCGGTTGGAAAAACACATATGATTCATGCTGGTAGTTTCCATATTCAAGTTCCAGTCGGTAATTCATTCGGGGATCAAGATGGTTGGAATCATTTTGAACCAGTAGCAAGTCCAGAGTCAGATGACAACTACTTTGATATTCACGTAGCAAGACGGGCATGTGACGCACTAGAGAAATTGAGTACTCGTAAACCATTCGCTATGTTTGTAGGTTTTCATGCACCTCATGAACCATATGTCATGCCTGAAAAATATTTAGATTTTTGTAGACCAGAAGATATTGAATTACCGGATAATATTAATTCAGAAGAATATGCTAGTAAATCTGAAGCCTTCCGGAGACGCCACGATCACTTTAAAAAAATGTTTGGCAATATCTCTGAAGGTATGATGCGAAAAGGGATTGCGGCACATTATTGCTTGTTAAAGATGATTGATGATTGTATTGGAATGATTAAAGATAAACTAATAGAACAGAATTTACTAGATAACACGATTATCATCTTTTGTGCAGATCATGGTGATTTATTAGGAGAGCATGGCTTATTTAATAAAGCAGCAACACATTATGATGCGGAATCAAGGGTTCCATTTATGATTCGTATTCCTGACGGCAGTAAGGCAGGAGAAAGTATCAATCATTTGGCATCAAGTGTAGACTTTGTGCCGACTTTATTTGATCTGATGGGACTGACACCAGATGTTTCTTTACCTGGCCATTCATTAGTTCCAGCTATGAATGAAGGAAAAGAAATTCGAGACTATGTAACTCTCGCAGACGGTAATGGAACAATGGGGATCCGTACAAAAGAATATAAGCTATGGTATAACCCTCATCATAGAGATGGTGAAATGTATGACCTAGTTAATGATCCAGGAGAGATGAACAATTTATACAACAAGCAGGAATTTGCTAAGCTTCGTAGTGAATTATTTGAATTAATGTTACATGCTAGATTAATTGATGATGACCGTGATAATAAACCGACGAAACGCGATTGGTTGTTACATGATGAAGTGAAAGCATCGAATGAACCTGAAGTAGTTTAAATTCAAAATCGGATGATGACTAGGATCGTCACGTCCTGTGGCATCTGCAAATATTAGTGCCACCGTGATTGTTTTGAGTCATATTTTGCAGCATTTCCCATCTACAAAAAGTTTATGAGGTATACTCCCCCACCTCATAAATTTTTTGTAGAAGGGGTAATTCAAGAAAATTTCAGATTGTTTTGCTAGATTTGATTGTAAATAGAAAGAAAGTTTCGTATAATCTACTCAACGATGTTTGAAAACGATAACAAAAATTATCGTACTTGAATACAATCGTGAGGAGGCGACTAGCAATGTCTTATTCCAGTACAGATGTTATTACGTATAAAAACCCTGTCGGGGGCATGAGTAATATTGGTGACCCCTTTGTATTGAAGACAGAAGGTTCATACTACATGTATGCAACATCTGCTCCAAATGGATTTAAAGTATGGCAATCCGACAACCTTGTTGATTGGGAAGAAAAAGGACTAGCTTATTCGAAAGATGATCAACCTGTAGTATGGGGAACAGAAGCTTTTTGGGCACCAGAGGTAATATTCCATCGAAATCAATATTACATGACCTATAGTGCACGTAATCAAGAAGGACATTTACGTATTGCAGTAGCAACTAGTCAAGATCCACTTGGTCCATTTATTGATATTAATAGAGATATCGTAAAAGAAGAGGGTTCTTTTATTGATGCTCATATATTCATAGATGAAGATGGAACACCCTATTGCTATTATGTAAGGGATTGCTCGGAGAATATTATCGATGGGCAACACGTCAGTCAGATATTCGTTCAAAAGATGAATGATGAACTAACAGAGTTATTAGGAGAACCTCAGCTAGTTATTCAACCAGATTGTGAATGGGAAGTGATAGCTGGTAACTATCAATGGAATGAGGGTCCTTTTGTATTAAAACATGAAGGCAAGTACTATCTGATGTATTCTGCTAATCTATACGCAAGCTCAGATTACAGTGTTGGATATGCTGTTGCAACAAAACCAATGGGGCCATTTGTTAAGGCAGAAGAAAATCCGATTCTAGTTAAGGATATGAATGCAGGAATTTCTGGTCCAGGTCATAATAGTGTAACAGTTGGACCTGATAACGAAACGCTTTATATTGTTTATCATATTCATACACATCCTGATAAACCGAGTGGCAATCGACAAATGGCGATTGATCGTTTGTATTTTGAAGATGGTAAATTAAAGGTTGACGGACCAACTTCAGATGAACAAGAAATTAAATTAAAATAGAGATTACTTTTTAAAGGAGCATACAGATGACTTACAGACAAGAATATCCTCGACCGCAGTTAGTAAGGAAAGAATGGTTAAATCTAAATGGCGAGTGGGATTTTGCATTTGATCGTGAGAATGTAGGATTAAAGGAAAAATGGTATAAAAATTCTAACTTTGACTTGAAGATTAATGTACCTTTTGCCTATCAGTCGAAATTAAGTGGTATCCATGACCCGTCTTTCTGTGATCATGTTTGGTATAAACGGGAATTTACAGTTCCAGAAGAGTGGAATGATAAGCAGGTTATACTTCACTTTGGTGCAGTAGATTACAGGGCTTGGGTTTATGTTAATAGCCAGTTAGTAGGTACACATGAGGGTGGTCATACATCATTCTCTTTTGATATTACGGATGCATTAACTTGGGGAAAAGAAGAGATTGTCGTTCATGTTGAAGATCCATCTACTGATGAGACAATTCCAAGAGGTAAACAGTTTTGGGAAGAAAAATCTGCAGCTATTTGGTATACGCGTACAACCGGGATTTGGCAAACAGTATGGTTGGAGCCCGTTCATGAAACGAATATTTCTAAATTACGCTTAACACCAGACTTAGATGCAGGAGATATCATCATTGAATTTGATGTTAATGGGAAATACGCTGAAACGGAAGCAGAAATTGAAATAAGCTTTAAAGATCAACATGTAGTAACAGATACAATTCAAATTACAGCTCCATATACGAAAAGAGCAATAAACCTATACCAACAAAAGATTTTTAGGACTGCGTTCCATCATAATGGTTGGAATTGGACGCCAGAAACTCCGAATTTGTTTGATTTGAAAGTTAAATTAATTAACAAAGGTAAAGATGTGGTTATTGATGCAATAGATGCATACTTTGGAATGCGCAAAATCCACACGGAGAATGGAATGGTGTATTTAAATAACCGTCCATATTATCAAAAACTTGTTCTTGACCAAGGTTATTGGCCAGAAGGCTTGTTAACTGCACCAACGGACGAGGATTTTAAGAAAGATATCGAATTAACAAAAGAAATGGGCTTTAACGGCTGTAGAAAACACCAAAAAGTAGAAGATCCACGATTCCTTTATTGGGCAGATAAGTTAGGTTTCCTTGTATGGGGAGAATGTGCAGCATCTCCATATTATAGTGAAACTGCGGCTGCTAGATTAACGAAAGAATGGGTTGAAATTGTAGAACGTGATTACAATCATCCTTCCATCGTTACATGGGTGCCTGTGAATGAAAGTTGGGGAGTACCTTCTATTAGCTCAAACAAACAGCAACAAAATCATTCGTTAGCACTTTATCATCTAATTCACTCGCTTGATGCTACACGTTTAGTAATTTCAAATGATGGATGGGAATTAACTAAAACAGATATTTGTGCAATCCATAATTACAATCATGGTAGAAAAGAAGAGTCGGCTAAATATGAATATTACAAGGAATCTTTAGCAACGAAAGATCAAATACTTAAGTCCCAACCAGCACATCGTGGTATATATGCTAATGGATTCTCACATGAAGGTGAGCCAATTTTACTAACGGAATTTGGCGGAATCGGCTTCAAAGTTGGTGAGGATGCAGGATGGGGTTACACTTCTGTAAAAACTGAAGAAGAATTTGTCGAAGATTACCGTCGAATAATGGAAGCTGTTTATGCATCGAAAATTCTACATGGATATTGTTATACGCAATTAACGGATGTAGAGCAAGAAATAAACGGTCTACTAACTTACAATAGGGAGCCGAAATGTGATCTGAAGAAAATAAGAGAAATAAACGATATGTGGCATTTAAGTATCATTGAACAATAGAATAAAATGTAGCTCCTGTCCATAAAAAATACAGGAGCTACAATGAAAAATCTAGTTTTTTGCATATTCAGTATACTAACTTAATTTAGTAAATAATATTGCATAATGATGTCGCAAATTGTATAATCAGAATATAAAACGGCGGTAAACGCTTTCAAAACAAGGTGGTTTTTATTGTATGATAGGGAGGGATACATCTCACGGTAAATGTCATACATGTAAAAGTTTTTCTATGTCATTAGGAGACTTTTATCATATGCATCTCCTTCCAAAAATAAGAATAAAGTAGGATGTTCATATGCTGAAGGTAACGATTAAAGATGTAGCAAAGGAATCAGGTGTTTCTATTGCTACCGTATCAAGGGTGCTGAATCAAGTAGGCTTTGTGAGTGATGAAGTAAGGGCGAGAGTTTTAGCAACAGTAGAGAGGATGAATTATCAGCCCAATGCAGTTGCGCGAAGCCTAAAAAGTGATAAAACAAATATAATTGGAGTCATCATTCCGGATATTTCCAATCCATATTACATGACCATCTCCAAAGGAATTGAAGATCAAATTTATCAAAAAGGATATAATTTGATTTTCTGTAGTAGTGATGAGAGTCAAGAGAAAGAGCGCGATTTATTACAACTACTCTATGGAAAAAGAGTAGATGCTATTATTCTCTCCACTTCAGGTGGAAATGAGGACCTAATTAAACAAATTCAAAAAAGTGGTATTCCCATCATACTGATGGATAGAAAACTAGATAATATGGACACTGACTTTAAGATAGATATCGTTAAGGAAAATAGTGTTCGCGGGGCATATGAATTAACAAAACATGTGTTAGAGCTTGGTCATAAAAAGATTGGTGTAGTAAATGGTCCAATGCATATTAGCACTGGGCGAGACCGTTATGAAGGTTTTGTAAAGGCAATGAAGCAGTATAATCTTGAAATTGACACCAAGTATATTGTCGATGGACATTTTACTCAAAAAGGTGGAGAAGAAGCTGCTAAATACTTTATGACGCTCCCGGAAATGCCTTCTATTATTATCGCTTTTAATAACAGTATGTCTTTTGGTGTTTTACTAGAATTAGTAAAGAACGGATATCACCTTTCCAAAGATATTAATCTAGCATCCTATGGAGAATTAGAGGCCGCACAAATTTTACGTGGTACGGACATCATTTACGTTAGACAGAATCCATATAGGATTGGAGAAACAATAGGTGGAATCATAATAAAGAAATTAGTAGAAGGTAAACGAGATACAACCGAAGTTTTTGAGTTTGAAACAGAATTATTAGTCTACAACTAGCCAAATAGGATAGATAGTAATAATTCTTGAAAGAGGGTTTCATATGACAGCTGAAAAACAAAGTATCATTACTCCAGAGCGAAGTACATTTTTTAAACACGCAATCATAGAAGATTATGGAACATATCAGTCATTAAGTGATGGTGATTTATGGCCACAAGCCTGGTCCGATGATGATAACATCTATACAGCAAATGGAGATGGAAAAGGTTTTGACCTAAATGGTGAGTGGGGAGATATTGTAGTTAATGTTGTGAAGGGAGATATAGCATCCGGAACACTATCTGGTGAAAGGATCTCCTCAGGAGAAGAAGTAAGTCAAGTATGGAGTGACCCTGAAAAATATAACAGAAAGCCAACAGGTATGGTTTCTGTAGATGGTTGTCTCTACTTGACCGTACAAGATTTAAATAAAGAGACTGAGGGTGGCCGGATTTTCAATGATGTACCTGCAGCAACTATTGTTAAATCCACTGATAAAGGGAAAACGTGGACATGGGATCAAGAAAAACCAATGTTTAATAATCATGTATATACAACTTTGATGTTTTTGGATTATGGAAAAGATGGAGAAAACAACTGTTTCGATGATTATGTATATGCATACGGATTAGATAATAACTGGCGTGCTTCTTTTTCGAAAACAGTACCGGATCCAACAAAATTATACTTAGCTAGAATCCCAAAGGATAGTATACAAGATATAAGTAAATGGGAATTTTACACAGGTGATTTGCAAGGTAATGCTAGTTGGTCTGCTCCTGGTGAAATCGAATTAAGAAAACCAGTGCTGCAAGACGAGCGAAGAGTTTATGTCGATCGTGTAAAGGAACCTAGTAATATGTCTGTACTGTCCCAAGGTAGCATTGTCTACAATAAACCTCTCAATAGATATATATATTCGTCATGGACCGAGTTTACATTTGAATTTTATGAGTCACCGACTCCTTGGGGTCCATGGAAATTGTTCTTGTCAAAAGATTTTGGTGAATATCCTTGGTCAGAAAATAAATACGGAGGATATGCAACTGTGATTCCATCAAAATTTATTAGTGATGATGGTAAAGAAATGTGGGTTAATTCCCAAACCTTTGTTGGGGGATATCATAATTATAGAATGTCATTTAGAAAGTTAGTAGTTACACCCAATGAATAATAATCCTAGCAATCTAGTTATTAGGGGGAATGGTGGATGACTTAATAGAATTGAAAAACAATTCAAAAAGATGTAAAGAATGTAAAAAAAATATTGATTTAGTACTAGTTTTGCGATAATATTAGGGCAAAAGGTGATGTAAACGATTACACCGTTATCATTCATGCACACCTAAGGTACTATTCTATTAGTCAATCACCACCGAATTACCTAAAGGGGGTTGTAGTAAGGGGGTATCCTAAAAAAAGTATAAAGTTAGTATTTCGAAGATTACTATTCTTGCTTTTTTGTGTAATCAAATGAATAGTAAAATTCATAGAAAAATTCTAAAAAGGCTATTGTGGATTTACCAATAGCTATAAAGTGTTTTTCAACAGAGTTTTATGGGGAGAAATTTATTCGAAATAGAAATGGAGGAGGATTCCTTGTTACGCTTACTCCGAAAGTATGCAATCAGCATAACAGTTACGATATTACTAGTTGGATCGATAACTATTTGGTGGCAAACTCGTGGATATGATGATGCTGTCATGGCTGGTATTCCTGAATATGATGATATTGAAGAAAGATCTATACTAGCTGATGAAGATATATCTGCATTACTAGAACCATCATTTTATGAATACTATCAAAATCATAATCTTGATGGAGCTACAGATACAACAGGTTTCGACTTGAAAATTCCATCGCAAGAATACTCGGCTATCAGTGAAGAAGGTGTAGAAGAAATTAGTGGTCTTGGTGCACCTTTTGATAAAGCGATTGCAATTAAAGATGAAACAGGCTGGATTGAGTTTACATTTACAGTTCCACAAGACGGATACTATCAAATTGGAATGGACTATTACGCACTAGAAGGAAAGCGCTCTAATGTCGTAAGAAGTATCAAATTAGACGGAGAATATCCATTTTTCCAAGCGAAAAAGATAACTTTCCAACGTATGTGGGAAGAAGCGGAAGAGACATGGTTTGACAACCAAGGAAATGAATTTAACCCAGCAAGAGAAGAAGTTTTTGGTTGGCAGTACAAAGAATTGAGAGATTCTGAAGCAAAAGTTGGAGAGCCACTTCGTTTCTATATGGAAAAAGGTGAGCATACAGTACGCATTGAAGGTGTACGCGAACCGGCTGCAATTGGTGAGTTTCATGTATTTTCACCAATCGTCCTACCTTCATATGAAGATGTGAAGAAAACATATGAACAAAAAGGATATAAAGAAACAAAAGGTATCCAAATCAAAATCCAAGCAGAAGATGCTGTTCTTCGCTCTGACCCAACATTAAAACGTGTGGAAGATAGAGAACCAGACACGGAACCATTCAATAAAGAAGCGATTGTATTAAATACATTCGGTGGAGATGGTTGGAGAAATGGTGAACAATGGGCAGAATGGGAATTTGAAGTACCTGAAAGTGGACTTTATAATATCGGAATGCGTTACGGTCAATGGTATTTAAACGGATTCCCGGTAGAAAGAAAAATTACGATTGATGGTAAATTACCATTTAAAGAAATGAATGAAGTGCTATTCCCATACCAAGCGCAGTTCAATATTAAGCGTATTGGGACAATGGATGAGAAAGAAGACTACTTATTCTACCTAGAAGAAGGAAAGCACACGATTCGAATGGAGGTACAATTAGGAAGTCTTGGACCTCTATTAGAAACAGTTAGGGAAGCAACAACGAAATTATCACTTATTTATCGTGAAATTATTCGTGTTACAGGTACAAGTCCAGACCCTAACATTGACTGGGATCTAGAAGGTAGTGTTCCGAACTTAATACCACGTTTTCATATTTTAGCTACTCATATTCATGAAGTAGTGCAAGAACTTTATAAACTTGGTGTTAAAGAAGGAAGTTCGGATGTAAGTACGTTACTTGAAGTACGTGACACATTAATCGGAATGGCTGATGATACAAGAACAATTCCAGGAAGATTACAATCCATTAATGACTTGCAATCTCAATTAGGTACATGGATTAACACATTAAGTGGACAAAGATTATTGCTTGACTATATTTTGATTCAATCACCTGACGTAGATTGGCCAAGAGACCATGCTCCTTGGTATAAGCGTTTGGCATATAGTACACGTGATTTGGCTTACTCATTTGTTAGAGACTATAACGGAGTAGGGAACGTGTATGAAGATGAAGAAGTACTTGAAGTATGGATCTCTCGTGGACGTGACTGGGTACAAATCATCAAGCAAATGATTGATGAAGACTTTACAGCTGAAACAGGAATTAAAGTTAACGTTAACTTAATTCCAGCAGGACAGATGCAAGTATTATTGTTAGCGAATACAGCCGGATTGACACCGGATGTTGCACTTGGAGTTGAAGGGGAAACACCAATCGACTTCGCGGTACGTAATGCACTCGTTAATTTAAACGAATTCCCTGATTATGAGGAAGTTGCTGCACGGTTTAGACCAGGTGCATTAATACCATACAAATATGACGGTGGCGATTACGCATTACCAGAAAACCAAAACTTTAACATGTTATTCTATCGTAAAGATATCATGATGGAACTAGGAATAGATGATGATGAGATTCCTCAAACATGGGAAGAAGTAATGGAACTTATCCCATTACTACAACAAAACGGTATGGATTTCTATTATCCACATGCGCCGAATAACTCTGCTTTAGCAGTTAATGAATTTGCTCCATTCCTATTCCAACACGGTGGGGATTTATATGATGAAGAGGGGATGACTTCTAAACTCGATTCACCTGAAGCCCTACAAGCAATGGAAATGTGGACGGAACTATTTACAAACTACAAGATTGAAAAACAAGCTGATTTCTATAACCGCTTCCGATCTGGAGAAATGCCAATTGGGGTAGCTGACTATGGTACGTATATTCTATTATCCACTGCGGCACCAGAGCTAACTGGTTGGTGGAGAATGGTACCACATCCAGGAATCAAACAACCAAATGGTGAAATTAATCGTTCTACTGGTGGACTTGGACAAACTGGTATCATCTTTAAGGATTCTGAAATGAAAGAAGAAGCTTGGGAATTCTTAAAATGGTGGACAGGTGCGGATGCACAAGAAAGATTTGGATCTGAACTTGAAGCACTTCTTGGTGTTGAAGCTCGCTGGAATACAGCAAACGTTGAAGCACTACAAAGACTTCCTTGGGACCAAGCTGACTTAGATGCAGTATTGGAGCAATGGGAATGGTTTAGAGAAAGGGAAGTTGTTGTAGGTGGATACTTTACAACACGTCACATCGCAAATATGTGGAATGAGATAGTATTGAACGGAAAAATGGTTCGTGAAGCAGTAGAAGAAGGGGTTAGAGAAATCAATAAGGAACTCCGGAAAAAACGTGAGGAATTTGGTTTAGAAACGGCTAAGACCAAATCCAGCGATGAATAGGAGGGCGAAGAAAATTGTCTTCGAATGTGACAACTAATACTAATGGGAGCTCGGTAGCGGAAACGCTACCGGGACACCATGTCCCAGTGGGAAGATGGAAGAAAACATGGACAGAAATGAAACGCAATAAGATTTCTTATTTACTTCTTGCACCATTTTTGATCCTGTTTACGGTATTTACAATAATTCCAATTATTACATCTGTAGCATTAAGTTTTACGTACTACAACATTATTGAATCTCCAAATTTTGTAGGGTTGTCGAATTATCGATTGCTATTTGTAGATGATGATATATTTCTAAAAGCTATAGGAGTTACCTTTACACTAGCATTTGTAACAGGACCACTTGGATATATCCTATCATTCCTATTAGCTTGGTTTATTACGCAAGTACCACAAAAATTCCGATTTTTCTATACGCTATGTTTCTATACGCCGTCCGTAACAAGTGCGGTTGCTATGTCAGTAGTATGGTTGTATTTCTTTGCAGGGGACCGAAAAGGGTTATTAAACCACTTCTTAATCAAACTCGGTATTTTGAATGAACCATATTTGTTCTTGCAAAATGTTGATTCAATTGTCCCTGTAATTATATTCGTTTCATTATGGATGAGTATGGGAATTGGATTCCTTGCTTTCTTAGCTGGTTTACAAAACGTTCCTAAAGAATTGTATGAAGCGGGTAAAATTGATGGTATTAGATTCCGCTGGCAAGAACTATGGTATATAACACTACCTTCTGTAAAACCACAATTATTATTCGGTGCTGTTATGCAGGTGGTTCAGTCATTACAAATCTTTGATGTAAGTACCCAGCTTGTAGGATTCCCGAGTCCATTGTATGCAGGACATACAATTCTATCCCATTTACATGACTATGCGTTTATCCGTTTTGAAATGGGATATGCATCAGCAATTGCTGTTGTCCTATTCCTCATCATGCTCGGCCTAAATAAATTTATCTTTGCAATACTGGGGAGGGATTAAAGGATGAGAGCTGGAGTCGCCAGAAAAAGAATTGATTGGGGAGGAGTTTTTCTATATACCTTTCTGACAATAGGCGGATTGTTGTTCCTGGCACCATTAGTGTACATGGCATCAACATCTGTAAAACCTGTCAGTGAATTATTCCTTTTCCCACCGAGGTTTTTCCCGATCAACCCAACATTAATTAACTTTCGGGACTTATTCTTTATAACAGGTACAACAACTGTACCGTTTTCACGCTATATATTTAATAGTGTGGTCGTAACATCTGCAATTGTAATTTTTGGGGTCCTTATCTCTGCTATGGCTGCGTACCCATTAGCAAAGCATACGATGCCGCTAAAAAGTACAGTATTTAACTTAATCGTTACAGCTTTAATGTTCTCGCCAGTAGTATTACAAATTCCTCAATACTTAATCATCAGCCAATCTGGAATGATGAATACGTACTGGGCAATGATACTACCTGGACTAGCAGCTCCTGTTGGTATTTTCTTAATGATTCAATTCCTGAAGCAAATTCCGGATTCGTTACTAGAATCGGCAAGGATAGAAGGTGCCAATGAATGGGTAATTCTTTGGAAAATTGTTGTACCTTTATTAAAGCCAGCAATTGCCACATTCGCACTATTTAGCTTTATCTCAGCTTGGAATGATCCATATGCTTCTACGATGTATGCAACGAAAGATCAGATTAAGACGATTCCATTTGCAATTACATCCATTAGTGGTGGAGCTGGTGTTGTAGCGCGTGTTGGTACATTTGCTGCTGCAAGTTTCTTGATGATAATTCCAACAATTATGGTGTTTATCATCACTCAGCGAATGGTTTTACAAACAATGGCTCATTCCGGAATGAAGGAATAGGAGGTGGCTAACATTGAAGAGATTTTTGCCTAAATGGATATGCGCTGCAGCTGCAGCCACTATGTTATTGGCTATTCCCGTAACAAGTTCAGCGCAAACTCCTTACGAAGGCTATATATGGAATACGGAAGGACAAGACGTTCGTTCAATAAATGGATATGTGTATGATAGTTCAATAGATGGTGCGTTTTTACCATCAGGGCCACTGAATAACCCAGAGGATGTTTTTATTGGACCTGATGACACAGTGTATATTACGGACACTGGAAACAATCGCATTGTCCATGTGGATAAAAATAATGAATTAATAAAAGTAATTGGAGATACAGAGGGGCCTGGACTTCTTAATGGACCAAAAGGTACTTTCGTTAAAGAAGATGGCACAGTATATGTGGCAGATACTAAAAATCAACGTATCGTACTTTTTGATCACAATGGAAAGTTTATTAAAGAACTTCCAGCACCAGATAGTCCTTTACTAGGTAGAAACTTCACGTACTCTCCTTCTAAACTAGCAGTAGATAAACGTGACTATCTTTATGTCGTGAGTGAAGGTAATACAAGAGGTTTGATGCAAATAGATTCTACTGGAGACTTTAAAGGATTCTTTGGTTCTAACGATGTTCCTTTCAGTCTTACAAATTTAATTGTTAGATTAATTGCAACAGAAGAACAAAAAGCAAAGTTACCATCTGTCCAAGCACTAGCGTTTTCGAACTTGGCACAAGATGAAGACGGTTTTATTTATACGACAACATTAGGAACGGACTTTAACCAAATTAAGCGTCTATCCCCGGTTGGTGTTGATACATTAAACCATGGTATGAATAAATACGGTGACTTAATAAGTTATGGTGGGCCATTTGAAGTTTCATCTTTTGTCGATATTTCAATAAATAAAGACGGACTGATGACTGCACTAAACTTAACAACTAGCAGAGTCTATCAATATGACAAACTAGGAAATCTATTATTCGTATTTGGTGGAAATGGTGCTCAAAACGGTGTTTTCACTACGCCATCAAGCTTAGCTGAAAACTCAGAAGGCATCATATATGTTGTGGATAAAGCACGTGCTAGAGTAGATTTATTCAGAACAACACCATTTGCTGATCTTGTACATGAAGCATCCAGATTATATGTAGAAGGCTACTATGAAGAAGCACGTGATCTTTGGGAAGAAGTTATCCAGCTAAATGGTAACTTTGATATTGCATATCACGCGATTGGGAAAGCGCTATATAAAAATGAAGAATATAAAGAGGCAATGGAATATTTCCGAAAAGCAAATGCTAGAGAAGACTACTCAGAAGCATTTCGTCAGTATCGTGTAGAATTTGTTCGTGATAATTTTGCTTGGTTCTTCGGAGGAGTAATTGTTTTATTCCTAGTTATTCGCTACGGAATTCCATTAACGAATAAGCTTATTCGTAAACGTAGGTTGAAGAAAATGGAAGAAAGCTCGCTTGTGAAGGAGGAGGAAGCGTCTTGACCACACTTAAAAATATGAAACAAGTAATGGCTCATCCACTAGATTTCTTCTATGAATTGCAAAACCCAAGCCGCTTGAAATGGTCTCACGGCGTTATATTAATACTCCTTGCTTTTGTTGCGAGAATGGCTTCACTCTTATTAGTAGGCTACCATTTTGAAACTCGTGAAGCATATCAAATTTCTTATGGGCATGAGCTTATATGGATAGTAGTTCCTTGGATTACATGGTGTGTGGCTAACTGGAGTGTTAGTACAATTTTAGATGGTGAAGGTAAATTTAAGGAAATCTTTGTTGGTAGTGCTTATTGTTTAGCACCGTACATCGTGTTTATTATTCCGATCACGTTATTAACGAATGTAATCGCTCTAAGTGAAGGGGAGTTTTATCGAACACTTTCTATGTTTGTATTTGCTTGGGTTGGATTGCTGATTCTAATTAAAGTGAAAGTTCTTCATGATTTTGAATTAGGAAAACTGATCTTTATTACGTTTATTACGCTACTAGCAGTGGCAATAATCTGGTTCCTAGGGATATTGCTATATGGATTATTAAGCCAATTCATCAGTTTCTTCTTTGATATATTCAAAGAAATACGATTTAGGCTGTAGGAGGTGGGAAATATAATGAAGGACCAGTTGGCAAATTCAAAGAAAAAAATATCTATTTTCTTCATTTGTCTGCTTCTAATTTTTAGTTTGCTACCATTCAATGGTTTTGCCGAAGAAACAGATGGGGAAGAGGAAGCAGCAACTACTGCTGAAACAACTGCTGAAGAGGAAGCAGCAACAGATACAGAAGCTACTGATGAAAACGCTGGTGACACAGCAGCAGATGAAGAAGAGGGAGAAGTAGAATACTATCCGATTACAGCAACAAAAAAGGTAACAGAAAATGCAAATCTAGAACTCTATATAGATGAAAAATCTGGAAATATTAGACTTGTAAATAAGAAATCTGGTTATGAGTGGCTAGGATCACCACTAGTACCGACTTCTACACTAGCAAATAATAAGAAGTTTATGGATTCGCCTGTTCATATAACAACTACAGATGGATCAAGTATTTCCCAGACGTACACGTTAAAGGAAACAGGAAATAAACTCGAATACACTGACATTGAAAATGGTATTCGAGTAGACTTTGAACTAGTGGAGGAAAAACTTCGCTTTGCAGTAGAATACACGTTAACAGACGACGGTTTTATTGTTAGAGTTCCAGACGACTCTATCAAAGAAGAAGGTACAGTACGTCTAATTTCACTTGAAGTATTACCGTTTTTCAATTCTGCGGATGAACAGTTAGATGAAGGTGCAGTGTTCCTGCCTGATGGTTCAGGTGCACTAATGAAAGTTAGGAAAGTACATCCGAAATATTACAATAGTTACTCAGAGCCTGTGTATGGACCTGACCATACATTCTTAGAGCAACTAGGTGAAGTATTAGCAAGTGGATTTACAATTGGAGATGCTCCAAAAGAAGAAATCGCATTACCTGTATATGGAATCTATCAAGCTGGCAAAGGCTTTTTAGCTATCCTGACAGAAGGGGAAGAAACAGCTAATATTAATGCAACGCCTGCAGGAGTACGTAACATTCCAATTTATCGCGCAGGTCCAGAATTTGTGTATCGTAGTCAAGACGTAGTGTTTATCGGATCATCTGGTAGAATTCCACTTTTCCAAGGTAAAAGAACGGAAGCCGATCGTGAAGTGAAGTTTATCCTTCTAGAAGATGAAGAAGCACACTACGTTGGAATGGCACATGCATATCGTGAATATTTGCAAGAAACAGCAGGTCTTGAAAAAGTAACGGAAAATACAACTCCACTTCATGTATTATTAGTGGGTGGTATTCTCCGAGAAGAAATAGTTGGGTCAACGTTTATTGATATGACAACCTTTGAACAAGCAAAAGAAATAATCGAAAAATATGCTGATGCAGGTGTGGAATCATTAAAAATCACCTTCAAAGGTTGGACGAAAGATGGATTATATGGTAACCAACCTGAACATAAAGCTGAACGCAAATTAGGTGGCAAGAAAAAGCTAGAGGATTTAGCAGAATTTGCGAAAAAACAAGGTGTTGATTTATATCTTGATGCAAACTATGTTAGACCTTTTAACGAAAGTAAAGGGCTAAAGCCAACGAAAGATGCGGTTAGAAGTATTGACAGGGAAGTAACGGAAAGTCCGAATTATCATGTGTCTAGTCGATTAGGTAATGTCGATCAAGTATTCTACTTAATGCGTCCTGACCATGCTGAAGAATATGCAAAAGATGAAATTGAAAAATATCAAGATTTAGGAGTATCAGGGGTTCATTTAAGTTATATGGCAGATATGCTTTACTCTGATCAAAATCCAAAGCATCTTTATACTAGAGCTCAAACGAAAGAATCTTGGGTAAAAACAATCTCATTATTCCGCGAGAAAATTGGTAAGGTGTCAGTAGATTATGGTCATGCATATGCATTAGGTCATGTGGATGAAATTAACCAAATCCCAATGGATTCCAGCCATTTCGTAATCTTAGATGAAACTGTTCCATTCTATCAAATTGTTATTCACGGTCTCGTACCTTATTCAGGACAACCTTCCAACTTGAGAAATGATTCAAAAGTGGAATTGTTGAGAATGATTGAATACGGTGCAACACCGAGCTTTGAACTTACGTATAAATCAACAGATAATCTCAAGAGAACAATGGAAGACCGCTTATTTAGCTCAACCTTTGATTTCTGGTTTGATCGTTCTGTTGAAGAGTACAATCGCTTCAAAGAAATACATGAACTAACAAAAGGTCAGTTAATTGTTGGGCATGAACAAGTACAAAATAAAGTGTATGTAACAACATATGAAAATGGTACACAAGTGATTGTTAACTATAATAGATCACCAAAGTCAGTGGATGGCTCAGTAATAAAAGCCTTAGACTATGAGGTACGTAAAGGGGAGAGAAGATAATCATGAAACTATCGATGAAAACTCGTCATATAGTAGAGGGATATTCATTTGTATCCATTTGGATTATTGGATTCTTTCTCTTTATGGCTGTCCCACTGGGTAGATCATTGTTTTATACATTCAATGACTTAAAACCAACACGTGATGGACTTGTTGCAACATTTGTAGGTTTACGAAACTATCGTCAAGCTTTTACGACGGATATACATTTTGTACCTTTATTAACAGAAACAATGAAAGATATTGTCACGAACGTTCCATTGATTCTAATTTTTGCGATGTTCAGTGCTATCTTACTGAATCGACACACATTTGGTAGGACATTTTTTAGGGGAGTATTCTTCTTACCGGTCATTATTGCTTCCGGTGAAGCACTTCGTAAATTATTACAACAAGGTGCAGCGAACTTGCCAATTTTTGCGGATTGGGGTTTGTTCCGACAATTGAGTAATTTCATCCCTGAAGTTGTTCTTATGCCATTACTTGAGTATGCGGATTCATTAACACTAGTAATGTGGGATTCCGGTGTTCAGATATTAATATTCTTAGCTGCATTACAGACGATTTCACCATCGTTATATGAAGCAGCGAAAATAGACGGAGCAACCAGTTGGGAAATTTTCTGGAAGATCACTTTCCCGATGTTAATTCCAATGATCTTCGTAAACACGTTATTTACCATTGTTAACTCGTTTACGAATCCGGACAACGGAATTATGAACCACTTACTACACACTGTGTTTGTATCGAATGACTATGATTATGGTTCTACAATAGGATGGTTATACTTTATCTTCATCTTCCTAGTATTAGGCATAGTGTTCTTAGTGTTCCGAAGAGGAATGGCGAGTAATAATAATTAAAGAGGGGAGTGTATTCAATTGGATCTTCCTATCGTTGGTAAGGTGCAAGATCTAGTTCAGAAACGTGTGACCAATGAAAAAAAGTCATTATATGCACGACGATCTAGATCATTTATCGGAAATTTGTTTTATTATTTACTGTTATTTAGTTTATCGTTCGTTTTCCTTTATCCGTTGCTATACATGATTTCACAATCATTAATGCGACCATCAGATGTTGCGGACGCTACGATACAATGGATACCGAAACAATTTGAATTAAATAACTATGTGGAAGCTTTTAAAGCAATCAACTATTGGAATGGTTTATTGAATAGTATTTGGATTTCTTTAGGAAGTGCTATACTCCAAATTATAAGCTGTTCATTTATTGGATATGGATTTGCACGTTACAAGTTTCCTTTGAAAGGATTATGGTTGGCTTTAGTTGTCTTTACATTCCTAGTTCCACCAACAACAATCGTTGTTCCACTGTACATTTTTTACAGTGATTTAGGATGGATTGATACACTATTTCCATTTATCTTCCCTTCAGCAATGGGATTTGGATTAAAAGGAGCATTGTTCGTTCTCATCTTCATGCAATTCTACCGTGGTCTTCCTAAAGTTATGGAAGAAGCTGCTAGAATTGATGGAGCAGGTGCTTTTAGAACGTATTGGACTATCATGTTCCCATTAGCGAAACCAGCGATGGTAGTAGTATTCTTGTTCTCCGTCGTTTGGCACTGGAACGATGTATTCCAACCAAATATGTACTTGTTACTACCTGAATTCTTTAACTTAGCGCAAAACCTAGCAACATTTAATGGTAATGCCAATGCGGAAGGTTTGGATCAAGTAGCAAGACAAGTGGCACAAGGGGAAGCAATTGGTTTTGCTCCAACATTAATGAACCAAATTATGGCAGCGGTTATGTTGACTATTCTACCAATCTTAATACTGTATTTATTTGTACAGCGTGCCTTCGTTCAAGGGATTGAAAGATCAGGTATTGCCGGAGAGTAATAAATACTACAAAGGATATCCGCATCCTGTCTTAGGATGCGGATATAACCTTATATGTAGAAAGAAAGTGGTGAATTCGTGGAACCAATTATTAAAGTAGAAAATGTTGTGAAATCTTTTAATCAAGGTAGTAAAAAAATCGATGTATTAGATGGTATTAATATGTCAATTGAAGCAAATCAATTAATAGCGTTAAGAGGAAGATCAGGTTCCGGTAAAACAACTTTACTAAATTTACTCGGTGCTCTAGATCGACCTACTAGCGGTGATATTTATTTTGACGGAAATCATATTAATAAAATGAATGAGAAACAAAGATCCGAATTGCGTAGAACAGAGATGGGATTTGTCTTTCAATCCTATGGGTTAGTTCCACTTATGTCGGTTGAAGAAAATGTTGAATTTGGTTTACGAATTGCGGGAGTTCCGCGATCGGAATGGAAGGAAAAAATAGCTGAATCAATTGAATTGGTCGGATTATCAAAAAGAAAAAAACATCGTCCTTTTGAATTATCAGGTGGAGAACAGCAAAGGGTGGCAATTGCACGAGCTATTGCTTCAAAACCAAAAGTAATCCTAGCCGATGAACCTACAGCTGAATTGGATAGTAAAATGGCTTTTCGAATTATCCACGCATTTCAAGAAATAGTAAAGAATAGTTCGACAACCATTATTATGACAACTCATGATCCTGGCATCTTAGAAATACTAGACCATGTCTATACATTGGAGGATAAGAACATTGCCTATCGTAAACAAGAAATTATTGTCTAAACCATCTTTTAAAGGTTTAAGTATTGTTGTTTCCTTAAGCGTTGTACTCACTGGTTGTTCCTTTTTGCCGAAAGAAGAGCCTGTATTAGCACCACCTTTAGTAGAACCAGCAGAAATGGATTATGAAACTGTTGAAGTTACAAAGGGCGATTTAATTAAAAAAGTCCAAGGTGCAGGAGCGCTCGTTTCTGAAGCACAACATGACTTGTTCTATTCTAAAGACGGGGGTAGATTAGAAGAGGTCTATGTGACAACAGGTGACACAGTAAAGAAAGGTCAACTGCTAGTAAAATTGGAAACTGGTAACTTAGAATTTGATATTAAACAAGTAGAACTAGATTTAAAGAAAGCACAGTTAAGATTGAAGCAATTGCAGGAAGCAGAACACGTAGATAAATATGGAATTGAAATTACGAAATTAGATATTCAAGGTATCCAGAATCGTCTTAACCTCATGTATAATCAATTAGCTGAAGCAAAGATTACTTCACCAATAAATGGAGTCATCACATATGTTACAGACATTGATCAAGGTCAACATGTACCTGCATATCAACGAGTTGTACAAGTAGCAGATACAAGTAAACTAAATTTACAATATACTGCTATCTCTGATTCAGATGTCGTTGATGTTAAAACAGGTATGGAAGCAATCGCTGAAATTAATGGTGAAAAAATTGCAGGAGAAGTTATTCAAACACCAATTGACATCCCAGCTGATGTTTTTAAAACTAATCCGGAGCATTATGGTAGGACAGTTGTAGTTGGTTTTGATGAACTGCCAGAAGGAGTTTCTGTAGGATCGATTATTAGAATGGAAATTATTACTGCTAAGCAAGAAGGTGCACTTATTATTCCAAAGAATGGTCTAAGAACGAGTGCAGGCAGAAACTATGTACAAGTCCTTAAGGATAACACAAAACGAGAGGTAGATATTGAAGTAGGAATTATCTCTGCTACAGAAGTTGAAGTTGTTAAAGGACTCGAAGAAGGGGACGTCATCATCTTAAAGTAGGGGGGATAAGTACGTGGCAATTTTTAAACTAATATTCCGAAAAATGCTCAACAACCGCTGGCTAACGGGTAGCTTATTCCTTGGTTTAATAATCACTGTGTCCCTTGTTTCGAGTATTCCAACTTATACTTCGAGTGTGCTACAGAAAATGTTAATTTCTGAGTTAGAAGACTATCAGGTGAAAAATAATGAGTTCCCAGGTGAATTTACGTTCTCAGATACGTTCTCAAAAGCAAACATTGATAATGGTGGGGAAGCATTACTCGCAGTAGAACAAATAAAGAAGGACATTGTAACGGAAGCGAACCTACCAGTACTAACAGATGTGGATACTCTTGCAACAACTCCACTGAAGGTTGTGTACGGTGATGGTCGTGATGATGGTAAATCTCTTCAACCAGGGAAGTTAATTGCATTAACGAATTTAGAAGAAAACATTAATTTAGTAGATGGAAAGTTTCCAAGTCCAGAACCCGTGGACAATGTGTATGAAGTACTAGTAACAGAACAAGCACTTATGAAAAGAGATACTGTTATTGGAACGGAATATATTGTCCAAGAGGGAGATATTCAATTCCGTATAAAACCAGTAGGTGTATTCCAACCTGGTGGAAATGAAAATCCGTACTGGTCGCTAATAAAGGATAACTTTTCGGAAGATTTTATAATACATGAAGATCTATTCCGAAGTCTCATTGTGGAAGAACATGAGAATTTACTAGGAATAGGCAGATTCAGTACAGCATTTGATTATTATGATATTACAGACAAGGATATACCTAGGTTACTAGGAGTAGAAAACTCTTTAAAAACAGAGATCAACAAGGTAAAAAGTGCGTCGATTCTATTCCAATTCCCGATAAAGGATATTTTACGTTCGTATATTACGAAAGGCGAACAACTAACCATCATGTTGTGGTCGCTAAATGTTCCAGTTTTGATCATGCTCGTCGTTTACTTATACATGATTTCAAAACTGATTATAGAGCGACAATTAACAGAGATATCAGTTTTAGCGAGTCGTGGAGCAAGTCGCTGGCAAATTCTCGGTATCTATTTTATCGAAATATTGATATTAGGTGTACTAGCCTTTTTCATTGGACCTTATTTAGGTTTACAACTAGTTAAAGTATTAGGAGCATCGAACGGTTTCTTAGAATTCGTTCAACGGTCAACTTTACCGATTGAATTATCAGTGGATGCATATATATATGCTCTAATAGCAGTCATTGCTTCTATTATTATGATTATGATTCCTGTTTACAGGGCATCAGGACAAAGTATTGTAAATCACAAGCAGGAGTCTGCTAGAAAGTTCGGAAGACAAAACTGGTATACAATGATTTTTGAATTATTGCTATTCGGTATTTCTGTATATGGATTAATGAATTTCAATCGTAGACAAGAAGAACTATTAGCAATTGATGGTAATCCATCTGATTTGATGATTGATCCAATCTTATTCTTTATCCCTGCACTATTTATTATTGGTCTTGGTTTGATCGTATTGCGCATATATCCATGGATACTAATGGGGATTTATAAAATTGGTGAAAGATTTTGGCCAGTATCCCTATATAGTACATTCTTACAAGTAAGTAGATCCTCCAGACAATACCAATTTCTCATGCTGTTTTTAGTGATGACGATTGGAATTGGGGTATTTAGTGCAAGCGCAGCTCGAACAATTAACAATAATTTGGAAGAGCAAATTTATTATCGTCATGGTGCGGATATTAAAGTATCAGTACGCTGGGAGAGTACTCAGACAAACCCAAGCTCTTACTATCCAGTTACTGGGCCAGGAGGATCTGGTTCAGGTGATGTGGAGCAACAGACACCAGACTTTACAGTGAATGAAGTTGTATTTACTGAGCCAGACTTTACTCCATTTACAGAAATTCCGGAAGTAGAGCAAACAGCTAAGGTGTTTTTGAAAGAGAAAGTGACAGCCGGAACTAATTCAAAAAGTATTAGTCATGCATCTTTAATGGCGATCGAGCCGAAGAACTTTGGTGAGGTGAACTGGTTTAAATCATCTTTACTACCACACCACTGGTATGATTATTTAAATTTGCTTGCTAAAGAACCGAGCTCCGTTCTTATTTCCCGCGAAATAGCAACTAAACTTGGGGTAGATGCAGGCGATTATATTCGATTAAACTGGGGTAGATACGATGGAGCTGAATTTGTCGTATATGCAGTCATCGATTATTGGCCAACTTTTAACCCATTAGAAAAGGCTCCAGATTCTGATCATAATGCCGGACTAATCGTAGCAAACTTACCGTATGTCCAAAATATGATAAGTATAGAACCATATGAAGTTTGGATGAAGTTAAAAGAAGATGCTACTCGAGAGGAATTCTACGAAAGTATTTCAAATAAAGGAATTCCAATCCTAGCGATGAAAGATATTTATCCAAATCTAGTTGATTTAAAAAATAGTGGTTTATTATTAGGCTTAAATGGAACGATGACGTTAGGATTCCTAATATCATTAATGATTTCATTCATCGGTTTCATCTTGTATTGGGTCCTAACAATCAAGTCGAGAACACTACAGTACGGTATATATCGAGCAATGGGTATTCCGATGCGGAAATTAATTGGTATATTAGTTTCTGAACAAGTACTAACATCCGGTGTGGCATGTGCACTTGGCGTGATTATTGGAGGAATAACTAGCATTCTATTTGTTCCATTATTTAAGCTATCCTTTAACATTAAGGAAATGATGCCTCCATTTGAAGTTGTATCGGACGCAAGTGATGAGATGAAGATTTATGGGTTTGTGATTGTTATGCTTGTTCTCGGCTGTTCTATTTTAATAGGATTCTTGAGAAGCATTAAGATTCATCAAGCGATAAAGTTAGGTGAGGATTAATATGATAGATTGCCAAAACTTAATGAAAATATATAAAATTGATGATGATAATGAGGTTATCGCCCTTCAAGGACTTGATTTACAAGTAGAAAAAGGGGAAATGATGGGCATTATCGGAAACTCTGGGAGCGGAAAGTCCACCTTATTGAATATGCTAGGTGGACTGGACCGTCCCACGGCAGGTAAATTGATTGTAGATGGTAAGGATTTACTGCGCCTTTCGGATAAAGATTTGGTGAAGTATAAGCTAGAAACAGTCGGATTTGTATGGCAAAACAATGCTCGTAACTTAATTCCTTACTTAACCGCTGTAGAAAATGTGGAACTTCCAATGTTAATTAAAGGCAAGCATAAACGCGAACGTGCCAAGGAATTGTTGGAAATGGTAGGAATGGGTCATCGTATTAATAATAAGCTACATTCCTTATCAGGTGGGGAACAGCAACGTGTCGCAATTGCCATTTCGCTTGCAAACAACCCAAGTCTTATTCTAGCGGATGAGCCGACAGGTAGTGTTGATACGAAAACGGCGGATATTATCCTAGATGTTTTACGAAATCTAAACCGTGAATTAGGTGTAACAATCGTCATCGTTACCCACGATACGCAACTAACAAGAAAGATGGATCGTGTTGTTGCGATTCGAGATGGGAAAACATCGAGTGAAATATTACGTCGCTCTGCCTACCTAGATATGGAGTTAGAAGAAGAACAAGGCGAAGACGATGATACACATGTGGAATTAACTGTCCTGGACAGTGCACGAAGAATCCAGGTGCCAGAGGATTATTTAGAGGCAATAGGAGTAAAAGATTCCAATAAAGTAAGGATGGAAATAGAAGACGGCAAAATTATCATTCTTAATCCGAATGAAGCAAAGAAAAAAGTCAAAGTATAACAATCTCCTCCATTGTGCCTAAAACTTTTTATCTTTGAAAGAAAAAGGGTATATGTGTATAATGTATTTAATTATATAATTTAAAAGTTTTCTAGGGTTCCGCAACTAGTTGTTGGTCTGGTCCGAGAGAAAACTCACGCAAAGTCGTGTCACGGAAGGATAAAAGCCTGGGAGAAACTGTTTACAGTTTTCTCTCAGGCTTATTTAGTTTATGACGTTTGGAGGAGTCAACAAATGAATAAAAACTGGTTAAAAGTATTTATTGCAGCAATAATAGAAGTTGGTTGGGTAATAGGGTTAACTCATGCTTATGATTTCTGGACATGGACTTGGACAGTCATCGCGATAATTGTCAGTAATTATTTAATGATTACCGCGGCTAATGTACTTCCTGCTGGAACAGTCTATGCTATTTTTGTTGGGTTAGGAACAGCAGGTACTGTTATATCTGAAATAATATTTTTTGAAGAACCATTAAAATGGGAAAAAATCATCTTAATTTGCATACTGTTAGTCGGAGTCATCGGATTAAAAGTAGTAACGGATGAAAAACAAGAGCAGGGAGTTGAATCTTAATGGCGTGGTTTACATTAATATTAGCAGGCTTATTAGAAACATTTGGTGTTGCTATGATCAACCAGTTGTCTGTGAAAAGGAATTGGCAAACCGTTATCTTACTAATTTTAGGATTTGGCTCCAGTCTTGCTTTACTCAGTTATTCATTGCGTTATATCCCAATGGGTACCGGTTATGCGATATGGACAGGAATAGGTGTTGTTGGCGGCGCCCTAGTTGGAATGATATTTTATGGAGAATCTAAGGAGTGGAAACGACTAGTCTTCATCGCTATGGTTCTAGCCGCTGCTATAGGATTAAAACTAGTATCTTAATTTATTTCGAATGGTAGATTACGACTTTCCGTTAAATCGCTAGGACTTTATTTGCTTGGGCTGTGTTGCATGCCAAGCTAGAGAGTGTTTTATAATAGGGGGCACGATGGAAGTTTCATCGTGCCCGTTTTACGTTAGAATAAAGTGAAGTGGTCACAATGGAAGCTTTACCATGCCCGTCTCCCGTGTATTTCAAGGTGGGAGGTAACGCAGGAGGCTTCATCGAGCCCAGTTCACGTCAGAATCAAGTGAAGCGGTCACGCAAGAAGCTCCATCGTACCCATTTCACATCAAAATCAAGAGAAGCGGTCACGCAGGAAGCTTCATCGTGCCCAGCTCACGTTAGAATCAATGAAGGTGGTCACGTTGGAGGGTCCATCGTTCCCAGTTCACGTTTGAATCAATGAAGGCGGTCACGCAAGAAGGTCCATCGAGCCCAGCTCACGTTTGAATCAATGAAGGCGGTCACGTTGAGGGTCCATCGTACCCATTTCACATCAAAATCAAGAGAAGCGGTCACGCAGGAAGCTTCATCGTGCCCAGCTCACGTTAGAATCAATGAAGGTGGTCACGTTGGAAGGTTTATCGTGCCCAGTTCTCGTTAGAATCAAAGAAGGCGGTCACGCAAGAAGGTTTATCGTTCCCAGTTCCCATTAGAATCAATGAAGGTGGTCACGATGGAGAGTTCATCGTTCCCAGTTCCCGTTAAAATCAAGTGAAGCGGTCATGCAGGAAGCTTCAACGCGCCCAGCTCATGAGAAAATCAAGGTGATAGGTCACGCAGGAGTCTTCATCATGCCCAGCTCCTGTCAGAATTAAAGAAGACGGTCAATCAAGAAGCCCCATCATGCCTAGCAACATCAAATTCAATATAAAAGGTCACATAAGACTCCGCCGTCCATCAATAGTCACACGAAAGGCATTTCTACCTTCAAATCTCCTCCATCCTCAAACCCTATTAACAAAAAAAGAGCTAAATCTAAAAAGATTTAGCTCTTTTCTCTCATTATTGAACAGCTTCTTTTTCTTCGCTAATAGCTGAACTATCCTCAAATAGTCTTTCAATCTTTTCAAAGCAGCGATGGCAAAGTGAGTAGTTAATAAAAGCGATAAAAGCGAAGATGAACAATGCCAATGGCGGTATAATCAGAAAGACGAAAAATAATGCTACAGATGCAATTAAAACTAATAGAGTAGTTGGGAAATATGCTAGCGAGATAATAAACGTATTCTTTAAAACATCCCTAAGTCGTAAATTATAATGAACCATGACAGGGAATAAAAATGCTGACATAAAAGTAAATAATAAAGCAATTAAAAATAACGGAACCAGTAGTGCTAAGCGTAGTCCGGACTGTGTCTCAATAACAAAGATATAATCAACATAGAGCAGGACTGCGAAAGGAATCCATAGAAGCCCTACTAGGAAGCTTTGTTTAAAGTTCAGCTTAAATTGCTTTATAAATGGTTTTAATACGGTTGTTTCACCTTTTATTTTCCATTGTCTAATTACGCTATGCATAGCTGCTGTGGCAGGAAATATGGTAACTATTGGAATGCAAGCGATTACCCAAATGAGATTAAGAATAAAGATGTTTGAAAGTTTTTCTAAAAATATATAGATTCGATTATTTAATATATTGTTCATAGCGGTCACCATCTTCAATGTTTATTAATTTAAAAGTATCATATTATCAGAGAAAAAGAAAGACTTGATGTAAGCGTTCTATTAACTATTTTTGAAATAGAAACTAAATTAGTATTTAATAGAAAATTTTAATATTATGGTTGACAAGGAAACCTGTAAACGATATCATACATCATGTAAACGATACCACATGTCGAAAAAACAAAGAGAATTGTCGGATGCTAAATAAGTATTATAATTCTGTTAATTTTAACCCATATACAAACACCATAGACTATTAATGCATGTGGAAGATATTAATTAATTTAACTAATAAAGAGGAGGAATACTTAATGAAGGGGAAAATGAAAGTTTTCTTGTTTCTAGTAATTTTCGCTGTTGTTATTGCTGGTTGCTCTAGTAACAAAAAAAGTGATAATGACGCTAATGGCGATAATGCAGCAGGAAATGTACCAACAGAAATTACGTATACACATGAGTTTGATCTAGAAGGAGAGATTGACTTTTGGTCATGGGATGAAATGTTTGAGGATGTAATTGTGGAATTTAATAAATTATATCCAAACATTAAAGTAAACTTGACCGTATTACCAATGGGAGAATTACATGATAACTTAGCAACTACTATCGCTGCTGGTAGAGGGGCACCTGATGCAGTTCATGTAGAGCAAGGCCAATTCCCTAGATATCAAGCAGAAGGACTATTAGTAGATTTCCTTCAGCCAGAATATAATCTCCAACGTTATAAGGATTTACAATCAGAATATAACTGGGAGCGTTGGAAATCTGTTGATGGTAAGAGATTACTAGGTTTCCCGTGGGATGTAACAGCTGGGGTATTCTATTATCGTGAAGATATTTATGAGCAAATGGGACTTCCAACAGATCCAGAAGAGTTAGGTGAATATTTACAAGACCCTGAAAACGTATTAGATGCTGCGCGTACTTTAGCAGCAAATGATATTTATATGTATGAATTTAGAGATTCACCAGCAATTCAATATGGAGATGCGGTTGGTTATTTCGATAGTGAATTAAACTATACTCGTAATGATGAAAGAATGATAGAACTTTTAGATTTTGTGAAAGAAGGAGTTCAAATAGGTTGGGCACCGCAAATGTCACTTGTTTTTAGTGATGAAGGGAAGCAGTTAGTGAAGCAAGGTAAAGCAGCATCATTCCCTGCAGGAACAAATGGTTCACGACATCTGGAAGAAGCATTCCCAGATTTAAAAGGGAAGTGGCGTGTAACGAAGGTGCCTGCTGGTGTTAACTTTGGGTTAGGTGGTTCTACATTCTCGATCCCAGAACAAAGTGACAGCAAAGACGCAGCATTTGCATTCCTAGAGTTCCTCAACTTCTCGGAAGAAGCTTGGAAAATATATGTAGATAAAGCTGTCCAACCAGCATGGAAACATATTACTCAGCTTCCGTGGTATTTAGAGCATACAAATGAGTACCTTGGAGGACAGAAGGATTTTGCGTTTTATGAAACAATTGTAGATAATATTCCAGTTCGTCGTGTAACTCCTTTAGATGGTCCAGCTTGGCCACTATATATCGACAAGATTAATGAATCCATTGATAAAAACATTGATTCAAGAACAACTCTTCAACAAATTGAAGACAATACATTGAAACAACTCGGTCCAGATATTGAAAAACTAAAAGAAGAATATGGTATGGAGTAAGTGACAGAAAGAGCACCACTATAAACAGTGGTGCTCTTTGAATATATTGGAAATAGCACTTTAATTTAGTATCTGACTATGGTAAAATAACTACAACTGGTAATAACCATGTGTCCAGTTAGAAAAACATCATTAGGATTACATGTAAGGAGAAAAAAATGATTAATAAGGATAGTCGCTTACCACTTTACTATCAATTAACCGACATTATTATTGAAAAAATTGAATCTGGTTTTTATAAGGAACATGATAAACTTCCTTCTGAACGAGAGCTGTGTGAAATGTATGATGTAAGTCGTACGACAGTTAGACAAACGATGCAAGAACTTGAGAAAGAAAACTATATTTACAAACAGCATGGTAAAGGAACGTTTGTATCTCCTAAAGTGATTAATCAAAGTCTTGTTCAATTTTATAGCTTTACAGAAGAAATGAAAAAAATTAATAAGGTTCCATCCACGAAAGTGTTGGATTTTAAAATTATTTATCCTAGTAGTAACATAGCTAAAAACATGAAGATAGAAGAAAGTGCACAAGTATATGAAATAACACGTTTGCGTTATGCGGATAATGAACCAATGATGTATGAAACATCCTATGTACCGGTACATCGATTTCCTAATTTAACAAAGGATGATTTAGAAAATAATCCGATGTATAACATCTTTCGCGATCATTATTCAGCAACGATAACACGTGCTAACGAGAGCTTTAAAGTTACAATACCTACTGACCTAGAGGCAGAGAGATTGCATATTCAAGAGGGAGAGCCGAGTCTTCTCATTATACGAACTACATATGAAAAAGATTTGGTAATTGAATACACGGTTACGATTGCTAGAGGAGATAAATTTACGTACACGGTGGAACTCAAGTAGATAATTTTATCTACTTTCAATTAAGTGGTAGTGACAACATTACAATATTGGGAGATGAAAAAATGCAAAGTTATCAAGCGGAAACATGTCATACGATTAGGGAGATAAAGCAACAACCAGAACTATGGAGGAAAGCGATAGAACAATTATCAGCTAAAAAAGAGGAAATCGAGCGCTTTTTACGAAATATAGAAACAAAGCATAAGCATGCTCGAGTAATATTTACTGGAGCAGGAACAAGTGCATTTGTTGGCGAAACAATCTACCCATATATACGAGATGCTATTCGTAAAAGAGGATGGGAATCAGAATGTGTATCCACTACAAATTTAACAGCTACCCCATATTATTATCTAGATAAAGAGATTCCAACAATAATAGTTTCCTTTGCACGTTCAGGAAATAGCCCTGAAAGTATTGCCGCTGTTGAAAATAGTGAAAAAATAGTAAACGATTTTTATGAAATTACGATTACATGTAATAAGGATGGAGCACTAGCACAAAGAGTTAGAAATACACAACAACAGCTTGTCCTCGTACTACCAGAAGAAGCAAATGATAAGAGCTTAGCAATGACTAGCAGTTATTCAACGATGATGATTTCAGCACTTTATTTATTTCACAACAATAAGGAAGTCTTTGAGAGAGAAACAACTGCTACAGCAGAAGCAGGTAAAAATATGTTAGCGTTGAGTAGTAAGTCGATTGAAAAATTAATGAAGAATGATTTTTCAAGACTTGTATATTTGGGATCTGGTGTATTTGAAGGGCTTTCAAGAGAGTCCGCTTTAAAGTTATTGGAGCTATCAGCTGGGAAGGTTGCAACATTATATGATACAACCTTAGGTTTTCGTCATGGACCAAAATCTTATATTAATAAAGATACGAATATCATAGTCTATCTTTCTAATAATCCGTACACAAGAAAATATGATGTGGATATGTTGAAAGAATTATATGCATATAAAGATCGTGGTCCTATCGTGGTGCTAACTGGAATAGAGGATCAAGACTTGGTGAATTACTGTGATGATGTCGTAACACTTCATAGTGATTTAGAAGATATACAATTAGCGTTTGCTTATATTATTTTTGCACAATTACTAGCTTATGAGAAGTCTTTACAAATCGGTTTATCTCCTGACAACCCATCTCCAACTGGGGCAATAAATCGAGTCGTTCAAGGTGTAACAATCTATCCGTATGTGGGGGAAAAGTAAGATGAAGACGACAACAAATAGCTTATTACTTTCAGCACAAGCTGGGAAGTACGCAGTTCCAGCATTTAATGTTCATAACCTAGAAATAGCGAAAGCAGTGTTAGAAGTTGCGGAGGAATTACAATCACCAGTTTTACTTGCTGCAACACCAGGAACGATAAAATATATGGGAGAAGAATTTTTAATCGGCATTATGGAAGCGGCACGGAAAAAATATACGATTCCTTTTGAAGTACATTTAGATCACCATGAAAATGTAAGCGATATTAAAAGTTTAATAGATATGGGAGTCGGCTCGGTAATGATTGATGCGAGTCACTATCCCTTTGAAGAAAATGTAAGCATTGTCACTGAAGTAGTACAATACGCACATAAAAAAGGAGTCGTAGTCGAAGCAGAGTTAGGTAGACTTAGTGGGATTGAGGACGATATGAGTGTTGATGAAAAAGATGCCATCTATACAAATCCAAGAGAGGCACTTGAGTTTGTGGAACGAACAGGTATTGATTCATTAGCAGTGGCCATTGGAACAGCACACGGGCTTTACAAAGGAGAGCCGAAATTAGATTTAGAACGCCTCCAAGAAATTCGTGCAGTTGTGGATATTCCACTAGTTCTTCATGGTGCATCAGGATTACCAGAAGCACTTGTCCAAGAGACTATTGGTATGGGGATAACGAAAGTAAATGTTGCTACTGAATTGAAAAATGCTTTCGTTGCTGATTTAAGAAAATATTTGATTGAAAATCCAGATGCCAACGATCCAAGGAAGTATTTTGCTGATGCAATTGATTCGTTGAAGAAAGTGGCAAGAGACAAAATATTTATGTGCAAAAGTTTGCAGAAAGCGTAGATTGCAATGATATTGACAGTAACTCTAAATCCAGCAATTGATGTATCCTATCATGTACAACATTTTCAAATAGGTCATGGGCATCGAGTAGAAAATGGCAATAAGACTGCAGGTGGGAAAGGGTTGAATGTCTCTCGGGTTCTGCAACAATTAAATAGTGAAGTACTGTGTACTGGTTTATTAGGTGGAAGCACTGGTACTTGGATTAAGAATCAACTAGACAGTGTAAACTTAATGCATGATTTTTTGGAAATTACGGGAGAAACAAGAACATGTTTAGCTATGTTAGACCCTATAGCAGGAACACAAACAGAATTAATGGAAAGAGGACCGACAATTTCGAAAGAGGAAGTGGAACGTTTCCGAGACCATTTTAAACATCTGTGTCAGAAAGCAAATATAGTTATCGCTTCAGGTAGTATGCCAAAAGGGATGCCAAGTCCATTTTATCAGGAAATGGGGGAAATTACTCGAGAATTACATATACCATTTCTTTTAGATACAAGTGGAAACGCACTTACGGAGGGAATTGAAGGTAGACCTTTCTTGATAAAACCAAATGAAATGGAACTTCGTGCGTATGTTGGTAGAGAGCTTTCAAATGAAGAAGAGATGTTAGAGGCAGCAAAGATAATTTGTAATAAAGGAGTACAGTATGTATTGCTTTCATTAGGTTCTAAAGGTGCTATTTTAGTAGGACAAGAAAATATATTGAAAGCTGAGATTCCCGAAATGGAAGTGAAAAATCCAGTCGGATCAGGAGATAGTATGTTAGCAGGGATGGCATATGCTCTACAACAAGGGTTCTCTATTTCCAAGTCATTAGCATTCGCCTGTGCATGCGGGATGGCAAATGCAGTCGAGGAACAAACAGGTTATGTTGAAAAAGTAGTAGTGGAAAAATTAGTTCCACAAGTTAAAGTGACTCCTTTAAATGAGGGGAGATAAATATGAAATATAGTGCTTGTTTTGATATAGGTGGAACTTATATAAAGTTTGGTGTTATTTCAAGTAGTGGAGGAATTTTTACTACTGGAAAAGTAGCAACTCCTAAGGAAAACGCTGCAATCCAAATTCCTGAAATAATTGCCCACCAAGTGGCATTAATGAGTCAAAAATATGAGATTCAAAATATTGGAATCTCTGCATGTGGATTAATTGATCATGAGCGTGGAGAAGTATTATTTTCCGCTAATATTAAGGACTATTCCGGATTACAACTTGCAAGAATAGTAAAGGAAAAAACAAATTTACATGTGTCTGTTGAGAATGATGTTAGATGTGCTTGCCTTGGAGAAGTTTGGCTAGGTGCAGCTCAAGGGAAGCAGGATGTTGTTCTTCTCACACTTGGTACTGGAATTGGGGGAGCAGTAGTAATAAATGGTCGGTTAATGCGAGGAGCAGGCTATTTAGCAGGTGAACTTGGTCATATGTCTATTGTTCATGATGGCGAAAGTTGTCCATGTGGTTTTAAAGGCTGTCTAGAACGGTATGCATCAACAGGAGCACTTGTCCGTCATTATACGAGAATCTCTGGTAACGACAGTGCAAATGGTAACGACAGTGCAAATGGTAAGGAGATAATGGATTTAGTGAAAAAACAGGATCCTCATGCAAGAGCAGCATATGATAATTTTTTAGATTACTTATCTACTGGTCTCGTGAATATTACTCACCTCTACAATCCTGAAGTTATTATTATTGGGGGAGGAATAACAGCACAAGGAAAGTCATTATTAGAAGATATACAAGAAAAATATCAACATAAAGTGATGGATGTATATAAAGTGTCTACAGAAATTACATTGGCTAGGTTAAGGAATCATGCGGCATTGTACGGCGCTTATACAGTAGTGAATCAGGTGGAGGAGATGGTTAGATGAAGAAAATACAATTTCAATTGGCAGACGCTCTAGAGAAAGTATTCCCAGATCGTCAGCCAAGAGAATTTGCTCAAAGGGAAATTTCTATATTCCTGGAAGAACAATATTCATTTCAAATTGCGTATTATCAGAAAGCAGATAGTAGTGATTATGTTAATATTCAGATCATAACAAACGAAGGAATAGAAACGACTATTAGCAAAGTGGAGAAAGTTCCATCTAATTTACCTGCTTATCCCGATAACTTCGATGATAATTATATAACGACAACTCCAGGATTATTACCTGATCTCCTATTACCAGCGGAGAATAACAGGATGGAATTGGAGAAGGATGGTTGGAATGCGCTTTGGGTTGATTTGAAGGCGCATTCAGGAGCAGGCTTGAATACGGTGGTAATCAAGATTACGGATTTAGAAGGAAAAGAATTATGGAATGAGCAGCTCTCATTATGGGTTATTCCTCATTCTTTGCCAAAGCAGAAATTAATCCATACGGAGTGGTTCCATACGGATTGTTTGGCAGACTATTATGGTGTTGGGGCTTTTTCTGATGAGCATTGGCGTATTGTCGAGAATTTTGTAAAAACAGCTAGTGAAAACGGCATAAATATGATCTTAACACCTGTGTTTACGCCTCCTTTAGATACAGAAGTTGGTGGAGAGCGAACAACGGTTCAACTAGTAAAAATAACGTACGATCAGAATAAGTATCATTTTGATTTTTCACTACTAAAAAAGTGGTTGGAAATGTGTAAACGAAATGGGATTCAATATATAGAAATTGCCCATCTTTTTACACAATGGGGAGCGGAATTCGCACCAAAAATTATCGTGAAAGAAAACGGGGAGTATATCCGTAAATTTGGGTGGGATATAGCTGCAGACAGTGAATTATACAAAGAATTTTTAGCTGCATTTCTACCAGCATTAACTGAATGTTTACGTGAGAATTGGGATCCTGATAAGGTTTATTTCCATATCTCGGATGAGCCTAATGAAGGAAATGTCGAGACATATAAAAAGGCAAAGGAGATTGCGGAGCCATATTTAGAAGGTTTTCATATCATTGATGCACTAAGTGATTATTCATTCTATAAGAATGGAATTGTGAGGAAACCGGTAGTTGCCAACAGTCATATTGATGAATTCATTAGACATGGAGTTCCGAATTTATGGACATATTATTGCTGTGGACAAACTAAATTTGTAAGTAATCGTTTCATGGCAATGCCTTCTGCAAGAACTAGAATAATTGGCACACAATTATTTAAATATGACATAGAAGGTTTCTTGCATTGGGGCTATAACTTTTATAACAGTCAGCTTTCAAAACTAAAGATTAATCCGTTTGACATCACGGATGCGATTAATGCGTTCCCATCTGGTGATGCATTCCTCGTGTATCCTGGAGAAAATGGTACACCACTAGCTTCCATCAGATTAAGAGTATTTGCACAAGCACTCCAAGATTTGCGTGCGTTTCAATGGCTAGCTGAATTGAAAGGAAAAAAATACGTAATAGACTTAATGGAAAAAGAACAAACCATAACTTTTTCAGAGTATCCAACTGAAGCGGAATATATATTAGGACTTAGAGAAGCTGTAAATGAGGAGATTGCAAAGCTATTAGATTAATAGGGAAATCCACCATTGAAGCAACTTGCTCTAGAAATAGAGAAATTAAAAGAAGAGTATGGATTAAAATAAACTGTATGAAAAAAACTGACTTCTGTCATGTAAGAAGTCAGTTTTTTTCTTTGGAAAGTATTGACCTCATTGAAGGTAAGCGTTATCATGTAGTTAACTGGTAATGACAACACTACATCACGGAGATGCATCTAACTGGCCGAATTAATTCTTTTTCACTCATCTGGTAATGACAACATTACAACAGGGAAGGAATGATGTTATAGGTTTAAAGGTTTATAGATTAGTTCTTAATGAGTTTGTCCGAATTATACTTACTTTTCAAAAGGGGATGTAAAAGGATGTATAAAACAATCGATAAGAGACTCTGGGGAATTCTCGTATTAATTTTTGCTTTGTTATTGATTTCAGGTTGTTCCAGTAAGGATTCGGGTTCTGATGGAGAAAAAGGTAAAGGGGGAGATAATGGAAATGTTAAAGATGAACTATTTGTAATTGATCCGAGTATTTCAGGAGAAATAACATTTTGGGCTTGGGGAGATGCAGGTTTAATATATGACGATGTAATTGAAGCATTTAATAAAGATTTTCCTAATATTACTGTAAAACTTGTGGATGGATTGCCAAGTGGTGAAATGCATGATAAATTGCAGACTACACTTGCTGCAGGAAGCGGTGCACCTGATGTGTCTCAGGTTGAACAAAGTTTCTTTGCTCGATATTCATCCGGGGATATGCTAGCAGATTTACTTCAACCTCCTTTTGACGCAGGTCGTTATGAAGGAATGGTATCTGATTATAATTGGGAACGTTTTAAATCTATTGATGGAAAAAGACTTGTTGGTATGCCTTGGGATGTAACACCAGGAGTATTTTATTATAGAGAAGATATATATGAAGAGATGGGATTGCCAAGTGATCCCGAGGAACTCGGTGAATTTCTTCAGAGTAAAGAGAATGTTTTAGATGCAGCCAGAATATTAGCTGCAAATGGAAAGTATATGTATGAGTGGCGTGATTCACCTGCAGTTCATTATGGTGATGCAGTTGGATATTTTGACTCCAATTTCAATTGGACTAGAAATGATGAAAAAATGGCAGAATTACTTGATTTTGTAAAGCAAGGGTCTCAACTTGATTGGGCGGCTCAAACTTCTGTTCTCTTCTCAGATGAAGGTAAACAAATGGTGAAACAAGGAGTAGTTGCATCCTTCCCAGCTGCTACATGGGCTGCTCGTGATTTGGAAAGATCATTTCCAGAGCAAGCAGGTAAATGGAGAGCAACATATATGCCATTAGGATTAAGTGTTGGACTGGGAGGATCGGCTTTTGTTATACCTGAACAAAGTCAAAATAAGGAAGCTGCATGGGCTTGGGTACAATGGATAACACAGACAGAAACCGCATGGAAGTTGTTCCTTGATGATTCAATTCAACCTGCTTGGTATCATATAACTTCCTTACCATGGTATCAAGAATTAACAAATGAATTTCTTGGTGGACAACAAGATTATAAGTTGTACTCTAGTATTGATGAGCAAATTCCTGTTCGTCGGTTAACGACGCTTGACGGTCCAGCTTGGGGAATATATATAGATAATGTCAATGAATCGATTGATAAGAATATAGATTCTAAAACAACTCTAAATAAGATTGAAGATACTGCAATGAGACAGTTAGGAGATGATATAAAAAAATTAAAAGAAGAACTAGGCATTGAATAATATTAGAGGCTGAGACAAAACGATTAGACATGGATGTAAATCCGACAATGTAAGGGTAGTTCTACCGCTACGGAAATACACTACGCTTTCCTTGGTGCAAGCTATATGAAGAGATTGCTAATTGAGAATAAAGTCGATAAAAAAAGATGACTCCGAATAATATTAAGGAGTCATCTTTCTTTATGATTATCACTTATTCCATGATTCACTTCTTATTTGTGATGGTGTTTTACCTACATGTTGTTTCACAACTCGTGCAAAGTGATAGGAGGTTTTAAAGCCGACTTTATAAGCGACTTCTTCAATCTGCAACCCTGTATTCCTTAATAACTCTAAGCCAGCTTCCACTCTCCGCTTCCATAAATACTTTTTAGGTGTTGTGTTTTCGTACTTTTGGAATAAACGAATTAAGTGTTCTTGTGTCACACCACTTACCTGTGCTATATCATTCAAAGATAAGTCTTCATGATATTGATGGCTTATTATTTCTTTTGCCTTTAAAAGAGCAGGGTGTCCGCGATGTAAATTAATTTTCTTGCTCTCACTAATGTATAACCAAATAGCAGCTTCACCTAAAGACTGCAAGACAGGGGAATCCTCTTGTGTATAGTCAAGTTGAATAGCTAAAATGAGACTGGTCAGTTCATTCATTTTTTCTGATATCGGTATATATAGTGGTAATTGTTCTAGCTTTTCTAACCACATTTCATCGATATAAGCAGGTGTTACCGAAATCCAACGATGCCAAGTTTCCATATCTTTGGCAAATAAAAAGGTTTCTTTATGTCCTGGTTTTAATAATACTACTGATCCGACTGGGATTTGGTTTTTCACACCGTCAATAGAAACGTTCATTGCACCTGTATGGAGTAATACTAATTGCAAGTCGTTTTGTATCCTGGGACCAAAATGTCCACCAGGGGGATATACAATCGTGCCTGCAAATGCATCACTAACCAAAAATGGTGTTTCAGTACCTGATTTATCTGCCAGTTCCATTTTAAATTCCTCCCTTGCTTTATCACCGCAAAGCTTGCCAGGGTTGTTTATACTAATGAGATTTTCTTATTCAAATCTTCTCTAACCACTTCCGAATCATGGCGGACATAATGACATACATAAGATTTACGCCAGCGATCTGTTGAACGGTTCTTACCAGAAGAGTGGATCAATAAATTGTGAAAGAATACTATATCTCCTTCTTTCATGACCACTGGAATCTGTTTAGAAAGATCTACACCTTCAGTTTCGTCTGTCCAAGCTTCATGTTCAGAAGAATCCTTTACTCTTCCGTGTGGACGTAATCCATCTTTGTGACTTCCAGGTATTACCCACAAGCATCCATTTTCTTCATCGACGTCTTCCATTGCAATCCAAGCTGCTGTTAATGTATTAGGTTCATTATCAATATAGTAATAGTCTTGGTGTGCCGCTTGCCCAGGTGTCCCTGGAGCTTTAAAGAAGTACATGCTTTGAATCCCGACCGCTTCATCACCCAATAGTTGCGCCAATGCTCCCCTTATGATTGGAAGTTTCATCATTTGTTCTGAGAAACTATCGTGTAAATGTGGATTGAAGAGACGTAATGAAAATCGGCCATCATCATTCAGTTGTTTATTTGGACTTGGCTTTGCCCAATCCACTACGTTTTCTGCTGAACGGATGTTATAGATGTGCGAATTATATACATGTATCAGATCCTTGCTGCATCCTTGACTGACTACTAAATATCCATCCCTTTCATATTGACTAATTTGCTCTGCAGATAAAGGTGTTGTTATTTCAGTCGTTCTAAAAGTTTTCATGTACATTCTCCTTTTAATTAATTTTTTGTTATTGCTTAAATAAAAGGATAGTAGATTATATGAAATAAATGAATGCCCTTACTTAACAAGTTTGTGTCTGTAATTGATATTTTATTATTTTATCCCTATTTTGTTTCTTTAGCAAAGTAGGAATTAAAAATGACTACTGAATGGTACAGTAGTCATCAGTTTCTATGGAATTGATTGATGGTCAACGTCGCGAACCCGATACATACTCATTAATTTATCTACAGAAGGTAATTCAGAGCTTAATTTACCTACTCCATCTTGGTACCAATATGCTGTAGATGAAAACCAGTATGGTTTTAAACGTTCAGGATTCCAAGGACTAACAAAATCGATTTTTAAGCTTTTCTCAAAAGAAATAGCATCCTGGTCATGAAATCGATACATACTTATCATCGAGCGTAACGTATCTTTCAGTGGCACTCCATGTAATGGACCGTAAAATTCACCATCTCGGAAATACCAGCCACCATTAAAATAATCTTCTAGACCTGTACCAGTAAAGGTAGGTGGTTCTCCTTCTTTCGTATCAATATATACATATTCAGGGGCTTCTAAATAAGAAAGGTAATTGAAATCCTCTGCTTGCATGGAGATACAGCAGCCTACATAATGGCCACGACCCTGCGCCTCTATAAGTGGTAGTGGATCAGAACCTTGTAAACGATCTGTCCTGAATAAACAATGAAACCTTCCTTCACTTTCTGGCTGTGCGTCTGTTTCTTGGTAGTTAGCATTCAAGAATACTTCAGGTGCTAGGCTACTATGTAAGTTTTCGATTTCAATCCGAACTTTGTTATAAGGCATTGGAAAATAACTATAAAAACCACCACTAGACATACCAATATATTGAGAAAGATAATGACGGTATTCACAATGTCCAATACCAAAAAAGTCACCAATTGGAGCTTCAACTGACGGTGTATCACTTCCATCCCAATAAATCCGTAAAATTAACTTTTTTAATATGGATGGATCTGTAGGGATATGTGGTTCCCAATGAGCCCAAAACCATCTAGGGATTGTGATCCAAATTCTAGAAATAACACCTGGTTTTTCAGAGCTCACAAATACTTCCTTTTCCCCTGGATGGACAGTAATTGTTTTCTTCTTCGTAATCGGATTATTGGTCGTAAATTGGTTTGACTTGCCTTTTCTCAATTGACTTATTGAATGTAACAAATTCTCACCTCATTTTTAAGATATAATGTTGTCATTACCAGTTTAGTTGAATTATATCATGTATTCTTATAATTTCATATAGGAAGTGTTGATTAAACAATAGTTTAACCAGTCATCTAAATTAGGTAGTGAGGTAATTACTTTATAGTAGATAATCTAAACCTTGTTATCATTTTTAATACAGGTACTATGATTCTGATATTTTTGATGAATCAAACTATGGAACTATAAATGTGATTTATCCAAAGTAACTGTAAAGTCTCAAATGTATAAAACAAGGAGTAGAGTGGATAGTTTAATAGAAGTCCATAATTATAATATTATATAAAATATTTTCAAAAAACCTATTGACTATTACGAGTGTAAACGTTAACATAGCGATAAGAGAAATTAAATAGAAGCTAGGTACATATAACTAATATGTAAACGATTGCACATTTTGTTTCATACGAATGTACTAGAATCATAACTTACTAAATTAAATAGTAGGGTGAGGATACATTGCATAAAATTATTTGAATAATGGGACATGTAAACGCTTAATAGGTGAAAATATGACACTGTCATATTGTATTTTATACTAGCTATTTATTGTTTAGAAATATGTAAACGTTATCCGATATTAGGCATAATGTTCTATTTCTAATCATAAATTATCAGAAAAATTAAAGGAGGTGGTTAAAAAGGAGTATCGTCTTGTATCACTTCGAATGCTTTCAAAATTTAAAGGGGGAAAAGAAATGAATAAGAAGTTTAGTATTCTTGCCTTTTTGTTAATCTTTTCTTTGCTGTTAGCAGCATGTTCTGGTGGCGGTAAGAAAGAGAGCAATGGCTCCAAAAATGGTGAAGATAAAAAGGATGAAGGATTAGCACCTGTAGAAATGCTACATGACTCCAGCCTTGAAGGAGAAATCACCGTTTGGTCTTGGGGAGCATGGGAAGAACAAATAGAAATTTTTAACGAACTTTATCCAAATATAAAAGTTAATCTTGTGCAACAAGAAATTGGTGCATTGCATGATAACTTACAAACTACATTAACTGCAGGTAAAGGGGCTCCTGACGTATCACACGTATTAAACGTTGATCGCTACGGTACTCCAGGTTTACTTGAAGACTTGTTAGATCCACAATATGACATGGGAAGATATAAACACTTAGCTGAACCATACGTATGGGAGCGTTGGATGTCACTAGATGGTAAGCGTTTACTAGCTCCACCTTGGGATATCGGTTCAGGTGTATTCTATTATCGTGAAGATATTTATGAACAAATGGGTCTACCAAGTGATCCAGAAGAATTAGGAGAATTCTTACAAGATCCAGAAAACGTGTTCCAAGCAGCACAAACTCTAGCAGCAAATGATATTTATATGTATGAATTTAGGGATTCACCTGCAATCCAATATGGTGATGCAGTAGGGTATTTTGATGAGAACTTAAATTATATGCGTAATGATGAAAGAATGATTGAATTACTAGATCATGTTAAACGCGGAGTGCAACTTGGATGGGCTCCTCAACTTTCTGCTTTCTTTAGTGAAGAAGGAAATAACTTATTAAAACAAGGTAAAATTGCTTCATTACCAGTTGCTTCAAACGCTTATCAACAATTTAGTAGAGTTGTTCCTGAACAATCTGGTAAATGGCGTGCTACTAAAATGCCATTTGGCGTAAATGTAAGCTTGGTTGGTTCTTCTTGGGTAATTCCATCTCAAAGCCAACAAAAAGATGCAGCATTTGCATTTGTTGAGTTCATGTCTGTTAATGAAGAAGCTTGGAAATTGTACCAAGAAGGTGGAATTCAAACAGGCTGGAAACATATTGCAGAGCTACCTTGGTATCAAGAGTATGAAAATGAGTATTTTGGCGGTCAAAAAGACTTTGCATTCTACAATACGCTAGTACCAGAACTACCTGTACGTCGTTATACTCCACTTGATGGTGCTGCATGGCCATTATACATTGACAAAATCAATGAATCCATTGATAAAAATATTGATTCACGTACGACACTTCAACAAATTGAAGATAATACGATGAAACAACTTGAATCAGATATTGAGAAACTGAAAGAAGAATATGGAATAGAGTAATAATTATCACAAAGAGAAAGTCTTACCATTTGGTGAGGCTTTCTTTTTGCTTGTGATTTTGTAATAAGTCATTTTCTTTGAAAGCGTATATATTTTTCCTTTATAGTAAAGGTAATAAGCGTAAGGAGGAGATTTGACATGGCAAAAGTAGCCTTTTTGTTAGCAAATGCTTTTGAGGATTCCGAGATGGTTAATCCTTATAACGCTGTGAAAGAAGCAGGACATGAAGCTGTTATTGTTGGATTAGAAAAAGGAGTAACAGTAGAAGGTAAAAAAGGCGCTAGTTACACTACCGAAATGACAGCGTCTGAAGTACAAGCTAATGATTTTGATGCTGTCGTAATACCAGGTGGATCAGCGCCAGAGGCATTACGAGTTAATGATGATATTGTGAAATTTGTTCGAGAAGTTAATGAACAAGGTAAACTCATCGCTGGTATATGTCATGGTCCTCAAGTAATGATAAGTGCAGATGTATTAAAAGGGAAAACAGCTACAAGCTTTGTAGGTATAAGAGATGATGTAAAATTAGCAGGAGCTGAGTATAAGGATGAAGAAGTGGTAGTAAGTGAGAATATTATTACTTCACGTACTCCAAAGGATGAACCTGCTTTTATACGTGAAATATTAGCTAAATTGTAATAATGTATAAGTGAAAAAGGGGTCCTTCAAAACAGTTACGAAGGATCCCTTCTATTTATTAGTTGAAGGGTATACATTTAATGGTAATGCTATGTGTAATTTCTCCTATTTGTAATAAAAGCGTTGACTAGCAGTATTGTAAACGTTATCATTTTTCATAGATATCCTGGTAATGACAAGTTACCGGATATTGGAATTATCCTGCTTTTGAGTAAGTGGTCGATCTATGATCACGAAAACATTATCATATCCGAAGATGAATCTGTTTTTAAATAAATAGATAGTGGTTCATCATCGGTAAAGTTTGGAAGGGAGGCAGATATTTGTCTTAAAATGTCGAAATAATCAGTTTTGTAAACGTTTTAATAAGAAGGGGAGACGTTAAATGAACAAGAAATTTTCGGTATTTATATTTTCTATCATCTTTGTATTAGTTTTATCTGCTTGTTCTGGGAAGAAAGATACTTCTGGACCAAACAATGGTGGTAATGAAGATGATTCTAATGAGCAGGATAAGATTCCATATTTACATGATTCTAGCCTAGAAGGAGAAATTACTTTTTGGTCATGGGATGACATGTTTGAAGAAGTTATAGTGGAGTTCAACAAGGTTTATCCAAACATTAAAGTGAATTTTACAAGACCTGATGCGCTAGAAGATAAACTACAAACAACAATTGCTGCTGGTAGCGGCGCACCGGATGTATCACACGTAATGGATATATCCAGATTTGGAGCACCAGGATTGTTAGAAGACCTATTAGACCCGCGTTATGATATGGGGAGATATAAAGAATTAACAGCCCCATATGTATGGGAACGTTGGATGTCACTAGATGGTAAGCGCTTATTAGCTCCGGCATGGGATATCGGACCTGGAGTTTTCTATTATCGAGAAGATATTTATGAACAAATGGGACTTCCAAGTGATCCAGAAGAATTGGGTGAATTTCTACAAGATCCAGAAAATGTGTTCCAAGCAGCACAAACTTTAGCTGCAAACGATATATATATGTATGAGTACAGAGATTCGCCAGCAATCCAATATGGAGATGCACTTGGATATTTTGATAAAGATTTAAATTATACTCGCAATACGGAGAGAATGGTAGAGTTACTAGATTTAGTTAAGCGAGGAGTACAGATTGGCTGGGCACCACAAACTTCTGTACTATGGGGAGAAGAAGGGAAGCAAATGTTAAGACAAGGAAAAGTTGCTTCTTTCCCAGCAGCATCCAATGCAGCACGTAACCTTGCTGATATTGTTCCGGAGCAAGAAGGAAAATGGCGTGTGACGAAAATGCCTTTAGGTGTTAGTGCTAGTTTAGTAAGTTCGTCATTTGTTATTCCAGCACAAAGTCAAAACAAGGATGCAGCATTTGCATTCCTAGAATTTATCACTTTTGATGAATCTGCATGGAAGATTTATGTAGAACGTGCAGTTCAATCTAGTTGGAAACAAATTACTAGCCTTCCATGGTACCAAGAATATCAAAATGAATATTTAGGTGGTCAAAAGGAATTTGCATTTTATGACACTTTAGTCGATGATATTCCAATTCGTCGCTATACGCCATTAGATGGACCAGCATGGCCATTGTATATTGATAAGATTAATGAATCAATTGATAAAAATATTGATTCAAGAACGATATTGCAGCAAATAGAAGATAATACAATGAAGCAATTAGGACCAGAGCTTGAAAAGTTAAAGCAAGAATATGGAATAGAATAAAACGCAGTGAGCGCAGGAGAATCAATTTGATTTTTCTGTGCTTTTTTTGTGAAGATTAACTTTCCATTTTTGCAACAAAATGACAACTGGCAAACTAACATAATGACATTTACCGATGTATATGTAAACGGTATCATTTGTACATAGAAAGGCCTAGACAATAGAAAGGAGGTTTCAGCAATTAAAATAGATTATATAATGGGTAATTCGAACTTGTTTATGAAAAAAAGCAAAGGGGGCTATCTAGTGAAAAGGAAGTTTCGTATTTTAGTCTTTTTAATCATCTTTTCATTCGTTTTAACAGCATGTTCCAACAACAAAAAGGACGTGGGTGGGTCTGATACTGATAAGGATAAAGGGAAAGGACCGGAGGAAATCACCTTTACTTATGATTCCGATTTAGAAGGAGAAATTACCTTCTGGACATGGGACGGTGGAATGTGGGATGACATTATTACAGAGTTTAATAAGTTTTATCCGAATATCGAAGTAAAGAAAGTAGTCGTTGCCATTGGTGAGATGCACAATAATTTGCAGACGACTTTAACGGCAGGAAGTGGAGCGCCAGACGTATCACAAGTGTTTGCTCCTCAATTTCCACGCTATCAATCTGCTGAACTTGTAGAAGATTTATTACAAGCACCATTTGATGCAGGTCGTTTCAAGGATGATATGTCTGATCATGCTTGGAATCGTTGGATGTCCCCAGACGGTGAAAAATTACTTGGTATGCCATGGAATATTACTCCGCTCGTTTGGTTCTATCGCGAAGATATTTACGAATCAGTAGGACTTCCAAGTGATCCAGAAGAATTAGGTGAATTTCTTCAAGATCCTAACAATGTATTAGATGCTGCACAAACATTAGCGGCTAATGACATTTACATGTTTGAATTTAGAGATTCACCTGCTATTCAATACGGTGATTCAGTTGGATATTTTGATTCTGAATTTAATTGGACACGAAATACAGACAAAATGGCTGAATTACTAGACTTTGTAAAACAAGGTGTGCAAATAGGCTGGGGACCACAAATGAGTGTACTCACAAATGATGAAGGAAAACAATTACTTAAGCAAGGAAAAGTGGCATCATTCCCAGGTGGAATTAACCTTTCTAGACAAATTGAAGGAGTAGTTCCAGAACAAGCAGGAAAATGGCGAGCAACAAGAGCTCCAATTGGATTAAACGTAAACATGGTTGGATCCACATTTATTATTCCAAAACAAAGTGAAAATAAAGAAGCAGCATGGGCTTTTGTAGAGTGGATTACAAGAGCGGAAGAAGCATGGAAGCTTTATGCAGATCTAGCAGTACAGCCAATGTGGAATCATATTTCTTCTCTTCCATGGTTCCAAGAGCATACAAATGAGTTTTTAGGCGGACAACAAGAATTGAAATTTTATGATACTCTGGATGATTTAATTCCAGTTCGTAATTATAGTCGTTTAGACAATATGGCATGGCCATTATTTATTGAAAAGGTAAATGAATCGATTGATAAAAATATTGATTCGAAAACAATACTCAATCAAATAGAAGAGAATGTGTCTAAGCAACTTCAAACAGAGATCGAAAAACTAAAGCAAGAAATGGCAGCAGACTAGAAAAGCTAGTAATCTATCTATAATCAGAAATCAAAACCCCTATTTCAAAATATATGGAATAGGGGATTTTATCATCCCCCGAAAGAAGACTCCCTCTTCAAGCTCGTGAAGGGCTTAAGCCCAGAGATAAGGGGGAGATGAATTTCGGTTGGTGGTAGCCAAAACCTCCCTCCATTTGATACAATAAGAACATACATTCTGTTTTGGGGTGAGGTGAAAATAATGCTAGTAAAAAAAGCGTTCAAATTTCGAATCTATCCAAATAAAGAACAAACAATCCTCATTGAAAAAACTTTTGGATGCGCTCGTTTTGTCTACAACTATTTTGTAGGAAAACAAATAGACAAGGATTCCTATTGGTATGTTGTGAATGAAATGGTTCAGAATGGTCAACTTCCTGGTAATAATTGGAAAGGGGAATTTTTCCATAAAAACAAGTCAATGAAAGATCTTCCTGAGTTGAAGAAACACTACCCATTCTTAAAAGAAGTAGACAGTATTGCACTGCAAAAGTCTGTTGAAATTGTGAACGATGCCTATACGCGCTATTATAAAAAACAAAATGGTGAGCCACGTTTTAAGTCAAAAAAGAATCCCATCCAATCGTATACAACAAAATACACAAACGGAAATATCGCTATTGTGAAAAACAAAATAAAAATTCCAAAGCTTGGATACGTACGATTTGCAAAAAGCCGTGAAGTACATGGGCGAATTATTAATGCCACTATCAGGCGCAATCCAAGTGGTAAATACTTCATTTCTATTTTGTCCGAAACGGAAGTACAAGCGATGAAAAAGACAGGGTCAACCATTGGGATTGATGTAGGATTAAAGGATTTTGCAACATTGTCGGATGGTACAATCTATCCTAATCCGAAGTTTTTCCGTACATTAGAAGAAAAGTTAGCAAAAGCACAACGTATTCTTTCCAGACGAAACTTAGGATCATCCAATTGGCTCAAGCAACGGATAAAAGTGGCTCGTATTCACGAAAAGATTACAAATGCAAGGAAGGATATGTTAGACAAGATTTCCACTCAAATTGTCAAAAACCACGACATTATTGGGATGGAGGACTTATCTACGAAAAACATGATGAAAAATAAAAACCTTGCCAAGGCCATTAGTGAAGTCTCATGGTCCAAATTTAGAACCATGTTGGAATATAAAGCAAGATGGTATGGAAAAGAAGTAGTGGCCGTGGCGAAAACCTTTGCCTCCAGTCAACTATGTTCCAATTGTGGTCATAAGCATAAAGACGTTAAAAACCTGACTTTGCGTGAATGGACTTGCCCGAAATGTATGTGCCATCACCGAAGTCGTGATATTAACGCAAGTATAAATATTCGTAATGAAGCATTGCGATTAACCGCAGGAACTGCGGGGATAGCCTAATCCATAATTAACCGATAGGTTAGTGTTCTTAGGAATCCCCCACTTCAAACAGCTCATAAGAGCGTTAAGTGGCGGGTAGTTCAATGTGGATCTCTAGTTGATATAATGGCGTTGAGAAGAAAGAGGACTTACTATCATACTATATTAGAGTAAAATGATAACGTTTTCTTTTTGGTCTGTCTTTATAACAAAGGAGTAACGAAAAAAGCTTGTCAATATTCAAAAAAAAGGAGACTATTCATGTCACAAGTAAAAGAAGATTTGTATCAAAATGGCTTGCAACGTCAGTATTCTGGGAAAGCAGAAGCAGCAGCTTTTTTGTTAGGTGGTATTGGGACAGGGAATGTATCGATAGGAAGTAGAGGAGATTTTAGAGATTGGGAGATTTTTAATCATCCGGGCAAAGGGGCCACTTTACCAAATACCTATTTTTCTATATTTGCACAAGCTGAAGGGGAGGAACCGGTAGTCAAGGTGCTGGAATCAAAGTTAAATCCGCCATATACACGTGCCCATGGATATCCACCGGGAACTGCAGCAGGTTTACCACGTATGGAAAAATCCACTCTACGTGGTGAATATCCATTTGTTTCCGTCCAATTTGAGGATAAAGATTTACCGGTAGATGTTAAGCTTGAAGCGTTTACTCCATTTGTGCCACTCAATCCTGATGATTCTGGAATCCCAGGTGCTTACATAACATACAAAGTTACTAATACAACATCGGTACCTGTGAAAGTGTCGATAGCAGGTTCAATTATTAATCCAATCGGTGCAACCTTTGACCAAATTGGAAATTTACAAATACAAAAATGTAGTCAGAATAGCAATCTATTTAAGCAGGAAAGTGAGCTTTCTGGACTAATTTTACAATCTACTAAATTTGAGGAAACTGAGCGTGAGTATGGGAATATTGCTCTAACAACTACCAATCCACATACGACATATAAAAGGGCATGGTTAAGAGGTGCATGGTTTGATCACCTCCATGAATTCTGGGATGATTTCTCTGAGAATGGAATGTTAACAGATTTACAGTATGACACACCTGCAAATGATGAGGCGACAGATACAGGAACGCTTGGCGTATATGAAACGGTATTACCAGGTGAAACAAAGGAAATGAATTTCATGTTAACGTGGTATTTCCCAAATCGTCTGAATGGCTGGAGCGAATGGATAAAAGTAAAGGAAGAAGGCAGAGAATTAATTAAAAACTATTATACAAATCATTTTGATAGTGCATGGGCAGTTGCTCAATATCTTGTAAACAATAAAGAACGTTTAACGAAGAAATCGCAATCCTTTCAACAAGCGTTATTTAACAGCTCATTACCATACTATGTGATTGATGCGATCGCAAGTAATATTACGGTACTTCGCAGTACGACTTGTTTTTGGTTAAAAGATGGCCGTTTTCTAGGATATGAGGGCTGTCAGGATGATTGGGGTTGTTGTGATGGGAATTGTACACATGTATGGAACTATGCACAAACACTAGCATTTCTGTTTCCCACATTAGAACAAAACATGAGGGAAACGGAGTTTTTGGAAGAAACAACGGATGATGGAAAAATGAATTTTAGAGCGATGCAAATGTTTGATTCACAGTGGATGTTTGGGTCAAATCCAGCTGAAGCTGCAGCAGATGGTCAAATGGGTACCATCATGCGTGTTTATCGAGAATGGAAGTTAACAGGTGATGATGAATTTTTAAGACGAGTTTGGCCTGCGATGAAAAATTCTCTTAAGTATGCTTTACTGCAATGGGATACAGATGATGACCTAGTATTTGATGGAAAGCAACACAATACGTATGATATTGAATTTTATGGACCGAACCCATTAACAGGTGTGTTCTTTCTTGGAGCACTGAGAGCTGCAGAAGAAATTGCAAAATATCTTGGAGAAGAAGAAACTGCTAATATATATAGAACAGTATTCGAGAAAAGCGCAAAACGTTTGGAAGAATTAACGTGGAACGGCGAGTACTATATCCAACAATTAGATGATGTTGACCAATATAAGTATCAACATGGGATGGGTTGTCTTTCCGACCAGTTACTAGGCCAGCAATTAGCACATTTATTTGGATTAGGATACTTACTACCAGAAGAACATGTAAAAAAAGCAGTATATTCCATTTATAAATATAATTTTAAAGAAGATTTCAGCAAACATGCGAATCCACAAAGAACGTATGTATTAAATGATGAAAAAGGACTTCTTTTATGTTCATGGCCAAATGGTGGTCGTCCAAAATTACCATTTGTATATTCCGATGAAGTATGGACTGGAATAGAGTACCATGTAGCAACACACTTAATATATGAAGGTTTTATTGAAGAAGGACTAACAATTGTTAAAGCTGTACGGGATCGTCATGATGGTATCCGCCGTAATCCTTGGAATGAAGTCGAATGTGGACACCATTATGCGAGGTCTATGTCCAGTTGGGGCGTGCTCATTGCTTTAAGTGGTTTTGAATTTGATATGACCAGAAATGAAATTAAATTTAATCCTCGCATTAATCAAGATGACTTCACTACATTTTGGAGTACAGGGAAAGCGTGGGGTACCTATACCCAAAAGAAAAATATAAATGGTGAGTGGGATACTGCCGTGAAGGTACTATATGGAGATGCAGCAGGCATAACCGTTCATGCGTGCGGGAAAAAGTGGACGATAGAATAAAAGATAAAAAGATTGAAAGTTCTTTAAAATAGTAATACAATTAATTATAACATCATGATGAAAAACATTACTTTATCATCCTCATGAGGAGTTGCTTCCCTATTTTAGATGCTCCCATGAGGATATTTTGAATCATAAATACAAATAAGAAAAGGATGATGCTTATTGAAAATTGTCATTACTGAGTTCAATTGGCCATCGGGAAACCTGCTTTTACAGGAAAAAGGTTGGCAAGTTGTTTATGATCCAGAACTTTGGACTAATCGGGAAAAATTGCAATCTGAATTAAAGGATGCAGATGCAATAATTGTTCGAAATCAAACAAAAGTTGATGTGGAATTGATTCATTCAGCTCCACGATTGAAGGTAATTGGTAGACTTGGAGTGGGACTCGATAATATTGATTTGGAAGCAACTGCTCAACGAGGGATTGTAACCGTTTTCGGTAAAAACGCAAATGCTACATCTGTTGCTGAATACGTCATTGGCTCTATTTTTCAATTTTCAAGGAAAATAAGAGATGCGAGTCATGATGTAAAAGCTGGGGGCTGGAATCGGAAAGCATTCACAGGTGTAGAGCTATTTGGAAAAACTCTAGGCCTAATAGGAGTAGGAGAGATTAGCCATCGTGTTGCAATTCGTGCAAAGGCACTTGGAATGAATGTAATTGGCTATGATCCCTTTGTTGCACCATATGATTTTCCTGTCATGGAGTCAGGAATTCAATTGATGGAATATGAAGCAGTTGTACAGAATGCAGATTTTCTAAGTCTGCATGTACCACTAACAAGAGGAACAAAAAATTTAATAAGTGAGCACACACTGCATCGGATGAAATCTACCTCTATCATAATTAATAGTTCTCGAGGTGGCATTATAAATGAATTTGATTTGTTCCATGCATTGAAGAATAACAAAATAGAAGGAGCTATATTAGATGTATTAGAAGACGAGCCACCAAATGAAAATCATCCTCTACTTACCTTGGAAAATTGTATCATAACCCCACATATAGCTGGCTTAACGGAAGAATCACAAAGTAGAACATCCGAGTTAGTTTCCAAAGCGGTAATAAGTGAATTAGAAGGAAAGGTTTCTTTATGTAGGGTGTAGGTTATTTGACACATAAACTTTAACACTCCTATAATTATTAGATAATGATGATATGATAAAAAACATAGTGGAGGGATTAACATGATAAATAAAGAGAGAATTGAACCGATTCCAGATCCGCGCTTACCTACACCACTTTATTATCAATTACAAACCATTTTAAACGCTAAGATTGATAATGGAGATTGGCAGCCTGGAGACCTCATCCCAACAGAAAACGAACTAATAAAAATGTACAATGTCAGTAGAACTACTGTACGTGAAGCAATTAATGCATTAGTTAATGAAGGAAAACTGGAAAAAAGACAAGGGAGAGGTACAACTGTTTGTAAACCTAAAATTGTAGAAACTCTAGGGCATTTAACTGGATTTAGTGAAGAAATGATAAACAAAGGATATGAACCTGGAGCAAAACTATTATTAGAAGAACGAATCGTTGCACCTGATAAAGTTGCTGAAAAATTAAATCTTGCAAAAGGGGCAGAAGTTTACCATATAAAGAGAGTTCGACACGCCAACAATGAACCAATTGCTATTGAGCAGACTTACTGGCCGTTAGAAATTGCCCAATACTTTGCAGGTGAAGATTTATCTACTGCTGCTTTCTACTCTTTAATTGAAAGCAATGGGGTACAATTGAAAGATGCCGAAGAGTTTATTAGTGCTTCTGCTGCATCAAAAGAGCACGCACAGCATCTCGATATAAAAGAAAACACTCCGTTATTGAAATTAGAAAGAATTACATACTCCTTACGTGGAGTACCAGTGGAATATTGCTTTAACGAATTCCGTTCGGATCGCTACAACTATAGAGTTCACCTACAAAGATAGATAGGAAAAATTGTTGAATATACAACACTTGATGGCAGGTGTACGTCAAAACTTGGTCCTAATCCGTATCCACGGAAGAACAAGTAAGCTTACCAATAAAATGGAGGTGTAGTGAAAGTGAATATAACAGATAAAGTACAACCATATTCATTGTTCATTGATGGGAAATGGTTAAAAACGAAACAGCAATTAGCGGTGTATAATAAATTTTCTAACGAGGTGATGGCAGAAGTTTCGATTGCTGATCACCAAACAGTAGATCATGCTATTACAGCTGCTGTTAACGCATTTCAAAGCACAGAACTTACACCTTATGAGCGGTATGAAATTTTAAAGAAAACGAGTGAGCTATTAATCCAGAATAAAGAAGAGCTCGCGCAAATTTTAACAGGTGAAGTAGGGAAAACGATTAGAGAAGCTCGTACCGAAGTAGAGCGGGCTGCTCAAACATTTGAAATTTCTGCTGAAGAAGCGAAACGAATTGAAGGCGAATACATTCCAATTGAAAGCTCGCCTGGTTCTGAAAATCGCTTAGCTTTCTCGATGCGTGTACCGGTTGGGGTAGTCTGTGCTATAACCCCTTTCAATGTACCGTTAAATTTAATCGCTCATAAAGTAGCTCCTGCTCTTGCTGCTGGTAATACCGTAGTTTTAAAACCTGCTAGTTATACACCGATTGTAAGCATAAAACTTGCGGAATTAATGGAAAAAGCTGGACTGCCAAAAGGATACTTAAACATAGTGGTTGGATCTGGTTCAGAAATAGGAAAGCAATTAATGGCGGACGAACGTATAAATTTATTCACATTTACGGGGAGTCCAATGATCGGTCAAAAATTAAAACAAGAAACAGGAATCAAGAAAGTATTATTAGAGCTAGGTAGTAACTCTGCGGTTATTGTCCATGAAGATGCAGACTTGGATTTAGCGGTGAAGATGTGTGTCGGAAAAAGTTTTGCTACTGCAGGTCAAGTTTGTATATCTGTACAGCGCTTATATGTGCATGAGAATGTGTATGATGCATTTATGGAACGATTTATAGAAGAAACCAACAAATTACAAATCGGTAATCCATTTGAAGAATCAACAGATGTAGGCCCGATGATTAGTGAGAAGGAAGCAATACGAGTGGAAAGCTGGGTCCAAGAAGCTGTGGAAGCTGGAGCGCAAGTAGTTACTGGTGGTAAAAGAGATGGTGTGTTTTATGAACCAACTATATTAACAAATGTTCATGATGATATGAAGGTTTCTTGTGAAGAGGTGTTTGGTCCGGTTGTCGGTGTTAGGAAGTATTCAGATCTTGATGGTTGTATTCGTTCTATTAATCAATCAAAATATGGTCTTCAAGCGGGAATTTTTACAAGGAACTTGAACACTGCTTTCCATGCAGCACGGAAGATTCATGTTGGTGGGGTAATCGTAAATGATGCTTCACAATATCGTGCGGATTTAATGCCATATGGAGGCGTGAAAGATAGTGGATCAGGAAAAGAAGGTCCGAAATATGCTATTAGGGAAATGACGGAAGAGAAGGTTGTTGTGTTAAATTTAAATAGTTGATTTCCGCTCCGACGTACACGATGTACTAGTGCAGGCGTTGCCACAGGATGTGGCGAATTTAGCCTGCTAGGCGGACGCTTTCCGCGGGGCTAGCGGTGAGTCGCTTCAGTCGCGCCGCCTGCTGCATCAATTACAGTATCTTTTACAGTTTCCTATATTGAAAAATATAAAAAGAAAGCCCAACTATCTAGAAATTCGTTTCAAGAAGATAGTTGGGCTTTTCTTTGTCTAGCTCCTAGCGCCTAGCAAATTTACGATTTCTTCCTACGATAAGTCAACATCGATTCGCCTAAAGGCTCATCGTGTTTCCTTTATCTCGTCAGAAATCTTAAGCAGAGGAGCGTCGACTAAGAGCGGCACGTCCTGTGCAGGCTCAAGCTGCGACGTCCTGTCGCTTCGCCTGCATTAGTACGTCCTGTACGTCACAACGTCGACGTAACCTACATCCTGTAGGCCCACGTCGCTGAACAGTCGCTTCCGCTTTTCGTTGTCCAGCTCCGGGCGCTATCGGCTCGAGGTCAAATAACCTGCCCCATTGAAAGGCAAAGAACGCCTTTCATTGGTGCAGGTTATTTGCTTGTCGCGGGCCCGCACGATGCGGGTCAGGAAGGCGTTGCAACAGGATGTTGCGTTTTTAGCCTTCCTTCATGTTCAAGCGTCCTCCGCTTTTCATTGTCTAGCTCCAGCTCCTAGCGCCTAGCAAATTTACGATTTCTTCCTACGATAAGTCAACATCGATTCGCCTAAAGGCTCATCGTGTTTCCTTTATCTCGTCAGAAATCTTAAGCAGAGGAGCGTCGACTAAGAGCGGCACGTCCTGTGCCAACGTCGACGTAACCTACATCCTGTAGGCCCACGTCGCTGAACAGTCGCTTCCGCTTTTCTACTAATGCGCTCCCATTTCGATGAATTCTCCGCCGCATGGGCCGGCGTCTTGGTTAAGTTCGCGGTCAACTACTGTGCCGTCTGCCATATATAGTGGACGATAGTGGTTTCCAATTTTTAGGGTGGAGCTACCACAGTAGTGTCCAATTAATGCACGTCTGAAGCGATCTTTCGATTCGTTAGGATAAGACCCATGAATCAAGTTACCATTAAAAAATAAAACGTCTCCAGCTTTCATATTAACTGGCATCGGTTGTGCGCCTTCGGGAACTTCTACTTCCATTGCATATGCAAAAATATCTTTTCTTCCGGATGGTTTTGCACATTGAAGTTCAGCATCATTTGTTTCCGGAACGATAACTAAACCGCCATTTTCTTCGTCCGCATCATCAATTGCCATCCAAGCAGCAACACATGTACCAGGCTCTACTTTTAAGAAAAAGTTATCTTGATGTAATGCTTGGCCACGTGCACCAGGCGGCTTAAAGTAAAACATACTTTGTGCAGCGAGTGCTTCTTCTTCGAAAATATCATGTAAAACATTCATCACTTCTGAATGTAACATATAATTTTTGGCTTTTTCATCCACTTTGTGAGGGTGCATCATTCGTGGATATTGCTTTAAAATGTCGCCACCAGCCTCTTCAGGAGTAGCTGCTTTAAAGCAACCTGGAATTTCACCTTTTGCATGTAGCTTTGTAAAATGATCTTTTATATCTTCAATTTCTTCTTTATTCAAAACACCTCTAACAAGTAAATATCCATTTGCATCAAAGAACTTTTTCTCTTCCCCTGATAACGCCTTTAATTGATTAATCGACACAAAAACCTCTCCTTTAATAAGTTTAGTATCAAAATTTCTATCTTCAATGTAAATCATATTCACCGTTTCGGGAATGAATAGAATAATTATTTACCTGCACAAAAACACTATTCTTCTCTAAATTGATTACGATATTCAGAGGGTGATATTCCATGTAATTGCTTGAATTTCCTAGTAAAGTAGAATGGGTTTTCAAATCCGACTTCATGTGCAATTTCACTTATTTGTTTATTTGTATGCTTTAAAAGTAATATCGCGCGTTGCATTCTGATTTTTATTAAAGTGCTAATGACGGTATCGCCAACTTGTTGTTTAAATAAATTGGCAAATCTAGATTCAGATAAAGCAGCATAGCTTGCTAATTCTTGTACACTTAAATTTTCGGAAAAACGATGTTTCATTACATCCATTACTTCGGTGATGCGAGGATCATAATTGTAAAAAACATTATTCCAGTTTTCCCGTGCTAACAGAAGGATAATTTGATGTAAGTCATTGAGTAATAAGTCCTTTTGGTATGAACTTGAATCAAAGTGATCATTGATAATGTTTTGAAATGCATGAATGATTCTCTTTTGAATAGAGGAATCGGTTATATGTAATGTGTACATTCCTTTTTCGGGTTCAGAAAATGTGAAAAACTGAAACCAATCCGGTGCTGGAATGAAATGGGACCAATAAAATTCCCAAGATTGATTTTCTCTTACTTCATACATATGTGCAGTGTTCGGTTTAATGATAACCACATCTCCAGCATGACTATGATGATGAAAGGAACCTATTTGGAAGTTTCCTTCCCCTTCGACGGTAAATATCAATAACCAATCATTTCTACCTTCAGGGCGGCTTGTAACATAACCGTATTTTTGCTGATAGTGCCCAGATACTAGTACACCCGGTTCCTTATACATTTTTATCAACTCCTAAAAAATATTCCATTGACAGCTAAAAGAACATGATGTTATTATATAGCCATGAAATGAATATTGAGAATTATTATAACATTCTATTCGGTAATTAACATCTTCATATTTGTAAAGGAGGTAATAGTTTGGGTAAGAAGATTGCTATACAAGCCCAACTATGGGATAACGCAAATCTAGAAAACGATTTCACTCCGATATTCAATGAGATTTTAGAAGCTGGTTATGATGGAGTAGAGTGTCGTTTTACTGTGATGAAGCAAAAAAGTAAATTAAAAGATTACTTGAAAGATCACTCTCTTACATTGTTAGGACTTCATGCACATCCATCTGTATTTATTGAGAATGGTGAACTGAAAAATGAATTTTATTCACTACTCCATGATATGAAAGAGTTTCATATTCCTTTTCTGCTTGTAAGTGGACATCCAACACCAACCGAAGAAGCACAGCTCTCCTTAGTTAAATCACTATCAATTTTAGCAGACGAATGCCAAAAAAATAATATTCAATTAGTCTACCATAATCATGATTTCGAGTTTGCCAATGGCTATGAGTTATTTGATCGGATCATTGATAATCAAAATATTGGTATTGCACTAGATATTGGTTGGCTGTACCGTGCTAATTATCCTCTAGATGAATTTATCAGTAAATACACTAACCAAATTAAATATTTTCATATTAAAGATACTACCAAAAAAGAATGGAAAGAATTAGGTACTGGTACTGTCGATATTGTAAAAGCAATTGCTACAATTGAGTCCATTGCGATGGAATGGTGGACAGTAGAACAGGATAATTCTGTTTTACCTCCTTTTGAAAGCGCAAACAAAAGCAGGGAGTTTTTGACGAAGTTAGGATATTAATCAACTACTCCTTAGTTTGGAGATGGAAAATGAATAATAGTAGATTGCAAGATGTTCGTCGCATTCTTAGCCAAAAGGATACAGAAACAATTTTAATGACACAGCAAAAAAATGTTTCCTGGTTTATCGGTGGTAGAACCCATATTAATATCGCTTCAGAGCCATCCTGTTGCTTCGTGTTAGTCACAAGTGATGAGTGTGTATTGATTGTGAACAACATTGAAGCTAAAAGAATCATAGATGAGGAACTAGCGAGTGATATAGCAAATGAAATAACAGATACAAAAGTTTGGAATTGGTATGAACCTCACACTAGAGATACGATCATTCAAACATTAACAGCTGGAAAATCTATAAAAACAGATGTGGAGCTAGAGAATGATTTTCTAGAAATAAGATCGATTATTCCGGATTCAAGATTGGATGAGTTAAGAAAGCTGGGGGTTTTAACAGCTCAGGCAATAGAACAAACAGCAAAGGATATTCAGCAGGGAGACTCCGAATATAAGATAGCTGGTAAGCTTGCATTTCAATGTTATGAGCGTGAGTTAGATCCTGTTGTAAATTTAATTGCTGTAGATGAAAGGGCTTTCTTAAGAAGACACCCACTTCCTACAAGTAAACACCTTGATACATATGCGATGTTAGTCGTATGTGCTAGGAAGGATGGATTAATTGCTTCTGCGACTAGACTTGTTCACTTCGGAGAAATATCGGAAGAAATAAAACAGAAACACGAGGCAGTAGTAACGATTGATGCTCAAATAATTGCTGCTACAAAGTCTGGAACATCATTAAGTCATCTATATGAAGAACTGAAGCAGTACTATCATGCTTCAGGATTCGGTGAAGAATATCAATTTCACCACCAAGGTGGATTAACAGGTTATGCAACGAGGGAGAGATTATCCACACCATCAGAAAAACTCAAAGTGAAAAATGGACAATTATATGCTTGGAATCCGACAATCGCTGGAGTTAAGTCGGAGGATACAATTCTTGTTCAAAATCAGCAAGCTGAAATAATAACGGTAACAGATGAATTCCCTTCTATAGACATAGAAGTGGATGGGAAGGTGTATCAGAGGCCTGCTATTTTACAAAGATATTAATCTATCTGAAAAAATATAGGATGGTGAGGATAAAGTGAAAAAGTTTAATGTTGCGGTCATCGGTGCTGGAGATATGGGGACTAATCATGTGCGAGGCTGGAGAAATGCAGGGCATAACGTCGTTTCTATTACCGACTATGATTTGGAACGTGCTAGAAAGCTAGCTGAAAACAATGATTATCCAAAGATATATTCTGATTACAAGGAAGCGATTAATGATTCAGATGTAGATATTGTATCTATTTGTTTGCCGCTCGTATTTCATGCACCAGTAACAATTTATGCAGCAGAGCGTGGGAAACATGTTTTTTGCGAAAAGCCTCTTGCTTCGACTCCTGAAGATGCAGCAAGGATGGAAGAAGCGGTTAATAAAGCAGGAGTTCAATTCGGAATTGGTTTTCAACGTAACTTTGCAAAAGGGGTTGCTGCTGCAAAACAATGGGCAGAAGAAGGGAAGTTCGGAAAACCACTAGTTTTTAACTCTGATTTAATGCAAGAAGTAAGACCGAAGATTGCTATGCATGATAATAAAGGTAATAAAGGACCGATTATGGATGCTTGCTGCCATTACTTCTTCATGTGGCAAACTGTATTTCAATCAAAACCTAAGAGAGTATATGCTCGTGGCGGTATCATTGCGAAGGATCGTCCAGAAATTGCACATTTCCAAGAACTTGCGATTGATACTGGACTAATTACAGTGGAGTATGAATCAGGTGATATTGGCTCCATGAACGTATCATGGGGACTTGCCAAACATACGAAACTTCCATCTAATCGTGATAGAGTTTACGGTCCTAAAGGTGGAGCTGTAGGTGGATTTAATAATTTTGGGTCAGATATTCACATTGACCTTTATATAGGTGACAAACATGAAAAAGTAGTTTTCGAGAAAGAAGACTTATTTGAAACAGAATTTCGAGTCTTTGCGAAAGCAATAGAAGAAAGGAAAAAAGCTCCAGTTGGTTTCAAGCAAGGGAAAGAAATGCTTCAACTTACTTATGCTATTTTTGAATCCATTAAGACAGGTAAAGTAATTGAATTATATAGTGAGGTAGCGAAGTGAAAGTAGGATTCTATCATTCTTGTTTTATGAATTGGGATTTGGAAAGGACTTTTGCATGGGCGCAGGAACATGATTTCCACGGGATTGAATTACATGGAGGTCCCCGCTATGAACATATTCAATGGGCAGATGTTGCTAGTGGGAAAGATAGTGGAAGACTATTACGGCTACAAGAGGAACATCACATTCCTATCACAGGGATTATGTTTGGTGCGATTCCATTTTTATCACCTGATAAGAATAAACGAGCTGAGGCACTAGAGACAATTACTACTCTGATTAAGGCTGCTTCAAACATTGGGATAAAAGTAGTTTCAACTTTTACTGGAAGAGACCCAAACAAAACATTAGAGGAAAACTTAGATTTATTTGAACAAGTTTTTCCTAGAGTTGCAGAAATTGCAGAGAAAAATAATGTTACCCTAGCCTTTGAAAATTGTCCGATGTATGAGTTTTGGCCATATGAACATAACATTGCTGTTTCCCCTTTTATGTGGAAGGAATTGTTCAGTCGTGTACCATCAGAATCGCTTGGCTTAAATATCGATCCATCCCATTTAATTTGGCAGCAAATTGATGTTACGAAAGCGGTACACGATTTTAAAGACAGAATTGTATTAGCTCAAGCGAAGGATACTGAAATTCTCCCGAATGTACTTCGTGAAGAAGGCATGCTTTCTTGTAAATGGTGGCGTCATCGTGTTCCGGGTCAAGGTGCAGTTGATTGGAATCAGTTCATCACTGCGCTTCATGAAATTGGCTATGACGGTATTTTAAGTATTGAACATGAGGATCCAATTTGGAGTGGGACGGATGAAAAGGTCGAAAAGGGATTGTTATTTGCGAAGCACCATCTTGAAAAGTTTATGTAATCCATAAGGAGACTGATTATGTTTGATGTGAAAATTGCCTATTTACCAATCGGCAGAGTGAATTTTGATATGGAATCTGCCAACAAAATATATAAAGATTCAGCTGCATTGTTAAATGAAATTAGTAATGAAGTGTATGAGCCTAAAAAAATCATTACTTCACCAGATGATTTAGATGCAGTGTTGAGAAATGAAATGCCGTCAGAGGTTGATTTTGTTATTTTTCAAATGGCGACATTTGCAGATGCAGAATTCATTGTCAAAGTAATGGAGTACTATTCAAAGCCAATTATTGTTTGGTCTGTTAGAGAACCAGAAGTTGGGGGAAGACTTCGACTCAACTCTTTAACGGGTGGTAATAGTTCATGCCATGCATTGCGTTATTACAAGCGGGATTTCGATTTTATATATGGAAATCCTTCTGAATCAAAAGTGCAACGCAAATTTGCTAGTAAATTTGCTGCAAAACAAACGCAAGAAAAACTACAACAATTAACCATTGGTGTACTTGGAGATCATCCACCAGGCTTCTTTTTCTCTAGTGTAGATGAAATGGAATTACATCGAACTGTAGGAGCAAAGGTTCATAATATCGATTTATACAAGATGTTTCGAGAGGCTTTAGAACTTCCTGAAGAAGAATGGAAGCCGATGCTAGAAAGAGCTTCTAAAAAAGTAGTAGGTCTTCGAAAAGATGATGAAGCAACAATAAAATTTGCTCAGTTTTCGACGCGTTTAAAACAATATGTCGATGAACATAAAATCAATGCTACAGCTGTTCGATGTTGGCCAGAATTTTATACTGAATTAGGTGCTGCTGCATGCTCCACACTTTCTCAATTTATAGAAGATGGAATAGTTTCTTCTTGTGAATCTGATATAAACGGTGCGGTATCGATGTTCATCCAGCAGGAATTAAGTGGGGGGCAGCCTCCATATCTAGGAGACATGGTGTTACTGGAAGAAGAAAAGAATAGTGTAGTTTTCTGGCATTGTGGAGCAGGTGCTTATTCATTAGCAAATCCATCTACTGGTGCGATAGCAGGCGTTCAACCAAATAGAAAAATGGGCTTTGCGTTAGATTTTGGCCTAAAGCCTGGTCAAGTGACCATATCTAGATTAAGTAAGTCCAGTGATGGGTATCGCATGTTAATTATGCGTGGAGAAGCATTAGACGAACCTAAAAAGTTCAACGGGACAACTGTTTCGGTTTGCTTAGATGGGAATGCGGAGGAGATGGTACATTCCCTCATGATGGAAGGGTTTGAACCTCATTACTCTATCGTATACGCAGATATTGTAGATGAGCTGAAAGAACTGTGCAAGCTGTTAAAAATAGACACCGTGGAAATGGGGTAATCAGAAGGGATTGTGGTTAATGGGAAGACAGAGAAAGCCAAAAGTGGCCATCGGTCAAGCAGGTGGCCCAACTGCAGTTCTCAATTCTAGTTTATATAGTTTCATTGATAAAGCATATCAAGACTATGAAGTTTATGGAATTAAACACGGATTCCAAGGATTAGTTAATAAACAATTTGTAAAATTTGATAATAAATTGCTAAAGCAATTAGAAAAATCACGGGATGTACCAGGAGCTTTTCTTGGATCTGGTCGCTACCCGATGAATGAAAAAGATATGTATCAATCTATCCAAAATCTAAAAGAACAAGAAATTCATGCACTCGTATTTATTGGCGGAAATGGAACGATGTGGACGTGCCGCCAATTGGAAATTATTGCTCAAAAAATGAATTATGACCTAAGTGTTATTGGGATACCGAAAACAGTAGATAATGATCTGCATGAAACAGATCATTCTCCAGGATTCGGTAGTGCGGCTCGTTATGTCGCATTATCTGTAAGAGATATTGGTAAAGATTTGCAGGCAATGCAAAATTTTGAGTCAGTACGCATTATCGAAACAATGGGAAGAAATGTTGGTTGGTTAACAGCTGCAAGTATGTACTTAAAAGAGACAGAAGTCCAACCTCCACATTTCATCTACGTACCTGAAAGGCCATTTATACTAACAAATTTCCTTCATGATATATCAGAAACAATGAAATCAATTGGTCATGCCACCGTTGTTGTTAGCGAAGGTATAAGGGATGAAAAAGGAGAACTAATCTCCCAATTATCTCTAACTGTTGATAAGCATAATACAGTTCTTGGAGGCGCAGCAGCATTTCTTGCAAAAACAGTTTCCAAGGAGCTAAATTTAGCCTCTCGACCAGAACTTTTAGGTATGAACCAACGTTGCTCCCAACTATATGTCTCTCCTCAAGATAGAATCGAAGCAGAAGCGTTGGCAAAAGAAGCAGCGCACTTCTTACGAAAAGGCAGTTCCGGCATAATGGTGACGATTATTCGTGAGTCACTTCAAACAGACAAATATATGTTTAAAATCGGCTGCACGGACCTGGCAAAAGTAGCAGGCCTTGAACGTCCATTACCAACACATTTCTTAGATGAAAAAGGAACAAAAATAACAAATGAATACAGAAACTGGCTAAGAGATATCGTGGGATCAGATATAAAAGGCTATCCAAAAGGGCTTACTGAATTAGAGTTGAGCAAGTAAGCTGCCTTACTCGCAAATTTACAAAAACGGTATCATCATCTCGAAATATCATTTTGTATTAATTCAAGATCGGAAAATTCTAGAGAGTAGGGGGATATGAATGAAACTTACTCTATCAAAGAGCCGGACAAAGGTTAAAACCAAAGCGAAAAAACAATCCATCTGGTCAGAGTACAAGAAACATAAATTATTGCTATTGATGCTACTTCCAGGTTTGATTTGGTATTTAATATTTTATTATGGTCCTTTGTACGGCATACAGATTGCTTTTAAGAATTATAGAATTGCTGACGGAATTACAGGTAGTGAGTGGGTAGGACTTGATCATTTTATTAGAATGTTTTCTACGGATGGCTTTACAGAAATTCTTGGAAATACATTAATCATTAGTTTTTATCACATATTGTTCGGTTTTACTGCACCGATTATCTTAGCTTTGCTATTGAATGAAATTAGATCAAATGTTTTTAAAAGAGTTTCACAATCCATATCCTATTTGCCACACTTTTTTTCTTGGGTTATCCTCGGAGGAATTTTAGATGTTTTACTATCACCGACGAATGGAGTTGTGAATCATCTTATTCAACTAATTGGTCTAGATCCGATTTATTTTCTAGGTGATCCAAAATATTTTCGATTTACACTCGTCACCTCAGCAATATGGAAAGAAATCGGTTGGGGGACAATTATCTATTTAGCAGCGCTCTCTAGTGTTGATTCACATCTTTATGAAGCTGCAATTGTAGATGGCGCAAATCGATGGAAACAAACCTTGCATATTACAATCCCAAGTATCATGCCAGTAATAGCGATCCTGTTCATCCTTAGAATTGGAAATATACTAGATGCTGGATTTGACCAAGTACTAAACCTATATAATCCTGCGGTCTATAGTGTTGGTGACATCATTGACACGTATGTATATCGGGTGGGTATTAATGGTATGCAATACAGTTACACAACTGCTGTAGGTCTCTTTAAAAATGTCGTTGGCTTTACGATGATTTTAATCGCCAATTATGCCATAAAGAAATCTGGTCAGGAAGGTTTGTTCTAATCGGGAGGTGGGAGTAAATTGTATCGAATGACAGTAGGGGAAAAAGTATTCCAAGTTTTCCTGATCGTATTCATTGTATTTTTATGCGTCATGATGTTATATCCTTTTATCCATATGCTGGCTGTTTCGTTTAGTACTCCAACAGAAGCGATAAGACCTGGCTTGCACCTATTCCCATTAGAATTTTCTTTAGATGCATATAAGAACGCTTTTTCATCAAATCAAATATGGGTGGGATTTGGAAATACCATCTTTCGAACGGTAGTAGGGACAATACTAGCATTAGTATTTATGTCATTAACTGCTTATCCACTTTCAAAGAAATACTTACCACATCGCACGTTCTTTACATTATTGATTGTTTTTACAATGTTTTTCCAAGGTGGATTAATACCAACTTATCTATTAATTAAAGAGGTTGGGTTAATGGATTCACGTTTGGTGTATGTTTTAGCTCCGCCATTTTTTATCAGTACATTCTCTTTACTAATTTTACGAAACTTTTTTATGCAGATTCCTGCGGAGTTAGAAGAATCAGCAAAGATGGATGGTGCTAGTGATATAAAAATATTATTCTCCATCATACTGCCATTGTCCAAACCAATTCTAGCAACAGTTGGCTTATGGATGGCTGTAAATCAATGGAATTCATGGTTTGATGGACTTTTATACATTCAAGATACAGACAAAATGGTGTTGCAAACATATTTAAGGAGACTTGTAATTGAGAACAATACCCAGGAAATGCAGGCGATGATGGATCAAACTGGTGGTCAAGATGTTGTACCCGAATCTATTAAAGCAGCCACGATTATGTTAGCAACAATACCAATATTGGTCGTATATCCGTTCCTGCAAAAGTATTTTACGAAAGGGATATTCATTGGCTCTGTAAAGGGATGAAATGTACCCGGAAGAGTGTTGAATATATAAAACCATTTTGCAAGGGGATGAAGAGATTGCATTGGCTAAAAAGAAAATCGTATTTTGCTATGATTGCTTCGCTAATATTGATATTCGGAGTTCTTGCAGCATGTTCAAAGAAAACAGATGGTGATCCCGGAGTCATTTCATGGTTGAGTTTCAATCCACCAGAAACAAATGATTCACCAGTTCAAAAGGCACTAGAAGAATTATTTGATGTGAAATTCGAAAATATTCGAGTAGAACGCAATGATTATCGTGGCCAGATAAACATGAAAATTAGTACTGGGGATGTACCGGATGTCATTTATTTGGATGGACCAGGAGATGTGGATGATTTAGCAAGGCAAGGTGTACTAACAGAGATATCTATTGAGGAAATAGAGGAATTTATGCCTGAATATGCAGACTCACTACGGGAAATGGATCCTAATATTTTTGAATATGCACTTGTAGATGGAAAGAATTATGGAATACCTCTAATGTGGCCGACAGGAGATTTACCATTTTTACCTGGATATAATGGCGATTGGTTGAAAAAGATTGGGTATGATGAAGCACCAAAAACTTTAGAAGAATTTGAAGATGTATTACGTAAGTTTCGGAATAATGATCCAGATGGTAATGGAAAAAAGGATACGTATGGTATTTCAGGTCAAGGGGCAAATGATCGATCATTTAGTGCAGTTTTTGCTGCTCATGGAGTGAAAGCTAATTGGATGGTAGATGATGATGGTAAGATCTATCATGGTTTAACAACTCAAGGAGCAAAAGAAACTTTGAAACTATTAAATAAATGGTATGAAGAAGACTTAATAGACCCAGAATTTGTCACGAAAAATCCAACAGATGCGCATAATGACTTTATTAATCAGAGAGTCGGGATTCGTGATTGGCAATCCTTCCAATTTGAACCGAGGTTAGGGATTATTGCACCACAATTTTACGCAGCTAATCCAGATACAGAAATAATTATCGGAAAACCTTTGGAAGGTCCTTATGCTAAGAATGTAGCTTATGCGTATGGTGCAAGAAACGGCTACATCGTGTTTGGAGCTCAATTGGAAGACCATGAAGAGAAGAAAGAGAAGATTTTGGAAATCTTAAATGCATTAGCTACAGATGAAGAAGCTTACTTACTTTCTGTTTATGGAATTGAAGGAGAACACTATGAAATGAAAGACGGCGTTCCGATGATGAATGCAGAGTACTCCAGTGAAGCAACAAAATATAAAATTGGTGCTGGTACGTTTTATGGGATGTTTGGCCAGAAATCTAAATTGATGGAAAAATATGATCATAGTAAAGAAACTCTTAAATATATGGAAGAACGTGTAGAAGGAGTTGAGAATATTAGGACATTTATAGGGGTAGTTCCGGCACAAGATAAATATCCTGATATGCAAAAGGTTGCTGATGAATATTATATAAACTTTGTTACCGGCAAACTCGATATAGATGAGAATTGGGATAAATTTATTAGTGATTGGGAAAAAGCTGGTCTAAAAGAAATTACAGAAGAGTTCAATGATAAATACTCAGAAACTTATAAGATCAAATAAGATAATTCACATAGTTTGGTAGTTTGGAAAAATTTATACACAAAAGGGGGAATTCCCTAGATCTAGTACTGTTTTTTGTTCAATTAATATTAATACTTGCACAAAGGGGGAAAAGAAAAATGAAAAGGTTTTCAAAATTATTTCTTGTACTTTTATTAGGTGGACTAATTATTCTTACAGCCTGTTCAAACAAAACGGATACTGGTGGAAAAAAGAATGAGGGAGACGAAGGAAAAAAAGAAACAAAAATAGAATATGTTTTTGGACCTGAGACAGAAGGTGAAATAGACTTCTGGACGTGGTCACCTGATTTTTACGAGGATATGATAGCTGAATTCAACAAAACGTACCCAAATATTAAAGTGAATTTATCTGTTATGGGTGCAGGGGAAGTAATGGATAAAATGGCTACTACATTAGCCGCTGGTACAGGTGCGTGTGATGTATGTATGGTTGAGGTTGGAGGCTTCCCGCGCTTTGTTGTTGGAGATCTTTTAGAAGACTTATTCCAACCACCATATGATATTGGACGATATGAAGATTTAGTACCTGATTTTATTTGGCATCAGTGGAGATCATTAGATGGTAAGAAAATGTATGGAATACCTAATGGGATTGCACCAGGTGTCTGGTTCTATCGTGAAGATATTTATGAACAAATGGGATTCCCGAATGATCCTGAAGAATTAGGCGAATTTATGCAAGATAAGGATAACTTCTTACAAATGGCGCAAACATTTGCTGCAAATGATATGTATATTATGGAATTCAATGACTCACCGTTTATTCACATGGCTGATATGATTGGGTACTATGATAACGATCTTAATTATTTACGTAATACACCTGAATTGGCTGAAATGTTAGACCTAGTGAAGGAAGGTGCACAACTAAATTGGGCACCACATTTAGGAATAGGTAGTGATCAAGGAAAGCAATTAATTAAGCAAGGAAAAATAGTTTCATATCCAAATGGCGCATGGGGAGCAAGAGCATTAAGCAATATAGTACCTGAACAAGAAGGTAAATGGAGAGCTACTAGGATGCCATTAGGTAATACAAATACAATCGGTGGTTCTACTTATGTAATTCCAGCACAAAGTAAAAATAAGGAAGCAGCTTGGGCTTGGTTAGAGTGGCTGAATTTATCAGAAGATGCATGGAAGATATTTACACAAAACAACTTACAACCGGCTTGGAGACATATTGTAGAAACACCTTGGTATCAAGAATCTACTAACCCGTTCTTAGGAGACCAAAAAGCAAATGCTCTATATGCAGAAATTTCGGAGCTTACACCTAGACGAATTTGGACTCCACTAGATGGAAAAACATGGCCAATCTTTATCGAAGAGATTAATAAATCAATTGCTAATAATATTGATTCAAAAACCACGTTACAGACGATTGAAAATAATGTGATGAAACAGCTAGGTGCAGATATAGAAAAATTAAAAGAAGACGCTGGTTTAAATTAGTAGAGATGAAATAAAAATAGGGGTTGTTCTAAATTGGATATTGGAACAGCCCTCTTCTATTTAAGAGTTTAATAATATAAATAGCTTAAAAATAGATTAAATGAAACTATACACTTAGGAGTGAGTGGAATGATACAGTTTGCGGCACATTTAGAAATGAATTTTACTAATGAAGTTTCTTTTCAAGAAAGATGGAAAGTAGCTAGTCAATTTGGGTTTCAAGGTTGCGAATTTGTGTGGAGGCATCGAGATCTATCAGAGGTAATAGCACTTTCTGAAAAATATCCGATGCAGGTTAGCTGTTTGGGAGGAGCAACAGGTTTTGAGGCTGGAGGAGGAAGACCTCTATTAACGAATCCAGAAGATCGTGAACAAGTAGCAAAAGATGTAGAAACAGCTGTTACATATGCCCAAAATGTTAATTGTAAACGGTTAATTTTTGTCCCAGGCAATTTGGATTCTAGTCGCAGTATCGAACAACATCGGGAAGAAGCAATTGCTACCTTTAAATATGTTGCTCCAATTTTAGAAGAGGCTGGAGTGACGGCACTATTAGAGCCTCTTAATAGTCTGGTAGATCATAAAGGAATTTATTGTGATAACTCGGAAGAAGCGTTTCGGATAATTGATGGAGTAGGTAGTGGAAATGTAAAAGTAATATACGATATTTATCATATGCAAATAATGGATGGAAATTTAATTCAGACAATCCAGAATAATCATGATAAAATAGGTTATTATCACCTAGCCAAAGTTCCTGGAAGAGTGGAGCCTGTAGGAGGAGAAGTGAATGTCCCTGCCGTTATCGAAGCAATTCGGGCGACGGGATATGATGACTTTATTGGTCTTGAATACAAACCTTCACTTAATGCAGAAACATCTTTTTCAGAAATTAAAGAATTATTTCCAACATATTTTGGTCAATTTCAAAATAGGTAGCATCTAGAGGGAATTTGATTCCCCTCTAGTGATATATGTGAGAGGGGAATTATGATGGAAGCAGTGAAAAAAACAAAAACTGGAACAGTAAGCAATATTATCCCTGATTGGTTCCCAGGAGTAATATTATTAGTAATTGTTGCGTTTATCGCACAGCAATTAGGAAAGAACTTTCCATTGATTGGTGGAACTGTAATTGCTATTTTCCTTGGTGTTTTTATCCGAAACGGATTATCCGTAAAACCTGTATACGAAGTAGGAATTGTTTTTACTCAAAAAAAGTTATTAAAGTTCGCGATAATTTTGCTAGGAACGAGTTTAAGTATCGCTGAAGTTTTAGCCATTGGTGGTCAGGCAATCACCATTATATTTATTGTTGTAGTAGCTGGTATTCTACTTACTATTTGGTTTGGAAAGCTGCTAAAAGTAGACAAAGATCTTGGCTTGCTTATTGGAATTGGTACAGCTATATGTGGAGCAACTGCAATAACCGCAACGAAAAGTTTATTAGATTCCAAAGGGGTTCAAGTTGCATATGCAATTTCGACCATCTTCCTATTTAACTTAATAGCAACTCTATTATACCCGGTTTTAGGTCACGCATTTGATATGGATCAAACTGTGTTTGGAATCTGGGCAGGTACTGCTGTTCATGATACATCCTCTGTATTAGCTGTAGGCTATATGTATGGAGATGAGGCAGGGGAAGTTGCTACGACTGTAAAGCTAGTAAGAACTCTATTCCTAATTCCGTTAATGCTTATTATTGGAATTTGGGTTGCTAAATCAAAACAGGACAGTGGAGACAGCTCAACTAATCTATCGAAAAGCATCTTTAAAGCTTTTCCATGGTTTGTAATTGGATTCATTGTGATGAGTGTATTAAATAGTTTTGGAGTATTTCCAGATGAAATAAAAGAGTGGATACAGAGCTTTTCTAAATTTCTTATTTTGATGGTAATGGTTGGAGTTGGTCTGCAAGTTGAGTGGAAGAAAATGATTGCACAAGGACTTAAACCGGTTATTGTTGGTTTACTAGCTTCCGTAGCAGTTGCAGTTATTAGCTTTGTTTTTATTTATATTTTAGTAGTGTAAATGGAGACGTGGTAATGAGGAAAAATAAGGACAATCCAAATGTTATTGTATTTTTCACCGATCAGCAGCGTTGGGATACTACTGGAATACATGGGAATCCGCACGGTCTAACGCCCAATTTTGATCGAATGGCGATAGAAGGTACACATGTCGCTAACTCTTTTACATGTCAACCTGTATGTGGACCTGCTCGATCCTGTTTACAGTCAGGACAATATGCGACAACAACCGGTTGTTACCGGAATGGTATCGCCCTTCCAACAGAGACGAAAACAATGGCACATTATTTTCGAGATGCTGGTTACAAGACCGGCTATATAGGAAAATGGCATTTAGCCGATCATGATCCAGTTCCACTAGAACAACGCGGTGGATATGAATATTGGTTGGCAGCAAATACTCTAGAAATGACATCAGATGCCTATGATACAGTTGTATTTAATGAGGACGAACAGCGTGTAAAGCTTCCAGGTTATCGAGTGGATGCACTAACAGATGCAGGGATTCGTTATGTGGATGAGCATCAAAATGAACCTTTCTTTCTGTTCATGTCTTTCTTGGAACCACATCACCAAAATCATCGTGATGATTACCCTGCTCCAGATGGATATGCACAACAATATATATCCAAATGGATACCAACTGATTTAGCTGCTTTGGGAGGTACGACACATCAGCATTTAAGTGGATATTATGGAATGGTGAAGCGATTAGATGAAGCATTAGGAAGATTGATAGATGCACTAAAAAGCTTGGATTTATTAGATAATACGATTATTTTATTCACATCTGATCATGGCTGCCATTTTAAAACAAGGAACTCAGAATATAAACGTTCTTGTCATGAAAGTTCGATACGCGTTCCAACCGCTTTACGGGGACCTGGCTTTGATGGGGGTGGACATGTTCGTGAGTTAGTAAGTTTAATTGATTTACCACCAACATTATTAGATGCGGCAGGCATTCCAGTACCGAAAGAGATGCAGGGAAAATCGATCCTACCATTATTGACCGGGAAATGTCAGGACTGGTCTGGGGAAGTATTAATTCAAATTAGTGAGTCACAAGTAGGGCGGGCAATTCGAACAAAAAGATGGAAATATAGTGTAGTTGCTCCGCATAAAGATGGATGGAAGGACTCGGATTCAAATCGATATGTGGAGGAATGCCTATATAATTTACAGGCGGATCAATATGAATTATGTAATTTAGTAGATCACCAGTCACATCAAGAAGTGAAAGAGATTTTAAAGAAACGTTTAATTCGAAAAATGGTGGAAGCAGGAGAAGAAAAGCCGATAATTGAATCTATTAAGGTAAAACCAAGTGGTCAGCGGAGAGTTGATAAAGAAGAAGCTTTCTTGTAGGAATCCATTACTAAAAATTGGAGTGGACCGTAATATGAAAAAGCAACGTTTACCTATATAAAGGAAAACGTTGCTTTTATTATTATTCTACTTCAATACTGGAAACTCTCCGATTCTTAGTTTAGCAGCCCCATATGGAACTAGCTCAATCGTTTCTTCCTTGGCATCTCTGTATGGAATTGGATTTAGAGGAGGTGCACCAGCAGAGTTGTTTTCCATTACCCAGTTTGCAACTTGTCTTCCCGTCGTTACTAACTTGATTGGGGCATCAGCTGTGTTATAAGGTTGATAAACAATATCCTGTATTTCCACTGTAAAAGTAGCATCTTTCACTAAACCATAACGCCAAGCAGATGTCGGATAAATTTCCCAATCATGGAAACGTACGCGCTCCTGCACTTTCACCCATTGCTCTCCAATTGGTAATGCAAACACAAGCGGTCCACGATTTACACTTACCGCCTCATTATTTCTTTCTTCTAGCTTCACTTCCATTGGTAGAGTAACTTCAATTACATCGTCTTTGTTCCATTCACGTTCAAAACGGGCAAAGCCATTTTTTACAATTGCATTTTGAACTTCTCCATTAATCTTCACTTCAAAGTTTACACACCACTCAGGTACACGTAGTAGCAGTGGAAATCGAATAGACTCCGACACATTCACTTCCATTGTTACTGTTTCGCGGAATGGGTATTCGGTTCTAACTGTAATCTCAAGGTCTTTTCCATCTGCAACTAAAGTTTGAACATTACATGGTACATAGGATATTGCAGCTACACCACCATCCTCTGTTGCCATCCATGCACTAGCTGTGAATTTCGGCCAGCCTTGATGCATATTGGAAGTACAGCACCCAAAGTTTGGTTCCAACCCAAACATATTCGCTTCTGCATTATTAGACCAAGGTCTGTGCGCAGCATTACAAATAACTTGATTCACTTGTTGATCATATTGGTGAGCATCCCATTCCTCCGAAATCGTTGCAGGTAGCGCATTAAATGCAACCTTTTCTAAAATATCACCAAACTTACCATCGCCAAGAATCCGGACGAGATTTTCCATACTGAACATATACTCGACAACGGCACATAATTCTACACCTTGACTTGGATGGGTACCTGATAGCCACTCATCACCAGAAAACATGCCATGGGCTTGACCATGATATGTCATTAAACTTTCAATCCCTTTATACACTGCTTCTTTTTCCCAATCATTATTTGTTTGTCGGTAGAAAACAGCTGGGGTTTTTATTCCCATCGCTACATTTACAACATGTGTACGGTGGTCCCATTGTTCTTGCTTACGCCAAAAAGGGAATTTATCAAAAATCTTACTCCAATCTGTTGTCTGTTCCCGGACAATTTCAGTTAGATCTAGCAACGAATCATCCTTATTCTTCTCATATAGCCAATGGATGGATAGCAGTAAATCAGCTCCACGTGCTTGTGCCCATTCTTTGAGTGGATATTGGATAAGGGCTTCTTGCAAATACGAAAAGTATTTTTCCATAAAAGGAATAACACGCTCATCATTAGTCGCTTCTTGATACTGGATCAGCACCTTAAGCATAATCATTTCTTGCCACCAGTCTTGATTATCATGAAGGATTGCATTTTCTTGGCGTAAATCATTGGGACCAAAAGATCCATCTTCCCGTTGGCTAGCAAGTGCCCACTCAATCCATGGCTTTGTTTTTGCAATTAATTTAGGATCGTCTAGTAAATACGCAAGTGGGAGTAAGCCATCTAAATAGTAAGGTCCACGTTCCCAACTATCTCCATTACCACCTAGCCAACCATTATTAGGTCCGACATCTTCCCAATGTTCATCTAAATGTCCAGTAAATCCATCTGCTTGGATTTGTAGTTGATTTTTAAGCCATCCCTGGGGCTTAATACTTCCAAGTGGTATAGCTTTCAAAGCGGTTGAAATAAGTTTGTGTTGGACTGCTTTTTCCATAATTATTCCCCCTGAGAAATTAATAATAATGTCTTATATGAAACTATTATAGTGTATAATGGACTGTAAGATATGCAGGATTCTAACAGCTTTTTGCACAATCGTAACATGTTGGAGGGTTGCAAATGCTGCACATAGTTGCACCACCTCTACCTACTTTAATAGCAGCAGGTGAGGATACGTACAATGTTGGTCAGTCACATCCAAATCGTCAAGGGATTGGAGTATTTGATTTGCTCATTGTAACAAATGGAAGCCTATACATTGGGGAAGAAGAGAATCATTTTCATGTAAAAAAACATCAGGTGCTTATTCTATATCCCGATTGCCATCATTTTTCTTTTCAAGCATGTACGGAAACTACTCATTTTTATTGGTTTCATTTTTCAGCAAAAGAATGGATGGAGTTACATGAAGCTTCTGGAAATCGCAATGTGGATAGAAGGGAGGAAGACAGTGGTAATCCTTTTACGGAAAGAACTTTCGGAATTCTGTTAGAAAAGTATTGCCCAATTCATAACGCACTGGCTGTCGAAACGATCTGTGAACAAATTCTTTACGCGGATAATGAAGCGCTTTATCGATGGGAATGGAAAAGGCAAATGTTATTCCAGCAATTATTACAAGAACTCTCCAATAATACGAAGTTATCACAATCATTACCCTCTTTAGCTATTGCGGAACAAGCTGCTGCATATTTGCGAAAGAATTTTCAGCGAAAAGTAAGTTACCAAGAGCTTGGGGAAGTTCTTAATTTCCATCCTAATCACATTGCTAGATGTATGATTAGTACTCTAGGCTGTACACCAATAGAATATGTGAATCGAGTTCGTCTCGATCAAGCAAAGATATTACTATTATCAAAAGACTGGAGTATTGAAGAAATAGCTATCCATTGTGGTTTTTCTCAATTGGCCTATTTCAGTAGGATGTTTAAAAAACAAGAAGGTGTATCTCCAAATCAATTTCGCAAAAAGTTTATGTCTGTAAAGGAAAACTAAAATAGGTAGGTGACAAATAATGGGTAAACATGTTTTAGTAAAACTATCCATTTTACTGATTGCCCTGTTACTCGTAATGGTGGGCTGTAGTAAAGAAAATGCAGAAGAGAAAGATAACGAGAATAAGGTGGTCGACAAAACACCTAGTAAGGAATTAGAAGAAGAGGAAGAAAAACAAGAAACGATTCCTTCTATCATTGATTTTGTAAGGATATCGGAAGTAGAACAATTAACTGGACAAAACTCCGTAAATAAAACGGAAGAAAGATATGATGTAGGTGGTACAGACCTAGGTAGTATATTTGAAATGGATGATAAGTTGTATTATGTGTTTGGTGATACTTTCGGTGCGAATAGTACGTTACCACCAGGAGAAGGTCCAACAACGAATTGGAGATCAAATGTTGTAGCATACTCCACAGATAAAGATCCATCTGATGGAATTGTGTTAGACGGATTTTTAGAGGAGAATGGAGTAGCTAAAGAACTCATCCCATCTAATAAACTACATGGTAATTTCTTAACAGCTATTCCTACTTATGGTGTTTCTGTAAACGATAACATGTATCTTTATTATATGGCTGTTGATGTTTGGGGAGAACCTGGTGTATGGGCAACCTCACATGCTGGGGTGTATAAATCCGCGGATAAAGGAGAAACATGGGAAAAGTTAGACGACTTGGAGTGGGGCATTGCAAGTAATTTCACACAAGTAGCGATAGTAAAACCAAATCAAAATGAAGCAGTATTAGGAGAAGAAATCTATTTTTATGGAGTGAAACCTGGAAGATACAGCAATATTCAATTAATGAAGGTTCATCAAAACGATATAGAAAATAAGGATAAATATGTTTATTTTACTGGTGTGGATGAAGAAGGTAATCCACAGTGGTCTAGTGAGGAAAAAGATGCGACAAATATGATTGAAACAACTGCAGGAGAACTTTCTGTCGTTTGGAATGAGGATTTACAAAGATGGCTATTAACGTATATTAATGGAACTACAACGAATATTGATTTAGTAGAAGCGGAGAATCCGTGGGGACCATGGACAGAGCCTCAAACAATGGTTTCTCAAAGTGCATATCCTGGTTTATATGGATCATATATGCATCCACAGTTTATTCAAGACAATGGTAAAACACTATATTTTACAATGTCTAGATGGGGCCCATACAACACATTTATTATGAAAGCAGACATCGTTTTAAAGGAAGAATAAATACTTTTGATAAATAGGTGTTGAAATAAAATTTAATTTGGTATAATATTAGTAGTGTGTAAACGATTACACACATTACACACGTTTTTAAGAATAAACGTGGTAGTTTAATAGTAAGTAATGAAAGCCCTTTAAAAAATAGCAAAAAGGAGATAGATTATGACCGTACTACAAGATGTGAAAAAAGCAATTGAAATTGAAGCAGCGGCTGTTAAAGCGCTAGCAGAGAATGTAGGTCCAGAATTTGAGGAGGCAATTAAATTAATCCAAAACTGCACAGGTAAAGTTATTGTTACTGGTGTAGGCAAATCTGGTCACGTTGGTAAAAAGATTGCAGCTTCCCTTGCAAGTACAGGTACCCCGGCATTCTTCGTACACAGTACGGAAGGAGTTCACGGTGACCTAGGCATGATTGAAGAGAAAGATGTAGTCATCATGATTTCAAATAGTGGGGAAACAGCAGAAGTTTTAAATCTACTTCCATCACTATCAGTCATTAAACCGAAGAAAATTGCAATTACGAAAAATGCCGATTCGTCTATGGCAAAGGCTTGTGACGTAGCGCTAACGTATAAATATGAAACAGAAGCAGATCACCTTGGACTTGCACCAACAACAAGTTCCACATTGGCGCTAGTAATTGGAGACGCTTTAGCAGTTGGCCTATGTAAAGCGCAAGGATTTACAAAGGAAAACTTCCACCTCTATCACCCAGGTGGTAGCCTAGGGAAACAATTATCAAGATAAAGCTTTGAAGATGAAAAAAAAGACCGTTTATTAAAAAATGATTGAAGCGTAAGGTGGCGAGACTCCTGTGGGATGAAGGGTCAGGGTGAGACCCCACAGACGCGGAAGCGTCGAGGAGGCTCACCGAACCGCCCGCGGAAAGCGAGCCACCTGGAGCGGAAATCAACACTTGTAGAGCATAGAAGAAAATAAACAAGGTATAAAGGAGAAATGATGATGAGTTTTGTAGGAACTTCTTTAAGAGATTTATATCGTGAGAGAGATGCAAAGCGTAAAAGATTTTCAAGTTATGATGTTACTGGAGGAAATAAGGACTATTTAGAAATTTTCCCTGGTGAAACAAAAACAATTACAGACATTGAAGGTTCTGGCTGTATCACACATATTTGGACAACAATGGCTCCAATAAGTGAGGTAATGGAACAATACCTACACAGAAAAGTTGTTGTTAGAATGTACTGGGATGGCGAAGAAAACCCAAGTGTACAAGCTCCTATCGGTGACTTCTTCGGTATGGGACATGGTATCACGAAAAACTATTCTTCTGCACCACTTCAAATGAGCCCAGAAAATGGAACAGCAATGAACTGCTTCTTCCCAATGCCTTTTGGAAAAAGCGCAAAAATTGAAATCGAAAGTAATGCTGATGAGCCAATCAAATTCTACTACTATGTTGACTATGAGCAATATGATGTAGAAATCGATAGCCCACTTCGTTTCCATGCAATTTGGCATCGCGAATTAACAGAAGGTATCGATCCAAACACAGATAATGCACTATACAGCTTTGGTGGGAAAAATACAACTGGTGAAGGCAACTATGTCATGCTAGAAGCAGAAGGTAAAGGTCACTATGTTGGCTGTAACTTAAATATTCATAACTTAAGAGAAACACATGAGTGGGATTGGTATGGAGAAGGAGACGACATGATCTTCATCGATGGTGAAAAATGGCCACCAGCGCTACACGGAACAGGTATGGAAGATTACTTCAATACTGCATGGTGCCCACAGCAAGAACAAAACACACCATATCACGGTATTATTTTAGGCGGTGGACCTAACTGGTCAGGAAAAATTTCCGCATATCGTTACCATATCCAAGACCCAATCATGTTTGATAAATCAATCAAAGTAACAATTGAGCACGGTCATAACAATAACCGCAGTGATGACTATTCCAGCACTGCATACTGGTACCAAACAGAGCCACATAAACCAGCGGCTGAAATTTTACCAGTAAAAGACCGTTTACCATTACCTGACATTAAACCATTTAACCCAGAAACATTAAAACAATGCTTCTCACATGATAGTAAATAAGAAAAGCGGAAGTGCCTGCTTATCGACGTACGGATTTTCTAGGGACCTGACGAGATAAAGGAAACACGATGAGCCAAAGGCGAATCGATGTTGACTTATCGTAGGAAGATACCGGAAATCCGCTAGTCGATAGGCACTGTAGCTAGCCAATAAGAAAAGCGGAAGTGCCTGCTTGTGAGTAATCTAGTAATTAACTAAAATCAAACCTCCTATGATAATCCAGACAATTACTATAATTGATAGAGGATTTCTAGGAGGTTTTTTCATCTTTTTACATGATAACGTTTACTTAGATTGGGGAGAGAGAGATGGAGAAAAAAATATATATTGGAGCAGGATACTACCCAGAACATTGGCCAAGAGAACGATGGCCAAAAGATATTGCAATGATGAAAGAGGCGGGAATAAAAGTACTTCGTTTAGCTGAGCTTTCCTGGTCTTTCCTTGAGCCGCGAGATGGAGAATTTGATTTTTCATGGCTCGATGATTTTATCGAACTAGCAAGTAAGGAAGGATTGCAATTTATCTTAGGAACACCATTCGAAGCTTCCCCTCCATGGGTACGTCATCAACATCCGGAAGTAGTGAGGACAGATCGCTTTGGTAGAATTCATGGAGAGAGGGGAATGCATTGTAAGAATAATAAAGCGCTCATCTTCTATATAGATCGCCTAGTCAATAAGATGGCGACACATTACGCAAATAATGATGCGGTAATTGGCTGGCAAATCGATAATGAATTAAGAAACGTTGAATGTTATTGTCAAGATTGCCGTGAAGGCTTTGTGAAGTGGTTGCAAGAGCGTTATGGTACATTAGATAAATTGAATGAAACGTGGGGAACAAAGTTTTGGAGTCAAGTGTACAATAGCTGGGAGGAAGTAACACCACCATCTGCAGATCAGTTAACAATTTCTATCTCACAAAAACTAGACTTTACTCGTTTTGGTTCAGATTCAACAGTAGAGCATATAAGTCGTCAAGTCGATATTATTAAGAAACATGCTCCACATCAATTTGTCACCCATAATATGCTAGGCTGGTATGAACGTCTCAATTCCTATGATGTAGCAGATAAGTTGGATTTTATTGGCTGGGATTGCTATCCAAGTGTAGATGGTGATAATCATATTGAGACTTTACTACATGACCATTATCGAAGTGCAAAGCATAAAGGACATTGGGTATTAGAGCAAAAAAATGGTTATTTTAACTATAGTGATTATAATCTTGCCAATGAACCCGGCTTAGTTCGATTATGGTCTTATCAAGATATTGCTCGTGGTGCAGACGGTATTCTATATTACCGTTGGCGTTCAAATAGGTACAGTAATGAACAGAATCCAAATGGATTATTGCGTCATGATGGTAGTCCGAGAAGACCATATTATGAAGTGCAGCAAATGACAAAGGAACTCGCAAAGTTCGAAGATGAACTGGCAACTACAACGGTAGAAGCACCTGTTGCGATTTTCTATGATTTTGATCAAATGTGGGCATTTGATGCTCATAAACAATATCGTAATTTTGACCATCGTGGCCACATACTAACTTACTACCGAGCTTTAACAAAAATGGGAGTTACAGCAGACTTAGTAAACCCAACTACTGATTTATCGAAGTATAAGGTAGTAATTGCTCCATCCATGGCCATGGTGAGTGATGAAATCTATGAAAATATAAAATCTTACGTTGAGAATGGTGGAAGTTTAATAATAGGTGCTAGAAGTGGTATGAAGGATTGGGCAAATGTCACGATTGAGGAACCATGGCCAGGAAAATTGGCTGAACTAGCAGGATTAATTATTGATGAGTTTGAAGTTTTACCAGATCGTTATGCAAACTCTATTTTTTATAATGGAAAAGAGTATCCAGTAAAAGTATGGCTAGACATGCTTGAAACAAATACGGCTGAATCTCTAGCAACATATAAACAAAAATTCTATGCTGGTAGAACAGCAGTGGCAAAAAATCAATATGGAAATGGTACTGTTTACTATGTAGGAGTAATGGGTAGTGATGAATTTGCGAGTGACTTTTTGACAGACATAGTAAATGAGCTTGGGATACCGAATGGAACATTGCCAAAGGGTATATTTGTAAGCAGTCGTGTAAATGAAAATGTCCGATACACATTCTATATAAACATTAACCGAGAACCTACGGCAGTTACTGTACAAGAAAATGGCTTTGATGTGATTAAAGAAAAGAATGTTTCAGGGGAAGTAATAATAGATGGGCTAGATGTGTTGATAGTGAAATCTTAAAGTCGACGAGTGCTTATGTGAATGTATGCATTCATTAAATGGCCATTCTAACTTTTAACTAAAGCCCTAACATAAATTAACTGATTCCCGTAATGCCTTTTAATTATTAAAACGGGAATCAAAGAGGTGTTTTGATTCCCGCAAAGCCATTTTATTTATGAAACGGGAATCAAAGAGGTGTTTTGATTCCCACAAAGTCATTTTATTTATGAAACGGGAATCAAAGAGGTGTTTTGATTCCCACAAAGTCATTTTATTTATGAAACGGGAATCAAAGAGGTGTTTTGATTCCCACAAAGCCATTTTATTTATGAAACGGGAATCAAAGAGGTGTTTTGATTCCCGCAAAGCCATTTTATTTATGAAACGGGAATCAAAGAGGTGTTTTGATTCCCGCAAAGCCATTTTATTTATGAAACGGGAATCAAAGAGGTGTTTTGATTCCCACAAAGTCATTTTATTTATGAAACGGGAATCAAAGAGGTGTTTTGATTCCCACAAAGTCATTTTATTTATGAAATGGGAATCAAAGAGGTGTTTTGATTCCCGCAAAGCCATTTTATTTATGAAACGGGAATCAAAGAGGTGTTTTGATTCCCGCAAAGTCATTTTATTTATGAAATGGGAATCAAAGAGGTGTTTTGATTCCTAAAAATCTATAATACTTTCAAATGGGAATCAAAATTGAATTTTTATAAAGTTTCTATAGCATTAAGCAAAATACCTTTATTTCCTTTGCAATCCTTATAGAGAAACGGTAAAATGGTATTGAAAGCGTTTAATTGTGTAAACGATTACACATACAAAATGTGGTGTAGGAGGGATTGGGATGAGCATAACTCTTCCTAATTGGTTGGATAGTTGGATTGAGATTAATAATAATGATGATTTGAATGTAATAGTTTCAGAGGAGAAAGACGAAAATGGTAAACGAGTTGCTGTAGTGGAGGCATTTTGGAATGGTAATGCAACTGAAGTTTCTCAAGCGCAAGTAGATATGGTACTGAAAAATGAAACCGCTAACTGTACTTGGAAACCACATTTGTCTCCATTCGAAGATATGGTTATTGGGGATTTGTTTTTCCAATCACCTGCCATGATATTTGAAAATGACGAAGAGCTTTTTGCTCTTGTTCCAGATTTGGATTTTTTAGATGAAAATAGAATTGCTCCACATGTAATGGATTATGTTGAGCCAGACAGAAGTTTATTTTATGGCCTAGGACACTATGAGAAGATATTCCATGTTTATCATCGCAGAATTGATAAACCAATTTCAGTAGAAAAGGGACAGTTACTATTTCGTTTTTATTTAGTCCAGTGGCAAGGGGTAACAGAAAAAAGGAATTATACAAGAGTGACAGATTTCCTTTGGGAAAGATTTGCGAAAAAACGAATGGTACAAGCCTCAACAGAAAAGGATGCATTAAAAGAATTAGAGCTTTATGTTGATTACACGTATGACTGGGCATTTAATCGCTGGGAACCGATTGTGTGGCAAGAATTTGATTTAGATGGACAAAAAGTTGGCGGAAGTGTGTTCATTGTACGAGCTGCGCAAACTCCTGGGCTTGGTAATGAAGATAGCTGGAGAGAGAAGAAAAGTATTTGGAATCAAGCTTGGTTCTCTAGCCTTCGTAGTGCATATGGTTACCGACTTTGGGGAGAAATGCGAAAAGATAATGATTTAATTCGTCGAGCAGAATTAACGAAAAACTTCGCTTTATCTGCACCGCAAACAGATGGATTATTCCCGTCTGTATATTGGGCAGGAGCAGATAATGAATGGGATACAGGGAATTGGGGTCATTCCGATCGTAGGCCAGTCAATCATGATAACTATGCGCATTTATTAGATATGTCTTGGACATGTATTTGGATGCTGAAATGGTATACAGATCTGGAAAAAGATCCATCTCTCTTAGATTATTCAACGAATTATGCGAAGAGATTACTAACACTTCAAGGAGAAGATGGTAGTTTCCCAGGATGGGTGCATGAAGAGACTGGTGACATTTCTCCTTTCTTGAAGGATAGTCCAGAAACATCGATGCATGTCTGGTTCTTAACGAAACTATATGAAATTACGAAAGAAGACCAATATTTGCGAGCAGCTGAAAAAGGGATGCAATTCGTAATAAATGATGTAATTCCAGAAGGTCGTTGGGAAGATTTTGAAACATATTGGTCTTGCGCAAGAGAGTGGGAAGGAAAACAATATGGAGTGAAAGATAAGCGGAGCGGCTTATACAATCAATGTAACTTCTCAATTTACTGGACAGCAGAAGCATTGAAAGAATTGTATATTGTTACGAAAAAACAAGAGTATCTAGATGCTGGGGAGCAAGTATTGGCGGAGCTTTCCTTGTATCAAGCAATTTGGAACCCAGAATATTTGAACCAGCCAGTATTAGGTGGGTATAGCGTTATGACGTCAGATGATGAATGGAACGACGCACGTCAAAGCTTAATTGCTATCACATTTGCTGATTATTACAAACTAACGAATAAAGAAGAGTACAAATACCGTAGTTACTGGGCAATGAAAGCATCATTCTATATGATGTACTGTCCGGAAAATCCAGAAGTAAAGGCATTGTTTGATAAAACATTCCCTCATTTTACTGAAAAAGATTATGGCTTTACGATGGAAAATGCACACCATGGAGAAAATATTGACATTGCAGGTGAGTTCACTATTTTCGACTGGGGGAATGGAGCAGCAGCTGCATCACTTGGAGAAATTCTATTTAAAAGATAAATAGTTTACTATGCTGATATTAAGGAGGATAAAAAGATGAAAGTACTAGACAAATTCAATCTTAAAGGTCAAGTAGCAATTGTAACTGGTGCAGCAACAGGCCTTGGTAAAGCAATGGCAACTGCATTAGCTCAGGCAGGATCTAATATTGTCATTCCTGATGTTAATTTGGAAGCAGCTGAAAAGACTGCCCAAGAACTAGCAGAGAATGAAGGTATTGAAGCAATAGCGATTAAAATGGATGTAACGAAAGAGGACGAAGTAAATGCCATGGTTGAAAAAGTGGTAGAGCGCTTCGGGAAAATCGATATTTTATTTAATAATGCAGGTATTGTCATTAATGGAAAAGCAGAAGAAACATCCTACGAAGACTGGTATAAAGTCATTGATATTAACCTGAATGGTGTATTCCTAGTATCTAAAGCGGTTGGAAAAGTGATGATTGAGCAGAAGAAAGGTTCTATCGTGAATATTTCTTCGATGTCTGGAATTATTGTTAATACACCACAATGCCAAGCTTCATATAATGCATCAAAAGCTGGAGTTATTATGCTAACAAAGAGCTTAGCAATGGAATGGGCGAAACACAATATTCGAGTTAACACAATTGCACCTGGTTACATGAAGACAGAATTAACGAAGAAGTTCTTTGAATCTGGTGGTGGCGAAGTGGATACATGGTTAAGTATGACGCCAATGGGCCGCCCTGGAAACCCTGAAGAATTAGGAGCAATTGCCCTTTACTTAGCTTCAGATGCTTCTTCATTTGCAACTGGATCAGTATTCACAATTGATGGTGGCTATACAGCACTTTAAAGGAATGAATGCTCTTTTACACAAATGTGAAAGAGCATTATTCTTTTTTAAGAAAAGGATTTTACGATGATTCATAGAATTATATAAAAAAAGGGATATGTAAAAAAGAGGGGATATTATGAGGCAAAATAAATTAATGCAAATCGCCACATCTGTAATATTGCTGATGGTTATTTTAACTGCAGGATACTTCCTGGCACAAAATAGAGATACAGCTAATACAGATGAGGATAAAACAGAACAGAAAGATATTGATGAGAATAAAGAGAAAGAAAAAGAGAATGAAAAAGAAGACGAGAAAGTAGAAATACCACAACCAAATGAACATCAGTTCCGAAATCCAATTGCATGGAATGGAGCGGATCCTTGGGTTGTGAAGCATACTGACGGACTATATTACTACACACATACAACTGGTAATAATATAACGATTTGGAAATCAGAAACATTAGTAGACATTGGATTAGCTAAGAGGAAAATTGTTTGGTCTCCATCTCCAGGTGCACCGAATAGTGGATCGATATGGGCACCAGAGCATCATTTTATTGATGGAAAATGGTATATCTATTACGCTGCTTCTGTTGAGAATGATGATAAACGAATGTATGTATTAGAGTCGGAAGGCGAGGATCCATGGGGTCCATACGATTATCCAGAAGGAACAGAAGAAACATATGGACAAATTACCGATCCGTCGAATAAATGGGCGATTGATGGAACAGTGTTAGAACACGAAGGGAAATCATACTTTGTCTGGTCAGGATGGGAAGGCGACGTGAACGTTAGCCAAAATACATATATTGCTCCTATGTCCAATCCATGGACAATTAGTGGGGAACGTGTAGAAATTTCTCGACCTGAGTTATCCTGGGAGGCTAACACAACACCAAAAGTCCAAGAAGGGCCACAAGTATTGAGAAATGAACAAGGGCAATTATTCTTAATTTACTCTGCAAGTGGCAGTTGGACAAACACATATTCTTTAGGAATGTTAACATTCGTTGGCGATGATCCACTTGATCCAGCAGCTTGGGAAAAGAGTCAACAGCCTGTTTTTGCCTATAGTCCAGAAAACGAAGTGTGGGGGCCAGGCCATAATAGTTTTGTTAAATCAGCAGATGGAACAGAAGATTGGATTGTATACCATGCTGCAAAAGAGATTAATTCTGGTTGGGATCGAAATGTGAGAATGCAGAAATTTACTTGGAATGAAGACGGTACACCGAACTTTGGAGTGCCAGTTCATATTGATACTATTTTAGATAAACCATCAGGAGAGTAGGGAGAAAAATTCCTACTCTTTTTTTGGGTATTTAATACTTATCGTGCTAGGTCTTTTGGATTATTTTTCAAATAACAACAGGAATTTCTTGAGATGGAGAGAATTGTATAATTGGACGAATTATATAAAAATGAATTGGAAGACAAAAAATGATAGCGTTTACTAATGTGTTGTAGAGTTGGATAGCACTATTTTTTATATTTTATATGTAAACGTTATCACAAAGCAGAACTGTTTTAAATAGCAGATAGTAGATGAAATCGAAGAAGGAGGAGAATTACTGTGTAAACGTTTACTGGTATGATAAAGATTTTTATCTAAATATAATTCGTTCATTTAATTATATGAATACAAGGGGGAAGAAAATGTGAATTCAAAGAAAAGACGTTCAATTGGTTCGATGATCGTATTAATTATTATGATTGTATCTTTAGCAATACCGCCATTTCCATCACCATCTTTTGCGGTAACACAGCAAGATCTTCCAGAATCAACTACACAACAAGAGCTTCCAGAAAAATTTGAGTTAACCGCAACAAAGGCAGAAACGATTGCTAGAGTAACTGGCCCAACTCTAGAAGGGGAAACGATCCCAAATCCAAACCAAACACATGAAAGATGGGGATTAAGAGCAACTGACTTAGGGGTTATTTGGGATGCTACTACTGATCCTGAAGATAAGAAAGTAATGATTGCCTTTGGAGACTCTTATGACGACGGTTGGGGAGGCTTCGGTGGCGGAGGTGGAGGTTGGAGATCTAATTTATTAGCTCTCTCACATGACACGGATTTATCCGATGGTCTTGCATTCTCTTCCATGATTACAGAAGAAGGAAGAGATGATTATGCGAAGGAAATTCTATTTTCAGAGAAAAATACATCTGGTAATGGTGATTTTACCGTTATTCCTAATGCAGGTGTAACAGTTGGCGATCGCCACTATATCCACTACTTCCAATTAAGAACTTGGGATGGTTGGACAATAAACCATGCAGGAATTGCTTATTCAGATGATGAAGGACAAAACTGGACATATTCTGATGTGCAATGGGATGGAGATAGTAATTTTGGTTTTGCTTCTTTTATAAAAGAAGATGGTTATGTTTATATGGTTGGTGCTCGTACAGGTAGAAACCATGCTGCTCATTTAGCTAGAGTACCTGAAGAAGATATGTTAGTGAAAGAAAGCTATGAATATTGGAACGGATCTGAATGGGTAAATGATGAATCAGCATCTGCCGTAATAGTCGATGCTCCTATTAGTGAAATGTCTATAATGTATAATTCCTACTATGACAAGTACATTCTCATGTATTTAAATGTTAATAGCTATGCAATGGTTATACGATCATCTGACCATTTAACACACGGTTGGTCAGACGAAGTAGTTGTTGCTACTGGAGCGGAACATCCACAATTATATGGTGGATATATGCATCCATGGTCAATGGATGGAAAAGATCTCTATTTCGTAATGTCCTTGTGGGGTCCATATAATGTTGTACTCATGCATTCTACATTAGATGCTCAAAAAGTACGCGACGAAGTAAATTTATTAAGTGACCCGTCATTCGAAGAACAAACAACAAATGAAGTTTCTGCACCTTGGCAATTAGAAGGGGAAAAGGAGGGGGGAATTGATCTTCATGGTCTTGCGTATAGTGGGAACAAAAATTTGTATTTACGTCATGAAGCTGGTTGGAATGCATTTACACAAACAGTAGATGTGGAACCAAATACCGACTATAAATTTGAAGGTTGGGTACGGACTTCTGGTAATAACACTGCTGGATATTTCGGAGTGCGAGATGCTTCTGGTGGAATAATGAGTGAAGTTCAATTCGGTTCTCACGGAGGCTATGAAAAGCTAACAGTACGCTTTAATTCCGGTGACAATAATAAGGTAACAATTTTCACTGGAATGCATGCTGTTAATGGCGATACATGGATTCAAGCAGATGCATATAAATTAACAGAAACTGATATAAATCCTCCAGTAATTACACTAAATGGTGATGAAACGATAGAAGTTCCTGTAGGTGATACATTCGTAGATCCAGGAGCAACAGCAATAGATGAATTTGATGGTGACTTATCAGAAAAAATACAAGTAAGCGGTGAAGTAGATACAAACTTTATCGGAACTTATACACTAACTTACGATGTAACAGACTCAGATGGTAATAAGGCAGAAACTGTTACACGTACTATTATTGTAACTGGTGATGACTATACGGTGAGCAATGCTAAATTCCAAGATGAGGAAGGCAATGAAATTAGCAAACTACCGAAAAAAGGACTTGTTACTGCAAGTGTAGATGTACGCAATAATACAAAAGAAGAGCAAACAGTGACAGTTGTAGTTGGGTTATATGATAAGAAGGGTAAATTAGTAAATATTTCTGGGCTAACACAAGCAGTACCTTCCGGAAATACAGAAACAATTACAGGTGGTTTCATGATGCCTGGAAATAATTCTGGCTATGAAATTAGAATCTTTGTTGCAGAGTCTCTAACAAACTTAGATGCACCACTTTCAAACATTGCTAGTTTAGGACAAAAATAAGAGTTTAAGAGAAAAACAGGCGAAAACACTTGGCCTGTTTTTTTATATGAAATGAAGACCAATTTTGGTGTTAATATGGCTAGTAAAAGGAATGGAGCATAAAAGTAAGGTAGATGAACAGTCTTAAAATTTTGATTATCAGTAAAAGAGTTTGTAACTAGTGTGTGCAAAGGTTGTTGATTAATAGGAATATAGGGCTGATGTTTCTACTGAAATTGATAATAAGTCCTATTTGTTGGAAGGACTTTAGGATGAAATTATAAATTGATAGAGGGATTTTCCTTCTTTAAGTGAATTGTATAAGAGGATATGACTTAATTCTGTGGATAAGTTTTTTAATAAAATAAATATATAATTCTCTTCGATAAAAATGTAAACGTTATCATTCGGATTGGAAATAGGGAAGTACTACCTATTAAGTACTTTTTACCAAAAAATATTAAATGAAAGGAGTGATGCAACATTCTAAGTCTATTTAAAAGAGGTACCACTTAGTTAATTAGAAAAGACAGAAGCAATAACAAAATTTTATTAGGGGGAAGAATAATTGAACAGTAAGAATCGTCGTTCCACTCGCTTTATTATCGTAATTGCACTAATGATTATTTCTTTAGCGATTCCACCATTTCCATCACCATCCATTGCAGTTACACAACAACAAGATCTTCCGGAATCATTTGAATTAACTGCTACAAAAGCAAAAACAATTGCGAGAGTAACAGGTCCAACGCTTGAAGGAGAAACTATTCCAAATCCAAACCAAACTCATGAAAGATGGGGATTAAGAGCGACTGATTTAGGCGTTATTTGGGATGCTACAACAGACCCGAATGATAAGAAGGTAATGATTGCTTTCGGTGATTCTTGGGATGACGGTTGGGGAGGCTCCGGTGGCGGTGGTACTTATGAAGGATGGAGAGCTAATGTACTAGCAATCTCGCATGACACCGATTTATCTGATGGACTTGCGTTCTCGTCTATGATTACAGAAGAAGGCAGAGATGATTATGCAAAGGAAATTCTTTTTTCAGAGAAAGACATATCTGGGACTGGCGATGGTACTGTAATCCCAAATGCTGGTGTAACGGTAGGGGATCGCCACTATATCCACTATTTTCAACTGAGAAATTGGAATAACTGGACAATTAACCATGCTGGAATTGCTTATTCTGATGACGAAGGTCAAACTTGGACTTATTCTGATGTTAAATGGGAAACGGATAGTAATTTTGGCTTTGCCTCATTTATAAAAGAAGATGGCTATGTTTATATGATTGGTTCTCGTACAGATAGAAAATATGCAGCGCATATCGCTAGAGTGCCAGAAGAAGATATGTTAGTGAAAGAAAGCTATGAGTACTGGAATGGATCTGACTGGGTTAATGATGAATCCGCGTCGGTTTCTATAATTGATGCGCCTATGAGTGAAATGTCGATTATGTATAATTCATATTACGATAAGTATATTCTGATGTATTTAAATATAAATAGCTATGCAATGGTCATTAGAACTTCGGATCATTTAACACATGGCTGGTCCGAAGAAGTAACAGTAGCAACGGGTGCGGAATTCCCACAATTATATGGTGGCTATATGCATCCGTGGTCAATGGACGGTAAAGATCTGTACTTCGTAATGTCACTGTGGCAGCCATATAATGTCGTATTGATGCATTCTACCTTGGATGTTAAAAGAGCGAAAGTTAATTTACTAGAAGATCCATCATTTGAAAAACAAACAACACATGAAGTTTCTTCGCCATGGATACTTGAGGGAGAAGAGAAGGGTGGTATTGATTTAAGTACTGGCGCAGCATATAGTGGCTACAATAATTTATATTTGCGAAATGATGGAGGTTGGAATGCGTTCAAACAATCTGTAGACGTTGAACCGAATACCGATTATAAATTCGAAGGGTGGATTCGAACTTCGCCAAATAACGTTGCAGGATTTTTTGGTGTAAGAGATTCTGCTGGAGGAATTTTAAGTGAATTGCAATTTGGCCATCATGCTGGATATGAAAAGCTGACTGTGCGCTTTAATTCTGGAGAAAATGAACAGGTAACTATTTTTACTGGAATGCATGCAGTGAATGGTGATACGTGGATACAAGCAGATGCGTATAGTCTTTCCGAAACTGATATAAATCCTCCTAAGATTACCTTATTAGGTGATGCTACGATGGAAGTAGCAGTAGGTGATACTTTCATTGATCCTGGAGCAACCGCAATTGATGAATTTGATGGAGATATTTCAGATAAGATTCGAGTTACTGGGAAAGTGGATACTAATTTTATTGGAACATATACGTTAACATATGATGTCGTTGATACAGATGAGAATGAAGCAGAAACAGTAAGGCGTACGGTTATCGTAACCGGTGAGGATTACAAAGTTACTAATCCTGTTTTCAAAGATGCGGAAGGAAATGAAATTAGCAAACTACCGAAAAAAGGACTAGTTACCGCAAGTGCTGACGTAAGTAATCATACACATGAAGAACAAACGGTTACTGTAGTTATTGCTCTATATAACAAAAAAGGTGAAATTGTTAACATATCAGGTCTTACGAAAGCAATACCTGCCGGGGTTAAGGAAACAATAACTGGTGGTTTCATGATGCCTGGAAATAATTCTGGTTATGAAATTAGAATCTTTGTTGCGGAGTCACTAACAGACTTAGATGCACCCCTTTCAAACATTGCCAGTTTAGGACAAAAATAATAGTTTAAGAGAAAAGCAGGCGAAGTGTTTTCGCCTGTTTTTTATATGGGTGACGGATAGTTTGGTGTTAAATTTTTCAATTATGCAAGTTGGTAAATATAGGGAACGAAAATTCTTGCTACTTCAACAAAAAACTGTCCCCCGAATCTAAATTATGATTCGATGGGACAGCTTTAATTCAAATTTTATAATCTGCAATAATTTTCTCTAAAAGCTTAGTGCATCCTTCTTCAACCAGGTCATATGTTTCTTGAAAGTCATCTGTGTAGTAAGGATCCGGGACATCAGTTTTTTTATCGGTTAAATCTAAAAGTCGAATAATCTTTGGATGGTTTGGTTGACCTGTCATTTCATAAATATCAGCAATATTGCTTTCGTCCATACCTATTATGTATTCGAACTTTTCAAAGTCATCTTTAGTAAGTTGGCGCCCTTTCATACCTTCAAAACTAATCCCATACTCTTTTAGTTTTAATTGGGTTCCTTTATGTGGTGGTGCACCAATATGCCAAGAGGAAGTCCCAGCAGAATCTACTGTAATCTCATTTTCCAATCCTGCTTTTTTCACCATATCACGAAATTTTGCTTCCGCCATTGGAGAGCGGCAAATATTTCCCAAGCAAACAAATAAAACGTTAATCATGAAAAATCCCCCTTATATATTTGTATGAAGTTGGACACTCCAATGTTGTAAATCTGCATCATAGCGTTGAACAGTGTCTTTTGAAAATACAAAGGACCAAGGTTGTGAATGATATGAATCGATATGTAGGTTAGGTGAAAAAGCTGCTTCTGCAATTACTTCACTTTTAGCATCTAACACAGTGACCTTCACATCTTCTAGTGCTAATTGTTGGTTTAACCCGTTATTTATTAGGATAGTAGCAGAAAAGCCACCATTCTTTTTATATGTTGCACGCACAACTGTGTTGGTGATGCCATTAGTGTTTATGGTTTGCGTCTCGGCTAACTTTTTATAAGCTAAAATCTCTTCTTCTGGGAGTTTTTCTTCCCAAACAGGGTGAAGCTGTAGTTGATAGTAACTCATGTATTCACCACCAAGGTTAGATATGTAGCCTTTATAATAGCATTGACATGACAACGATTGCAAATAATCGTAATCTGCAACTCTATTGAAATCCAAATTCACACAAGCGTATAATATAAAGAAAAAAGGATAGTATCATGCAGAAAAAACATATTTGGATAGTCATAACGATTCTGTACTGTGCAGCGATTTTTATCGCAACAGCTTCTCCATCTATGACGGGAAATAGTACAAAATCATTTATAGCGGAAATTTTAAAACTAACACCAGAGCAAGCAGCAACATTAAATTTCCTTTTTCGCAAAAGTGTTCACTTAAGCGCATTTGGTGTATTAGCATTATTAATCTACCAATGCTTTGATAGAGAAAAGTACGTCTGGCCATGGATTCTAACTACTGTATATGCAGCCACAGATGAACTGCACCAGGCTTTTATACCAAGCCGAACAGGATCTATTATAGATGTAGGAATTGACTCACTTGGCGCCATCATCGCACTTACTTTAGCCAGAGTATATATGGAATATCGTAAGAGGAAGTTACAAAAAGAATATTAATGATGGAGTTTTTTGATGGATGCGTTCTAAAGGACATTTTGTTTGCGAGTGGAGGGGGAAATGTCTAATAGGGGCGTTCTAATGGACGTTTGTTTGAGGGATGGAGGCTGAAATGTCTAATAGGGACGTTCTAATGGACATTTGGTTAAGAGGTGAAGGTGGAACTGTCTGATAGAATGGCTCTAATGAACGTTTGGGTGAGGAATGGAGGAGGAAATGTCTGATAGGAAGGTTCAAATGGACGTTTGGGTGAGGAATGGAGGCCGAAATGTCTATTAGATACGATCAAATCAACATTTGAAAGCTGAAAAAATGAAGAAATGTAAAATTGGATACTTCTCAAGACGTTTTCGTCCAAGAATCGAGGTAAAATCAGTCAAGATAAGCCTCCTCAAGACGTTTCCATCCAAGTATTAACTCCAAATCCGTCATGATGAGCCCTCTCAAGACGATTCCACTCAAGAATCAAGTACAAACCAGTCATGATAAACTCCCTCAAGACGTATTCATCCAAGAATTCAGGTAAAATGCGTCATGATAAGCTCTGTCAAGACGTTTCTACCCAAGAATTAAGTACAAACTAGTCATGAAAATCCCTCTCAAGACGCATTCATCCACCAATCAAGCTAAAATCCTTCAAGATAATCCCCCTCATGCCATTTTCACCCAACAACCAGCATCCATCCAGTCATGACGCCCTCCACATAACATCCTCATCCAAAAATCACCTTCCCATTCTAATCCAACACCGAAAAACCGGTAAAGAAACTATTCACGTTTCTCTACCGGTTTTATTAGTTTTAAAGTAACGCTCTGACGAGTACAGGTTGTATATGGCTATAAATCTCATCAAATTGTGAGATTGGGAGTGGGTTTTGGCCGATGCCGAGTTCTAATGTAAAGCCAGGTCTGCGGAAGTCTTGGATGAACCAATCTTTGTAGCCTGCGAAGCTATCTACATATCGTACAGAACGGTAGCCACTTAAATTTGCAAAGTCAGTTGCCAGTACTTCTGATTCTGGTGGCTCGAGTCCTTCGAATCCCCAATAAATTTCTTGGCCTTGCGTGTGTAAGGCAAGCAGGCGGTCAAAGCTTTCATTTCGTACGAGGTTTGCCATTGCCTGCGTTTCTGGTTCGGATAGTGGTTGCGTTCCTGGGAAATCACGTGGTCCGGGCTCTTTTGGTTTTCGATCTCGTTCAATTTCCCAAAGGGCAGGGAACTGTTTATTCAAGTCGACACCACGTATATTTGCTTTCCATCCAGAAAAATCACGGCTACCATTATTTAAATTAATGAGTTCATTTTCAAGACCTGATGGTGGACCATTTAAGACAAGGCTCACTCCGTCTGGATTTACCATTGGTATTGCAGATAATTGAAAACGTTCATACATAATTAATGGATCGACACCACTCATTAAATAACTGTTCGTGAGTGCTAATAAATATTCATTTAGGAATTTCATTAATACAGGTGTTGTTATCCATTCATTGGCGTGGAAGGAGGCGTTCATTTGTACTTTACGGTCACTTTTACCGACACGAATGTCATACAAAGGTAAGTTGAGAACACTATTTCCAGCGCTACGTCTTGTGATAAATGGATATATGGATTGTAATTTTTCCAAATCAGCCTGCATGCGGGTAAAATCGTAGTGTGCTTGAGGGTTAACAATTAATGAAGTTACCCTTTCCGGGAGGCTGATTGTTTGGCCAACTTGCAAATTATTAGGATTTACTTGTTGATTTAAAAGTTGAAGAGCATCGATGCTTAAATAGCGAGATTGAGCAATTTTCCAAAAAGTATCTCCAGGTCGAACTGTATATGAAGTTTCAGTAAAACCAGGAATTGTAACCGTTTGGCCAACTTGCAGAGCATAGGGATTAATGCCCGGGTTGGAATCAATGATTAAAACGGTTGGTATAAAAAATAACTGACTGTAGTGCCAAAGCATGTCTCCAGGTCTAACTCTGACTTCCATAGGCGTCCCTCCAAAAAGCATTATCATAATAGGTATATGACTAGAAATGCAAATCGTGACTGAAACATGTAATTGCAAAGGAAGTATTAGTTAAAGATAAAAAAACTACTTGTCCCATCCAAGTAGTTTTTCTACAATATTCATTCAACAATTGGAGTGGAGCCCTCGAATATTTCTCCAAGTACTAAAGCTGCTGCACCCATAGCTGTGGCATTTTTACCTTGTTTGGAACACGAGATCAATGTGGATTTCGCTTGATTCGTAATACCTCTTTTCGCTATCGTATCTTTAACACGAGGCAAAATAAACTCACTCGCTTTTGCAACTCCACCACCAATAATAATTTTCTCCGGATTCAACATATGGATGAGATTGGTGAGCCCAATCCCAATAACATCTCCAGCTTCTTGTAAAATTTCAATCGCCAGTGCATCCCCATTTGTTGCTGCACTATATACCGTTTCCCCATTTATTTTATCCACATCACCGTTCACTAATGAAAGGATATCTGTTTCTGGATGTTGAACACTTTTTTCTTTGGCAATCTCAGCAATGGCAGGACCAGAAACGAGTGTCTGCCAGCAACCAGTATTACCACATGTACATTTGCGACCAGCTACGTCGATTGTCATATGGCCAATCTCACCAGCTAAAAAGTGATCTCCGTGAAAAAGCTCACCATTTAGTACGATTCCCGCACCGACACCATGTCCAATATTTACCGTCACCATATTTTTACTCGTTTCCACATCGGAATACCAATACTCCCCAAATGCCATAGCTCGCACATCGTTATCTACTTTTACAAGCACATTATATTCCTTTTCTAATTCCTCTTTTAAAGGAATATTTCTTAAGTTTAGGTTAGGGGCAAACACACTTGTACCTGTTGCGACATCGACAACCCCATGCATTCCAACACCAATTCCAATGATCTCTTTATTCTGATGTGATTCAATTAATTTTGATATTGATTTTTTTAATAAAATAACCAATTCATTTTCGTCAATCGCATGAGGAATAGTGTTACCAACCGCTTCAACTAAGTCGCCGGATAAGTCCGTTAAAGCAGCACGAATCTTTTTCGGTCCGATATCAACTCCTATAATGTAGAAACGGTTGCTATTAATGATTAACATAGTAGGTTTTCTACCACCGAGCGATTTTCCTTGTTCACTTTCAATTACAAGCTCTGATTCCAATAACTCATTGACGAGGCTACTTACAGTCGGTGGCGTTAATTTCGATACTCTTGCTATTTTTGCACGAGAAATTGGACCTTGTGTACGTATTATATTTAAAACAATTGATCTATTAAGTGATTTCATCCATTTAAAACTACCTTTTTCCATAAAAAAATCATATCCTTTTTCTTATTGTTTATCTCTAAGTTTTATCATCGTTTTTCTTCTATATTAGTCTACGGTATTAAAGTTGTCGATGACCAGTGCCTTCTGTTTTTTCTTTGGCTAACTAAAGGCGGAAAGTACTTGGGGCGAATGTTTTACCCCTAAAACATCCTGCTTTTTTCTTGTAAAAATTGATTGCAAATCGCTTACATTTATTATAACATAGTAAGTAAGTTAAATTAATTAATTAAGTGTTTTATAGATAAAAATTTTGAGGGTGGGATATGTTGTGAAGTTTGAGGAGCTTAAGCAGGTATTCATTTCAAAGTTCGGTGAAGAAGGAGAAATTCGTCAATTCTTTGCACCTGGACGCGTTAATTTAATTGGGGAGCACACTGATTATAATGGTGGTCATGTATTCCCATGTGCACTTGATGTAGGTACAACCGCTGTAGCTAGAAAAAGAAATGATAAAAAATTACGTTTTTATTCGGTTAATTTTGATGAAATTGGTATTATAGAATCTGATCTAGAACAACTGGTGTATACAGAAGCTGATGATTGGGCGAATTACCCGAAAGGTGTTGCAGATGTTTTTCAAAAAAGTGGTTTAGAATTACAATATGGAGTGGATGTTGTCTATTATGGTAATATTCCAAACGGTGCTGGTTTATCCTCATCTGCTTCTATAGAACTTGTGACAGCAGTAATTTTTAAAGAACTGCTACAATTAGATGTAGATATGATTAAAATGGTAAAACTCTCACAAAAAGCCGAAAATGAATTTATCGGTGTCAACTGTGGAATTATGGATCAGTTCGCAATCGGAATGGGGAAAGAAAATCATGCTATTTTACTAGATTGCCAGACACTTGATTATCAATACAGCCCATTACAGATGGATGACCATATACTCGTAATAGCAAACACGAATAAGCGTCGTGGATTGGCTGATTCTAAATACAATGAAAGACGTAGTCAGTGTGAGCGAGCTTTATCTCAGCTACAAGCTAAGCTAGAAATTCAATCGCTTGGAGAACTTTCAGAAGTGGAGTTTGAAGAAAATAAACATCTTATTACGGATGAAACAGACCGTAAGCGTGCGACACATGCTGTGACGGAAAACCAACGCACAATCGCTGCCGTTGAAAAATTGGGAGCAGGGGACCTTGATGCGTTTGGTCAATTAATGAACGCATCTCATGTTTCATTGCGAGATGACTATGAAGTAACAGGAAAAGAGTTAGATGCACTAGTAGAGGCTGCATGGGATGAAGGTGCAGTTGGAGCAAGAATGACAGGTGCTGGTTTTGGCGGATGCACAATCAACCTGATCAAGAAAGAAAATTTACATGATTTTATCGATAATGTTGGTAAAAAGTATGAACTGGCTACTGATTTAAAAGCTGATTTCTATGTTGTTCAAATCGGCGATGGAGCCCGTGAAATAATCGAAGGGTAAGTTTCTGCCTCAGATTATATTTTGGAATAGGAGGAATTAAGATGGCAATTTTAGTTTGTGGTGGTGCTGGGTATATCGGTAGTCACGCAGTTGCAGAGTTATTAGCTCGTGGTGAAGAGGTAGTGGTAGTTGATAACTTGCAAACCGGACATAAAGAGGCAATTACAGAGGGTGCCTTATTTTATGAAGGGGATTTACGTGATGAAGTCTTTCTAGATAAAGTGTTCTCAGAAAATGATATTGAAGCAGTCATGCATTTTGCTGCTGATTCACTTGTTGGTGTAAGTGTGAAGGAGCCAATTCAATACTATGACAACAATGTTGGTGGAGCGATTTCACTTGTAAAAGTTATGAATAAGCACAATGTGAAAAAGATTGTCTTTTCTTCCACGGCAGCAACATACGGCGAACCAAAGGAAATTCCAATCTTAGAAACATTAGAAACAAATCCAACGAATCCATATGGTGAAACAAAGCTAGCAATTGAAAAAATGTTAAAGTGGAGCGATAACGCATACGGTCTCAAATATGTAGTTCTGCGCTACTTCAATGTTGCGGGTGCCCACACAAATGGAATCATAGGAGAAGACCATAACCCAGAAACACACTTAATTCCGATTATTTTACAAGTTGCACTTGGTAAGCGCGAGAAGATTTCAATTTTCGGTGAGGATTATGATACACCAGATGGCACATGTATTCGCGACTATATCCACGTAATGGATTTAGTAGATGCGCACATATTAGCAATTGAAAAATTACGCAAAACAGAAGAAAGCGGCACATACAACCTCGGAAATGGCAATGGATTTAGTGTAAAAGAAGTTATTGAAACAGCACGTCAAGTAACGGGCCATCCAATTCCAGCAGAAGTTGCACCAAGACGTGCAGGAGACCCAGCACAACTAGTTGCCTCATCCGAAAAAGCAAAACAAGAACTTGGCTGGAACCCACAACACGCATCATTAGAATCAATGATCGCTAGCGCCTGGGCTTGGTTCCAAAAACATCCAGATGGATATTAAGAAATAGGTTCGGAGCGGGAGTTGGCTATCAAGTAGGGAGTTACTCTCGGGAGATTCTCGCGATTTTGGAGTTAATCTCGTGATTGTGGAGTTATACTCGCGCTTGTGGAGATATACTCGCGCTTGTGGAGATATACTCGCGCTTGTGGAGTTATTCTCGCGGTTTTGAAGATATTCTCGCGATTCTGGAGAAATACTCGCGCTTGTGAAGATATATTCGCGCTTGTGGAGATATACTCGCGCTTGTGGAGATATACTCGCGCTTGTGGAGATATACTCGCGCTTGTGGAGATATACTCGCGCTTGTGGAGATATACTCGCGCTTGTGGAGATATACTCGCGCTTGTGGAGATATACTCGCGCTTGTGGAGATATACTCGCGCTTGTGAAGATATATTCGCGATTCTGGAGTTATACTCGCGATTCTAGAGATATATTCGCGATTCTAGAGATATATTCGCGATTCTAGAGATATATTCGCGATTGTGGAGTTATTCTCGCGGTTTTGAAGATATTCTCGCGATTGTAGAGATATACTCGCGATTGTGGAGAAATACTCGCGCTTGTGAAGATATACTCGCGATTGTGGGGATATTCTGCGATTGTGGGGATATTCTGCGATTGTGGAGATATTCTCGCGATTGTGAAGATATTCTCGCGATTCTGGAGAAATACTCGCGATTGTGGGGTTATACTCGCGATTGTGAAGATATATTCGCGATTGAGGGTTATATTCGCGGTTCTGGAGTTATTCTCGCGATTGTGGAGAAATACTCGCGATTCTAGAGATATATTCGCGATTATGAAGATAATCTCGCGATTCCGAAGAAATACTCGCGAAACCGAGGAAAATACTCGCGAACCCGCAGAAAATTCTCTCGCATCCAAACCAAATACGATTGCTATCAATTACTATATATAAAAAGGAGGGCAAGATGATGAAGATTTATGAGAAACTGGAACAGCTCATTCAGTATGGCTTAAGGAAGAAACTGATTGAGGATGCTGATGTTGAGTTTGTCCGTAATGATTTACTTGCTATCCTCGGATTGGAAGATTGGAAGAGTGTTTCTGTTGAACCAGTAGATGATGAATCACCAACAGCAATATTAGCAGATATTTTAGATTGGGCTGCTGAAAACGGCATACTTCCTCATAATACCGTTACGTATCGTGATTTACTAGATACAGAAATAATGGGTGCGTTCATTGCAAGACCATCAACGATTATTAAGGAATTTTCACAAATATATCGTGAAAGTGGTCCTGAAGCAGCGACAAAGTATTTCTATCATCTTTCCAAGGATTCTAACTATATCCGCACAGATAGAGTTGCTAAAAATGAGCATTGGTTCACGAAAACTGCTTATGGAGATTTGGAAATTACGATAAACTTATCAAAACCGGAGAAGGATCCTGTTGCAATAGCTGCGGAGAGGAACCAGAAAAAGGTTGGTTATCCAGAATGCTTGCTATGTAAAGAGAATGTTGGCTATGCGGGTCGAGTAAATCATCCTGCTCGTCAGAATCACCGCATAATTCCGGTTGATTTAGATGGTGAGCCTTGGTATTTACAATTTTCTCCTTATGTTTATTACAATGAACATGCGATTGTTTTTAGTAGCGAGCATAAGCCGATGAAAATTTCCAAGGATGGATTTAATAGATTGCTAGCTTTTACGGAGCAATATCCTCATTATTTTGTTGGATCAAACGCTGACTTGCCAATTGTGGGCGGCTCCATTTTAAGCCATGACCATTTTCAAGGTGGGAATCATTCCTTCCCGATGGCAAAAGCAGAAATTGAAGAAAGTTTTACTGTAAAAGGTTTTGAAGAAATTGAAGTGGGGATTGTACGTTGGCCTATGTCGGTAATTCGCCTACGTGGTAAAAATCGAGCACAAGTTGCTGATCTAGCAGAGTATATTACAAATCAGTGGAAATCTTATAGTGATCCAGAAGTGGAAATCATTGCCGATACAAACGGAACACCACATAATACGGTAACTCCAATTGTTCGTCGCTCTGGTGAAAATTTTGAGTTTGATATCGTATTGCGTAATAATCGTACAAATGAGAAACATCCAACAGGTATTTTTCATCCTCATGCAGAGGTTCAACATATTAAAAAGGAAAATATTGGACTCATTGAAGTAATGGGACTGGCAGTTCTTCCAGGACGATTAAAAGAAGAGTTGCAATTAGTTGGGGAGTACTTATTAACAGAGGATTATGAGGAAAAACTGCGTGCAAGTGAATTAACAGATAAACATGCAGATTGGGCAATTCAAGTAAAAGCGAACTACCCTGAACTTAATAGCAATAATGTTGAACCAATATTAAGAGACGAAGTAGGCAAAATTTTCGCGACGGTGTTGGAACATGCTGGAGTGTTTAAAAGAACGGAAAGCGGTCAAGCTGCATTTCGGAAGTTTGTACAATCTATTACAACTCCGTCTGTATCAACAAAATAAGTTAGAACAAAAAACAAAAGACGAATTCGTTTTAGAGTTCGTCTTTTTGCTTATTTTTAAGGCTCTGTTATAGTTCATTGTTGTTAACAACTTAGTTGATTGTAGCGGATGTACACGAGACTCCTGCGGGAATAGCACGAGCTGAAGATCCACTTGGCAAAGCGGTTTTCTTTGCCAAGTTAGCTGAGGCCGTGCCCGCGGAAAGCGAGTATACAGGAGCGAAAATCAACAACAGAGTTTAACAGAGCTATTTTTAAAAATAGATTCTAGAAAGTACTATAAATTTCTATAAAAGAATTGTTTTGCCAGAAAAACTGTAAAAAACTATATACTGCAATAATATGATTCTTAGAATATACTATATCAGTGGGTTGAAAAAAGATAATCCACCTTGCACATTTTGAGCAAAACAAATTTAAACATCAATGGGAGAGACCTAAATGCATAAAAGAATGAATTATTTAATCGTATTTTTATTGAGTATTTTTTTAGTTGGATGTACGAGCGTTGAAGATACAACCAAACCAGATGTTGAAACAGGTAAAAAAGAAGTAGCTACAGTTGAAACAAATGAGAATAATGAAACGGAAGAAACTGAGGTTGAAACAACTGAAAATAATGAAACTGAGGAAACTGAGGAAACGGAAACTTCAGCTGATAATCCCGTAGAAGAAGAAACACCAACTCCAGCAAAAAATGAATTATTCCCGGGATATACACTTATGGAAGTGGACGGTGGTGATTTATCTGGTTTTCGTGAACCTAACGCCGTTGTTGACATTGGCTTTGGAGACCGTGAATATTGGGCATTTACGAATCAACATGGGCAACTAGTACGTGTCATTGCGGATAAAATCATTTTACAAGATGACAAGAACGAACCTGTTTTATCTTCTGGAAGATACTATTCCGATGAGGCAAAAGTTCCTGGTGTTGAAAGTGATGTTTTAGATGAAGGACATGTCATTGCTGATTCTCTAGGTGGGGTATCAAATGCATACAATATTACCCCACAAAATAGTACACTTAACCGACATGGTGATCAGGCCTACATGGAAAAAGTAATCCGAGACGCAGGTGGAGCTACGAATTTTGAAGCAATTATCACATACCCGAATACAAAAACACACATTCCTTCCAGTTATCAGTATACGTATACGGTAAAGGGGAACAAAGTCGTAGACAAGTTTGACAATGTAAACCCTGATAAAGTAAACGAATCACAAGGCTTAACAAAAACGGAGCCTACTAAGCCAAAGCCGAAGCCATCCAAGCCAACTAATACAAACAAAAACGATTCAACTTCTTCTAACACAAAAGAAGATGTTTCTAGAGTGGATACGAACGGTAATGGTAAGGTGACAATTAAAGAAGCAAAAGATGCTGGTTTCAAAATGCCTATTACGAGTGATCATTGGTTATACAAATATATGGATGATCGAGATAACGACGGTATGGTAGGCGAGTAAACCTTTATAACTTAAAGGTGAAGAACTTGGGCTGTTTTAGATAAAATTTGAGTTCTAAGAAGAATATAGAAAAAAGAAACGCAGAGACTTTAATGTGTCTCTGCGTTTTGTAATTTTCCTTGCTATGTACCTTGCGAAATCTCATTTTAAAATCAGTAACGATTAGAAATTATTCCACATCTATTTCTAAGTATTCGTTTTTTCCTACATTTATTGCCGCTTGTCCATTTGTTAGTTCTGTTATCCATTCAGTAAAGGCTTCTGTTTGGGCATCTTCTACATACACTTCTACTTCGACGAGGTCGGAGTAGTGAATCTCCTTCAAAAGGTAATGGGATGAGCGAATTTCGTTTTCTAATTTTCCGAGCCATGTGTAGTCTGCTTTTACATGCATGATGGCCATTAGTTTCCGTTCCACAACACCGACTGCATTAATTCCTTCGGATGTTGCTTTTCCGTATGCGCGAATTAAGCCACCTGCACCAAGCTTAATACCACCGAAATACCGGGTTACAACGACAACGGTATCCTTTAAGTTGCGTTTTTTTAGAACTTCTAGCATCGGTACTCCAGCAGTACCACTCGGTTCACCATCGTCATTTGCTTTTTGAATTTGGTCATGTTCACCAATCATATACGCAGAACAATTATGTGTAGCATTCCAATGTTGCTTTTTTATTTCCTGAATAAAATTTTGTGCTTCCTTTTCTGTTTCAGCACGTTTAACATGAGCGATAAATCGCGATTTTTGTATGACAATTTCGTGTTCTCCATGTTCTTTTACAGTAAGATAGTTTGGAAGCATAGAGCGAACTCCTCCCCCAGCAATGATAAGAAAATCATACTATATAAGTGAATTATACATGAAATAATAGTCACTGTCTTTATCGAGGGGATGAGGGTTATAGGAATGAAAAAAGAGTAGTTGATTCTACTCTTTCGTAAATGTACCAAATTTAAAATACCATTTGTGGTAAAGATGGGATATATAGTAAGTTATCCAAATCGTAATAAAACTCCAGTACCATCTCCATTTATGGTAATTGATTAATTTTGTATACCTAACTGCAAATGCTTCAAAAGCTGTAATAATCCCTGTATGGAAGAAATAATATAGAAACTTTTTAATGGCATTCTTCCTTTCTGGGTAATATAAATTAAATAACGCGCATAAAGCAGGGTACACAAAGTATTCAAATGTAAAACTAGACTTAATTGCTTTTTTAAAGAACAGTCGTTGCGGGTATGATATCAGATTTTTCTCTACTACAAGTAATCCGAATATCCATGTAATCACATGCTTAAACATAAAAGCTACTTGTGCTTCTCGCATTCTTTTTTTCGGCACAAATTTTATAAGTAATAAGATAGTAGCGATCCATGCACCCACTTCAATTGATTTTTCCAATTTATATCGCAATGCCATTCACCTCTATAGATATAGAATGACAAAAAACAAAGTTTATATTCATAATAGTTTTTTATTTGTGAATGACAACGTCTGTGCCTATAGAGACCCTAGAAGATAAATCTAATACATCCTGATTGTACATTCTGATACATCCAGCAGACACATTCTTCCCAATAGAGGCAGGATTATTAGTTCCATGTATCCCATAATGAGGTTTGGATAGTCCCATCCAAAAGGCTCCATATGGCCCACCAGGATTCTGTTGTTTATTGATGATCTTATATGATCCAGTTGGTGTCGGTGTTAACATTTTTCCAAGTGCAATAGGGTATGTTTTGATCAGCTTTGATCCATCAAAAAGTTTTAATTCGTGCTTTAAGGTAGATACATTAATCCATTTAACCAATTTCAACATCTCGATTCTAATGAAATAAGAATACCAGGTTGTACTGGCTATTAAAATTGTTGAGAGAGAGCTTTATTTGCAAGGTTCATATCATTTTGGAGTAATTCCCTTAAATTATAAGAAGGATAAAAACCTTTATCATACATATATTTATATATTTGACCATGTAGATCAATTGCTGCCATTAATTGTTTTGTTAATACCTCTCTAAGGGAGGGGGTAGCTGTTTCTGTAATGGCAATAGAATAATTTCTTACCGAGGTTTTAAATAAGCCTAAAAGATCCCCAGAAAAAAATGGTAGGTAATCTTTACGTTCATCTAAAAGTCGATCGGTAGTTGGAGCTAAAGGATAAAATTTTAGCAACTCTTGAAGGTTATTACTTATACCAGCTATCGATTTTTTGTACAACTGTTTTAAAGTTGGATCCGTAATGCTGGGAAAAGTTTTTTTAAGTCTCATTAAACCAATTGCTTGAAAAGCAACTAGCTCGTGTATTTCTAAAGTTTCATGCCAAGCAAGATGGCTGTGATTTGCATAAGAATAATTTGGGGTCATGATGTTCCTCCTGAAATAAAGTTTTGAATAACCTATTCAAGAATTCCTCATTTGGTGATTTACCTAGTTAGAAAAAAGCAAATTGGCAAATAGTTTAGATTTATTACTATTAAATTTCAAAGCTATCACATTTTCACCGTTAGGCTTTTTAATCTGTAAATTTTGATATAATATATAGATGCAATACGTAATAAATAAGGATTTTAAGTGAGAAATGTATGTTATAATATGGAAGGTGAAGTAGATTATACAGAATAGGTCTTTTTGCTAATGTCTAGGAAATAAGTCTGTATGGTCGTAATCGTTTTCTATTCTATTATTAGTCTATTCGAATTGTTTTTTCGAAAATGAATCTCTAAAAATAGGTGAATTGTATATATTCAGGTACAATAAATTTAATCCGTAAGGGAGGGTATCCCCTGAGGGAAGCATGCCATTACGAAAGTTAGACGTAAAATCACTAGATTATATAGTGGAACAAATGATTAGTACGGTTGAACAAAGTAAGAGTGAAGTTTTCCGTATAGGGGAACAATGCCGGCACGATCATGATGCATTAATTGCAGAATTAAAAGAAATAAAAGAACAAGTCCATCATGTCATTCATGAAGGTGATAAATTAGAAAGTCAGGCGAGATTAGCTAGAAAAAGACTTTCCGAAGTAAGTAAAAACTTCCAGGCTTATTCGGAAGAGGATGTACGCAATGTGTATGAAAAAGCACATGAATTGCAAACAAAACATATGGTGAACAGCCAACTTGAAAAACAACTACGTCTTCGTCGTGACGAATTAGAACGCCGGTTACTAGCTCTACAAGAAACAATTGACCGTGCGGAAGTGTTAGTTTCTCAAATAACCGTCATCTCTAATTATCTTGTAAGTGACATTAAGGGAATTGGAGAGGCTTTAGAAGATGCAAAAATGAGACAAGACTTTGGCCTTCGGATTATTGAAGCCCAAGAAGAAGAACGGAAAAGAATATCACGAGAAATCCATGATGGTCCAGCACAATTACTAGCAAATGTGCTTATCCGTTCAGATATCGCAGCGAAAGTACATCAGGAAAGTGGTCCAGAACAATCACTTGCCGAGATTCGTAGTTTAAAAGAAATGATTCGCTCAGCATTATACGAAGTGCGTCGCATCATTTACGATTTACGACCGATGGCATTAGATGACCTGGGGCTTGTACCAACGCTACAAAAATATTTAGCTACTATCGAAGAGTATCATAAAGTAATTAAGATTGATTTTATTCATATTGGAGAAGATAAGAGACTACCTCAAAAATATGAAGTTGCACTGTTCCGACTCATTCAAGAATCGGTACAGAATGCAATTAAACACGCAAATGCTAGTTTAATTAAAGTGAAACTAGAAATGTGCTCAGAAAACCTTTCCGTCATAGTTCAGGATAACGGTATTGGTTTTGACCCTAACTTGAAAAAAGATGGCTCATTTGGGTTAATGGGAATGAGAGAACGGGTAGTAATTCTTGAAGGTGTTCTGGCGATTGATTCGAAAGAAAATAAAGGAACAACGATTAAGATCCAGATACCTTTAATAGATTAATATTCAATTATTAATATACCTAGGTACGGGGGGAGTAAAAAAAATGACAACTAAAATCGTGATTATCGATGATCATCAATTATTTCGTGAAGGTGTAAAAAGAATACTAGAATTTGAAAAGTCTTTCTCTGTTGTAGCTGAAGGGGATGACGGTAGTGTTGCAACACAATTAGTGGAAAAATATAATCCGGACGTTGTTCTTTTAGATATTAACATGAAAACAACAAACGGAATTGAAGCAACAAGACAATTAGTGGAAGCAAATCCAGAAACAAAAGTGATGATCCTTTCAATCCATGATGATGAAGCATATGTTACACATGCCTTAAAAACAGGTGCATCTGGATATATGTTAAAAGAAATGGATTCAGATGAATTAATAGAAGCGGTGAAAGTAGTAGCGGATGGCGGATCATACATCCACCCGAAAATTACACACAAATTAATCAATGAATACCGCAGAATTGCGAATCAACATACACATGGTCGTGGTTATCAACAACCAGAAGTACAAGTACCACTACACTTATTAACAAGTAGAGAATGTGAAGTACTACAATTACTAGCAGATGGTAAAAGCAACCGCTCCATTGGTGAAGCACTTTTCATCAGTGAAAAAACAGTTAAAAACCATGTAAGTAATATTTTACAAAAAATGAATGTAAACGACCGTACGCAAGCAGTTGTAACAGCCATTAAAAATGGTTGGGTAGAAGTACGCTAAAGAATAGGGGGAATTCTCCTATTCTTTTTTACGTTTTATTACATAAATATGTAAAGACTTTTCAAATGCTATGTAATTAGATAGAATGAAAGGACAAGTGTTAGAATATAAGATTGAGGGTGAAGAAGATGAAGACGGTAGTAGTGACCGATAGTACTTCATACATACCTAAACACATTCGGGAAAATCTTAATATACATATGATTCCATTAAGTGTTGTCATTAACGGCGAGACATATCGCGAAGAAGTTGATTTAAATGTTTCAGATTTTTATGATGCAGTAAAATCGATTGAAACACTTCCTACGACTACACAACCACCAATTGGTGAGTTTGAACAATTATATTCAAAACTAGCGGAAGAGTATGATGCCATTATTAGTATTCATCTTTCGAGTGGGATTAGTGGTACATATCAAGGAGCAGTTGCCGCTGCAGAAATGGCAGAGAATGTAAGGGTATACACGTATGATTCTGAAATTAGTTGTATGGCACAAGGCTTCTATGTACTAGAGGCAGCGTCTATGGCGCAAGCAGGTAAAACTCCAGAGGAAATTATCCCGCGTTTAGATGAATTAAAAGCGGAGATGAGTGCGTATTTTATGGTAGATGATTTATCCCATCTGCAACGTGGTGGTAGACTTTCAAGTGCGCAAGCTGTTATTGGAAGTCTTTTAAATATTAAACCATTACTTCATTTCCAGGATAAAGTGATAGTTCCTTTTGAGAAGATCCGAACTCGTAAAAAAGCGATGAAGCGGATTGTTGACTTACTCGCGGAAGATGTAGAGAAAGGGAAGTTCTTACGTGCTACCATTATTCACGCCAATCGTGTGCAGGAAGCAGCAGATTGGAAGGCAGAATTAGCGGTACAATTCCCAACTGTTGATTTTAGTATTAGTTATTTCGGTCCTGTCATTGGTACCCATTTAGGGGAAGGTTCGATGGGGATGGCTTGGACGATTAAATAAAAAACATCTTAAAGGGTTGTCTTCTTGGAGACGGCCCTTTTCCTATAAACTATATGAGGTGATATTTTGAAAGAAAGAAAATTAACTCCAATCACACCTTCCTCATCGCTAGATCTCTCCACTTATCTCTCCGGTCGTTCGCTTCTTGCTAGTGAGATTCCTTATCCAGAAGAGAAACTTCAAAAGGCTGAACATGTTCATGTTAGCCCTGGGCTTACGAAAAAGGCGAATAGTTGGCAGTGTAATCGTTGTGGAAATAGCAAGCAACGGTTATTTGGGAATTTTCCTTGTGCTAATTGTCATCAAGAGGAAGGATGCTATTATTGTAGGAGCTGTATCATGATGGGCAGGGTTTCTTCCTGTACACCCTTGTATCAGTGGGCTGGTCCAGCACTGGAAATAGTACCGGCTTCCCATCTTGTCTGGGACGGTGAACTATCAGAGGGACAACAATATGCATCTGATGAAGCTGTTCGCGCTGTAGAAACCGCTTCTGAACTGCTTGTGTGGGCAGTTTGTGGTGCAGGTAAAACGGAAGTGCTCTTTCAAGCGATTGATAAAGCATTACAGTTAGGAAAAAGGATTTGTATTGCTACCCCAAGAACTGATGTCGTATTAGAATTAGCTCCTCGTTTTAAGAAAGTGTTTCCTACAATCTCAGTAGCTGCTCTTTATGGAGGCAGTGAAGACCGTCATTTATTTGCTCCTCTCACCATTTCCACGACTCACCAACTTTTCCGATTTAAAGATGCTTTCGATGTAATGGTAGTCGATGAGGTTGATGCTTTTCCGTTTTCATATGATGAAAATTTACAATGGGCAGTCGAAAAAGCAACAAAGCAAATTGGCACCCGTATATTTCTAACTGCGACTCCAAGTGAAAAATGGCAACATGAATGTACGCAAGGTAAACGTCCCCATGTGAAAATTCCTGCTCGTTTCCATCGCCATCCACTTCCACTTCCAACATTTAAATGGACTGGAAACTGGGAGAAACAACTTCGAAAAGGCCGCATTCCAGCACCAATTGCAAAGTGGGTACAACAACGAAAAGACAGCGGAAAACAAGCACTGCTTTTCCTCCCAAACATTGAATTAATGGACCAAGTTCTTCCCTTATTTGAAAAACTAAATCCGAGTATTGCTGCGGTCCATTCCGAAGATCCGGAGCGGAAAGAAAAAGTAGTGAAGATGCGCCGCAATGAAATCTCTCTTTTACTAACGACGACAATTTTAGAAAGAGGGGTAACATTTCCGAATATTGATGTTGCCGTTATTGGTGCGGAAGACGATATTTTCACGGAAGCCGCACTCGTGCAAATTGCAGGTCGAGTAGGAAGAAGTGTGGATTTTCCCACCGGAAATATAACGTTTTTTCATTTTGGCAGATCGAGGGCAATGCTACGCGCTTTATTTCATATTGACCTGATGAATAAAACGGCAAGAAAGCAGGGATTAATCGATGAATAGTCATTGCCTATATTGTGATTCCTTTATACAAGGGCAAGTATCATGGATGACATTTCTATTTCCAACAGACGAACCAACATTGTGCAGCACTTGTTTACGACAATTACATGTAATAGAAGGAAAGCGATGTGATATATGTTCTCGTAGCCTTGAAAATTTAAAAACAGAGTACATCGAAGATAATACATGTTTGGATTGTATACGTTGGAGTAAGCAAGGGGAAGTATTAGAGAAAAATATCTCCCTGTACCATTACAATGATTTTATGAAAGAGTTAATGGCGAAATTTAAGTTTCGCGGTGACTATGAATTAGGAAAAGTGTTTGTACCAGCAATTCGGAAGGCGCTGAAAAAAATGGAATATGACATGCTTGTACCAATACCGCTAAGTAGGACGCGACTGAAAGAAAGAGGTTTTAATCAAGCAGCGGCAATTGGACAACTGGCTGGCTTTGAAATATACGATGTGTTAGAACGACACCATTCCGAAAAACAATCGAAGAAAACAAGAAGGGAAAGGTTACAGCAATCAAGCATTTTTACATTAATAAGAGGTGAAGTAAGTGGAAAGCAAATTCTCCTGATTGACGATATTTACACAACAGGGACAACGTTGCGACATGCAGCAAAAACATTGAAAGATGCGGGTGCAAAAAATATTCAAGCTATAACGATTGCGAGATAGTGAAAAAATAAAAGAAATAGCCGATATAAAGGATAGGATCATTGGATGCAAAGGAGCGTTCTTAAAATGGATTTGTCAAACTGTCCAAAGTGCGGCGAAATTTTTGTGAAAAACGCTGTTAGGGAAATGTGTGAAAAGTGTTTTCGTGAGGAAGAAAAACTATTCCAGAAAGTATATACTTTTTTAAAGAAACGAGAAAATAGAGCTGCAACAATTGAAACCGTCGTAAAAGCTAACGATGTGGAAGCAGAATTACTATATAAATGGATTAAAAAGGGAAAACTTCATACGACGCTTTTTCCAAATATGGGTTATCCTTGTGATAATTGTGGAACAATAATTACGAAGGGCAAGCTTTGTGATAAATGTTCGAATACAATTACAAGTGAATTAGCAATATTTGAAGAAGAAAAAGAGCGAATGGAGAAGCTACATAGAAGCACGTACCACTCGCAGAAATAGTCGAAAATTGAAGAAAGGTTCTTTGATGATGTGACTAAACATTTATTACAAGCAACCGATAAAAAGAGTACAAGGTAATTTTGGACGGATTGAAGGAGTGAGAATATGAAGATCAATCCTTTTCGACATGTGGATATGAACCCATATAAAAAGCAAATCAATAAAGTTGAACAACCACAAGTAACTGGAAAAAAGGATAAGGTGGAGATTTCATCAGAAGCGAAAGAAATGATGCAAGTTTCCTCTGTTGTGAAAGAACGCGAAGCTCGTGTTGCTGAGTTGAAGAACCAAGTTCAAAGTGGTAACTATAAACCAGACCCAAAAGCAATAGCCAAAGGGATTGCAAATTTTTATAAGTAAATAGATAAGGAACGGATTCGATGATTGCTCAAGGATGAGCAGCCATGTAAGCAGCAAAGGCCAAGATAGTTGGTCTTATTTGCTGAGCTTACTTTTTGAGAATCTGACCTGTAGGAATGTACCCTGCAAGGCGGTTGCAGACAAGGTATATTCCTTTTTTATTTTGATCAAAAGGTGTGAAAACCATGATTATACAAAACCAAACTCAATCTACAAAAATAGCACAGACCCCACAGCCAGTGAAAACTGGAACGACTCATCAAGCGACTGTAGTCGAAAAACTACCAAATGATGAAGCAATAGTACAAATGAAGGGTCAGGATGTCCGTGTGAAGGTGGAGGGGGAACTACCTGCTTCCGGAAGAGTCATGTTGCAAATAAAAGATGCTTCACAGGATATGCCTGTTGTTAAGGTAATACCTTCACCTGTATCAAAGGAACAAGCGACAAAACCAACTCCTGCATTACCAGAAAATCTAAAACAAGTTGTACAACTATTACAGGACAATAAAGTTCCGATATCACGAGAAATGCTTCAGCAAATAAAAACGTTTCTTGACAAGACACCTAACGCAACTGCACAACAGCTTGAAACAATCACTCGGATGGTGCAAAAGAAACTTGATTTTACACCAACGCAAATGAAGGCAGTGCATGAAGCGTTACACGGAAATAAGCTGGGAGCTGTTTTACAAGATTTACTAACAGACATGGATTCGGATTTCCATGTACAACAAACAAAGCCGAATGAGTCCTCTCGTGTTGTTGCATTGCTGAGTAAGCTTGAACAAGTTGTTGCTGAACCAGCAAAATTGCAAGCTATCCAGCAGTTACTAAATCAAGCGACAAAGGGAGAGAGCGTCGATAAAATTGCTAAAGCAATCATGAATCAATTTACTCATGAATTAAAGGGAAATCCAGAGCTAGCGAGAGAAGTGGCTGCCATCATTAAAGAAGCATCTGCTTCAAAACCAAGTGCCATTACCATTCAACTTTCTGGATCTGAAGCTACTTTAGCGAAAGAAGATTCTCCTTTACAAGCAATGCTGAAGCAAGCGATGCAACAAATAAAATCGGGTCCAGATTTGCAAAAAGTTATTCAATTGATAAAAAATGGACTCGAGCAAGTAGAACTACCTGCAAATGAAAAGCTGCATATCCAAACTGCTCTTTCCCAAGCGGAGCAACTACAAGGACTCGGAAAAGAATTAGCAGCTCGCCAGCAATTGGCTCAAGCGGTTAGTAAGGTAGAAGTACCACAAGCACCGGCTCCAGAAGCTGGACAAGCAGAATCGTCTTATCGCTTGAGTAGTGATCTTTTAGCAAGTATTCCTATTCAATCACGGGATATTCTCGTCACAACGATAACGAAGAAACTGTCCCAAGCTGCAATTGACTTTAAAGCAGTGCAGCGCGATATTACCAATTCACTGCGGACGGCTGAGAGCTTAATTCGTCAGGCACCAATTCAAGCGCGGCCTTCACTCGAATCCGCAATAAAACAGTTAGATAACGCGATTTTAAAAAGTGACTTTATGTTATATACCGATATGAAAACAGAGAAACAACTTCTTCAAGCTAGTTCGCAACTTCATGAAGCACGGAAATTACTAAATAGAGGAGAACGCGGACAAGCGAGTGAAATCATTCATCAAGTAAGGCAAACAGTGGAGAAAATCATGTTCCAACCTTCCGACCAACGAGTAAAACATTTTGTATCAGACGAATTAATGAAGTTAGAAGAAATCCCATTAGCGAAGCAACTATCACGATCCATTGAAGAACCATTACAAACGTTAAGAAGTGAACCTACTGCTAGAAATACGCTCGAGTATGTCCGTAGCCTTGGGTTAATGCGTGATTCTGATATTGCACATCGTTTAGTTGCTGGGGATGGAAGTAAAGCAGAAACAGATGCATCATTAAAAAGTACATTGATGAAACTGATTCAAGCAGAAGGAAATAGTACTGCAGGTCAAAGGGCAGAACAAGCATTACAAAATATTACTGGTCAACAATTATTAAGTAAAAGTGATGCAAGTGGTTTACAGACGATGCTATTTTCGCTGCCAATTGTTTTACGTGACCAAGTGGAAAATGTAAAAGTATTTTTAAAATCACAAAGCAATCATCAAAAGATAGATTGGGAGAATTGTAGTTTATACTTTCTCCTCGAAACAAAAAGGATGGGGGATGTCGGCATTATGCTGACAGCTGTTGACCGCAACTTATCAATTACCATTAAAAATGATAGCGAGCAATTTCAGGAACGGATTACTCCTCTTGCTGAAAAAGCGAAAGAAAGGCTAGAAGACATCGGCTATCACATTGGTAAAATCCAATTCAGTCATTTAACCGAAGTAGAAAAAATACAAGAAACAAAACCAGAAAAAAAGCAGCCAACATTCACAGAAAGAGGGTACGATTTTACCGTATGATACCAAACTACTATAATCAAAAAAATCGTCGTCTCAAGAATGGACCTTCTGCAGCTGTCATTCGCTATGATGAGGCAGAAGGGCAAGCACCAACCGTTGTTGCCCAAGGAACAGGAGCAGTGGCAACGAAAATAATGGCGCTCGCCAAACAACATGGCATCCAAATGCAAGAGGATGAAAGTCTCGTAGGCCAGCTGCTAGATATTGATCTCGGGAGCAATGTTCCACCACAGCTTTATTCTGTGATTGCGGAGATATTACTGCTGTTGGAAGAAATGGACCGGAAACACCGCTAAGAGATTTATTACTAATGGATTTTCAAAAATAACAGTAAAAAAAATGTCGAAATAACCGATATGTAATATGAATGGAGGAAGACGTATGGACTTTTTAACAAAAGAATTAATCTATCAGAAGACGCCGCAGCAAATCACTGCGCTCCTCTATGAAGCAGGTATCGCTAAATTAGCGGAAGCAATTAAACAAATAGAAGCAAACCAACCACTTGCTGCAAATGAAAACTTGCAAAAAGTGAATGATATTATTGAACGTCTCGGTGCTGGAATTAACTATGAGGCCGGCATTATAGCCGATCAACTAGACACTTTATACAATTACATGGCAAACCAAGTAGTAGTAGGTAACTTAAAGAAAGATGTATCGATCTTACAAGAGGTCCTACAAATTATGGAAGATATCGCAAGTGCATGGAACGAAGCGATGGCATCCGGAAATCAAGATGCACAAAAGGCATTACATAAAAAGACAAGTGCGTATGAACAAAATGTGAAGGTGCTAACTCGCGACTAGGGGGAAAAGAAAAGATGAGAATTAATCATAATATCCAAGCGTTAAACGCTTATCGAAATCTATCACAAACAATGGCAGCTACATCGAAAAGCCTAGAAAAGCTATCATCTGGATTACGAATTAATCGCGCAGCTGATGATGCAGCTGGTCTAGCAATCTCTGAAAAAATGCGCTCGCAAATTCGTGGACTTAATATGGCAGAGCGCAATGCCCTTGATGCTGTATCACTTATCCAAACGGCAGAAGGCGCATTAAATGAAACTCACTCGATTTTACAAAGAATGCGTGAACTGAGTGTTCAAGCAGCAAACGGAACATTAGAAGATGCCGACCGTGCAGCAATTCAAAACGAAATCGACCAATTAACATATGAGATTGACCGTATCGCAGACACTACACAATTCAACCAAAAGAAATTATTCAGTGGAGACGAAGCTGGTAGAGCATTTGCGGAAATTAGCACTAATAAAATTCCATACGACGGAAATGGTGTATGGAAGGGACAAGTTACAGCTGCTCCGACTTCACCTGCGAAGGTTGATGTTGAGTTTACTAGTGATTTAGGGAAATTAACTGCAGCTAATCTGGAAGGGAAAACCTTTACTATTAATGGTAAAACGTATGAAATTGATATGTCTGGTGGAACTTCACCGGGCATAACCCTAGGAAATATTGCTGTTAATATTACTACTTGGAATGATAATGCAACTACGGATGCTGCTGTTATAGCTAATATGAATCGCTTAGTAGGTCAACTTGCATCAGCAATTAGAGATAATGATCCAGATTTTACTGCAACACCTAAAAATGCTACATCAACTGGAGTTGGAACTGATGGTATTGTAAACAGCGCTGTTTTATCTTTACAGTCAGTGAAACCAATGTCCGCAAAAGATATTACGAATATGCCAGGAAACAATGAGAATATCTCTACAACCGTTGGAAATAGTGTGAAGTTTACTAATCCATATACTAATATAACAACTAATAAATTCAGTGCAGATCCTGACGCGTTACTTTCTGAAAGCTTCAACATTGAATTTTCAGAGCTACCAAAGCCTGGTGACACATTGAAAATTGATGGACTTACGATTACATTTGGTCAGCCAGCATCTAATTATGCGAATGGTGCGGCAAGGATTGATGTAACAGGTAAGGATATTCCGACTGTTCTAAATGAAATTGTCGGAGTATTAGATAGTGCTGTAAAAGATACAGCTCGTAATCCAGTAGCCGCATTAAGCCCTGTTTATTCTGTAAGTGGTACGTCTTTAACATTAGGTACAAACAAAACAGATGATGGTGCAAATAATGGTCTAGATATTGAATTGAAAGACAGCGACTTTGATGTGAATCGTGGAAAAGATCTTAGTCTACAATTCCAAATCGGTGCTAACAGTTCGGAGTCATTAGAAATTAACTTAGCTGTAATGGATGCAGCGAATCTTGGTATTGGATTCAATGCGGATGGTACACCTGCAGTAGTTGGAGTAAATGCTTCAAAAGGTGTTGATGTTAGCACAGAAACAAGTGCTCGTGCTGCAATCAATCTAATTGATGCTGCGATTAGTAAAGTTTCTGAACAACGTTCCGTACTTGGTGCTTATCAAAACCGCCTAGAGCATACTGTTACGAACTTACAAACAGCAAACGAAAACTTAACAGCTGCTGAATCACGTATTCGCGACCTTGATATGGCGCTAGAAATGTCCAACTTCACGAAGAGTAATATCTTAAACCAAGCAGGACAAGCGATGCTAGCTCAAGCAAATCAGTTGCCACAAGGAATCTTACAATTACTACAATAATGATGTATAGGGGTGACTCTATTTTGACATTGAGCCACCCCTAAATTCTTTCTTATCGTTTTCATGTGATAAAATAAAAAGCAATATTTTAAAGACGGAGTGATCTTCATGGATGTGCGTAGAATTGAAAAAGCCGGAATCAATAATGTGCAACGTAAGGAACAAGTAGCCACGGATTCCGTTAAGTTTTCCGAAGTGATGGCGAAAGGCCGAGAAAACATTGTTTATGAACGGATGGCACAATTACGCATCGATATTGAACAGCAAGGCCAGAAACTTGCCAAATCACAAACTATTGAAGATTTTAAAAAGTACAAGCAGCTCGTGAAGTCCTTTATGGAAGACGCTGTCGGCAGTGGATTGCAACTGGAAGAGCAACGCGGACTTGATTGGCGTGGACGAACGAAAGTATATAAAATCGTCAAAGAAGTAGATAAGAAATTAATTGATTTGGCAAATACTGTCCTTGACAAAGAGCAAAGAGGCTTAGATATTCTGGCACTCGTAGGCGAAATCCAAGGATTACTGATTAATATTTACGCTTAATAATAAGCTGATTTTGTCGATATAAAAATATAGGAGGGTCACTGGATGACGACCCAAACATTAATTACTGCAATGGGAAAATTGCTAGAATTACACAAAGAGCTTTTACAAACAGCAAATGAAAAAACAACTGCATTGAAAAATAATGATGTCGAAGAGCTAACAAAAATTCTTCGTACAGAGCAAAAAATAGCAGCAAGTATTCAAATTACGAATAATAAACGTCAGCAAGTAGCTGAAGTTATAGCAAAAGGCAATAAAGATGTAACGATATCAGATATTATTACGGTGCTCGAGGGAGCGGAAGGGAAAGAGCTACAGCAGTTACAAGAAGAGTTAGGAACTGTACTTGCGCAACTGAAAGATGTAAATGAACTGAACCAACAGTTGCTAAAACTCTCGCTACAATTTATTCACTTAAACCTCGATTTAATGGCACCTGAGCTAGATAATGCCAATTATACTAAAACAAGAAACGAAGCGAATGATCACCCAAATCCAGGAAAATCAATATTCGATTCTAAGGCTTAACAGAAGGGAGGAAACAAGATGCGTTCTACATTTATGGGGTTAGAAACAGCGAAACGCGGGATGTACACACAACAAAGTGCCATCCATGTAACAGGTCATAATATCGCTAATAAAAATACGCCTGGATATTCAAGACAACGTGTGCACTTTAAACAAAGTGAACCATATCCAGCAGCATCGATGAACCGTCCACAAATTCCTGGGCAAGTAGGAACAGGGGTTCATGGAGGAATCATCGAACGCATTCGCGATTCCTTTGTAGATGAACAGTTTCGCGGTGAAAATACGAAGCTTGGATATTATGAATCAATGGCAAGCTCGATTTCTAAAATGGAAGACATTATGAACGAACCGAGTGATGTCGGCTTAGCAAAAGCGATGGCACAATTTTGGCAATCATTACAAAGCTTAAGTACGAATCCGGAAAATGAAGGATCAAGACGTGTCGTCATTCAACGGGCAACATCTGTCGCAGAAACGTTCAACTATTTACATGATTCCTTAACTACGATCAAAAATGACACGAAAAAAGAATTAGATATAACAGTAAATGAAATCAATGCGCTTGCAACAGATATTGCAGCGATTAATAAGCAAATCAGTGAAATTGAGCCACATGGTTATTTACCAAATGATTTATATGATGAAAGAGATAGAATGGTAGACCAATTATCTAAGCTCGTTCCAATCGAATCAGAAAGTGTCCAATATGGCGGTAACTCGTTATCGATTGCAGAAGGTGGTCGTACCATTTCGATTACACTCAATGGTGCAAAAGTGCGACTTATTAATGATACGGAAACAAATAAACTAGAATGGGATAATACGAAGGAACATTTATTTTTAAATAATAGAGAAGTCACCTTTGATAGTTTAGGTGAAGGAAAAGGAAAGTTAGCTGCCTTATTCCATGCCCATGATGTCGATTATCCTGACATGCTTACCGACTTAGATAAGTATGCATATACATTTGCGCAAGTGTTCAATGAAGTGCATTCACAAGGACTTGATTTAAATGGGGATGCTGGACAGGCTCTATTTGATGTCGGTGCTTTACAAGGAGCGGCTGGTAGAATGAACATCATCATTACTGATCCAGCAAAAATTGCTGCTGCATTACAAGGAACGGAAAGCGGAAACGGTGGTAACGCACTGAATCTAGCAAAAATAAAAGATGCCGTTATTTCAGAAGGTGTTATTGAAGGGTTAGAAAACTTACCGCCACTCGAAATTAGATCAGGTACGATGCAATCGTTCTATGAAGGGGTTATTGGCTCCATGGCAGTAAAGGGGCAACATGCGAACCGTCTCCTATATAATACAAATGTTTTAGTAGATTCCGTAAGTCAAACTCGCAGTTCGATTAGTGAAGTGTCACTGGATGAAGAATTCTCGAATTTAATTCAGTATCAGCATGCATACTCCGCATCTGCACGAATGATTTCGGTCATTGATGAGATGCTAGAGAAAATTATTAACGGTATGGGAATTGCCGGTAGATAAGAAGGTGTAACAGATGCGCGTAACAGATAGCATGATTGCTAGAAGTGTGATGAATAATATAAATCAAAGCTACGGGCGCCTTGATCGCTTATTTGAGCAAGTGCAAACACAGAAAAAAATTTCTCGCCCTTCCGATGATCCGGTTGTTGCGATGAAGGGAATGTTTTACCGTACTAACGTTATTGAGGTTGAACAATTCAAACAAAACTTCTCAGAAGCACGTAACTGGGTGGAAACAACTGACTCTGCAATTGGGGAAGCGACTCAAGTAATGGCGCGTATCCGTGAATTAACGGTGCAAGCGAGTAATGAAACATATGATGCTTCTCAGCTCGAGGCAGTTGCGGAAGAGGTTGCACAGTTAAAAGATCATTTAAAAACAATTGCTAACTCCAAAGTGGGAGATAAGTATATTTTTAATGGAACAAATACATTAAACCCACCAATTGATGAAGCTGGAAATGTTGCATTTGGAACGGATAATGTAGAATATGAGCTTGCGAAAGGCATTATGGTCCCAGTTAATATGCAGGGAGCGAATGTATTCGGAGCTGGTGGTAGTGTATTTGCGGTACTAGATCAATTAGAATCTTCTTTACGTGCCGGTGATACGAAAGCTATCGGTGACGTGTTAGATGATCTTGATGAAAGTGCTGATAATATGATTTCAGCACGAGCTGAGCTAGGTGCACGTACAAACCGCTTAGACTTCATGGAGCAACGGATTGATAACCAAGAAATTATTGCAAAACGGATTATGTCTGATAATGAAGACGTAGAATTCGAAAAAGTATTGATGGAATTTAAAGCCCAAGAAGCTGTCCATCGTGCAGCAATGTCAGTCGGTGCTCGAATAATTCAACCGACATTAATGGACTTTTTAAGATAGAGAATAGGGTCTACCTCATCATGGGGTGACCCTTTTTTAGGAGGTGGAAGCAAATGCAAATTCCGCAAATTCGCATGCAATCTCAATTTGCGAAAATCGCTATCAATACGACACCAGCGAGACAATCAATTCAACAACCTCAAGCAGAGATGCATATTTCGCAACCAAAAGCAGAAATGAGGATTAAACAAAATCCAGGGCGATTGACGATTGACCAAACACAAGCTTGGGAAGAACTAGGTTTAAAGAGTATGAAATCATTTACGCGGGATAATACTCAAAAGGCATATAGAAAAGCGAGTGAAGCAATCTCCAAAATTGTAACCGATGGAAACGAAATGATGAATTTTCATAATGGAGTCAATGCATACGCAGAACAAGCAAGACGTCATGCAAATCCACCTCCACCAGATGTCAATATTAGATATATCCCATCGCCTTTTTCTGTAAAAGTACATTACCAACGTGGTAAAGTAGATATAAATGTACAAACAAGACAACCTATAATCAATGCACAGGCAAGTAAGCCGATCATCTCCTATCAACTAGGTGATGTAAACGTATCGTTACAACAGAAAAACAGCTTACATATTGATTTTGTAAAATAAGATGGAGTGTGACGAATGAAAATAAAAACCAAATACCATGGTGAAGTTGAAATCGCGGAAGATACAATCATTATATTTGAAAAAGGAATTCCAGGGTTCCCAGATGAAACTAAGTTCACGTTATTACCTTTACCAGATTTAACTAATATGTCCGTTATGCAATCTGTAACAACTCCTGCACTTGCGTTCGTAGTTGCAGATCCATATACACTCTTTTCTCCATATGAGTTTGCTTTAGATGACAACACAGTGGAAGAACTAGAAGTAGTAAGTCCAGAAGATGTTAGTGCACTAGTCATCTTAACAGTTCAAGATCCATTTGAAAAAAGCACTGCTAATTTACAAGCACCGATCGTGATGAATATTAAAAAGAATAAAGGTAAGCAAGTCATCCTAAACGACGAAAAATACAAAACAAAGCAGCCATTATTTGGCCAGCCTGTGAAGGGGTGATGACATGCTCGTATTGACAAGGAAAAAAGGTGAATCTATCCAAATCGGCAACGACATCGAAATCACCATCGCAGCCATCAAAGGCGATCAAGTGAAAATTGGTATCAACGCACCAAAGAATGTGGAGATTCATCGGAAAGAAGTATGGATGGAGATACAAAGTGAGAATACAGCGGCATCTGCTGAAGTAAATGATTTGTTTAGCATATTGGCAAAGGCAAAGAAGGAGTAGAAATCAAAGTATTTGGTTTCCACTCTTTTTTCTTTTTGTAAAAACGATAAAAAATTTATCGAAAACTATTAAATAAAATCGAACCATGACGATATAACTATTGAAGCGAAGAAAGAAGGGCGGCCGACCTTCCAAATCCGCAACAAAATAAACAACCATCCACAAGGAAGTGGATGACACATTCAAGGAGGAAATTGAGCATGATTATCAATCATAATATTGCGGCGTTGAACACACACCGTCAATTAGGTGCTGCAACGAATGCACAAAGCAAATCAATGGAAAAATTAGCATCAGGGCTTCG
>NZ_JBHSMC010000011.1:0-197519 GCF_042655485.1 Lederbergia graminis
CACTAAACATTCTTACCAAAATAACCTACGAATTTACGAGTAAGGAGCTAGTTTCGTTCATGATAACTCGGCGCTAAACGCCTGCGGGGTCTCATCGAGGCCTTTATTCCCGCAGGAGTCTTCGTGTATTTCCTCCGCTGGTAACCATAAAATTTTTGTAATTGAAAAGGTAACCGAACTATCTTGTTTTAAAATCAAGTTATAGTTCGGTTTTTATTTGCATCGATATTCCTCTGTCCCAGCCTCTTTCATTTATTAGAAAAACGTGGGTGAAAAGCGTAATTTATTTTTTTGATGGGAATACTTTCATCATGATGGCAATGAATTACAGACTAGATAGCTTGCCACAAATAAAAAATCATCACGGATGTGTCCTCGATCGATTATTGCACTTTTAGCATGAGTATTTTGGATAGAATACACCATCTAACCTAATTTTTATTACATGTATAACAATTCTTTTAATCTTCTACAAACTATCTCTACATTTACTTCTGAAGTGTCTATCATAATATCAGAGCTTTTTTCTAATAATGGCAAAACATATTTATAGCCCTCAATTATTTCAGCCATTTCTTCAGCACTTTTCCCATAACTGTTAGTAGTTCTTTTCGTTACTCTTTCCAACATTACATCGAGTTCTGCTTTTAATAAAACAACATGCTTAAAGTGGCGATAAAATTTACTTTGGTTGGAATAGCAACCAGAAATAAATAAGTGGGATTGTTTACTCCTCTTTATTAAGTTGATTATTTTCTCTTCATCCCACACTCTTTCAGTTGTAGCACCATTTTTTATTGCTCGTACGTAGTTATAATCCGTATCAACTACATGATACCCTTCCCTACCTAATTGCTCCAAAACTGTAGATTTACCTACTCCAGATAAGCCTGTAATAAAAATAATAGCCATTTGGACAGCTCCTTTTAAATTCATACTGAAAGGGATTGGACAAAGTAATAGAGATTAAATAAAAAACCGAACTATCTTTGATTTAACTCATGATAGTTCGGTTAATAATTCTGTCTCAAATTGTTGTTCTCACAGGATTGGACTGTCATATATTCATATTTTATGTTTTTAGCGAAGGAAATACACGGAGACTCCTACCATGGAAATTATGAATCTAACTTATACATGCATCGTATAGACAACTACCACTAGCATCATTTCCATTCTCTGTGGTGTATTTTTGGTATACATGATTGACTGCGGGAGCAAAGGCCTCGATGAGACCCCGCAGTCAGAAAAGCGAAGGCGACCGATCAGCGGCGTACGAACGGGAGCCAATCCTGTACTGAGATAAAGGAAACACGGCGAGGGCCCACAGGATGTGGGTCACGTCGACGTTGTGACGTACAGGATGTACTAATGCAGGCGAAGCGACAGGACGTCGCAGCTTGAGCCTGCACAGGACGTGCCGCTTTTAGTCGACGTTCCTCTTGCCGATGTTGACTTATCGTAGGGAAAGGATTGGATCGTTCGCTAGCCGCTAGGAGCCTAAGCTAGACAGGCGTTTAGCGCCGAGGAGGCTCATTAGCCTTGTCTAGTTGTAGGCGCTATCGGCTCGAGGTCAAATAACCTGAGACATGAAAGGCAAAGAGCGCCTTTCTTTGTCTCAGAACATTTGCTTGTCGCGGGCCCGCACGAGGCGGGGCAGGAAGGCGTTGCAACAGGATGTTGCGAAATTAGCCTTCCTTCAAGTCCCAAGCGCCTTTCACTTTTCTAAGCCCGCGGAAAGCGTAGTGTATTTCCGTATCTGTATAGCTACACAAAATAATTGTTCGTATAATGGTTCAATCTCATTCACTTTTTATTATTCTGGTATACGATTTTTCCCACGCTTCCAAGCGATATACATAAAGAGAATAAATGATCCAAAAACCGCAAACAACGCAATAATAAACCACACATTAATACCGCTTTTATCGGTTAGTTTATAAATTTCCATTCCTTCACGATCAATAAATATTTTATATTCCCCATTATCACTTCGAACTAAATCCGTACCTAACAAACCACGTAATTCTTTTTCATCCTCTAAATCACTAGCTGGGATAATAAAATTCTGATCTACATCTGTATTATTAATTACTACTACGACTGTATCAGATTCATACTGACGCTTAAAAGCAATTAGCCCATTATCTTCATGCAATATATCCATTGAACCTCTAGTTAATGCTGGTTGTTCTTGTCTAACCTTCCCTAAATCAGTGATAAAGTCAATTAACTCCTCATCTGTTCTGAAGTTCATTAATGGTATATTTTCCGGTGCCTCTCCACCATTGACTGCAATTTCGGTAGCATAGAAAATGACTGGGACAGATGGTTGTGTATATAAATATGTCAATGCTAATTTCCAAGAAGATCCCGGAAAAGCCCCACTCTCTACCATGTCCCGAGTAAATCTAGTTGTATCCTTATTGTCAAAGAACACCTCTTGAATCCCAGATAAATCACTATTTTCCTTTGTTAACTCCAATAATGATTGAGCAGATTTGTTTGTATTCGAAAATGCATCTCTTAAAGGTTGTACTAATGAAATTGTAGAAACACCATCGAATCCTGCACTGTAAAGTGCTTTCATATCTGTATCACTTAACACTTTATCTTGCGCTGATACATAAAAGTTTTCATTTTCTTGCTTCATGATTTCAATAAATTGTTTCCAAAATTCAATCGATCTTGATTTTACATTCGGTATTTTATACCCATCAATTTCTGTATTTTCAACCCACCATTTTGCAGCATCCTGTATATCCGTATTTGAATAATTAGGAAGAACAGGAAACTCTAAAATTATTTTTATTCCTTTATCGTGTGCTGCTTTAACTAATTTGTTAAATTCTTTCATTGTACCAAAGTGTTGTTCTGGACTGTAATAATCAGTAATCCATTGTCCATGATATCCACCATCTTCATTTTCAAAGATTGATGATAATTGTATAACTGTAAATCCCATGTCTCTTAAATAGTCTAATCGCTTTTCAATACCGGCAAAATCGCCACCATTATAACTATTTATGTCTTTCATATTCACTTCGAAATCATTCTCACTATTACCATTATAAAATCGATCGACGATGAGCGAATAAATAATTTCGTCTTCCCATTTTCGGTCCTCTACTTCATCTGCTTGAACCGTTACTGTAGTGAAGATAAGTGAAAAGAGTAACAATATACTAAATGTTTTTTTCAACAAGGTGAAAAACCCCCGAATGTGTACTACATTTAAAGCGTAGTTTAATATACTTTCATGTTTTGATGCCAACTATAAAATTGATCTGGTTGCATTGGCTTTTCTACATAGTAGCCTTGGACAAAATCACAACCGATTTTCGTTAATAAGGTTAATTGATCCTTTGTCTCTACACCTTCTGCAACAATGTTTAACCCTAGTCCATGTCCCATTGTCATAATGGCATTCACTATTGCAAAATCTGGAGAATCCATTCTAAAGCATTGAATAAAAGAACGATCAATTTTCAAATGATGAATCGGTAAATTCTTCAAATAACTTAATGAAGAATACCCTGTACCAAAATCATCGATTGATATATTTACTCCTAATTCTCCTAGCTTTCTCATCATTTCAATTGTATCTGAGGCATATTTTAGCATAGCGCTTTCTGTTAATTCTAAGTACAAGTATCTTGCCTCTAAACCTGAATATTCAAGTGCGGATTTCACTTCATCAATAAAGCGGTTATTTTGAAGTTGGTGGGCAGATACATTTACAGAAACACATAAATGTGGCATCCCATCATTTTGCCATTCCTTAATTTGTTTGCATGCTTTTTTTAATACCCAGTATCCAATTTCATGAATCATGCCTGTTTCTTCCGCTATAGGAATGAACGTCGTTGGCGGAATCAACCCTAGCTCTGGATGATTCCATCTTAGAAGTGCTTCACATGTACTTAATTCTCTTGATTGTGTATTAATAATTGGCTGATATGCGATAAATAGCTCATCTTTTTCTAATGCTTTACGCAGACTACCTTCTATTTCTAACCTTCTTACCGTCTCTTTATTCATGTCTTCTGTATAGAATATTAAGCTATTTCCACCTTGCTGCTTCACATAATTCAATGCAAGATCTGCATTTTTCATTAATTCCATCGTATTATGACCATCATTTGGAAATTGACTAATACCAATACTTCCTGTAACGAAAAACTCTTGATTATCGTATAAAAAAGGCTTTTGAATAGATTTCAATAATGCTTTGCCAATTTCTGTTGTATCTAGAATCGGATTTTTTTCAGGTAGAATAATAGAAAACTTGTCGCCACTAAATCTACCTAAAACTGCATTTTTCGGTATTTCAGCGGATATGCGCTTAGCTAATTCTTTTAAAACCATATCTCCTGCTCGGTGACCAAGCATATCATTAATCGATTTAAATCGATCCACATCCATAAACATAACATGAAATTTCGCATTGATTTTTTTAGCCTTTACGACACATCTCTCTAATATTTCATTAAATCTCATCCGATTAGGTAAACCGGTATCTTGGTCAAAATAAGCAAATCTTTCCATTTTCTGTTCCATTACTTTTTGCTTCGTTATATTTCTACCAAACACAAACATTTCCACCACTTCATCTTTTAACAAGATTGGAACAAGGTGAAATAAATAATGTTCAATATTGCCAGATTTATTCTTTACATCTATTTCAAATTCCACCGTTTTCCCACGTAATGCTCGAAAAAAGTGTCTTCTAATCGGAACATTATTATTAGGTAGAAAATATTCTACTGATTTCCCTTTTACATCATCAATATTCATGCCAAAAGCTGTTGAAAAAGCATCGTTTATACTTGTAAAACGCCCCTCTATATCTGTTGTAAAAGCTACTTCCGGAAATTTTTGATAAATGGATGTATAGTAATCATTTGTTGCGTTCAATACGGTAGAAACTTTTCCATACTCATTATTCACATGTGAAAAAAGTCTAGCAAATTCATCCGTATTAGGAGTAATTAATGAATGTTTGTAATCATTTTCAGGTTTTTCAACATTAAAAACAGTAAATCTAATAGATACTTTAGATAACGGATTATTGCTCAAATCTTCTTCTATGTTTTTTTCGCTAATTACAGCATGTGGTAATGATTTTAGTAGTATTTCAATACAAGATGCGGAATCTATTACATTATCACCTGGTTTCGTCACTTCAATAAACAATGATTTATAATTAGCGAGGTTTTGTTTATGTATGAAATTAAGTAAACCATTCTCATCTTCAAATAAATGGTCATACGATGTAACCAAGTTACTTTCACCACCAATTAGATTTTCGACAAAATACTTTAAATTACAACATATTTTCATTTTAAAGAAGAATAGCAAATAAGTCATCTAAAATCTATATAAAAAGTAATGAATATTATATTTCTTCATCAAAAAAAACCGCAAAATGCGGTTCTTTTTTGTCTTACTTATCAAGCAAACCAATTCCATCCAATAGGTAATCTTGCCCCTAAATAGAATGTGACAATAAAAGCAATAATCAAAATAGCCCAGAAAATCCCCGTCTTTTTATTAAGGTTTGTACGAACTAGCACCATCTCCATCATCGCTATGATGACTATTCCTCCAAGAAACTTAAAACCATATAAGGCAGGATCAAAATCACTGTGTCTTGCAAAAAGCGTTACACCTGTAGCAATAATTAATAGATAGAACACTCTTAAAATCATTTGCACTATTTTAGTCGCTTTTTTATTTCCACTCTTAAGCAAGAATAATGCAATGACAAATAAAATTATTGCTATTGCCCAAGTCGTAATATGTGCATCTGTGCGATCAAACACGTAGTTTCCTCCTATTCATGTACGAAAGTTATTTTATCTAGATTTACCTAATAGTACCATAATTACCATCATATCTATAGAAATACATCACTATTTCACAATATTGTTTAATCTACCGATATTTTCAATAGTAATCTCTATTTCATCTCCACTTTTCAGGAATCGCGGTGGATTAAAACCTTTTCCAACTCCAGCAGGTGTACCAGTCGCAATGATATCACCAGGTTCCAATGTCATTCCTTGAGATAGCACGGATATAACCTCTTCTATTGGAAAAATAAAATGCTCTGTATTCGATTTTTGACGGATTTCACCATTAACCTTTGTTTCAATTTGTAACTGATTCGGATTTTGGATACTATCTTTATGGACAATCCACGGTCCAATTGGACAAGAAGTATCTAGGCTTTTACCGATAAAAAACTGTTGATGACGTTGCTGTAAATCACGTGCAGTAATATCGTTAAGAATTGTATAGCCAAATACATGCTCTAAAGCATCTTCCTGCTTAATTCCCTTACCTGCTTTCCCAATTATGACTGCTAATTCACCTTCATAATCCAGTTCAGAAGTAATATCCGCATGTGCATCAATTATTGCATCATGACCAGTCACAGAAGTTGGTGCTTTCGTAAAAACCATTACATGCTCTGGAATAGAAGCTTCTCCACCCATTTCTATTGCATGATCACGATAGTTTTTACCAACACACATGATATTTTTTTGTGGCTTAGGTATAGGAGATAACCATTGAATTTCTGTTAATGGGATAGAATATTTGTGAGAAGCTTGAGCCTCTCCCCACTCTATCAAACGAGAAATAGATTGTATAAATGATTCTCCTTCTTTAATACCTTCTAAGAGAGATGCAGGACAATCTATCGCACTGTCTAAAGATAATTGTTCTATATCCCAGACATTCTGGTGCTCTTCATTTAATACACCTAACTTTTCTTTGCCGTTTGAATTAAAAGTAATAAATTTCATTTTTCCTCTACCCCTTTGATTTTAGTACGTCCATAGGTTAATAGACGCCACACCTTTTCTACAGGTCCCTGTTTGAATTTCCACAACCAAATTTCAGCTAAGATTACTTGAATAATAAAAATGGTTATTGCGAGTAATGTCCCTGTCTGCATGGACATTTCTCCATAAAGCCCCAATCCATATTGGTAGAAAATGAAAGTCCCTACAATTGACTGCGTTAAATAAATAGTTATCGACATTCTTCCAGCAGATGCTAACGGCTTCAATATTTGCACAACATACTTATTTGTCATTAGTAGAACAACAATTGCTATGTAAGCAAAACTTAATATAGGTCCACCCAACATATCTTGTACATATTGTAAACTCATAGAAGGTTCTATATAAAATGGAAGCATTTTTATTAACAACCCTATTGGTAAGGTAATAACTAAAAGGATTGTCCAACCTTTTCTTTGTTTATTTGCTTTCTCCAGCCATTGCTTTTTAGCAGCACCTGCACCTATCATCATTAATGGCAATATCATAATCAAATAAACAATGAATCCACCGATGTTATTGTTAACAGACCAATCTATGAATCTCTGTTGTGTTATTTCCCAAAATGTTCCGGTTGCATATGTAGTCTCTGCTTGTTGAAGTGCTACTATATCTGTAAAATCACCAAGTGCCGAGACGTCAATCATGCTAATTATGACTAACATTCCACTTAAAAATAGCTGAGGTATTATGTATACAACTGCCCCAATCGTCATTAACATGGTACCTGATAGCTTCATAAGCAATAGCAATACAAGACCCATGATGGCGTATGTAATCAAAATATCCCCATGCCATACGAAGAAAGCATGTAAAATGCCAATGACTAGAAGAACAATAAGTCTCCTGATACTAATTTTATAAAAGGAAATACCTTTTAATGCACTCCTTTTTTGCATGATAACCATCCCGTAACCGAACATCATTGCAAATATTGGATAGAAACTAGCTTGTACAAAAATATCCAGCCAAGTAAATACAGCAAGATCCCCATATTTCCACCATTCATAAGGATTGTAATATCCAAATGGTGAGTGAAAACTAATCATATTGATTACTAATATACCTAATAATGATAATCCCCTTAAAACATCTAGAGATTGAATACGATTGGATATACCAACCTGCTCTATGTTCCCCTTCATCCATCATGTCTCCCCTATATGTATTCATACTCCATTACATTTTACCTTCTAGGCAATTTAATCACAAATTCTTTTTATCTTCATAGAATACATTGAAAATCAATATATACAAAGGATGTGAACGGCAATGCCCGGTTTTGTTGGAGCCGTTCAAATAATAAGTATAGGTTCTTCAGGTGTTTTCAATGTAGGTGATGTGCTCCAAATTCATCCTGTTTCTAATTTAAAAACATTTGCAGGAGCCGGATCGTTCATCACTGGTGATGAAATTAAAGTAACAAACGAGTATTCGTCTGTAAATGTATATGATCAAGATGATATGGATCAAGGAATACTGTTTACATTATAGAAATTCCTCTTGAAATGAGGTGACGAAATTTGAACATCCATGTTCAACAAACCATTCAGATTCATATGATTAAAATAAGTGGAATTACGAATTCGTCGGTTTTTCAAATCGGAACATCCGGTATCATCACTCCAGTATCGAATTTATATAATACTGGGGATTTCGAGGAACCTGCACCAGAAGCAGTACATTTAACAGAATTAGAACAATCACCACTACAAAGTATCGTACCTCTGTAAATACTCTTCTCAAAAAGGAGGATGGTGAAAATTCAGTATTATATTCAACAACTATTTAATCATGTTCAACGACAGCAAGAGGAAATCGCGAAGCTTCAAGCAGCTGTTGAGGAATTAACAGCTGAAATAAAGAGATTAAAAGAAACTCCTGCTATTACTGTAGAGAGGCTTGAATATAAATTTGACCAATTAAAAGTCGAACAATTAGAAGGTACTTTAAATATTGGATTAAATCCATCTGACTTAAGCAAGCATATTGAGGATCTCGCAATCCCTAATCAAACCTCATATGACAGGCTAAATGAAAAAGCACAGTTTCATCATCCGTTATTAAATGAGATTAGGAGTTATGTAGATACACATGTAAATGATATTATTCAAAAAATAGAATCTGAAACAGGGAGGAATATAGATCCTTCCTACCATGAGATTATTAGAAAGGATATCCATAAACAATTACCAAATAGAATTGAACACTACTTACAGTATTTTTCGAAACAAAATAGGGATATACCACAGGAAGAACTCTCAAAAATGACGTATGATACGATTATAGCTGACATAAATAAAGGAATTCATGCTTTTATTTCCCAGTTACCTAAAATGAATGAGGAGGAAGGATAATATGGAGCTACATGTAGTCAATCACGAATTAAGTGTTGGTAATATTGAAGTGGGTGGTGTGACAACTTCCTCCTTATTTTTGATAGGTGATGCAGATTGTATTAACCTTTCTTCTGCTTTCGATACGCCACCTGAATCGTTAATCATCGGACCAATTGTTCCGCTAGCTCAGGAAGGTTAATATGTGGAAACGTAATTCTTTCGTTGACCATATTCATGTATACGGACTGCTATCAAGTTCAATTCTTCAAATTGGTGATTCACAAAGGGTCCATTCCGAAAGCAATGCATTAGCCGTACAAAGAGAAAAGGAACTATTTTATGGGAATGAAGGAGATTTAAACCAATTACCTTTATTTTCTAAACCACTAATAGAAGCAAGACCTTTAATACACCCCCCGCAGATTATGAAATACCACGTTTTACCAAACATTAATGTTAGAAACATCAAGATCAAAGGTATTTCTGCATCAGCAGTAGTTCAAGTTGGAAATACAGCAACAGCAAATTTGCAATCAAAAGTCATGCATATTCGTCAACTTACCAATGATAGATCAGGTGATACAAGAAAGGATGGATGATATGCCTTCCATAGTTGGTCCTGTACAAATCCTTAATGTTGAAGGTGGAGTAGTTCATTTTGGCGATACAGCAATTATCTCTCCAAAGACAGCCTCTAAATCAACAAGTGGGTCTGGAACAGGAAGTACAGGTGCATTAGTATCTGTCATAAATGGTGTAAGTGCCAATGCAACCGTTGATTCGAATTTAATCGATCAGCCTACCGTTGGCAATAACTAATAGGCTGTTCTCTCATTGTTCTATATGTCAGAACCTTGAGAAGAACAGCCTATTTTTACATTTTAATAAAATCACTACTATCGAAGAAATATAAATACTTTTCTTCAACAGTTTTACCTAAGATTTGTTCTAAAGCACGAGTATAAAAAGCAATTTGAATTTCATAGCGTTTCTTTAAAATAGGCTTTGCTTCGGAAAAACCTCCTGGAAATTTCCCATGAATGACATCCGTTTTGTAATCAATGAGCGTGATTCCACTCTCATCTTCCATTACACAATCAATAATACCTTGAACAAGCACATTTTCATCTAATCCATCCCAATTCGAATAAATTTCACGTGCAGGTATCCCAATTGTAAATGGCACTTCTCGTTGTACGGATTGCGCAGTAATAATTCGTTTTCCAAGATCTGTTTCAAAAAACTGAACTATTTGATCTACTGTTATTGCATCAGCTTGTTCATTTGTTAATATTTCTTTTTCGACTAACTCTGCCATTAGTTGTTTAACGGATTCAATAGTTGGCTGCCTTTCCATGGATATATGTTGCATGACGGTGTGCATTGCCGTTCCACGTTCAGCCGGAGACAGCTCTCCTTTATCACTCATAAACTTTGGTCGATTGAAGAGGAAACTTTTATTAGACTTTATTAACTGAGTACTACTTGCTTCATCTCGTTGTTCTGCCATTCTTTTTAGCTCTGTAACAGACTGTTTTGACATTCTTTTTGTCGCAAGTGGATGTGAGTAATTCCAATTAAGCCTCTCGTAAATCGTATCTTTATAATCCGTTTCAACAGCTACTGGTTTCCCCTCTCGAACAGCTTCAAACCACTCTGTTGTATCTTTCTCTTGTTCCATCTTATCTAATAACTGTAGTTTGGATATTATTTTTATATCCCATCTTGAAGGGTGATTGCTTATTTCATGATCACTATTTTCTACATCAGCTTTTCGAATATTTTCTGCATCACGATGCCTTACAAGTGATACGCCTATCCAATCTAAATATGTGTTAGCCTTGATTCTATCGTATTCTGGAAGGAGCCATGTATCATGTTGAGTTGCTCTCATCCAACGTTCCATGCTCTTCTCGACATTCGCCACAGTCCCAATTAAGTATAATTTTTCTTTCGCTCTCGTTAATGCAACATATAATATGCGCATTTCTTCTGCGATTAACTCGACTCGCTCTTTGCGCTTGAAAGCAAGTTCAGGTAGTGACGGATAAGATATACGTTTTACTGGATCAATATACTTACTAGCAAAACCAAATTCCTTATCAAATAGATAATTACTATTAATGTCCGTAAAGTTAAATTTACGAGCAATTCCACTAACAAAAACAACTGGAAACTCTAAGCCTTTGCTTGAGTGAATGGTCATCACCCGGACAACATCCTCTTGTTCTCCAATTGCCCTCGCTACCCCTAAGTCATTACCACGATCTCTCATGCGATCGATAAAACGTAGGAACCGGAAAAGCCCACGGAACGATGTTTCTTCATATTGTCTGGCCCGATCATATAATGAACGTAAATTAGCTTGCCTTTGTTTACCACTTGGAAGACCACCAACGAATTCATAAAAGCCCGTATCTCGATATAGTTGCCAAATAAGGTCTGATAACGCTCCACTCCTCGCCATTGTTCTCCAACCTTCTAGCTTCTCAAATAATTGAACGATATGTTCAAATGTTTGCTCGTAAGCTTTTGGTGGATCATTCTGTATGAACGCTTTTACGGCATCGTAATAACTCCCTTTTTTGGACTGTAAGCGGATATATGCAAGCTGTTCTTCCGTTAAGCCAACGATAGGTGATCTTAATACAGAAGCTAATGGAATATCTTGGTCAGGATTATCTATTACTCTTAATAGAGATAGCATGATTGCTACTTCTGTAGCTTCAAAATAACCAGTCGACATATTTGCATACACTGGTATTCCTGCATGTTTAAACTCTTCCATTATGTCAGGAACCCATGAAAGGGAACGTACTAAAATAACAATATCTTTATAGTTAATATTCCTTTTCGTTTTCGTTTTTAAATCATATATCTGAGCCTGCTGATCAATTAAACCTCTAATTTTTTGAGCCATACAGCGAGCTTCTAGCTTTGCCTTCTCCAACTCAACTCGATTTAGTCCGTCCTCTATGCTCTCCTCTTGCTCATCTGTAGAATCATCTGCTTGATCAATTAGTAATACTTCAATAGGAAATTCTTCTTCATCAGGGTAGCCTGATCCTTTTACAAGTTCAACATCTTCACTATAATCAATCCCTCCAACATTAGGCCCCATAATTTGTTTAAAGATGAAGTTTACGCCATCTAGGACCTCTTTGCGACTACGGAAGTTTCGTGAAAGATCAATTCTTAAGCCAGAGTTTTCACCTGTTTTTGTAAAGCGTAAATATTTACTTAGGAATAATTTTGGCTCCGCAAGACGAAAACGATATATGGATTGTTTAACATCGCCTACCATGAATAGGTTTCCATCATACTCTCCATCTGCAGATACGAGATACAATATTGTTTCTTGTACCATATTTGTATCTTGATACTCGTCAACGAGCACTTCTTTAAACAGTTTTTTATAACCTTTAGCAATTTCTGAAGGTGATATAACAGAATTTTCCCCTGATTTATCCATGAGAATTTGTAAACAGAGATGCTCTAAATCAGAAAAGTCAACTAAGCCTTTCTCCGCTTTCTTTTTCTCAAATTGGATGGAGAAAGTCTTTACAACCTCTACTAATTGGAAAATTACACCTTTCATCGCAGCAATATCTCGCAAATAAGTTTCAGGTCGGCGCGAAAAAAAGTCCTTCTTTAACTTATCCAATATCGCTTTTGCCGACTTTCTTACATTATCCGCTTCTTTTATTAGTTCAGCTATATATTCATCACCTTTACAAGTCTTCGCACGCGAAAAACTCCAATTATTCATTGCTTCGAAAAGGTTGTCCCATCCATTTGATGCAGCGTCTATAAGTCGATCAACTATTGCAATATCATCAATATAATTTTCTGCCCGTTTATCAGGCCCTCCAGGGATTCTAGTTAATTCTAAAGCTTGTTGTAACAACTGTTTTGCTCCGGCTAATTGCAGGAAGATATCATCCATAATTACTTGCATAAAAGGCAGTTCTTCTATATTCATATGTTCATTAACATCATACATATCGACTACATTGTTAAGCCATTTTACTGGTTCTGGATGCGAATGAGCAAAATCATATAGTTTTGTTATTAATGTTTGTAGAGCAATATCTGTTCGATCATTTGTAAATGTATCAACAAGCTGAAAAAACTCTATATTATCTTCTTTTCCATATTCCGTTTCAAAGAGTTCATCTAGAACTTCATCTCGTAATAAATCTGCTTCCGTCTGATCAGCAATTCGGAAACCGGGATCAATATCCACCATGTAATAGTGTTTACGGACAACTTCAAGGCAGAAAGAATGCAAAGTAGATATATGAGCACTATTAAGAAGGCCGAGTTGTTTTCGTAAATGACTAGAAGTTGGATTAGCATCTATTGCTTTCTCTAATGCCTCTCCAATACGGTGCTTCATTTCTGCAGCTGAGGCATTCGTAAATGTAACTACGAGAAGTTCATCCACATTTATTGGGTTTTCCTCCGCAATAATCTTCTGAATGATTCTCTCAACTAGTACTGCAGTTTTCCCTGATCCCGCGGCAGCTGCTACAAGAATATCCTGGTCTTTAGCCATAATTGCTTTCCACTGATCATCCGTCCATGTTACGTGTTCAGGTTTTACTGGAAGTGTAGTTTTCAATCGTTATCCCCCTCTTCACGAAGCTGAGCAAATATATCTGCAGAGCTTTGCCGGATAATAGGTCGATATTGGTTATTTTCAAAACTAGGATCGATTTGGCATACAGATTTAAATGCACAAAACTGACATGGAGTTCTATTACCTAATCGATATGGATTAATATCTACCGTCCCAGACATTATTTTTTCTCCGGATTTCTTATACATATTTCTTACATATTTCCTCAATACTTTAAACTCATCTGGATTGGCCGTATTCGCTTTTGACCTTGATGATAAGGAACCATCTTTATTAATACTTGCGTTAATGATATTGGAACTACCAGTTTCCAATGAATTATCCATTAACCGAATAATATTGGCGTCACTCAATAATAAGCCTTGCATTTTAAACTTTTTCAAAAGTTCATTCTCAATTTCATCAAGTGAAAGCATATTTTCACTATTAATCATCGGATTATGAACATGAAAATATAGTACCCCTGCAGGAGTAGCATCCATTCCAATTAACTGGGAAGAATGAGTAATAACAATATCTAAATACGTAAGCATTTGCAGTGCTAACCCGTGATATACCTCTGTTAAGTCGATAGCCCTATTACTAGATTTATAGTCAATTACTCTTAAGTAAACACCATTTTCATCTTCTGCTTTATCTACTCGATCAATTCTGCCTTGCAATTGCATTTTTGTACCATTGTTAAGCACAAAACTTAATGGTGGTAATTCGTTTCTAGGTCCAAATGCTAACTCTAAGCCGATTGGCGTAAAATCACTATTTTTTGCTTGGTTACTTAATGCAAAGGAAGCTCTACTAATAACTTGTTCTAATTTCCTCTTAATGTAATTATGTCGGTTAGAACTTAGTAATATTTGATTTAGCAATTTCGGTGCCAAGCTTTCGACAGCGCCTTTCGCTAAACTGTCACACTGCTCTTTTGTAAGCTTTGCCCATGATAATCCTTGTCGTGCAACTTCTTCTGCAATCCACTTTAGTGCACCATGGAAGAGTTCGCCGATATGTGGAGCCTCTAATCTATACATGTCTCTTTCGCGCAACTTCAAACCATACGATGAAAAGTGTGCAAAGGCACAACCATGAAAGTTCTCCATGCGCGATACACTCGCTAACATTTCTTCGCCGTATAGCTCCTTACTCGTCTCTTCCTTTAATCTTCTAGTTTCATTTTGATAATAAAGACTACTTAATACTCTTCTTGCTTTTAGTTTCTCATTCGGATGTTGCATATAAAAGTTATATACATCCCACCAAAAGTCAGCAATTGGATAATTTCGTTTTAATAATTGCAATTGTCCTGTCAAAAAAGCGATAGCTGTGTTTGGATGTGAAATATATTCCAGCTGCTCTTCAGTAGCTAATTCACTTGGTTCATTTACTACATTCGTTTCCTGCATATGCGGGAATAATTCTTTCAATCGTTTTATATAAGGAGACGGTAATAACGCCTTTCCTTCTTCATTTGCTAGTGGGAATGATACATACAATTTCTGTTCCGAAACTGTAAATGCTCGATATGCAATAAACTCCTCATCAAATAATTTCTTCTTTATGGTGGGTGCAATCGTTAAACCACTAGAAATCAATTCCGTTCGGTCATCTTCCGACAGCACTCCCTCCTCCGTTTTCTTTGCTGGCATTACTCCGTCATTAAGTCCAATAACGAACGCTGCCTTTATATTTGATACACGAGAAAGCTCAATATCAGCTATAAACACCTGATCAATCGCAGGAGGAATCAAGGAAAATTGTGATGCCTCAAGTCCTGCGTCAATAATTGCGATAGATTCCTCCATGGATAAGCGCGCTTCACCAAATATCTCAACAAACTGATCTAATAGCTCGATGACTGCATTCCATGCTTGCTCATGCTCACGAGCAGTTGTCAGGTCACCTTTCTCTTCTGCCACTTTACCCCGTTCAGCTAATTTTTCAGGAATATTCAATTCCTCTAAAGTTACATAGATTGCCTCACAAAGCTCGCGACCGTTTCGGGCATTTTTTAAGCGTTTTGCTAAAAATGAAATGGGTTCGACGATAATATTTCTAGATTCGTTTATTTCATCTTCTAATGCTTTCTCTGCATCAGTTTGCGGTAAGCTTTCTAGTTCAAATCCCTGAAAACGTCGATACGTCCAACTCGTTTTTTCCGTCCATCTATTCCCTTTTATTCCGTATGCTAATACATAATTTTCAAGTCGATCCATTTGGTCCCGCATTTGAGGAATATTCGAATGCAATGGAAATAACAGATCTGTTTTGACTGCTCTAAATACAGGCTCATAGCGCCAGTTACTATGAATTACTTCCAGCATACTTCGAATTAACTCAATTAACGGGTGATTTAACATTGGACGTTTACGATCGATAAAATATGGGATTTCATAATCGTAAAAAATGGTTTCAATTATATCCTGATAGTCTTGTCCATTCCTCATCAATACTGCAATATCTTGGTATCTGTAATTGTGATCCATTAAAAGCTTGCGAATTTCACGAGCTACTCCTTCTATTTCTGCTCGCCGATTTGCTGCTATTTTCAATTGAATAGCTGTAGTGTTATTAAAGGGTTTTACTGGTCTCTTTTCGAAATGACGTTCTAAATGCTGTAAACTATCGTCCTGAAAACGTGGAGTTTCAGCCAAATATACATCTTCTTCTATTTCAATATTTGTATTTCTTGCAAGTTCAAACAGGATGGAATAAGTTTCTCCTGTAATCCTGAATAAATGTAAATCCTCAGGTATTGTTCCATGTTTATAAGGACGATCAAGAGTTAATGCAACAGAAACTCGATGACAATGGCTCATTAATTTTTCGATTACTTGATATTCTTGTGGTGTAAAATCATGGAATCCATCTATATAAATTTCTGCATCACGTAAATAGTTTGACTTTTCAATTGCATTTGTAAGTAATGTTAAATAGTCATTCGAGTCTATATATTTTCCAACAAGCGCCTCTTCAAATTTTCCATAGATCAATTCTAAATCATGTATTTTATCAGCAAGTTCGCGTGTAGAGACGGAAAAAGCAAGCTCTTCTTGTTTCGTCTGAAGTTCATTTGGTGTAATACAATAATTTTTGAATTCTTTTAGCATACCTTCAACATGCTGAACAAATCCTGACTTATCTGCAGCTTTTCTAAACAAACGCAGGTCATCTTTATGATCCTCAATAATTTTTCTAATTAGCATATTTAATCCCGTACTTGAAATATGCTTTCTACTTGCACCGCCTGTTTCTTGCAGTACCCGCCATGCAAGACGTGTAAAACTGAATACTTGTGTTCGAATCATTCCTGTCAATCTTGGAAAATTAACGAGGCGATACTCTGATAAAAAAGTCATTTGATCAGGTACGATATATAAAATCGGACGACCACTAGGCCGTTGAATTAATTCTTCTTCTATTTCTCGTAAAAACTTAGTCGTTTTCCCCGTTCCAGAGCGACCAATAACGAAGCGAAGTGACATCTTCTCAACTCCTTATTCTGAAGTTACCATATCCATTTAAAGTAATACTATTATACCACACGAACACCGAACGTACATTCTCAAAAAAAAATAAAGGTTGCCTTTTCTATTCGAAAGGCAACCTTTATTCTCCTCTTGTATGTACTTTGTCCTGCATTTTTCCTTCTACTTGTTTTCCGACAAACCAAAGGATAACAATAATCACAAGTACTATTGCTGTCCTTAGCGGGTGTTTTATTAACGAAACAATATCATGTCCAATAAAACTTAAAGTAAAAATCATAACAGCTTTTCCTGCTAATACCGCCAACATATATTGATATATATTAATTTTAGACATCCCTGCCACGATATTAACAACTGCAGATGGTGTAAACGGAAAGCATAAAAGAATAAACAAAGGACCAAACCCATGTCGTTCTACCCAACTTGTTAAACTCTTTACTTTTTTACTTCGTCTTAAAAATTGAAATACACGTGCATCTCCATATCTTCTTACTAAAAGGAATACGAGTAATGCACCTACCGATGCGCCAATCCACGAAAATAGAAACCCCCACCCTAAACCAAATGCATTAGCACTTGCCATTACAAAAAGAAATAATGGTAAAAACGGTAAAAAGGCTTCTAACATTGGCAATAATAAACTCGGTAACGGACCTAATGCTCGGTATTGTTCAATTAATTCTACAAGTTTCTCCATCGTAAACCATTCTGTTATCGAATGAAAATCCATACACATTCCTCAATTCACACTAGAAAAAATCGTCGAAATTTCTTAAATTATACCACATTTCGTCAATTGGGCTATATTACAATCCTACCCTAAAATCAAACCCAACAACCGCACAAATTTGTTACAAAACCAGAAAAGCGGAAGCGACTTGATTAGCGACGTACAAATTTAAAGATTTCTGACGAGATAAAGGAAACACGATGAGCCTATAGGCGAATCGATGTTGACTTATCGTAGGAAGAAATCGTAAATTTGCTAGTCGCTAGTCGCTGTAGCTAGACAATCATAAAAGCGGAGGGCGCGCATAAAGGTGAAGGAAGGCTAAAAACGCAACATCCTGTTGCAACGCCTTCCTGACCCGCATCATGCGGGCCCGCGACAAGCAAATGTTCTGAGCCAAAGAAAGGTGCTCTTTGCCTTTCATTGGCTCAGGTTATTTGACCTCGAGCCGATCGCGCCTGCAGCTAGACAATGAAAAAAAGCAACTGATCAGCTGCCTAGGCTTACAGTTTGTAAGTCCCTTCAAATTTCCTCTTGAAAAATAACGCTCTATATGTGAGATACACATCCTCTAAGGCATTATCGTAGAAAGGAAGAATTAGTTAGGCACTAGTCTCCCATGCAAAACAACGAAAAACTAAAGGTCTTTTTACAGAATTTATTGTTCTAAAAATATTATATAGGGCACAATGTTAATTGTAGCGGAAGTAGCAAAAATCAACAGTCACGGAAGTCAAGTAATGACTAAATACTACTAGTTCCTGACTTTTAGAGCAGTCCCTTACATACAATCATACATATTGTAAAAACCAATCCCGAATATACTCTAACCGTTTAATTCGTAATGTTGGTTTACCACTTCTTGATAACTCATGGTTAGATTCAGGGAAACGAATAAACTTGGTTGTTTTTTTCCGTTGCTTTAAGGCAATAAACAATTGTTCCGCTTGTTCAATCGGACAACGAAAATCTTTCTCACCATGCAATATGAGGAGAGGAGTTTCTACTTTATCAACATATTTCAACGGGGAGTGGTTCCATAGTTTTTCAATATCTCCTAAATCAGCACCTATTTGCCAATCTGTAAAGTAATATCCTATATCACTTACCCCAGAAAAGCTGATCCAATTTGAAATAGAACGCTGAGTTACAGCTGCTTTAAAACGATTTGTTTGACCAACAATCCAATTCGTCATAAATCCTCCGTAACTCCCTCCTGTTACCCCAAGACGATTGTGGTCGATGAAATCAAAATTGGCTAAAACACTATCAACTGCTGCCATTAAATCCAGATAATCATTCCCACCATAATCACCGCGAACTGCATTTACAAACTGTTGACCATATCCATGACTTCCTCTTGGATTTACATACAAAACGGCAAACCCTTGAGCTGCCAGCACTTGAAATTCATGAAAATATGTATTAGCATACATAGCATGTGGACCACCATGAATCTCTAATATTAAAGGATATTTCTTTCCTTCTTCGAAATTAATTGGCTTCATGAACCAACCATCTACTTTCCAGTCTTCTGCCCCTTTTACTTCAATCGCTTCCGGCATTGCCAGTTGGCGAGTTTGCAGAAATTTCTCATTCACATATGTTAAACGTTCTTTTTTTCCAGTTGATAAATGAATTAAATACAAATCACCTGGTTCAGTTGGAGTACTTATTGCAACTACAGCTCTGTCATTTTTGGAATCTAAAGAGAAGCCGTAAACATATTGAGCATCATTTATTGCAGGATATATTTCCCCGGCAACATTTCCATAGTAAATTTCAGTATTTCCATGATCACTTACTTGAAAATAAAAACTTTGACTATCTTCTAGCCATTGAATAGAGGGTGCTTTTGTTCCCTGTAAGAAATCACCTACAACATAATCGCCAATTGGTGCGTCAAATTCATTTGTCATACATGTTAATATTTCGAGATGTAAATCATAAATGTATAACTTTGCATGCGTTGCATTTCTAAATTCTCTTTCACTTCCAATAAAACTAATATATTGACTATTTGGAGACCAAGTTGGTTGATTATACGCTCCATTTCCCTCAGTCAAATTTCGTTTTTCTTTCGTTTTTAGATTTAGCAAGTAAATATCACTAATGAAAGAAAAATCTTTGTCTTCTGTTTTATCAGCCGAATAGGCAATGTATTTACCATCTGGAGACCATGAACCTAATTGAAAGTGATGTTTTCCTTCTGTTATCTGTTCTAACGTCTCTGTTCTTAGATCTATCATTCCTATTTGTGTAAACTGATGTATGTCCAAAAATCCACTAGCATCTGTCTTATACTTCATGATATCTACTTCTAATGGAGTTATTTCTTGCTCTTTTTCCTTCTTTTCAGCGATATCATGTATCGTTTCATCTTTGCCAACTTTAACCGAAAAAACAATTTTATTACCACATGGAGACCAAACAGGATTGGATATACCATGCTTGCAATTTGTTAATTGTTTTGCTTCTCCACCTGTTTTCGATAATACATAAAGTTGTGGCTTCCCTGTTCTAGTAGATACGAATGCAATTTTACTTCCGTCTGGGGACCATGTTGGAGAACTAGTTTTTCCCTTTCCAAACGTCCATTGAATTGGTTGTTTCTCTTGAAGATGTATGTAATACATATTCGAAACATAATCGTTTTCCTTTTTGTCGATATGGGTTTGTATATAGACTAATTCCAAACCATTAGGTGATAGCTGTGGATCTACTATCGATTTTAAATCATATAAATCTTCTGGTTGTATTCCTTGTGTTATTGTCATGTTGTTCATCCTTTCTCCCTTACTAGTATATAGTATCCCATTTATCTAATCGCTTATTTTGCTTTTAAATCACACGAAAAATGTCATTATTTGTTGCTTGCAAATCACATATTTTATGGGTAAAATAGTACAGAACAAACGTTCTTGTTTATCTTCAGGTACCTTAGGAATTTCTTGTAAGGAGGGCTATTTATGACGAGGATTTCAACTTATGATCGAGACATCATTGAGCAAGCAATATACTTACCTATGCTAATTACCGTACTAAATCGTGACTTATCCGTAATCGAAAACAGTTCTTTGAAACTAAAAAAACCTTACCAAGAATTAATTATAGCAACGATAAAGACGGTTCAAAAAGAGCTTGCGGTAGTAAAACGGTACATGCAAAAAAATAATATTAAAGTCCAACGTCTTAAGTCAGATGATGCTTTTACAATGTATTTATTTCTTTATAAGGGGTATGAAGAACAACATAATTACTTCAATCCACGCTTACGTAATAGAGTCGAGGAACTTATGCTTTATTATTTTAATAGACAACAAAATCCAGAAACAAACACTCCGTTCCCTATTCAGCAACCTACTCTAAAAGAATTGAATCAGTTAAGACAGCACTAAAAAATGAAAAAGGAAGCGTGAAAAACACGCTCCCATTTTAGTTATTTGTATCATAGGTTTCATTATATTCAGATGCTTCTAAGTAAAGTAGCCTTGTCTTTGGATTACTTAAATATGACACCATCCTCTGCTTGTTTCGCTCGTATTTCACGCGAAGTTCGGCTGCACGTGAAATTTGACTTTTAAAAACATAATTTGAAACAGGAACCTCCATCGTTTCTTTATTTTGAAATTCAACAAGAGTCGTGCTCTTATCTTGTTTCCAATAATGTTCCACTTGGTCTGCAACAATCCATATACAATCTTGGTGAAAGGGAGATTTTGTTGGAAAGATATAAATAGAAGTGTGAGGATCAAGGAGGATTGGGGGCTTATGAGTGACATTAATCAATGCTTTTGTACCATTCCGACGACCATTAAAATCTGTGCCATTATAACTACAGCATCTATTAATAATTTTTATCGGTGACTCGGGAGTTAGCACATAACAATCATCTTCCACTACCCTTGTCCATAACTCGTTCTCCCTTATGTAAGGTATTAACATGTACGTGCTCGGGTTAATTTCATATTCTTCCACAAGGTATTTCTTTCTAACTTTCAAATCCATTTCTCCTTCCTAAAAACATAGTACATTTCAACTATACCACAAGACACAGAATAAATCATTGTTTTTTCGTAAAAATTTGAATAATTAAAATGTAAGAGCTTTCTTTTTGTTTGCAGGTCAGAAAATTGACACTCTTCTGTTGATATTTCTGCTGATTTTTTGTATAATTAAAAAAAGGTTTCAGAGGTGATCATCGATGGAAAAGAAGAAGTCTTATCAGGAACTACTGAAAGAGTATACGATGACACAGCAAAAAAATGAAACAAAAGCGATGGAATGGTATGTCGATTTTTTCTTGAACGGTTTATTACAACAAAGAAAAGAAAAACAACTCCGAGACGACATTGACCAGGCGCTGGATGAGAAAGATAAAGAAAGTTTTACAAGGTTAACGAATGAGCTTAAACGGTTACTAGGACGCTAAAATGAAAAAATCCCCTGTTTCCATTTGAAGGGGATTTTTTCATGTCTGTTTGTAACAATTATGATGCAGACTATCACTTATTCTCCATTATCCTCTTGTTTTAATTCATATTCCTCAATTAATTTAATTCGCTCCAGCATTGTTGGATGTCCATACCTAAATATCTTCACTAAATATGGAGGGTTTATTTGACTAAGCCCAGCCTTTGTTAAACTTTGAAAAGTCTGAACTCCAGCATCCTTATTTTGCGTCATTTCAATTGCATACGTATCAGCACGTACTTCTTGGTAACGCGATACCCAGTTCGTTAGCGGACTTACACTAAACAACAAAATGGAAGTAATTAGTAAGAAAACGGGTAATGAACTGATATTCGTCATTTTTTCTACTTTCCACGTTTGACCTCGCCTTGTAATCCAACGCTCCATTATTTTAGCAGTGATATATAGGCCGATTAAAGTTAAAAGTAAGTAGCCAGCTATTCCAATATAAATATGCTTTTCTACATAGTGTGCCATTTCGTGCGCCATGATAAATAATATTTCATCATCACTTAAGCGTTCCAGTGTCGTATCCCACAGTACAATTCGCGAATTGGAACCGACTCCTGTCACATATGCATTCATCGAATTTGTTTTACTAGACATATCTACTTCGTATACATGATCCGCTGGAATATTGGCTTTATCAGCAAACTCTAAGATTTTTGCTTCTAATTGCTTATCTTGCAATGGAGTAAATTCATTGTATAACGGGTCAATCAATACCGGTTGAATAAACATCATGAAGATGGAAAATGGGACAGATAAAATCCAGGCACCAAGCCACCATCGTTTTTTAAACTTCCTAATTAATGCATACAATACAGTAATGACAATGAACGAAATAGCAAATTCTATCCAGAAATCAATTAATTTATCCTTCATCCATAATGAAAATGTTTGTGTCGAGATATTGTAGGACTTCGACATCATAAAGGAAAGATAGCTTAGTGGGAACATGACTAAAAACGAAGCTAAAGATAACCAGAATAAATAAATGGCGGTAGTAACAATTGAAATTTTTGTGGTTTTTTTAGCCCAGTCTTCAAACTTAGCAGATATACCAAAAATTAAGATTAAGTAGTAGAATAACCATTCATATGGTGTTGCAAGAAAAAATAATAAGTTACGAAATTTGGAGTATTCTTCACTCAACATGATCTCTTTAGCATCTAGAAATGTTGTTGGATCAGCACTCGTTCCTTTTAATGCATCTGGAATGGAACTATCAGCAAGAAAATATAAATACGCATACATGAAAACACCAAATAATACATAGGCAATGATCGCCCTAAGAGCCCACTTTTTTATCAATCACCCATCCCCTCCTTGTCCACCTTATATTATATGTAGAAAAAAAATACGGAAATAGAACAAAGAGCCTCAATAAAAATCACGATTAATGAGTATTAATCGTGATTTTTATGAAGTTGGTTATTCTGATAATGTTTTCACGCATAACGTGACTGCTCGCTTTAAATCTTCATGTGACCAACTAGGAACTTTCCCATGCTCAATTGCGAGTGCATGGGATGCAGGGATATGGATAAAACCTGCTGGTATTGTTAGTTTATTCGTTGCGGCATAATGTAAGGCGGTATACATAACATGATTGCACAAGTAGGTACCTGCAGTATTAGAAATTTCAGCAGGTAATCCAGCGGAAATCAACGAATCGACCATTTTTCGTATAGGTAGGGTAGACATATAAGCAGCCTCTCCATTTGCCTCAATCGGCTCATCCATTCGAATATTCCCTTTGTTATCCTTTTCCCCATCATTAATATTAATTGCTATTCTTTCAGGAGTTACTTTAAACCTTCCCCCAGCAAGTCCAAGTGAAATAATAGCATCAGGTTTTACTTCCGTTATTAGTTCAAGCAATTCTACTCCTGCCTTTTCAAAATCAACGGGAAGCACTTTAGAGTAAATTTTATAATCCCCGATTACTATACCATCTAACTCTTTTACAATTTGCTCTGTTGGATTAATAGAGAATGTAAGAAATGGTTCGAACCCTGTTAGCAGTAATGTTTTCATTTAGTTTCACTCCTACTTGATTTCAATCAGTTATAAGAGAAAAAGATGGAGTGTTGTTTGCTACTCCATCTTTCTCATACACTAATAAATCAATTCAATAATTTCATCCTTCGTTACATTTCCAAAGTAGTGTTGAATGTTGACATCTTCTAAAGCTTTTGCAATTGCAGATCTTTCATATTGAACACCTGTCAACTTATTTTCAATTTCATCGATATCCCCTACCCCGAAGAAATCACCGAAGATTTTACAGTTCGTTATGATACCTTTATTCACATCCAGACGGAATTCAATTTGACCAACAGGGAAGCGATGAGAAAATTGCAAGTTAAATTTAGGTGATTTCCCATAATTCCAATCCCAATTTTGATAGCGTTCTTTAGAAATTTCGTGGATTTTCTCCCAATCCTTTTCGGTTAATTTATATTCCGGAATCGGATCTACACCCTCAAAAATGTTGCGCAACAATAATTGACGAAATTCTTCTACCGTCATTTTCTCATCCATAAACTCAGAAATATTGGCTACACGGCTACGAATTGACTTGATTCCTTTTGAAGCAATTTTATCTTTACGAACTTTTAATGCAGACACAACATTTTCAATTTCAGAATCAAACATCAATGTACCATGACTAAACATTCTACCTCTAGTTGAAAACTGTGCATTACCAGATATTTTCCGCTCCCCAACTAGAATGTCATTTCGACCTTTCATTTCTGCATCTACACCAATATTTTTCAAAGCATTGACTACAGGTTGAGTGAATTTTTTAAAATTCAAGAAGCTGTCGCCATCATCCTTTGTAATAAAACTAAAATTCAAGTTTCCTAAATCGTGATATACAGCACCACCACCGGACAATCGACGTACAACATGTATTCCATTCTTCTCTACATAATCAGTATTAATTTCTTCAATTGTGTTTTGGTTTTTTCCAATAATAATAGAAGGCTCATTTATATAAAATAATAAGTAGGATTCGTTAATATCCAAATGTTTAAGTGCATATTCTTCTATAGCTAAATTAATACGTGGATCTGTAATACCTTGATTATCGATAAATAACATTATACTGTTCCTCCATTTTCTATACGACTATTTCCAACCCTTGTGAAGCAAGGATAACTTGTCTATTAAAATTTTCTTTTGCTTCCGTAACTAATTGTTGCAGTTCACCAAAATGCGGTAAATGGGTAAGAATTAACGTCTCGACGTTAGCCTGTTTTGCTAATGAGCCAGCTTCTTCACTCGTCATATGACCAGCAGCTGCACCATCCATCCCTTTATAAAAGTTGGATTCACAAAGTAGCATATCCGCTCCCTCTGCAAACTCCACAAGTTCGTCAAAATAAGCAGTGTCTGCTGTATAGATTAACGTTTTTCCATCAACGGAAATCTTCATCGCATAACAAGCTACAGGATGTTTTGTTTCCAGTACTTCTATTTTAAATGGTCCAACTTCTATTTTTTGTTCTGGAATATAGGCAATCCCTTTTGAAATATCTTTATATGTTAAGGACTGAAAGCTGTTCACATCTTTGACATGACCATAAATGGGGAGTGTTTTCTCATAACCATTTACATATTTACTTATTAATAAGGCATGATGTAGGACACCAATATCTGCAATATGGTCTGGGTGATAATGGGATATGATCACTGCATCTAAATCATCTGGAGATATGTAGTTTTGTAACTGTGATAATACAGCACTACCACAATCAATTAATAAATGAAAACCATTGTGTTCTAGTAAGTATCCCGAACTTGCCTCTCCTGCTTTCGGAAAGCCTCCCCAATGGCCAATGACTGTTAATTTCACTTGCAACACTTCGCTTTCTACAAGAGTTTTCCTCCACCATTACTATACTGTATTTTACCCATTTTTTCATGTTTGAAGAAATTAGTATTGACAGCCACACTACTGTTATAATACAATTTAAACAACAAATACCAGTACTATAACAAAAGGAGTGTGGAAATTGGTACAGAACATCATTGAATTCTTTAAAAATCTGCCTCCAAAAAAATGTGCAGAATGCGGTAAACAGATTGAAGAACAGCATGAATGTTACGAAACAAAATGTCCGCAATGCAATAAATTATAATAATAGACACGAGGAGCTCTAATTGGTTATTCCAATTGTAAGCCTCCTCTTTTTTTTTTTACATAATGATAAAAAATAATCATACATTTAATTTAGTAAGTTATTTGTGAAGTAGGTAGCGGTAATAGGTAATTCGTTTCATTTTATCGACAAAGTATAGATGGTTGATAGGATATCTGTTACACTCTACCATTAATAGAACTATTTGGAAGGGGCGGATTTGTTAGTGGAAGAAAAAAATGAAATTGTAACGGATGAAAATCAAACACCAGTGAAATCGTCAACAGGTCTTGATTTAAATGTGGCTAGTCTTTTATGTTACTTAGGGACTTTTGTTACAGGAATCATCTTTCTAGTCTTAGAAAAGAACAGTCCAGTAGTAAAATTTCATGCGATGCAATCAATCGTTACATTTTTGGGTCTTATGATTTTAGGTTATGCTTTAGACTACATCCCATTTTTAGGTTGGCTAGTTAGTTTGCTTGTATCCTTTTTAACATTTATCATGTGGATTTTCTTAATGATTAAAGCATACAATAATGAAATGTTTAGAGTCCCATTAGCAAGTGATCTTGCAGATAATTTCTTAGGGAAAATGAAATAAAAAAATTCCAGTGATGTATTATCACTGGAATTAGATTGTAGGTAAAAGGCATCGGGTACTACAACCCTGATGTCTTTTTATAATTTTTCTAGGGGAAAGTAATAAATACTGTTGATTTCCGTTTCAGATGCTTGCTTTCCGGGGGGCGTTCGCCGAGCCTCCTCGTCGCTACCGCTCCTGTGGGGTCTCGTCTGTAACGCTAATCCCCCAGGAGTCAAGCATCTTCCACTCCAATCAACTGGATTGCGTATTACTCTATACTGTTACAGCCAATATCTTTAAATATTTATTTAAGCTTCATCTTCTGGATTGTTTCTGTCCAATTTCCTGCCTCAATAGAACTCAATAATTATTCTAGTTAGAGGCAATTAATCCAATGAAGTTACGAGTAATGGGCCGTCTTTTGTGACGACTACTGTGTGTTCAATTTGTGCTACAAAGCTTTTATTTGGAGTAACAAATGTCCAGCCGTCGCCTTTTTCATACACCTCTTCATCTCCTGAGGATATAAATGGTTCAAATGCGATTACTGTTCCTTCTTTAAGTAAGACTTTATCCCATGGATCGTAATAATTTAAGATGTGATTCGGTGCTTCATGGAGAGAGTATCCTACTCCATGGCCTGTTAAGTTTTTAATAACCGTGAAGTTATGACGTTTAGCGGTATTGTGTACAGCTTTCCCAATACCACTTTTCTTTGAGCCTACTTTTATTTTAGAAAGACCAGCTTCAAATGCTTTTTTGGCTACATCACAAAGTTCAAATAGTAATGGGTCTCCGTTCCCGACAACAAAGGATAATCCTGTATCAGCAAAAATGCCATTCTTAGAACCTGATACATCGATGTTTACTAGATCTCCTTCCTTGATCACACGATTTCCTGGAATACCATGTGCAACTTCCTCATTTACACTAATACAAGTAAAACCAGGAAAATCATATTCACCTTTTGGTCCGGATATTGCACCATATTTATCGAACAGTTCCCCTGCGAAATCATCTAATTCTTTCGTTGTAACACCTGGTTTTGTTTTCTCTATCATTTTATCTCGAATTGTAGCAACAATTTTCCCGATTTCTTTAAGAGCAATTAACTCCTCTTCCGTTTTTACAATCATTTTATTTCCTTCTTTCTGACAAAATTAATTAATCTTAACTAATCATAACATAATATGCATATTCAAATACTACACTATGATTAGGTTCAATATATGTGTTCATGGGTATAGAATAGCAATACATGATTAATTGGAGGCTATATTATGTTTGTATGGATTACTACAATAATCTCCTTCATCATTATATTAGCATTTTTTGAAGAAGCGATTTACTTTTTTACGAATCGCTTTATTTTCCATCAAAAAGATAACGATGATACGGGTAACTAGAACATTTGGATATTTAACGAACAATAATAAAAATCGCTCATTTTACTACTTAAATGGGCTATAATGAAGCCAACATCTAAATTAAGTAGGAGGGCTCATATTCTTGAGAAAGCTTTTATTTGTCTTTATATTATGTACGCTTGTGCTTAGTGCCTGTTCATCTTCTATCCCCAAAAGTGGGAAAGCACTCGCTGACTTCAATTATACAGACCAAGACGGTAATGCATTTGGATTAGAAGATTTAAAAGGTAAAGTATGGGTAGCAACATTTATTTACACTCATTGTGAAACAGAATGCCCAATGATGGCTTTAAATATGAGTGAATTACAACAAGATGTTGCAGATGAAGGTTTAGAAGATGTACATTTTGTTGCCTTTAGCATCGACCCAGAAGTTGATACTCCAGAAATACTAAAAGAATACGGACAAAAATTCAATGCAGACTTTTCAACATGGCATTTCTTAACTGGTTATACACAAGAAGAAATTGAAGCTTATGGACCGAAAAATTTTAATACAGTTATTAAAAAACCAGAAGATAGTGATCAAGTAATTCATATGGTTGATTTCTATCTAGTCAACAAAAAGGGCGAGCTCATAAAAAATTACAATGGTATGGAAGATGTGCCATTTGACCAGATTGTTAAAGATATTAAGGCAGCCTTAAAACAAAAATAATAAAAAGCAGGAGGTGAATTTTTCACTCTCCTGTTTTTTTATTACCTTGAAACATCTATTTTTAAATACTCCAGTACGTCGTTTACCGCTTGTTTCCCTTGATCAATACAATCTGGAAGTCCTAATCCACCAAATGAACTGCCTGTTACAAAGACACCAGGTAGATTCATTCGAACATCTTGATGCATTTTTTCTACTCGTTGTTTATGTCCTACTGTATATTGCGGCATTGCATTTTTCCATCTAGTAACGACAGTAAATAATGGTTTTGCTTTTATATTCATCGTTACTTTTAAATCATCTAAAACAATCTTTTCAATCTCTACATCTGATAAATCTACCACTGCTTCGTCACTAGCACGACCTACATAGCAACGAAGTAGTACTTTCCCATCTGGAGTTGTATGTGGCCATTTTTTATGTGTCCATGTACAAGCAGTAATGGTGTAATCACTATTTCTCGACACAACAAAGCCAGTACCATCTAGTGTCACTTCTACATCATTCGCATCAAATGCCATGGCTACTGTTGCAACCGAAGTTGCTTGCATCTCTTTAATATCTTGAAAATAAGGGGTATTTGGAAATAGTTCAGCAAGAGCCATATGTGGTAAAGCTACAACTACGCTGTCTGCTTGAAGGTTCTCACCATTGCTTAATACAAGGTTGTAGCTGCCATCTCCTTTGTGATCAATTCCCTCTACTTTTGTTCCTTTAATAATAGAACTAGGCGCAATTCTTTCTTCCACTGCATCTACTAATGTTTGTAATCCACCAGTTAATGTTAGGAACTTACCTTGAGTTTTACTATTTAATCGATTTTGTGTAGGAGTCGTTTTCTTCATTCCCCAAATTAAACTACGATGCTCTCTTTCAACGCGATAGAATTGAGGAAACGTAGACATGAGACTTAGTTGATCAATGTCACCTGCATATATACCGGAAAGTAATGGTTCCACCAAATTTTCAACAACTTCATCCCCGAGTCTTCTTCTAAAAAAGTGTCCAAGTGACTGATCTCCACCTGACTGTGAGCGCGGGAGCACAAAATCACTCATTGCTCTAATCTTTCCTTGAACAGAAAAAAGCCCTGTTGAAAGGAATGGTCCGATTTTTGTTGGAATCCCCATTACTGCACCTGTAGGCATTGGATGTAATTGGTCTTTCACTAGCACATATGCTTTTCCAGCAGTATTATGAACTAGTTTATTTCCTAACCCCACATCTGTCGCTAATTCGGCTGCACTTGTTTTTCTCTCAAGGAAGGAGTCAGGACCTTTCTCTATTACAAAGCCATCTTGATAATGGGTTTGTATTTTCCCACCTAATTTATGAGTAGCTTCCAATAAAATTACCTCCATTGGAAGCTTTTGTTCGTTAATGATTTTTTGCAAATAATAAGTTGTTGTTAATCCGGTTATTCCACCACCAATCACAACAACTTTTTTCACTTGTTCTTTCAATGTTGGATCGCCTTCTTTATACAAGTTAAGATTTCATCTCAATTTTTTTCAACACTACATCAGCGAGTGCATCAATAAATTCTGGTTGTGCATCTGGCATTGCAGGACGGTAATAAGATGCTCCGACTTCATCTGTCACTACTTTACATTCCACGTCATTATCGTATAGTACTTCCAGATGAGTAGATACAAAGCCAACTGGAATATATACAAAAGCTTTATAGCCTTTATCGTTAAATAAAGAGCGTGTTAAATCTTGCACGTCTGGACCAAGCCAAGGTTCCGGAGTATTTCCTTCACTTTGCCAACCTACTTCATACGCTGTAATTCCAGCACCTTTTGCAATTAAATCCGCTGTTTCTTGAAGTTGGTTTGGATATGGGTCACCATGTTGAAGAATTTTTTCTGGTAGACTATGGGCAGAAACAATGAGACAAGCTGCATCACGTTCTTCAGCAGACATACCTGCATATATTTCCTTCACCTTTTTCACCCAGTAATCAATAAACTTCGGTTCATCATACCAACTTTCAACAGATACAATATTTGGACCACCAAGCTTCTCAGCTGTTTCTTTCGCGCGCCCATTATAAGACTTCACGCTGAACGTAGAAAAATGTGGTGCAAGTACAATAGAAACCGCTTCTTCCACACCATCGTCATGCATTTGTTGTACAGCATCTTCGATAAACGGTTCAATATGTTTCAAACCAATATATGCTTTAAATTCCACTTCATCTTGTATTTCATTTAGATGATCCTGTAATCCATAAGCTTGTTGTTCCGTGATTTTTGCTAAAGGCGAGATTCCTCCTATTGCCTTATAGCGATATTCTAAGTCCTCTAATGCCTCTTTTGAAGGCTTTCTACCATGTCTAATATGTGTATAATAACGTTCGATATCTTCTTCTTTATACGGAGTACCATAGGCCATAACTAATAGCCCCATTTTCCTTTTTGCCATGCTTTCCACCTCGTTTGATGAATTACTTAGATTGACTAATTTTTTCTGCACTATATTCATGAATAAAAGATGTTAGTCGCTTGAGCATTTCAGGATCTACATCTGGGAATACACCATGACCTAGGTTAAAAATAAAGCCTGGTTTTTGAATACCTTGATTAATAATTTCCTTTGCACTTTTCTCTACATTTTCCCAATTAGAAATTAATAAGGATGGATCTAGATTCCCTTGAACAGCTTTCGTAACACCTAAATTTCTAGCTTCTGAAATTGGCAATCTCCAATCAAGACCAACAACGTCTAATGGCAGGTCATTCCATTCCAATGCTAAATGGCTAGCGCCAACACCAAACATAGTTAATGGAACTCCCTCTTCTCGTAATGATGAGAAGATTTTTGTCATTACTGGCTTGATATATGTTTGATAATCAGCTCGATTTAAAGCACCTACCCATGAATCAAATATTTGAAGCGCACTTACTCCAGCCTTAATTTGTGCTTTTAAGTAAATGATTGTCATATCAGCTAATTTATCCATTAACGTGAACCATGCTTTTGGTTCCGAGAACATAAATGCTTTTGTCTTATGATAGTTTTTAGAAGGACCGCCTTCAATCATATAACTAGCTAAAGTAAATGGCGCCCCTGCAAAACCAATTAATGGTACTGTTAATTGTTCTTCTGTTAACAATTTAATCGTATCAAGTACATACGGGATATCTTGCTCAGGATGAAGTTCACCCAGTTTCTCAACATCTGTTACAGTACGAATCGGATTATCAATTACTGGACCAATACCACTTTTTATTTCAACATCTACACCTAATGCAGGAAGAGGCGTCATAATATCTTTATAGAGGATTGCCGCGTCTACATTATACATTTCTACAGGAAGTCGAGTAACGTATGCACACAATTCCGGTTGATGAGTAATTTCAAAAAGGGAGTATTTTTCTTTTAGTTTACGGTATTCTGCTTGTGATCTCCCAGCTTGTCGCATATACCATACAGGTGTATGTTCAGTCTGCTCACCTCTAGCAGCTCGTAAATAAGTATCATTTTTAATGTTAGCCATGCTTTTACGGGTTCCACCTTTCGCACATAATGAAATAATTATAATGTATGATTAAATTCTCGTAACGAATTTTGCTCATTTCGAATTCGTTACTACTATAATATTGTTTCACCTTAAAGTATAGACAAGTTCAGATGATGTCATAAATTTGTCCTTTTTCCCTATCCATACTTTATTCACATTTTGTAATAGGTACATATATATGGTTTTATAAGTTAAGTTTAAAAGGTATTATGAACATATATAGTGGAAAAGATGATGAAAGAGTGGAGTGATAAAAATGTTCTTTTACATAACTTCAGGAACCTACTCATTTTTAGAAAAAATCAAAGAAAAGTACTCCAAGGAAAATATGGTTTTAATGCACAATCTTAACAATGCTCAATTGATACATGAAACACCAAAAAAATCACTATTCCAATCACCTCGAAAATATACTGTGATTGATTCAGCCGGAGAATTTACAAATAAGGGTTTTATCAGTTGTATTTATATTCCTGTTCGTGATGAAGATCGTCCTGTATTTGAATATCGTATTGAAAACAGGGCTCAGATTATCTCTCGAGAGGACGGGTTTTTAGCACTACGAGTACTTCGACCTCTAAAACAAGATACGTATATTGTGATGTCCATGTGGTCTAATAAGGAAGCATATGAAAAATGGATAGAATCACCATCATTTAAACAATCCCAATATAAATCAAACGCTACAAATGTATTTTCTGGTCCCTCCTACACCACTACTTATCAAGTTGGAAAAGAGGAAGACGAAGAAAATTAAAAAAAGACTAGAACAAAAAGATTATGGTTGAACTTAAAAACCGAACTATCATTTGATAGCTCGGTTTTTTCTAGTATATTTCCGTAGCGGTATAGTTGCACTTACTTTATTGTGATTTAATTAAGATTCTTTTTTCTCAGACTGATGTTTATTGTACATCTAATTTCTTTAATCTTGTTTTTGTATATACGTTTGAGAAAATTAGTGCAAAGATGATGGTGACAATTGCGACTATTATGCCCTCTATGAATGGCAATCCAATACATGCACTAACACTAAATAGAATTGCTTGTACAACAAGTACTTTCATGAGTAATTGTAATAACGCGGTTCGTTTTTGTTGGGGTGGAACAGGATATAAATCCGGCCAAATTTTCAAATCATGCCTTTTGATCATTGGGATTAACTGAAAGCCTGTTAAATAGATAAATAAGCACGAAATAATCAGAGAAAAGTATAGATTATTACTATAGAGTAAAATCAACGCAGCAATAATGGATAATCTTACAACTAATCCTGAGTATTCACTCGTTCTTACTAAGGTTCTCGAAAAAAGGAACCGATACGTAAATTTGCTATCAAATGGAATTCGTGAAAAGATTGGATCTAACCATTTTCTTCTCTTCACTCTCCCTGTTAAATGAGGAACATCTGTAAACATGTTTGCCGCATGATAAAACATTTGCATCCTACCACGTTCTTTTTCAATTAATCGTTGCCAATTAATACTTTTTGTTTTCACAATTTCTAATACATAAATCGTAAAAGCAATCATGATTAGAAGGACAACCCCAGTAAACCAATAAGATGCTTCTTCTATAATAAAATATAATAATAGCACATTACAGATGAAGCGTATTAACCAATCAAAGGTTTGTGTTTGCTTATCGGAGATTTTCATCATTTTCCAATGAATGATTAAATTCCAAACTTTCATAGCTAAGATAAGTATCAACAATGCGAAGAACGTACTAAAACCATTTCCTGTTACTCGAACATATAAAGGCATTAATGCTGCTAGAACTATTAAAAGTATATAGGACTGGCCAAAAAAGCTAAGCACAATCCCTTTCCGAAAATAATTCCCTAATTTTGTTTCTAATGGTAATAAAAAAACAATATCAGGTTCTTTTAATAAGGTTGTAATCGGACTGACCGTGATCACTATCCCTAATATGATTGCAGCTACATATCCAACTGGAAAACTGGAGTCCAGCGTTTTTACCCATTCGGAATAATAATAAATTGCTGCGCCTCCACCAAATATGAATACGAAGAGCAAATGATCATTAAACATGTACTTTAAATATCGTCTTAGTTCTTGAAGATACGACTGGATTCTTTCACGCCATAAATCATCCATTTGTTTCATCGTTATCTTCCTCTTCTTTCGTCAATCGTACATAAATATCATCTAAAGTAGCACTAGGCATTGCAAATTCGTCCTGTAATTGTTGAAGTGTCCCTTTTGCCCGTACTTTTCCATTATGTAAAATGATAAAGCCATCACAGTATCTTTCAGCAGTAGCTAAAATATGTGTAGACATTAGTATCCCTGCTCCATTTTGCTTCATTCGATTCATTAACTCCAATAATGATTGAATCGCTAGTGGATCTAGACCAATAAAGGGCTCGTCAATAATATATAAAGGTGGCTCAATAAGGAATGCGCACATGATCATTACTTTCTGCTTCATCCCTTTTGAAAAATGAGCTGGAAACCATTTCATCTTTTTATCCAGTCTAAATTCTTTCAATAACGGTGTGATTCTCTTGTTATATTCACTTTCTGATATACCATACGCCATAGCAGAAAGTTTTAAATGCTCTTCTAATGTTAATTCATCATAAAGAATTGGTGTTTCTGGTACGAATGAAAATTGTTTTCGATACTCATCAGGTGCATCTTTCAACGCAAGATTATTTATTGTAATGCTGCCTTTCCTAGCTTCCATCAGCCCAATAATATGCTTAATGGCTGTACTCTTCCCTGCTCCGTTTAAGCCAATTAAGCCGATAATCTCTCCTTTATTAACAGAAAAAGACACATCTTTTAATACTGGTTTCTTCGTGTATCCACCAGTCAAATTTTCTATTTGTAATAAAGACATCCTCCATGCCCCCTTTCTTTATGTAACTGTTATTGTACCAAAATTTTGTTCGATAGGCACATTCATTCTTGGCTATTTTTTCCTCTTATTTTTTCGGCCCTCCTGGATAACATAATATCGAAGGCGCGGGACTAAGCGAAGCTGGGGTGGTTGTTAAAGACACTAATCTGCAGTAGAAGCGGAAAGTAGCGAAAAACGAAACATGACGATCAATTATCAATCTTGATATTAACAAGGGGATGATTGCGTTGGGCATGATAGAGGAATTCGCATAATCAATCAATAAAATGATTGAAAAAAACTTTCCAAGTATCCTTTGGAACTAAGCGAAGCTGGGGTGGTTGTTAAAGACAATGATCTGCAGTAGAAGCGGAAGGTTGCGAAAACGAAACATGACGAACTATTATCAATCTTGATATTAACAAGGGGATGATTGCGTTGGGCATGATGGAGGAATTCGCATAATCAATCAATAAAATGATTGAAAAAAACTTTCCAAGTATCCTTTGGAACTAAGCGAAGCTGGGGTGGTTGTCAAAGACACATATCTACAGTGAAGCGGAGAGCCACGATGAACATATAACATAAACCTCGTAATCCAACTTGACTTATACCAAGGGGATGATAGCGTTGGGAATGTTAAATGATGAATCGGATTTTTCTTACCTCTAAGTCATTTCAGTAATTGAAGTGATGGTATAGAACCTTTCCAAGTCACCCGCTTACCTTCAACGTGCAGGGTTTGTACTAAATCCTGCACGTTTTCTTTTCCTTATGATAAAATGAAAATTATCATGGAAAATGGAAGGTGAATGTTAGGATGAGTAATTGCATTTTTTGTAAGATCATTAATGGTGAGTTACCCTCAGCAAAAGTTTTTGAAAACGATGATGTTGTAGCATTTCTCGATATTAGCCAAATTACAAAAGGCCACACACTTGTTATTCCAAAAGTACATAATGAAAATATTTTTGACTTACAACCAGAAATTGCAGCGAAATTATTTGAAGTTGTTCCTACAATCGCAAATGCATTAAAAGCAGCTTACAATCCAAAAGGAATTAATTTATTAAATAATAATGGATCCTTTGCTGGACAAGAAGTTTTCCATTATCATATGCATATTATTCCTCGTTATGATGAAAATGATGGTTTTGGTGCAAAATATATAAGCCATCAATCTGAATATAGTGGTGAGGACTTACAGGCTATCGCTAAGTCCATTAGAGATGAATTGAAATAATCTTGTCCAATAAGGGTCTGCCCCAATATATAATATATGTAGGGGCTGACTCTTTTTCATATCACTTCGTTAAAATCGCTAAAATAATACCGAAAAAACAAAACAGAAACCCTGCTCCTCCTAAAGTTTTTGCTCGTGCTTGCAAAATTCTCTTAGGCGGATACGCTCTTGGCCTTAGCAACTCAAGAATAAAGAATAACATTCCAAGTAACAATAAAATACCAACAACAATAAAAAAAGTTATGACACCTACCATTGCCTCACCCCAAGTATTTCTATGATGTACATGGTTAGCAGTTGCTATCATTATATGCGAGCACTTTCTTGTACATGATTTGATTATTCAAAGATTATTGCAGGAGTTATTCATTTTTTGTCGAAAATATATATTATAGTAGAAAAAAATCTGAGGTGATAATATGAATAAAAAAGCTTTCACATGCGGATTATTATTCGGTGGTATCGTCGGAGCTGCAGCTGCCTTACTTACAGCACCATCTTCAGGTAGAGAACTTCGAAACCAAATTAAAGAAACAAAAGGCGAATGGGTAAAAGTTGCCAATGAATTAAAAGAAGATGCAATTGATATAAAAAACTCTGTCGTCCAAGCAACGAAAGAAGGACAAGAAATAATTAAGGAAATTGCAGGAGATGTAAAAGTCGCCGTTTCTGAATGGCAAAAAAGTATAGAACCAAACAAAGAAGCCTTGCAAGAAGAAATGAAAGAAATACGTGAGACAATTGCACAATTGGAAGAAAAACTTCAAAAAGAAAAAACAACCATATCTTAAACATTAAAGGGTTGCCTAATACTTTTTAGGACAACCCTTCTCTATTTTACAACCATTTCTTAAAAATTTTGTTTATTTACTACTTTATTAATCTTTACTTTATTGGCATAATATATAGAAAAGCGAAAACGCCTGTTTAGCGACGTACAAATTTAAAGCTTTCTGACGAGATAAAGGAAACACGATGAGCCCTTAGGCGAATCGATGTTGACTTATCGTAGGAAGAAAGCGTAAATTTGCTAGGCGCTAGGCGTTTGAGCTAGACAGAGAAAAGCGAAAGGCGGTTGGAGGTGAAGGAAGGCTAAGGTCACAACATCCTGTTGTAACGCCTTCCTGACCCGCCTCGTGCGGGCCCGCGACAGGCAAATGTTCTGATTCAAAGAAAGGCGCCTTCTGCCTTTCATTGAATCAGGTTATTTGACCCCGAGCCCCTACCGCCTGTAGCTGGACAAAGAAAAGCGAAAACGCCTGTTTAGCGACGTGGGCCTACAGGAGGTAGGTTACGTCGACGTTGTGACGTACAGGATGTACTAATGCAGGCGAAGCGACAGGATGTCGCAGCTTGAGCCTGCACAGGACGTGCCGGTTTTAGTCGACGCTCCACTCCTACAAGGAGCCTGACGAGATAAAGGAAACACGATGAGCCCTTTGGCGAATCGATGTTGACTTATCGTAGGAAGAAAGCGTAAATTTGCTAGGCGTTGGAGTTGGACAAAGTAAAAAGAAGTACCTATAACCTAAAGTTTCAAAAAATTACATTTATTATGCATTACTTCCGTGAATGGAAAAAGGCTATAATGATAGGGGAAGATGAGAGATGGATAATAACAAAACACCATTAATTGAGACAATGCTGTTTAGTCAAAGAATAGCACAATTAAGTAAAGCTTTATGGAAGTCAATTGAGAAGGATTGGCAAAATTGGATCAAACCATTCAACTTGAATATTAACGAACATCATATTCTCTGGATTGCCTATCAAATGAACGGAGCAACTATATCTGATATTGCTAAATTTGGCGTTATGCATGTCTCTACTGCATTCAATTTCTCCAAAAAGTTAGAAGAACGTGGTCTATTGTGTTTTTCAAAAAAAGAACATGACAAACGCAATACATATGTGAAGCTAACCGAAAAAGGTGAAAGTTTATTTTTGGAAATACTCGAGCGATATAATCCGGAGAATAATTCTGTGTATCAGGGAGCACTTCCGTTAAAAGAGTTGTATGGAAAATTCCCAGACATAGTCGAGTTAATGGCCATAATTAAAAATATATATGGCGAAGATTTTATGGAGATATTCGAAAAATCATTTAACAATATCGAAAACGAGTTTGTTGAGGTGGATGGTAAACTAAAAAAGCTTAGCGTAGAACCAGTAGGCTAACATGTATTGTACTCATAACAATAGCTCGATTATATATTTCCTCCACTCAAACTCGATAAAGCGGATTAAAGATTAAAAATCATCCGCTTTTTGTTTGCTCTCCATGCTCATTCCTTCACAAAAATATGTATCTCTTAATCTTTATCCTTGCTTTTCAAATTTCTATATGAATCAATCAAAATAACTATTGCATTTCCAGATTATTCGTCGTAAAGTATGTAGAGTTAAAACCACGGAATTTTGGAGGCTTATAGGCATGCATTGTTGGAAATCTTTTAACGGGAACAAAAAAAATTTGTTTTACCGGAATTTTGCTATTTCCATTTTCGTTTCTTTTTTTGTTTTTATTGCTATTTTTGTTCCAACTCAAGCTATGGGCTATGGGCATTTAAAAGATAATAATTTTTTAATCTTCCTTTGTGCGTTCATTTTACTTTATCCAGTGCATAAATTATTTCATATACTCCCTATTTTGTCGCATAGAAAAGAAATGAAAATCGATTTTGAATATTACTTTTTAGCTTTACCTGTGATAAACATAACTATTAACAAACCAATTCAAATTAGACAATTTCTAATTGCATTGCTCTTTCCTTGTGTAATAATAAATTTATTATTAATTGCAGCAATTTTTCTATTTCCACACTATGTACATTATTCGTCCATCTTAATTGCTATCCATTTTGGACTGTGTACTGTAGACTTTATGTATGCTAAAAACTTAATCACTTCTCCTAGTGGAGCATTAGTAGAGGAAAACGAAAACGGCTATGAAATACTAATTAAAGATAATCAGTAAGGGGATTTTTTCCTTTACATCAATACACTTCCTGTAGTTTTTTCTAGAAATTATCTATCTTTTTCTTCTTATATTTGCTATCCTTTTACTATCAGGAGATGAAGGGACGGGTGAAATATTGATCTCCATTTTTATCATTTTTGCTATTTTTATATTATATATCATTAACAACTTAACAAATTCCCTATGCATCGTTAAGGAAATACCTGAAGAACGGCAGCCCAAAGTATTTCGTACGATTAATATTTTAATAACCATTTTACTCTTCTCTTCATATATTGAGATTTTGTATACGTAAGAGTAAAATGAATGGATAAAAAGGCAGATTCATAGGATCTGCCTTTTTATTATCAATGGTCGATTTGACCTTTAAATTTTAATTTAGTACAACCATGAAGCACCTACGATAATTAACAAAATGAACAATACAACAATCAAGGCAAAGCCTCCGCCGTATCCGCCTCCGCTCATTAACTAACACCTCCTCCAATTGGTTCTTAATATCCTATTCAGCTTTTTTGCATGTGTTAGGAAATTAGTAAATTTTTTTAAAAATATTTTTATAGATATGCTGCACCTACAATGATTAACAGAATAAATAGGACTACGATTAACGCAAATCCGGAATTATGAGCAAAACCCATTTTAATAACCTCCTTTTTCTCTTTCGCTACAGCATATGCCCCAACATAATGACTTGGTTGTAGCAAACGCCCATTTTTTAAAAGATTACATTAAACCAAGCTAATGTTTTGTTTTTTTCCAAATAAAGTTATGATATAGTAAACCTTGTACCTTTCAACAATAAACGACATGTATACATAGGGAGTTGTATAATAATGAAGAAATGGGTAATATCTTTCACATTAGCCGCAGGAGTCCTCGGCTTAGCAGCTTGCAATGGAAATGATGATGGAAATAGCGAAGCCATTGTAAAGTCAAAAGCAGGAAATGTGACAAAAGAAGAGCTTTATGAAGCAATGAAAGACAGTGTCGGAGAAATTGTATTACAACAATTAGTCTTCGAAAAAGCGTTATCGAAAGAGTACGAAGTCGATGAAAAAGAAATCGATGAGCAAATTAATGAATTGAAAGCTTTAGGGGAAGAACAATTTAACATGTTCCTTATGCAAAGCCAGTTTAAAGATGAAGATGATTTACGTTTTAATATGCGTTTAAATGAACTTCTTAATAAAGCTGCAATGGATCGAATTTCCGTCTCAGAGGACGAAGTTAAAAAGTATTATGATGAGAAGTTACCTGATATTAAGGCTAGTCATATATTAGTAAAAGATGAAGAAACAGCACTAAAAGTAAAAGAGCAATTGGAAAACGGTGGAGACTTTGCTGCAGTTTCTAAAGCATTCTCTGAAGATAAAACTGCTGATGCACAAGGTGGAGACCTTGGTACAATTTCTTATAGTGATCCACAATTAGATGCGGCATTTAAAGAAGCTGCATTCAAATTGGAACAAGATGAAATTAGTGATCCTGTTGAATCACAATTCGGATTTCATATCATTAAGGTTACAGATAAACCTACAAAAGAACCATTCGAAGATGTAAAAGCAGACTATGAGAAAGAACTTAAGTTATCCAAAATAGATGGTACTGTGATGCAAGAGGCATTAAAAGATGTACTAGAAAAAGCAGACGTTAAAATTGAAGATAAAGATTTAGAGGACACTTTTGATACCTTTTTAGGTAAAGAAGAAGAAAAATAAGATACAGACAATGCATTTAGACTGTCGATAAACTAGATGAACTCGAGTTTTTCGACAGTCTTTTTTAATGTTTCAAAAATTAATTGCTACTATGATAAAGGATCTTATTCTACTCCATAATAAAAAGACATCAAGATGAATCTCTCAATGTCTTTTGTGTCAAGCTTTAAGCTGAGGACGAAGCTATTTTAAACTGCTGCATCGACTTTCTTTCTTCGCTCTTTCTCTTGCTCCATTCTTTCTACATACACTTGTCCTTCTTTCTCAATCCACTCTGTTTCCATTTCTCTATCTTCTTTTGCTGTTTTTACTGCCATGAATGCACTCACAAATATGCCAACAATGACAAAATAAACCCAAAATGGTAATGACATATCACTAACCACTCCTTTCATCGCTTGTCCACCTACTACAATATATGTTTCACAAATAAAAAAATGCCCTCTATTAAGAAGGCATTAGGGATGAAATGTAGGTTTATAAAAGGAACGATTATCAAGCGCAAATATCCGCTCCGTAAACTCTCCTGGCTTCACTCGTTTTAAAGCACGATCCAGCATATTCATTTTAGCATCGATATTATCTATAAGGTGGAGTATCTCTGCTTCTTTAATCATTGGTTGTTTCGGACTCCCCCACTCCAACTTCCCATGATGGCTTAAGACAAGATGTTGTAATACTACTATTTCCTCGCCTTTAATCCCTAGCTCATCCGCAGCTTTACCTATTTCATTTACAATGATTGAAATATGGCCAATAAGGTTTCCTTCAATTGTGTACGTTGCAGACACAGGGCCAGATAGCTCTATAACCTTACCTAAGTCGTGTAAAATGATACCTGAATATAACAGGTCTTTATCTAAGGACGGATATTGAGTAGCAATTGCTTTGGCTAAATCAAGCATGGATACTACGTGATAACCTAAACCAGATACGAATTCATGATGGTTTTTCGTAGCAGCTGGAAATTCTAAAAAAGCAGTTTGATACTTTTTCAATAAATGTCTCGTAATTCTTTGCAGATTTGGATTTTTCATTTCAAAAATATATTGTGTTACTTTCTCAGCGATTTCTTCTTTACTTATCGGGGCTGTCTCCAGTAAATCAGATACATGAACACCATCTTGTGGGTTGGATGGTCTGATTTGTTTTATCTTCAATTGTAGCCTGCCTCGATAATTATGTATTTCACCTGCAACACGTACAATCGTTTCTGGTTGATACAATTTTACTTGCTCATCAGAAGTATCCCATAGCTTCGCCTCAATATCTCCAGATCGATCTTGAAGAATGACTGTAAGAAATGGTTTCCCATTACTTGCTATTCCTTTTGTTGCACTTTTAATAAGCAAAAAAAGATCAACATGCTCGCCAACCTCATGATGTAAAAGTTCCTTTGCCATATGAACGCCCCCGATTTGATTTTTTCTCTTCCCAAATTATAACATATCAAGTTACATGTTGTTCTCTACTTTCGGTTAAAGCATAACAATGTGATGGATCGAACTTTGCTTTAATATGTTCATGACACGTAAATAGAAATACTTGTGATGTCTTACTGATTGTTTTCATCAACTGTAAAACATTATCTGTTCTTTGTTTGTCAAAGTTAACAAAACCATCATCAATAATAATTGGAAACGGATAGTCTTCATGTAATACTTGTACTAAAGCAAAACGCAATGCAGTATAGAGTTGCTCACTAGTTCCCCTACTGAGTTCAGCAGGTGCATAATATGTTCCATTTTGATGACGGACTAGAATACTTTCATTTTGCTGAAATGAAATTTGGACATACTGGTTATTTGTCAACATAGACATATATGCTTCTGCTGTCTTCATGACTTTTGGAAAACGATCCTTAATATAATTACTCATCGTTTTTTGAAGTAACGTTTGAGCCAACATTATTTTAGCCCACTTCTGTGCTTGTTCATTAAAGTTCGATTTACTTTGATGAAAACGGTGAAGCTTGTCTGTGTATGTGCCGCCTTCCTCTAATTGTTCGATTTTATGGTTAATAGAGGCTAATTGTTGGCGTAAATCTTGCAATTTTTTCTCATTAGCCGTCATCTGGACAACTATTTTCCCAAGGATATCGTTTAATTCATCCTCTGAATCGTAATTCTCTGATTCCACTAGCATATCACTGCCAATTTGTGCTTTCAGAACCTCCACACGCGTTTGCAGACGTTCCAGTTCTTCAAATCGTTTACCTACACTACGGAACTCTTCTTCATTTTTCACTCCTGCATGATCAAACAATTCTTGAATAACTTTGTCATACTCATTGATTTCTACCTCTAATATTTTTTTTTCCTCTACTATTTCGTTTTTCTTCTCTATTAATTCAATTAAATTATTTTTCTTTGCTTGCTCGCTTTCATAACAACCTTTTAATTGATGTAATATGACGATCTTATCTACTTCTGTAATCCCAACCTCAAGTGCTATTTCTCGGAGCTCTTCCATCCATTTATCGTATTTTTCCTTTTTATCGTCACGTTCTTTTTTTGCATGTAACATGTTGGAGTGTAGCTGGAATAGCTTTAATAGTAATTCATACGCATCATCTAAACGTGAATTAGCAAAGAATATTGGCAACCCCAGTTGATCCTTTATTTGAACTAGTTCGGTTTGTATTATTTCTTGTTCCGACTTATTTTTCTCTTTATAGGAGGTCCATTCTTGTAAATTGTATTTTTTCTCTTCTAATCCTTGAAATGTTTGTTTCCATTCATTTCGGAGTGATTGCTGCTCATCATAAATGAGTTGAGGATTAATATGATCGCCTTCATTTTCAAGCTGATTCTTTATCTTTGCTAATTTCGATTGTAAATGCTCGACATTGCTAATATTTTTTTGCTTTTTTCCTAACACAAAAGCAATGATAGCATATACAAAAGCTATGATTGCAACGATTGTAAGAATATGTTCACGTTGGCTCCATCCCCAAATAAATAATCCGATACTTAAAACAAAGAAAATGACGTTCATCATCAAATTCATTTTCGTTTGTTTTTCTTGCATTGCGTTTCGTTCTATTTCTATTTCTAAGTCCCTTTTGATACTTTTCTCTTCTTCTATTAATTGCTCTCTATTTTTCCAATTAACTCGTTGCTTTTGCAATTTGTTAAAATCACTTTCAGAGAGCATTTTCTGTTCTATTGTTTCACATTTTTTCTCTGCGATATCTACTTCTTTATAAAGTCGTTCTATTTGTGAAAGTATTTGTTGCTCTTCTGTCTCTAATCCAACTAATTGGTGTAATTTATCTTTTATTTGAGCTTTCATATCAAAGCTAAGATTAATTTCCTGGATATCTTTATCCTTCGAAAAATGAAGGTCTTGTCTAATCCGCTCGATTTGTTCTATATATTCATTTATACTTTTTTCGAGCGCTTCAATTTCCCCTTGAATTTGCTTATAGTGTGGCCATTCATCCATATATTTTTTTACTTTCTTTAACAATTGATCATCAATTTGCGATTCGGTATTTTTTATTATAGAAGCAGAAGTTTTTTCACTTTTTTCCTGTAAGGCTTTCCATTTACTAAAAATAGCCAAGCGATTGTTAAACAATTGTTCATAGCGTATTAATCCATCCGTTGGAAAAGTTACAGGTTGTAATCGTTCTATTTTCTCACAAACATGTTCATACTCCGTTATGAGCGACCACTTTTCTACTAATTCCATCATCTTTCGGTAGTTACGTTCATTGGTGCTCGATTCTTTATCTAAATTCTGAATTTCAATTGATAACTGTTCTTTTTTTATTAATAGAGCTTCATATTTTTCATTTTCTTGTCTTGCTTGTCTTAATTCAGCTTCTTGCTCTCGTAATATTTTTATTTGTTCGTTCAGTCTCGGCTTTCTTCCTCCAGGTTTAAACAAATAATCTAGTTCCTTTTGGAAAGCTTCATCTGCTTGTAATAGGATGTCTGATCCAATAGATCCTGTCGCAAGTAAATAACGAGTTATTTCATCATTTTTCAAGCGCTGTACTTCTTGCAAGCCACTTAAGTTAAAGGAAAATACATTTTCATATAATGTTCGGCTCATCCCTCTCAAAACTTGAGTAAGTAGTTCTTCTCCTCCAGTTACACCATCTCGAAGAAAAACAGTTACATCACCTGCAGATTTCCCTCTAACTCTTTCAATCACTACTTCTCCATACTCTCTCGTCATAATTGTTATTTGTCCACCATATGCCGAATGCGTTTTCGGTTCATATCGTAAAACGGATTGTTGCTTAGAAGGAAATCCAAACAGAATACTATGTATAAATGACATAATAGTGGACTTACCTGCTTCATTTTCACCGAATATAACTTGTATATCTGGAGATAGTTCATCCATCTTGTAATTAATAAACTTGCCGTATCCATAGATATGAAGACTTTTCAGCTTCATTTACATCACCCTCCTTTCATTACACTGTTAATTGTTTCAGAATTAGTTGTTTTGCATCTTCAATAAGCGCTTGTTTTTCCTGTTCAGATATGTGTGTAAGATAGCGACTCCCATATGTATGGGAATAAAGACTAGATAATACTTTTTCAAATTGATCATTCAGAGCTAAATCATCTATCGACATCTCAAGCATATTTATAAAAGTCCGATCTGCTATATGTGATGGTTGGCTTTCTCCAGCACGATTTATCTTATATGGCCAAATAAAGCTTTCATCAAAGGTTATGCCGTCTTGAAGCATCTCTAAAAACTCACCATTATCTATTTTCTTTACTATTTCTAGTGGTAATTTTTGAATTTCTTCTATATGTATTTCTAGCAGAACTCCTTGTTTTTCATTCCTTAACAGTTGGTCATGCTGCCTCTCAAATTCATGATAGAATTGAGAAAATGTCATATCTTCTTTCGTTTCTATCTTTAACTGTTCCCACTTAATTGGTGCAACGGGAATGAAATCTAATTGTGCTGCCCCAGAAGAGTACAAATTTACAGTATAACAACCCTTTTCCCCACGTTCTTTTCGATGTCTCCCTTGAATATTGCCTGGATAAACAATATATGGTTCTGTATGGAGTGTTTGACGTTTATGGATATGGCCAAGAGCCCAATAGTCCATTTCTTTTTTGAGCAGCTCTTGAATGGAGAATGGTGCATAAGGTTGATGGTCACTTCCCCCATTTTCCCAATGGCCATGTAAAAGTCCGATATGAAAGTCAGCACCATCTATTTTTTTATAGTCGTTAATTTTCTTCTCTGCCACATGACGCTCCGGATAACTAAAGCCATATAGATGAACCTTTTTTCCATTCTTAGTAATGAATGGTATCATCTCGACTTCCTCTTTAAAAATATGAACATTATCTGGCAGTTCTAGTGCTAACCAATTACCTGACAAATGATCATGATTTCCATGAGTAATAAAAGCACTTATCCCTGCATCCTTTAACCGCTGCATCTGTTTTCTTAAGCGAGCTTGCGCTTTAATGCTCCGATCTTCACCATCGTATAAATCACCAACAATGATCATAAAATCTACATTGTGGTTAATTGCTTCATCTATAATAGTTTCAAAAGCTTTAAATGTGCTCTCCTGTATTCGTGAAAACAATTCCTTCGGGAGATGACTAAGTCCTTGGAAGGGGCTATCCAAATGAAGATCTGCAGTATGAATAAAGCGGATTCCATCCATTTATACTCACTCCTAAAAATCGAATATACGTTCTATTATTATACACAAAAAAAGAAGATAAGTCTAAGTGGATTTCCAAACCTATCTTCTCATTATTCTTATATCATTACTTTAACATATCGATTTTGCGGAGAAACTCAAGCTTATATTGTTTTCGAAAATGCTCTTTCACCATGTATGCAACACCATTATCATTATTAGAACGTGTTAGCCAGTTTGCAACAGCCTTCACTTCCTGTGGTGCATTTCCCATTGCAACCCCTAAACCAGCCCACTTGACGAAGGAGAGATCATCCATACCTGAGCCTATTGCCACAACTTCGCTTGGCCTTATTCCCATTTGACTACATACATATTGCACTCCATTAAGCTTAGAAACATCACTACTTACAATTTGCATTGAATGAGAGTCAGTTGGTATACATACAACCTCATCAAACATCGCAGTTAATGCTTTTTGTGCATCTTCTAAATATGATTTATTTTCAAATGTAACATCTATATTAGGAGGTGATACCGAAGTTTCTTGTAATTTTTCACTAACATCATCCACGAATTGCTCTGAATATGAAAAACGAGATGTACGTTGAAATACAACCCTCGCCAACAAACTATCTGGTAATTTCACCTTATTAGCAATTGTATACTCTTCATGAACAAGCTTAAAATGACACGGAACCGTTTCCAGTAATGCAACAATTTCTTTCGTAATTTGAGGTGTGATGCGTCTCACATAGACAGGTTTGTTCACTTCTTTTCCGATAAATGCACCTTGATGAGCGATTATATGACCTTCTATGTTTAATGCTTTAGCTATTCTTTTTGCCGCGGAATAATGCTTGGAAGTTGTTAACAATACCGTGATATCCTTATTTTGGGCAAACTCAATTGCTTCACGTGTCACTTTGTTCATGCGGCCATTATCTTGCAACAAAGTACCGTCAATATTTGTAACCAACAGTTTATATACCATGGTGTCCTCCCCATCGTGCAAAATTCTCCTCAATAATAATATTTATGTAATGGAAAGTTGGATAGAACTATGAACATTATACAAATGAGGGATTTGAGGATAGTTATATTAAAAGTAGGATATGGAATATTAGAATTTGACACACCAGTGATTGTAGCGGAAGGCGCGAGACTCCTGCGGGATGAACGGTAGCCGGAAGACCCCACAGGCGGTGTCAAGCGCCGAGGAGGCTTCCGAACCTTGTCTAGCTGTTGGCGCTATCGGCTCGAGGTCAAATAACCTGAGACATGAAAGGCAAAGAACGCCTTTCTTTGTCTCAGAACATTTGCTTGTCGCCGATAAGCAAGCGCCTTTCACTTTTCTTAGCCCGCGGAAAGCGAGCGCCTGTAGCGGAAATCAACTAAGTAAAACTGAGAAATTAAGTAAAAAGGTATTCCCACATGCCAATTAACATGACGGAATACCTTCTCTAAAATTACTTATTCATCATCCCATATAACTCATCTAACGGTTTGACAATAATCTTATTTAGTTCTCCTATTGCTTCACTCATACGTTGTTCTGCTTGCATGAGCTGTGTTACTTTTTGATTTGCTTGTACTTGATTTGCAATTGCTTGAGCATTCATTACTTCATCTTCTGTAATATTTTGCCCAGACATTTGCTTTTGCTGTAATTCCATTTGTACATTGCGGAAAGCATCAAACATGGACTTAGCTGTCTCGTCATTTTCTACTTCTTCATACATTTTCTTGAGATTTAGAAACTCTTCACTAGTACGCAAAGCTTTTTCCAATTCATATGCCTGATCATATAGATTTGTAGCCATTAAGTAGGACCCCCTTCCTTCCTTTGCTATTCTAACATTATTATGACGTGAACAAAACAATGATTCCTTGAATTAGGCCTATTGCCCCACCTAGAACAGCTCCCAAATACGTAATCATCACAAGTTCTTTCTTGGCGATGGAGATGACTAGCTCCTCTAATTTTCGCAATGAAAAAGATTCAATTTGCTCCCGAACTATCGCCTCCACTTCAAAGCGCTCTAGGATTTCACCGATTCTATCGGACAAATATGTTCCAGCTGTTTGTAATATAAATGGGATAATATTTGTTTCAATTTTTTCCTTATATGGTATTAGTAGTTCGGAAATGGGAGTTTGAAGAATTTTTTTTAATTGTATGGTATCAGCTACCGTTAATTTAATTGTTGCTAATATTTTTTCATCGTTCATATTTACGAAAAGCTCTTCCGTCGTTTTTTCTTGAATTTTTTCCCACTCTGACTGTAAAACCTGGACGAGCATTAATTTCGTTTCTTCATTTTTTAACATTTTTATAATTTCTGGTTGAAATTTATCTGCTAGTGAATCATTACCAACGAACATTTGCACCATATTCCATAGTTTTCCTCTGTCCTTGAGAAACTGTTCAATCATTGTTTTTATTTTATACTTACCCTCTTGACTGGAAAAATATTCAACTGCCTTTTCTATAATTCGGTCTGCAGCATCCGGTATTTTATTCTGCAATTGTTGCGTCCATTCTCTCGGAATGACCTCTTGTATTTGCTTATTCCAGAACTTATCTTTAATACCGTAGTATTTTTCTTCAATGCGCCCATCAATAAATGTATTCGCTCGTTCAATTGGATTATCAACTTGTAGCTGCTCTAATAATTGTTCTATCGTCCATTCTTTCTCAAGCCAACTATTAAATTTTGCAGTCAACCAAATGTGCATTTTTTCTATAAAATCTTTATTCGTTATTTTTTTTCTAACGCTATCTGGAGTAACTAGGTGACCAACAACTAATTTACCAATTTGTGTTGCCAATTCATTATGGCGTTTTGGGATAAGTCCAGGTGTAAAAGGTAATTGCCATTTTCCAATATAAATTGGTTGATACGGACGAAATAACATTCTTATTGCCAAAAAATTTGTAAGACCACCGATTAGTGCTCCTATGACTATCATAAACAGAATTAATAATAATGAATCTAACATCTATCACAACATCCTCTCAAAAGTAGGAAAAATACCATAAATTATATACGATTGAAACATAAAAAAGATTCTACATACGTACGTTTACATATATATAAGGATATACAATAAGCTGAAATTAATCATGTAAATGCATAGTTTACGCCTGAGAATTTTTTGATACAATAATAGTAATGAGGTGATTATGTGCTTCATCATTTTCAAGTAAAGCCTATTTTCGATGATGGTCGACTTCCTGGATGGATTTTCAGCTTTTATTTCGAACAAACAAATTATAACGGAAAATATCATCCTAACGGAAGCATTGAATGGACAAACAGATCACCAATGAAACAACATATAAGTAAAATAGAGAAACACATCCACGATTTAATGATTTATCATATATATGATGTTCAAAGATGAAAATTAATTTACCATCTATTGTAATGAATGTTACTTACATTTCGCCTCCAAACTAATGTTAAGGAGGCTGATGGGATGAGAAAGAAAAAACGAGAATTTTTACCAGACGTGGATAATGAAGGTCGAGATCGATTATATGTCGATGTTGATAGAATGATTAATGAAGGTATGAGTGGCGGCTACGTATTCATGCGCGAGGATTCCACCAATATCGAGGAAGCAACTGATTTCTTTCCTGAAGATCCACCAGAAGAAATTTGACGGTAGGGCTGACTTTGCGGTCAGCCCTACTATATATGAGGAGATTCCATGTTTATACGATTATTAGAAAAATATCCTAATGCGATTACAGCATTAGCACCTAATTATGATGATAACTATGTATGGTTTAAAGATAATGATCAAGAATCATTTATTGGTATTCCAGCAGAAGATCTTACGGAAAAGGAAATTTCATTACTACACACATTATTTCCAATAGACAATAACAATTGGGCCCTTTCCAATATCGCAAATGAATGGCGTGAATTTTTATTACATAATGGTCCACTTCCCCAATCCAATACAAATAATATCCGGTTTATTCATTTTACCATTACAGATATTCGAGACGAATTTCTTTTTTCAGAATGGGAAGAAGCAATTAAAAGTTTATTTTATAATGATGTAACGATTGTTCCAATCACTAATCAACAAGGTGTAATCATAGAGGAAGAAAGTAATGTTGCAATTACTGAAGAAGAATTATTTTCTGCAATCCAAGCATTTGAAAGTGATTTTTTCATTAAAATATACTTTTATATCGGCCATTTTCTTGAGCAAACTGATGCATTAAGATCACTATATCAATTGGAACGCAATATGCTGGAATTATCTTTTGCTGAATATCCAGAAGATCGAATTTTTACTAGGGAAAAATTAATGCCACTTTATTTGTATCGACATATACCTGCTCCTGAACGAAACATCCTTTTTGCAGATATACAGCAGTTGCTTGCGGATGATAAAGAACTTTTGGAAACAATAAAAGTGTATATTGAAAACCAATCAAACGCGACTTTAACAGCGAAACAGTTATTTATGCATCGTAATAGTTTGCAATATAGGATAGATAAATTCATTGAAAAGACCGGGATTGATATAAAAACGTTTCACGGTGCCTTTTTCGGATATTTAGCCTGTATTTTTTTAGAGATGAATAGAGATTAATGCAAGGTGCCAAAAATGCCCATGGTATTTTTGTGCACCTTGTCCATAGTAAGTTGAAAGCGTATTCTGTAAAATGTACTTAAATACAGAATACTAGGGAGGCAATAAAATGGCTGAGTTAAAGCTTGATGGGATTTATAAAGTATATGATAACAAAGTTACAGCAGTTGAAAATTTCAATCTAGATATTAAAGACAAAGAATTTATCGTTTTCGTAGGACCTTCAGGTTGTGGTAAATCTACAACACTTCGTATGATTGCTGGTCTAGAAGAAATTTCACAAGGTGACCTATATATTGATGACAGAAGAGTTAACGATATCGCTCCTAAAGACCGCGATATTGCGATGGTGTTCCAGAACTACGCACTATATCCACATATGAGTGTTTATGATAACATGGCATTCGGATTAAAATTACGTAAAATGCCTAAGAAAGAAATCCAAGATCGTGTAAATAACGCTGCAAAAATTCTTGGTCTAGAAAACTTCTTAGATCGTAAACCAAAAGCTCTTTCCGGTGGTCAGCGTCAGCGTGTTGCTTTAGGTCGTGCGATTGTCCGTGATGCAAAAGTGTTCTTGATGGACGAGCCGTTATCTAACCTTGATGCTAAGCTACGTGTACAGATGCGTGCTGAAATTGCGAAGCTTCACCAAAGACTACAAACAACAACTATTTACGTTACCCATGACCAAACAGAAGCGATGACAATGGCTACAAGAATCGTTGTTATGAAAGACGGTCTTATCATGCAAGTTGGTTCTCCTAAAGAAGTTTACGATTATCCTGAAAATATCTTCGTTGGTGGATTTATCGGATCTCCAGCAATGAACTTCTTCCATGGAACATTAGAAGAAGACGGGTTTGCTCTTGATAAGAAAACGAAAGTTGCAGTTCCAGAAGGTAAAATGAAAATGCTTCGTGACCAAGGTTATGTTGGTAAAGAAGTTGTTCTAGGTGTTCGTCCTGAAGATATCCATGATGAGCCTGCATTCATTGATGCTTCTCAAGGAACTAAGGTTAATGTTACAATTGAAGTTGCTGAGCTTCTAGGTGCTGAAACAATGCTATATTCTAGCATTGCAGAACAAGATTTTGTTTCTAGAATCGATGCAAGAACAGTAGTTGAGCCAGGTCAAAAAATGGATCTAGCATTTGATATGAATAAAGCACACTTCTTTGATGTAAATACTGAAAACCGCATTCGCTAATTAATATAATCCAAATCTAAAACCTGCCTATATTTGGCAGGTTTTTTTCTGTTTTTTTGGTCATCATAATAATCGAGACAGCGATACATCTCTCCAAAAAAATAACTATAAAAAAAGTAAAAATTACCAAAGAAAAAGAAGAATAGTTTACGAAAAACAAAACATACTACAAAATACAAACAACTTCTTCAATGGGTTAATCATAGTTGACACATTCAAATGTGTGTCGGTGCAATTCCGACTAACCCAACCAATACTAAACATATAACAAGGAGATGACGCAAAATGGCTAGCAACAACAACTCTAACCAGCTTGTAGCTCCAGGTGCACAACAAGCACTAGATCAAATGAAATACGAAATCGCTTCAGAATTCGGAGTAAATCTTGGTGCGGATACTACTTCCCGTGCTAACGGTTCTGTAGGTGGAGAGATTACTAAGCGTTTAGTTCAAATGGCTGAACAACAGCTTGGCGGTTTCTCAAAATAATTTAACTTAATAAATTGGCTAAGCCCCCGGATTTTCATCCGGGGGTTATTAATTTCTATTATGGACGGTTGATTTCCTCTGCGACGTAAAGGATGTACTAGTGCAGGAGTAGCCACAGGACGTAGCTGCTTTAGCCTGGCAGGAGCTCGCCCCTTCCGTTCCAATCAACCTAGTAGCTATAAAAGCCAGTTCTTAATTTTTTTAAATTTCAGCTTGATATATTTTAGTTATAAGTTAACCATTTTAGCTGGGTCAATCCATTGGTCATATTGTTCTTCTGTTAGGTAGCCAGTTTTGATTGCTGCTTCTTTCAATGTGCTACCATCTTTAAATGCTAGTTTAGCAATTTCAGCTGCTTTTTCGTAGCCAATGTGTGGGTTTAATGCAGTAACAAGCATTAATGAGCGATTTACATTTTCTTCGATTACATCGATATTTGGCTCAAGTCCTTGAGCACAGTTTTCATCGAATGAAACCATTGCATCTGCAAGTAAACGAACAGATTGTAAGAAGTTATAAATAATCACTGGTTTATATACATTCAGTTCGAAGTTTCCTTGGCTAGCTGCAAAACCAATTGCTGCATCATTACCGAAAACTTGGACTGCTACCATTGTTAATGCTTCACTTTGAGTTGGATTCACTTTTCCTGGCATAATAGAACTTCCTGGTTCATTAGCAGGTATCGTTATTTCACCGATTCCGCTTCTTGGTCCACTTGCTAACCAACGTACATCATTGGCAATTTTCGTTAAATCAGCCGCAAGTCCTTTTATTGCTCCATGTACAAATACAACTTCATCATGACTAGTAAGGGCGTGGAACTTATTATCAGATGAAACAAATGGATAGCCAGTTTGTTCACTTATTTGTTCAGCAACTTTATCACCAAATGTTGGGTCTGCATTTATTCCTGTACCTACAGCAGTTCCGCCAATTGCTAAGTTAAGTAAGTGTTTCGCACTCTCTTCAATCATTGTTTCACTTTTTTCCAACATTGCTCTCCAGCCACTTATTTCTTGACCTAATGTAAGTGGAGTTGCATCTTGTAAGTGCGTTCTACCAATCTTAATAATATTCATATAAGCTGCTTCTTTTTCTAGCAGTGTTTCCTTTAACTGACGTAAAGCAGGTAAAAGTCGTACATAGATCTCTTCATATGCTGCCACATGCATTGCTGTTGGAAATGTATCATTAGAGCTTTGAGACATATTAATATCATCGTTTGGATGTATATTTTCCTCTGAACCTAGTTGTTGTAAAATTTCATTACCTCTTCTAGCAACAACTTCATTTATATTCATATTTGATTGTGTACCGCTTCCAGTTTGCCATACAACTAGAGGAAAATGCTCATCAAATTTTCCTTCTAATACTTCATCACATGCCTGTGTAATCGCTGTCTTTTTCGTGTCAGAAAGTTTCCCTAGTTCGTTGTTCACGATTGCTGCAGCTCTTTTTAAATGGGCAAACGCTTTAATAATTTCAATTGGCATCTTTTCATTACCAATTTTAAAGTTTTGTTTACTACGTTGTGTTTGAGCTCCCCAGTATTTATCTTGAGGTACTTTGATTTCGCCAATTGTATCTTTCTCTATACGATAATCCATCTGTATATCCATCCTCCTATGTAATCTCCTAACAAATCTATTTTCTCATAATTCTCTGGAATTTTCATCTATTAACAAAATAAAAAGAATATCCTATAAGTCGCATTTTTGACTTATAGGACATTCTAATAATGTTAGTAGTGATTTTTGCTTCAGGAGAAATTATTCCCCTCTCCAGTTATCGAATTGTTCTTTTAACTTCTCTTCGATTTTCTTTAAGTTGCCTTTTCCTTTATCTAATTTTTCTTTCCACTTTTTCATTTCTTTTTCTATTTTTTCATCTAATTTTTCTTTGCTATTCTTAAAGAAGTTTTCTCTTTCTTTTTGTTTTTCTAGTTCTTCTTGTCTTTTTCGTTCTTCTTCAATTCGTTTTTCTTCTAGTTCATCGTTAATTGATTTTATTTCAAAGTTTTTATGGTCAACGAAGTTTAGACCTGTTTGCATGATTTCTCGGAAAATCGGTACTATGGTGCTTCCACTACTACCAGGCAAATAATGTTCACGGTCTGTATAATCGTAGCCTAGCCAGATCGCTCCAACAATATTAGGTGTATAACCAACAAACCATTGATCCTTTGTTCCGTTCGTAATATCTTTAAAAGGTAGTTGAGTTGATCCTGTTTTACCTGCAATTGTATGACCATTAATTTTCGCCTTGCTACCTGTCCCGGATTCTACTACATTTAGTAACATCGACGTCATTTTATTTGCTGTTTCTTCTTTAATCACTTTCGTTTTTTTCGGCTTTGCTTCAACTATTACTTTTCCTGTTGGACCAACAATCTTTGTGATGAGATGACTTTGCACTCTCTCCCCACCATTAGCAAAAGCACTATATGCTTCTGCAAGTTGTTTTGGAGAGTAACCTGTTTTTGTACCACCTAGTGCAAGACTTAAATACTTATCATCATCCTGTACAGGCAATCCGAATCTTTTTACTGCATCCACCCCTGTATTCAGACCAATCTCATTCAATAACCATACTGCTGGAACATTGAGCGAGTCTTCTACAGCCTGATACATTGGAACTTCACCAAGATAGCGATGGTTATAATTCGAAGGAGTATATCCATTAAAAGAAGTTTTCTCATCTTTTAATAGTGAATATGGATCATATCCTGCTTCTAGTGCCGGTGTATATACCGCAAGTGGTTTCATAACCGAGCCTGGCTGAGCTGTTAATTGTGTTGCTCGATTATAGCCACGGAAAGTATGCTCTCCTCTACCACCTACTAGTGCTCTAATACCTCCATTAGATGGATCAATTAGAATCGCACCGCTTTGGGCTAATGTTCCATCACTACTCTTCGGAAATAGATGATCTTTTTTATACACTTCTTCAAGGCCTTCTTGCATTCCTTGATCTAACTGTGTATAAATTTTATATCCTTTTGTTAAAAGTTCATCTTGTGTTAAGCCGTATAAATTGATTGCCTCGTTGATAACAGCGTCCACATAAAATGGGTACTTCCCTTTTAAAGGATCTCCACCTTTATCACGAATGGTAATTGTCTCCTGTATAGCAGCTTCATACTCATCTTCTGATATCATGTCGTATTTTTTCATTTGTCCTAATACAACATCACGACGATCTAGTGCCCCTTGTAAGTTTTTATAAGGGTCAAGAGCAGATGGGCGATTAATGATACCTGCCAGCATCGCTGCCTCACTAAGTGTAATATCTTGTACATCTTTCCCAAAATATTTACGTGAAGCATTTTGAACTCCCCATGCTCCACTGCCAAAATATATTTGGTTCATATACATTTCCAATATTTCTGATTTTGTATATGTCTTTTCAATTTCAATAGCTAGAAAGAGTTCCTCTATTTTCCGCTGATAAGTTCGCTCATGTGATAAAAGTGCAACCTTCGTTAACTGTTGAGTGATTGTACTTCCTCCAGCTGTAATCTCACCAGCCTTTAGATTTTTGAAAAAAGCACGCGTGATTCCTTTCACATCGAAACCATTATGCTCTTTAAAACGGTGATCCTCGATTGCAATAATAGCATTTTGTAAATGGTCAGGTACCTCCTCAATTGAAACACCTTCCATTCGGTTTGCAGATATCTTACTAGCTTCTTGATCATCTTTATCATATATGACTGTAGCTTGAGCTAAACCTTGCTTTAAAGATTCTACATTTGCAGAACTTGCTAACCATGCGAAATATCCTAACCCTACCAAAATCGCAATGGATAATAATAAAATTAAAATTTGGTTTATATGGGCTCGTTTCCAAAACTTCCTTATAGCTTCTTTCACGAAAATTACATATTTCATAAATGCTACCCCACTTTCACAACCTTACCCATAATAATACTTATTTCGACAAAAAAAGAAAAGCGGAAGCGACTTGATCAGCGACGTACAAATTTAAAGATTTCTGACGAGATAAAGGAAACACGATGAGCCAATGGCGAATCGATGTTGACTTATCGTAGGAAGAAATAGTAAATTTGCTAGTCGCTAGTCGCTAGAGCTAGACAATAAGAAAAGCGGAAGTGCCTGTTCATCGACGTACAGATTTACTAAGGACCTGACGAGATAAAGGAAACACGACGAGGTACGAGTCGATGTTGACTTATCGTAGGAAGGTACTGGAAATCTGCTAGTCGATAGGCACTGGAGCTAGACAAAGAAAAGCGAAAGGCGCTCGAAGGTGAAGGAAGGCTAAAAACGCAACATCCTGTTGCAACGCCTTTCTGACCCGCATCGTGCGGGCCCGCGACAAGCAAATGTTCTGAGGCAACGAAAGGCGTTTTTTGCCTTTCATTGCCTCAGGTTATTTGACCTCGAGCCGATAGCGCCTTGAGCTAGACAAAGAAAAGCGGAAGGCGCTTGTCCCTATAGCTTATACTTCTTACTTCACCATTTGCATAGGCCATGATGATTTTAGTCGAAATTATTGTACAGAATAAAAAAACTATGTTACAATCTAGAAATTTATCCATGTTCTTTATTGCGAAATTTCAATATAGTATGTATATTGAAAGTATAAGTTTTTGTAAGTTTTTAGCATAATTCGTTGAATTATAAATATATATCTAATAAATGTTTTATTGATTGATAGATTTACAGTATTTAAATTCGTATAATGAGATTGAGGTGAAATGATGAACCAGCTGGAAACTGATGTTTTAACCATTATTAATCCAAGTAATGATTATATCTTTTCAAAATGGAAAGAAAAAATTAGCATGCCCTCCAATTATAATCTTGTAAATGATATTACGGATTACGGCCAGAAAATGTTTCAAACTATTTTCGAGGCATACGTGATTCCTGTCGAAAATCGAGATAAATTTATTAAAAAGGCAGCATGTGAAGAAACAAACAGAGAATTGTTCCATCAAATACCTCTAAGTTTTTTAATAAATACAGCTAATATTGCTCGAAAAGTTATTTTTACAGAAATTAATCGTTTTCCAGAAACAATTAAAGATATTGGTACAATTCAAATTGTATTTTCTGATATTATCGATACATTCATATATTATATTAGTGAATACGTTGAAGAAAAGTCTATCCAAAAAGATAAAAATCAATTAACAAAAGAAAGTCACGAGGAAAGACTAACATTATTAGGACAAATGACTTCCAGTTTCGTCCATGAATTTCGAAATCCTTTAACTACTATACACGGCTTTATTCAATTATTACGTTCAGAGAACCCCGAATTGCCATATATGGACATAATTTCTAGTGAACTAGAGCAATTAAAATTTCGAATTTCTCAGTTTTTATTACTTTCCAGACGTGAATCCGTCAATCAAGAAAAAACATTATTTAATGTACATGACATCTTTGATCAAATCATCGCATTTATCTATCCGCGACTTCTAGAATTTAATGTGGAATTAGAAAGAAGAATAGATAGAGATTTATATATTGAAGGCTATGTAGAAGAATTTAGACAAGTCATTATCAATATTATCTTTAATGCCATTGATGTGTTGGCAGAACAAGAATCATCTTCTGCAATTAAAGTAAAAGGTTACCGTAATGAAGATTCAATTGTCTTAACCATCTCTAACACAGGCCCAAAAATTCCTGATGACCTTTTAGCGACTATTTTCGAACCTTTTGTCACAACGAAAAAGTCAGGAACTGGCTTAGGTTTATATGTATGTAATGATATTATTAAGAAACACAATGGAAAATTATTGTGTACTTCTAATGATGAATGGACTACATTTACCATTGTTATTCCAATAGCATCACAAGAATTAGAAAAGAGAACCAAGGAAAATTAATTCCAATGGTTCTCTTTTTTTTCGAGGAAGTGCAAAGAAACTATTCATTTCTCTGCAGTCTTCACATGGTTCCAAAGGATATTCATCTAGCGTCAACAACTTGTGTCAATTATAGCCAAGCTGCTCCTACAATAATTAGTAGGATAAATAATACTACGATAAGAGCGAAACTATTTCCGCCACCGTAGCCTCCGCCATAACCGCCATAGCCATAGCCACAGCCGCCCCATCCGAAGCCCATTCTGCCTCACCTCCTAATTTGTAGGATAAAGTGAAGTAAAATCACCTTGCACGATATTGTATTCAATTGCACTTAAAAAGGGATGGACTTTTTCAAAAAAAATGTTCTGCTTTTACTAAGTTATGACTTTTCGTTATACTGAAAGCTAGTTAGAAAGGGGAAATACATAATGAAATCACTTGTTCTTGCTGAAAAGCCGAGTGTGGCACGTGACTTAGCTCGTGTATTAGGCTGTTCAAATAAGCAAAAGCACTATATAGAAGGACCAACATACATCGTAACATGGGCTTTAGGACATTTAGTTGAGTTAAAAATGCCTGAGGATTATGATAAACGCTATCAAACATGGAGAATGGAGGATTTGCCAATAATCCCGGACAAAATGGGGTTAAAATTAATTAAGCAAACAACCTCCCAATTTAGAGGAATTCAACAACTTGCAAAAAGAAATGATATTAAAGACATTATCATTGCTACAGATGCTGGACGCGAAGGTGAATTAGTAGCACGCTGGATTATTGAAAAGATTCATTGGAAAAAGCCTGTGAAGCGACTATGGATATCTTCGCAAACGGATCGAGCAATTAAAGATGGTTTTGCTAAATTAAAGCCTGCTAAACAATATGATGCATTATATGAATCTGCCCTCTGTCGCGCGGAAGCAGATTGGTTAATTGGATTAAACGTAACACGTGCACTTACAACGAAATATGATGATCCTCTATCGGCCGGTCGGGTTCAAACCCCTAGTCTTGCGATGATTATGGATAGAGAAAAAGAAATACAAGCATTCGTACCAAAAGAATATTGGACAATTCAAGCAAAAATCGGATTGTTGACGGCATCTTGGCATGATAATAACGAAAAACGTATTTTTTCTGAAGATAAAATGAATCAGATTATACAAAAGATTAACGGGGCCAAAGCAGAGGTTACTTCTGTTCAACGAAAAGAAAAAACAGAGCAACAGCCATTACCGTATGATTTAACAGAACTTCAACGGGATGCGAATAGACGATTTGGATTTTCAGCGAAAAAAACCGCAAATGTACTTCAAGGGTTGTATGAACAGCATAAGCTTGTTACATACCCTCGTACAGATTCGCGTTATTTAACAACAGATATGGAAGCTACTATGGCTGAACGGATGCAAGCTCTCCAGTCTGCTTATAAAGAGGAAGTTAAACCAATCTTGAAAGGGAAAGTATTGGCTAAAAAAGTCTTTAATAATGCCCGTGTTAGTGATCATCATGCCATAATTCCAACAGATGAGCGACCGCGCCTAAGTGATCTTTCAACTGATGAAAGAAAGCTATATGACATTATTGTTAGAAGGTTTTTAGCTTTATTTTATCCTGCATATCAATATGAGACGATTAGTGTAGGATTTAGTGTTGCTGGCGAACAATTTTCTGCTCAGGAAGCAATCATAATCGATAATGGGTTTAAAACAGTAACAGGTAAAGGAACAGATGAAGATCACCAAGTGAAACGATTGACAAATATGAAACAAGGACAAACGTATGAAGTGAAGGATATTTTCTCTGACAAAAAGTTAACCGAACCTAAAGCCAGTTATACAGAGGCTGACTTACTTGCACAAATGGAGAAATATGGACTCGGTACACCAGCAACACGAGCAGATATTATTGAAAAGCTACTCAGTTCTGAGGTGATAGATCGCAATAACAATCGATTACATCCAACTCCTAAAGGAAAGCAATTAATGGAGCTTGTAAATGAAGAATTAAAATCACCTAAACTTACGGCAAAATGGGAAGCTGACTTAGAAGCAATAGCTCGAGGAAAAGGAAATGCAAATGCATTCCTACAAAATATTCGTAAACAAACAAAGCAACTTGTGTTAGAAATTAAGAAGAGCGATAAAAAATATAAAGCACATAATTTAACAGGTTCTAAATGCCCGGATTGTGGTTCCTTAATGAAGGAAGTAAAAGGCCGAGATGGTAGAATGCTTGTTTGCTCAGATCGTGAATGTGGGTTTCGAAAACGGAAAGACCCTAAATTATCCAATCGTCGGTGTCCACAATGTCATAAGAAAATGGAAATTCATAGTGGTAAAGCGGGAGCATATTTCCAATGTAGAAATTGTAACCTCGTAGAGAAAGCAGAAAATAAGAAAAAGACCGTATCAAAAAGCGAAGAAAAACAACTACTGAAGAAGTACTCTAGCAATGACGGATTTGGAAATAGCCTTGCCGATGCATTAAAAGCAGCAATGGAAAATAAAGATTAACAAATAGTGATTTAATATATCTGTTAATTAATTATTACACTAAATAATTACGGCTGTTCGTTGATTGTAGCGGAAGGAGCGAGGCTCCTGCAGTGTAAATCAACAATTCTCAGTAGAAAATTCATCTAATTTAAGAAGCTGTCCATTCGTCAATCACTTTGGCAATTTGGAACAGCTTCTTTTGTTAAGATTGAAAATTTCTTTTTATAAATTTTAGGAAGTTTTTTGCTGCAAACCCCTTCACTTGTTCCTCCGAATAATATTTCAATAATTCATTAATTAGGTTTTGTTGTTTCCCTGAGTTCTCTAAGTTGTTAACGTGGAGCTCTATCCCATCAAAATCCGATCCTAGTCCTATATTCTCAACCCCACCTAGCTCACAAAAATGATCAATATGTTTAATTAAGTCCGCTATATTTGCTTTCTCTTTATTTGTAATAAATGGTGGATGATACACGACATGAATTATGCCATTTTTTTGAAAAAGTTGATCCGCTTGTTCATCCGTTAAATTTCTAGGATGAGGACAAAGTTTTTTGGAATTAGAATGGCTAGCAATTGGATATTTAGCTCTCTCCATCACATCCCAAAAAGCTCGTTCACTTAAATGTGAAACATCAGTAAGTATCCCATGCTCATTATGAAAGGAAACAATTTCCTTCCCAAAATTAGTAAGCCCGGCACCTCTTTCTTCCCCTACTCCATCAGCAGCAAGGTTAGCAAAGTTCCATGTAAGTCCTACAGACTTAACACCTAATTCATGTAAAATGTGTAATTTAGAAATATCATTACCAATGCAGTCCACCCCTTCAAGTGTCAGCATAGCCCCAATTTCATCAGTTTTTAATGTGAAAAAGTCTCCCCAGTTTTGTATCTGTTTCATCCTTTTATTGTTAAGAATCATTTGCTTAAAATAATGTACTTGCTTAATAGCAGCAGAAAATTTCTCTTCTGTATTTACATGATCTGGGATAAAGATAGCAAAGCACTGTACTTTAACCCTTCCTTGTTGGAGTCTATGGAAGTTTGCATCAAGTTCAGGAGAATCTAGAAAACGAAGCTTCCCTTTACTTAACCATAACTTATATAGTACATCACAATGCAAATCGATAATTTTCATAAAAATTCGACCCTTTTTATTCATTTTTCCCAACTATTATATTTTTTTCGTCTATTCTTAATGATTATAGAAAAAATTCCCATAGCAAAACTGGATAAGTTTCATAAACTGAATTAGAACCTTTAAGGAGGTGCCAATTAATGGGAAAAGACCATGGCGGCTTTAGCAACAATTTTGCTTTGCTTGTAGTGCTGTTCATTTTGTTAATTATCATTGGTACAGCTTACGTATATTAAAATGCACGGCAACTAACAAAAATAGCACACTGGGATTTCCTGGTGTGCTATTTTTATGGGCGTCTTTCTTTGTCTAGCCAGTGTCTATCGACTAGCAAATTTACGATTTCTTCCTAAGATAAGTCAACATCGACAAGTGGAACGTCGATAAACAGGCACTTTCGCTTTTATTATTGTCTAGCTCCAGCGACTAGCGACTAGCAAATTTACGATTTCTTCCTACGATAAGTCAACATCGATTCGCCATTGGCTCATCGTGTTTCCTTTATCTCGTCAGAAATCTTTAAATTTGTACGTCGCTGATCAAGTCGCTTCCGCTTTTCTTTGTCCAGCTCCAGTGCCTATCGACTAGCAGATTTCCAGGACCTTCCTACGATAAGTCAACATCTCGACTCGTTCCTCGTCGTGTTTCCTTTATCTCGTCAGTTCCTTAATAAATCTGTACGTCGATAAACAGGCACTTTCGCTTTTCTTACAAAAATTTTCTTTGCATGTTGCGGCCGTCGTAGCTGAATGTCATGGGGCGGTTTTCGATGACGCTTTCTAAGTGGACTGGTCTTCCCCATAGTTGATGAATATATGGTAATACTTTCTCCAAGTACTTGAGATCGAGTTCGATTCCTTCGTACCAATGTTTTAAGTAAAGTTCTCCATTTTTCATGTAGTCTCCATCATTTACGGTAATGTATGGAAAACCTCCGTTGACGCGCATGCTAACAAGTTGATTCCTAACCTCTGTCCATTCCTTATCTACAACTTTATAATCTCTACCTTGCTTTTGGAATAGGTACATATCTTCCCGCATTACGAGATCTTTTGTTAAGTAATTTCGCAGGAATGATATATCTGAATCCAGCTCACGAACTTCAAATATTTTTTCTCGTCCAGAATTTGGTTGAACTCCTTGTTCTCGCATTTCTTCGTCAGGGTTATTCCAACGCTCCTCTATATCTTCAAAAATTTTCAAACCTAAATAATATGGATTTATAGACGTTCTAGATGGTTGCACAACACCTGCATTTAACTTTGCAAATTCAATTGACTCATCACTCGTGAGATCCATCTCTCGTAAAATCCGTTGATGCCAATAAGATGCCCATCCTTCATTCATAATTTTTGTTTCCAGTTGTGGCCAAAAGTAAAGCATTTCTTCGCGAATCATAGTCATAATATCGCGCTGCCAATCTTCTAGTTCACGACTATACTGCTCGATAAATAACATAATGTCTTTTTCCGGCTGTGGTGGAAATTTCTTTTTCTTCTTTTTCTTTTCCTTTTTTTGTTGCCGATTATCTAAAGACCATAAATCATCGTACTCCGTTATAAGTTCTGTTTCTTCCTCCCACTCATCCTCATCATGGATGGACCATTCTAACTGTGGACGCAGTAAGGATGGATCTATATGTTCCTCAATGGCGAGGACAGCGTCGATAAAACTTTCCACCTCATACTTACCATATTTAATTTCATACTCTCTTACACGTTCTGCAGTAGCAGCCATACTCTCGACCATATCTCGTTTTGTATTACGGAACCTGGCATTATTTTTAAAGAAATCACAATGGGCAAGAACATGTGCAACAATTAGTTTATTTTGAATGAGCGAGTTTGAGTCTAATAAAAATGCATAACAAGGGTTAGAATTAATCACGAGCTCGTATATTTTACTTAATCCTAAATCATAATGAAGCTTCATTTTAAAGAACTGTTTTCCAAAACTCCAATGAGAAAAACGTGTCGGCATCCCATATGCGCCAAACGTATAGATAATGTCTGCTGGACAGATTTCATAGCGCATAGGGTAAAAGTCGAGACCAAAGCCACTAGCAATTTCTGTGATTTCGCTAATCGCATACTCCAATGCTTTCATTTCTTGCTTCATCACGATTCCTCCTTTTATCCACAATGTATGAATGAAAAGGAGTTTTCATGAAAATTGCAGGAAAATAATATCATTTTGGACGTTTTTTTCATTATGTATGTTTCACCAATAAGAATCTTGTTATTGATTGAAAATAAAGTAAAAGAATTTGTCAACATTTACAGAGGAAATAACCCTTCTTCTTGCAAATAATAAATGTAACTCCAAAAGGAGGGTTATAAAATGAACAATGTTGATTACGATCGAGCATTGTATTATACGCACCGTTCAGAATGGGATAATCTTCTTGTACTGATGGTACGAACTGAAGATAACATTTTGTCCAAAAAAATTGAGCATTTTTTACATGCGTATCAATTTTCTAGAGATTACTCTGTTTTAGAGCGAAAATTATATGCGCTCTTACGTTATTTAGATCATGCCAACTCAACCGTTGGAAACACATTGTTAATGCAAGCAGACTCCACCGTACACACCATATAAATAAGGTCATACCTCTCGATTCAATAAAGAGAGGTATGACCTTTACATTATGAGTATTTTGTTTTTTTAGTGTGGTCTATTGTTGGCAAGAACTTGATATACATTTCAAATTCTTGGATTAGTTCATGGACGAGGTTTTTAGCTTCTGGTAATAATTGTTTTGTTTCGGAGTGGAAACAGTCTGGGTCAATCACGAGTTGTTTTGGAATAACATTTGCATAAAAGCCACGCATCACCGTCCGCATGTTATTCAAACAATTGATTCCACCTTTACCTCCCCCAGCAGTAGCAATTAGTGCCACTGGTTTATGAGCAAGTTGTTCTCTAGATAAAAAATCTAATGTGTTTTTTAATGCACCAGACATGCCACCATGGTATTCGGGTGAGATAAGGATAATTCCAACAGAGGATTGAACTTTTTTTATGAAGGATGTAACCGAGGGGAGTTGCCACTGCTTTTCCTCACCATTTAACATGGGTAAATTCGCCTCATTAATATGAATATAGTCGAATCGATATTCATTGCTAATATATCGTGTTAATGTCTCTGTTCTCCCACCTTTCGGAAAGCCCCCATTAATAATTAATACTCCCACAAAATCTCCTCATTTCTTGATGCAAATTACATTTTGGTAAAACCATTTTTTACAGCAAAAAGAGCTGCCTGTGTCCTGTCTGCCACTTTTAATTTCGTTAAAATATTCGATACATGTGTTTTTACTGTTTTCTCCGTAATATTTAGATGTGCACCAATTTCCTTATTACTCCGTCCATTTGCAATTTCTGCTAACACTTCTTTTTCCCTAATTGTTAAATTATCGATTGGGTTATGATCTGTATTTTTCTGACTAACAGACGTGATGAGCATGTTAGTTGCTTTCGGGTGTAACGTCTTTTCCCCACGTGCAAGCTGCCTAATCGCGTTTACTAATTCATCGGGTTCTATATCCTTTAACTGATATCCAGATGCTCCTGCTTCTAATGCTGGCAGTACATGATCTTGGTCAACAAAGCTTGTTAACACCATTATTTTTATATCTGGACAAGCTTCCTTAATCTTCTGTGTCGCTTCAATACCATCCATTACAGGCATAACTAAGTCCATAAGTACAACTTCTGGTTTCAATGAAAGTGCTAGGTCTACTGCTTCTTTTCCATTCTTTGCTTCCCCTACAATTTCAATGTCTTTCTGTGTTTGAAGAAAGAAGATAAGACCACGTCTCACAATATGGTGATCATCTGCAATCATTACATGAATTGTCATTTCGTCCCTCCCTAATATGGCAGCTTCGTATATATTTTAGTACCTTTACCAGGTTCACTTTCAAGAGTAAAAATTCCATTTAATGCTTCAGCGCGTTCTTGCATACTTTCAATACCGAGAGAAGGTAATGCTTTTCCTTTATCATATAAAAATCCAATACCATGATCGACAATCGTCATTTCTACTTTACACTTTCCAACATTGATCGCTATTTCTACATCGTTTTGACCAGAGTGACGTTTACAATTATTCAGAGCCTCTTGGCTAATACGCCACAATGATTCTTCGACCTGTGCCGGTAGTGATAATACACCACATAAGTTGGTTTTAACAGATAAGCCAAGCATTTCCCCGTAAGCTTTAATTGCTTGTATTAACCCTTTCTCCAGTCCACTCGGTCTAAGCTGCCAAATTAGTGCTCGCATTTCTGTTAATGCATCTTGAGCCAATGTTTGAATATGTTTAAATGTATTTTTCGTAGACTCTTCTTCTGTCATCTCTGCCCCACCTCTCGCTGTTAAGGTCAACGAAAATAACAGTTGGTTCACAGAATCATGAAGATCGCGAGCTAAACGATTTCTTTCATCTATCAAGGCAATTTCTTGTTCCTTTTTTGTGAGTCTTATCCGTTTAATAGCAGAGCCAATTTGCAATGCAATCGATTCTAAGAGTGCTAATTCGTTTGCTGTAAATTCCCTTTTTTCCGGAGCAGAAACATTTAATAAACCAAATTGTTCATTACCAGATTGAAGTGGAATCGTCGCATGGAAAGCAATACCATTCGTTTCTTCCTTATTTCTCATTGCTTTTTCCAATCGTCTGCATTCAATGATGTTTGTCGCCTTCGTTAATGTACCGTTTTTAAACCATTCGATACACCAACAGCTTCCCTTTTTTAGAGGATTACAGTTATTTTTTTCAAGTGCCTCAGGCAAGTTCTCCGTTGATACGACGGTATGACGCCCATCATGGTCAATGAAAAAAATCCAGCCTGTTGTGACACCTGTTCCCTCTAACAATTTTTGTAGAACTTTTTTCAAAAGAGGTGAAATTTCTGTACCTTCATTTAATAGTTCTGCAATTTCTTTTAGTACTCGCAAATTAGAATCTTTATTTAATTCCTTACTTTGCACAAAAACCCCTCCAAAAACCCTACTTACTTCCATTATACAGAATTATATGACAAGAATTTATTCTATTTTTGACGTAAACCGTCTACAACTTTAGTATGAAGGATTTCTGATAAACATCGTATTACAGTTTCGTGAACAAGTTAAAAGAAATTTACATTTTATAAAAATATCTAATATAATCAAGTAAGAATGGACAATTTAAATGAATTGTGAGGTTAATATATGGACAAAGGGAAAACAGATATCCGAGAGCATTTACTATTTTTCGCTTGGGCAGTTTCTGTTATTGCTACTTTAGGGAGCTTGTATTTTTCCGAAATACTAAAATATCCTCCGTGCGAAATTTGCTGGTTTATTCGTATTTTAATGTACCCGCTAGTCATTATTCTTGGAGTTGCAATTGTAAAGAAAGATTATAAAGCGGCATTATACTCTGTCATATTTTCTGGCATCGGAATACCTGTAGCTATTTATTTATACTTAATTCAGAAGGTCCCTACTTTTTCTGATTCCGTACCAGCATGTGGCTTAATCCCTTGTTCTACCGAGTATATAAACTGGCTAGGTTTCATTACCATTCCTTTTTTGGCGCTAACAGCATTTATTATTATTTTTATTTGTAGTTTCATCATTTTGAAACGGAACTAGGAGGACTAATATTTGAAGAAGTTAATTATCTTTTTAGCTATATTTATCGGTTTATTTGCTACCATTGCCATTGTAACGAAGATGCAACAAAACAAAGCAGCAGAAGGAAATATGTATAACAAGTCAGATTTACACCCAGAAACAATAAAACAGTTAGATGATCCTGAATATCAAAATATCATCTTACCTGAAGAGTTGGATAAAAAACTGAAAGATAAAGAAGATGTGACGGTATATTTCTTTAGTCCAATCTGTCCTTACTGTGTTCAAACAACACCAGTTATTAATCCTGTTGCAGAAGACTTCGATATCGATCTCGTTCAATATAATCTATTGGAGTTTGAAAAAGGCTTCCAACAATTCAATATAAAATATACACCAACTGTTATTCACTTTGAAAATGGCAAAGAAGTCGCCAGGATTGAGGGCGGTCACCCTGCAGAAAACTTTAAAGAGTTCTTTACAGAAAACGTAAAATAGAACATGCGGTATAATATAAAAAAGAGGCTGATTTACATCATCAGCCTCTCTTTTATATTAATATTTCATTCATTGGCTCTGCATACATACTACAAATCGCATCTGCGTCTGAAATATTTTTACAGGTAAAATTAGCAAAGTTAAATGGAAATGATAGACCTGTTTGTTCTAGCATTTTCACATTTTTATTAAATAACTGCTCCTCTTGCTTATCCTGTTTCTGGTGTGGAAGTATTTCTAATATGGCTATAATAACTTGTAAGCTGCTAATCGCTTGAAATGCTGTATCTAAAGTAAATAAGCGATTATCCTTTTCTTCTGGCAAATGCAGAATTTTCATCGCATCATACTCGCTGATTTCCCTATCACAAAAATACCTAGGGAAAACAGAAGAATACATATACGAAACTAACTCTTGCAACTTCAGTTCTTGTTCTTCTGTTGATGCGCATACGACTTTCATAACGTAACCCTACCTTTTACTAATGTAGTTATTAATAGAATAACATAAAAACATAACAAAAAAGCTTGGGAAAATCATGTAACTTTTCGGTGGTGAATAAAAATGATACATACAAAAATAAGAATAAATGAGCAATGGGCTAATTTATCACTGCAACAATTGTTTCGTGATATTTGGCAGGCTCCCAAAAAACTAACTCATGAACTAAGAATGAGTAAAAATGTATCAGTTAATGGAGAAATTGGTAATTGGACAAAGCAATTAAGCGAAGGCGATATGATGGAGATTGTTTTTTCTGATAGTGTTACAACTTATAAATATTATGAAGAACCTATTAATGTTTTATATGAGGATGAACATTTATTCGTTGTTAATAAACGAGCAAATATGCAAACTCATCCTAATACGAATGAAACTGATACATTGCTGAATGCTGTTGCAGCATATTTTGACTCTAAGGATGAGGATCGCTTCTTCCAGCCAGTTCACCGACTTGATAAGGATACAACGGGCGCTATTTTATTTGCTAAAAACCCGTTAAGCTTAGCTGTTTTACATAAGTTGCTCGAGGAAAGAGCGATTAAGAGAACTTATTGGGCTCTTGCTGACGGTTTATTAAAAGCGAAGCAAGGAAAGATAAACGAACCGATTGGTCGTGATCGTCATCACGCTACAAGAAGACGGGTCTCTAAAACAGGACAAACTGCTATCACAAATTATCGTGTAGTAAAGTTATTCCCTGAAAAACGACTATCTCTCATTGAATGTCAGCTTGATACTGGTAGAACACATCAAATTCGAGTTCATTTACAGCATATTGGACATCCACTTGCTGGAGATACACTCTACGGAGGAAGTCCTATCTTCCCACGCCAAGCACTGCATGCGAAAAAAATTGAATTCATTCATCCATTCACATTAGAAAAAATAAATGTGGAGGCACCATTTATAGACTCCCCTCCCATTTTTCCAAAAGTATAAGAGACTGGGACAAAGGAATAATGGTGAAGTCAAAAACCGAACTATAGCTCAAGATAGTTCGGTTTTTTATCAATCTATACGATTTAAAAGTTACAGCGTAGGCAATACACGAAGACTCCTATGGAAAGCAAAGCCGCCTAGAACGGAAATCAACAACGACATGTTACCATATCGTAAAAATCAAGGGACTATTATTGCCTATTGATTACCCTTTTTCACCCATTCCGCAACGGTAACCGTTCTTTTCGCTTGATGCTTAACAGCTCCTTGAACATCTTCTATCATTTTTCCATTTTGATCAACAGATACACTCGTACCATATGGATTTCCACCAGCTCCAAATAAAACTGGATCTGTGTAGCCAGGTGCCACAACAATAGCACCCCAATGGTACATTGTCGTATACAAGGATAATATAGTTGCTTCTTGTCCACCATGTGGATTTTGAGCAGAGGACATCGCACTTACGACTTTATTCACTAATTTACCTTGTGCCCACAGTCCACCTTGTGTGTCGAAGAATTGCTTCATTTGACTCGCAACATTACCAAATCGGGTTGGTACACTGAATATAATGGCATCTGCCCATTCGAGATCAGCAGATGTTGCTTCAGGTACATCTTTCGTAGCATCTACATGTGCTTTCCAAGCAGGATTGGATTCAATCGCTGCTGGTGGTGCTAATTCAGGAACCTTTACAATTTTCACTTCAGCTCCCGCTTCTTTAGCGCCTTCTTCCGCCCATTGTGCAAGTTGGTAATTCGTACCTGTAGAACTGTAATAAACAATCGCTAGTTTTACATTAGACATAGTTTCTTTTCCTCCATTTTCATTCTGACCAAAAAGTCTTCCCTAGTATGTGAAAGTTGTGCTATTTTTACACAGAAAAATGCATTGCTTTCACCATACTTCTTAGTTCATAATGAAAATAGAACGATGTGCAAGGAGGGTTTCTATGGGACAGAGAATTGTACTCTTTGATGGAGAATGTAATTTTTGTGATACAAGTGTGCAATTTATTATTAAACGAGACCCAAATGGATTCTTTCATTTTGCTTCATTACAAAGTGATGTCGGACAGTCAATGCGAAAAAAATATAATATCCCAGAAAATATCGATAGCATGCTATTAATTGAAAACGAGAAAGCATATATGAGAAGCACCGCAGCACTTAAAATATGTAAAAAATTAACTGGAGCTTGGAAACTATTTTATTTATTTATCATCATTCCACCACCTATTAGGAATATAGTTTATAATTATGTGGCTAAAAACCGTTATAAATGGTTTGGGAAAATGGATCAGTGCATGATTCCTCCTCCAGAAATTAGAAGCAGATTTCTTTCTTAAATGCGTTCCGAAAAAGGAATGCTTTTTTTGTTCGAACATTGTTTATGCTCCATCTTGACGTGAAAAATTAACATTATAGGATATTTCTCTTGCAAATAACGTTAGTAACGAATATTATAATTAATGGTCTTATAAATGTTCGTATTTCGGAGGTATTCGATGTTTAAATTAAAAGAAAACAACACGAATGTAAAAACAGAATTAATTGCTGGATTAACTACTTTTCTCACGATGGCATACATAATTGTGGTCAATCCTATTATCTTGAAAGATGCCGGTGTACCTTTCGAGCAAGTATTTTCTGCAACGATTATCGCTACTGTGATCGGGACTTTGTGGATGGCACTGGCTGCAAATTATCCAATTGCAATTGCTCCAGGTATGGGATTAAATGCTTACTTCGCTTATTCTGTAGTTGAAACACATAATATTAGTTATCAAACAGCATTTGCTGCAGTATTTGTTGCCGGTATTATTTTTATTATTTTATCGTTAACTCCGTTTCGGAAAGTGTTAATCGAGGCAATTCCGGAGAACTTAAAAAATGGGATTACTGCTGGAATTGGGCTGTTTATAGCTTTTATTGGGATGAGAATGTCAGGATTAATTGTTGCACATCCTGATAATCTAGTAAAACTTGGAGATCTTCATGCATCTGGTACACTCCTTACATTACTAGGTTTAGCTATAACATTAATCTTAATGGCACTTAGAGTTCATGGAGCATTATTTATTGGCATGATTGTAACTGGATTAATAGCATTTTTCACTGGTGATTTAAGCTTTGAAAAAGGATTTATGGACACACCTTCTCTTCCAGAAGGAATGATTATTACAAATCCCATTACGGCATTTGTAGAGGTATGGGACCATGCTCTCTATGCAGTTGTCTTCTCCTTCTTACTCGTTACGATTTTTGACACTACTGGAACGATGATTGGTGTAGCGAAGCAAGCAGGATTAATGAAAGGTAACACGATGCCACGTGCACGCCAAGCCTTATTAGCAGACTCTGTTGCTACTACAGCAGGTGCTATGTTTGGTACGAGTCCGACAAGTGCATATGTTGAATCATCTTCAGGTGTTGCAGCTGGTGGCCGAACTGGATTAACAACTGTAACTGTTGCCATATTATTTTTAATCGCTGCATTTTTCGGCCCACTTGTTGATGCTGTTTCAGGAATTACTGCTATTACATCACCAGCACTCATTATCGTAGGTAGTTTAATGATCGGTGCCGTTGCTAATATTAAATGGAATGAAATTGATGAAGCATTTCCTGCGTTTCTTATCATACTAAGCATGCCACTAACATCAAGTATTGCAACCGGGATTGCGCTAGGTTTTATTTCTTATCCTATTTTAAAAATCGTTACAGGCAAATGGCGCTCCGTGCATCCATTAGTCTATATTTTTGCAGTATTATTTTTCTATCAACTAGTGTTTTTGCCACACTAAGCCAAAAACCGTTGGATTAATCAATCCAACGGTTTTTTACTTTCCTCTCATGACGATAACCACAATAAGGGCACGAGGACCTATCTTCCTCATATTCATATTTACATTTCGGACAATTTTTCATTTTTTTCTTTTTCTTTGTTTCCTGATGCTCTACTAATTCATCTTGTTTGTTTAATTTAAATAAAATTGTATTTTGATTTTCTATTATCTTTGCTAATGCAATGAGTGTGATTGCTGAAACAATAGATCCAAAAATAGCAATGAGAAGACCTAATAATGAATTTGTTAGTAAACCAGAAATAACCCCAACTACTATCACCATTATCCCAAGGACATATAAAGCCGTTACCATGTAAGACCCCCTTTTTATGGAATTACACGGATAATAAGGTCTTATCGTCTACTAGTTTTTCTCCTCGTATTCGTTGGAATTCTGCCATTAATTTATCAATGGTAAGGTCTTTTTTCTGCCCTTCATCCACTTGGAGGATGATTTGTCCTTTATCCATCATAATTAATCGATTTCCAAGGTCTAATGCCTGTTGCATATTATGCGTAACCATCAATGTTGTTAATTGGTACTTTTCAACTAGCTGCTTTGTTAAGTTTGTAATTAATTCAGCTCGAGATGGATCAAGTGCTGCTGTATGTTCGTCTAATAAGAGAATCGATGGCTGTGTAAAAGTTGCCATTAACAGCGATAATGCTTGCCTTTCTCCTCCTGAAAGTAAACCAACTTTTGCATTTAGACGGTTTTCTAAGTTAAGATGCAATGCCTCTAAAGACTCTTTGAAAAACTCTCTTCTTTTCTTATCGATCCCTTTTTTTAAGCCACGCTTTTTATTTCGAGAAAAAGCCATTGCTAAATTCTCTTCAATTGTCATTGATGGTGCTGTTCCTGCCATCGGATCTTGGAATACCCTACCTATTAATTGCGAACGTTTATATTCTGGTTGCTTCGTCACATTTTTATCGGCAATTAATACTTCGCCAATATCTGGTACGAGAGCCCCTGAAATCATGTTCATTAACGTAGATTTCCCAGCCCCATTACTCCCAATGATGGTTACGAAGTCGCCTTGCTTCAGCTCCAGATTAATTTCATCGAGGGCAATTTTCTCATCTGGTGTACCTTCATTAAAAATCTTATTAATCTGTTCCAGTCTTAACAATTGACTTCGCCTCCCCATCTACTGACATTTGAAGGGATTTTTCAGCACGTCGCTTAGCTTTGCGCCTTGCTTCTTTTCTTTTGGAAAGCATTTGAGGAATTACTAAAGCTAGGATAACGATAATTGCAGTAATTAATTTCGTATCTCCTGATTCAAGAAATTCAGCTCTTAGTGCTAGCGCGATGATAATACGATATATAATCGCTCCACCAATAATGGCAAATGTAGTACGAACGATTGATTTCGTTCCAAAGATTGCTTCTCCGATTATGACAGAAGCTAATCCGACGATAATCATCCCTATCCCCATCGTAATATCGGAAGATCCTGCGTATTGAGCAAATAGTGCACCAGAGAATGCTACAAGAGCATTAGATAGTCCAAGGCCAAGAATTACAAGATTATCTGTATTGGCAGAGAAGCTGCGAATCATCTTCTTGTTATCTCCAGTTGCTCGTATCGCTAGACCAACTTCTGTTCGTAAAAACCAATCCGTAATTAATTTTATTAAGATAATAATAATTAAGATAACTAATAACGTTCCATAAGTTGATGGTAAGAATTCTACACCCATGGAGGTTAAGATATTATTAATGGAAGTATCAATACCTAACTTACTCCAAAAATCAGCAAACATCGTAAATATCGTTTCTTCTCTCATCAACGGTATATTAGAACGTCCTGCTGTAGATCCAGCATCTAACGTCATACCCATTATTCTTAAGTTAATAGAATAGAGAGCAATCATCATTAAAATACCAGACAAAAGGGAATTGATTTTCCCTTTTGTATGGAGAATACCCGTAAAACAACCTGCGATAAAACCAATAACTAATGCCGTAAATGTAGCTAAAACGGGGTTATATCCAAGTACAATCATCGTTGCTGCTGTACCAGTACCTGTAACAAAACTCCCATCTACTGTAAGGTCCGGAAAGTCAAGCACACGAAATGTTAAATAAACACCAAGCGCCATGATGGCATAGATGATTCCTTGCTCTACGGAGCCGAACATTGCTGCAAACATAAAGAATCATCTCCTATCTATTCTAATTCAGCGTTCCATTCATCTTTTATTTCTAATTCAATTGTTTTTGCTGTTTCTTCATTTACTACAAATTTTAAGTTTTGTGGTACTTGTACAGGAATATCTGCTGGTTTTGTACCATCTTTCAATATTTTCACTGCCATTTGTCCAGCTTCATATCCAATATCAAAATATTCAAAACCATAAGCAGCTAATCCGCCTTTTCGTACGGAGTCAAATTCACCGACCATTAATGGCATTTTATTTTGATTCGCAACTGCAATAACAGACTCAAGAGCTGATACTACTGTATTATCCGTGAAGATGTAGAAAGCATCTACTTTACCTAGCAATGATTCTGTCGCTTGTTTAACCTCAGCTGCTGTGGATACAGAAGCTTCTTCCAAATTCATATCTAAATCATCGAGAACTTTTTTAATAGCATCTACTTGAGCACGTGAGTTTTGTTCACCTGCATTAAATACGATACCAACGCTCTCAGCACCTAGTTGTTCTTTTAGGAACTTAAATGTATTTGGAATCGCATCAGGGTGGTTATCTAATGTACCTGTAATATTTGCACCTGGTTTTTCGTTGGAATCTACTAATTGAGCTGAAATTGCATCTGTTACAGATGTAAATACGATCGGAATATCTGCTGTTGCATTCGCAACTGCTTGTGCACTAGGAGTTGAATTAGCAAAAATTAAATCAACATTAGAGTTTACTAGATTCGTAGCAATCGTAGTATTCATACTGGAATCATTTTGCGCATTTTGCACATCATATTCGACATCTAGTCCAGCATCAGACAACGCTTTCTTAAAACCGTCAAATGCTGCATTTAAGGAATCATGTTCTACTATTTGCGTAACACCGATTTTATACTTTTCTTTCGCATCTCCATTTTTATTTCCATCATCGTCTGATTTAGAGTCACCTTGTCCACATGCAGATAATAACAATGCTGCACCTAAGAGGACAGCTGCCCCTTTTTTCCATTTTAACTTCATCCAATTTCCTCCTCATTCTTCAACCCTTTTATGTAATAAAGCCACCAATATTTTATCGTTATGGTACACTGACAAGCGCCAATTGTCAATAAGTTTAAAATATACAAAAAACCTAGACACTTGTTCGTCTAGGTTCTTTTTTTATACTGTTTGCCGATCTTCTTCCTTCTTGAAAAAGCTCTTCATTGCATGAAAAACATCTGCTTTTTGTTTTAAAATATAATAGTAAAATTTGTCGTCTTTAATATTTTTGTAGGCGGACATTAATGTCGAATTACGTTGATATTGATTTACTTCTCCATAACCAAACATATTGGCTTTCTCCATAATTTCATTCACTAATTTGATGCAACGTGGATTATCCGATGTTAAATTATCTCCGTCTGAAAAATGGAATGGATAGATGTTATAACGTGCAGGATCATACTTTTCGGAAATTAATTCTAGTGCTTTTCGATAAACAGAAGAACATATCGTTCCACCGCTTTCCCCTTTTGAAAAGAAATCTTCCTCTGAAACTACTTTTGCTTCTGTATGATGAGCAATAAATTCAATTGTTACAGATTCATATTTCGTCCTTAAAAATCTCGTCATCCAGAAAAAGAAACTTCGTGCCATATACTTTTCCCATATTCCCATACTTCCACTCGTATCCATCATCGCAAGTACAACTGCTTTTGACTCCGGCTTCTGAATTTCATTCCATGTCTTAAACTTTAAATCTTCTGGATATATTGGATAGAATGCTGCCTGGCCACTTAAAGCATTTCGTTTAAATGCGGACATCATTGTCCTTTTCTTATCAATATTACCCATTAATCCTGTTCTACGAATGTCATTATATTCTACTTCTTCTACTTTATTTAGATCCTGTTCTTTTCTTTGCAAATTCGGTAATTCCAATTCCTTAAATAAAGCTTCTTCTATCTCCATTAAAGAAACTTCAGCTTCATAGTAATCTTCCCCTGCTTGATCACCAGCACCTTGCCCTTTTCCGGGTCCCTTCTGCGCAGAACCATCGCGAGCAACTACATCTCCAACTTTACTGTCACCATCGCCTTGGCCTACATGCTTGTTTTTATCATAGTTATAGCGGATCTTATATTCATCTAGTGACCTTATTGGTATTTTGACTACGTCCTTCCCGTCGGACATGATGATGCTTTCTTCTGTAATTAAATCAGGTAAATTGCTACGAATCGCATCTTGAACTTTCTCTTGATGACGCTGCTGGTCATCATGACCTTTTCGGTGGAGGGACCAATCTTCCTGAGATATCGCGAACTGATGATGCTCTGTATCTGCCATCTTCACACCCTCCTATAAAAATTCACATATTTTCGTCGATTGCATATAATAGGTCGACTTCATTATTCTTAGAGACATAATCTCTAATTACTCTATCCTATGCATTTCGCAAAATATATTTACACTTAATTTCGAAAAATGGACGATTCAGATTTTTTGTACAACCTATATCGTTAAGTGCCTACAGCTTAAAATATCTAAACAATCTATAGGAAGTTTGCAGGATACTTTTTAGGAAAAATATTAAAATCCTTAGCTACAATGAATATTATTCAAATGTAGCTAAGGATTCTTGATTTAGCGATTTAATAAACTACCAACATATCTCAATAATTCATTTGCGGAAGTAGAATTGTAGCCATGTTCATCAATTAACCTTGCTACAACTTCATTAACTTTCTTCAATTGCTGTTCATCCGGCGTCGTGGAGGAAGTCGTAATCTTCACAACATCTTTCAAATCTGCGAAAAGTTTCTTTTGAATGGCTTCTTTTAGTCTAGCATGTGAGCGATAATCAAAACGCTTCCCTTTCCTTGCTAGTGCAGAGATGCGAATGAGAATTTCTTCTCTAAATGCTTTCTTCGCATTTTCTGAAATACCAATTTGCTCTTCAATGGATCTCATTAATTTTTCATCTGGATTAATTTCTTCTCCAGTTAATGGATCTCTTAGCTTCGTTTTATTACAGAATGATTCTACGTTATCTAAGTAATTATCCATTAACGTTTTCGCTGATTCCTCATAAGAGTAGACAAATGCTTTTTGAACTTCTTTCTTGGCGATTTCATCATATTCTTTTCTTGCTAAAGAAATATAGTTCAAATATTTTTCACGCAATTCATTTGTGATAGATGGATGTTGATCCAATCCTTCTTTCAAGGATCTAAGCACATCTAGCGCATTAATAGAAGTCATGCCTTTACGAATAATCGTGGAAGATATGCGGTTAATCACATAACGTGGATCAATTCCACTCATACCTTCTTCTTGAAACTCTTTTTTCATCTCCTCCACATCTGCAGAATTATAGCCTTCTACATTTTCACCATCATATAAACGCATTTTCTTAATTAAGTCGACATCACTACGTTTGGAATCATGCAGACGAGTTAGGATCGTAAACATGGCCGCTACTCTCAATGTATGAGGGGCAATATGAACATCTGCCACATCACTTTCTCGAATCATCTTTTCATAAATCCGTTCTTCCTGAGAAACTTTTAAGTTATATGGAACTGGCATGACAATGATACGTGAATGTAAAGCTTCATTTTTCTTATTTGCAATGAAGGAGCGATACTCCGTTTCATTCGTATGTGCAACGACAAGTTCATCCGCTGAAATTAATGCAAATCGGCCAGCTTTGAAATTTCCTTCCTGTGTCAATGACAGGAGATGCCATAGGAATTTTTCATCGCATTTTAACATTTCCTGGAATTCCATTAAACCGCGGTTTGCTTTATTGAGCTCTCCATCAAATCGATAGGCACGCGGATCTGATTCGGAGCCATATTCGGCGATAGTAGAGAAATCAATACTACCAGTTAAATCAGCAATATCTTGTGATTTCGGATCGGATGGACTAAATGTACCGACACCAACCCGTTTGTCTTCTGAGAAGAATATTCTTTCCACTATGACATCTTCAATTCTACCACCATATTCTTCCTCTAATCTCATCGTATTAAGTGGAGATAAGTTTCCTTCTATGCGAATTCCATATTGTGCATAGAAATCTGGACGTAAATGTGGTGGAATTAAATGTAATGGATCTTCATGCATCGGGCATCCTTTTATTGCGAATACTGCACCTCTGTCTGTTCTTGTATAATTTTCCAACCCTCTTTTTAACATCGTGACTAGTGTCGATTTTCCTCCGCTAACAGGTCCCATTAATAGTAAGATTCTTTTCCTAACATCCAAACGTTTTGCTGATGGATGAAAATATTCTTCCACTAACTTTTCCAATGCCTCTTCAAGACCAAATAATTCTTTACTGAAGAAATGATATTTTTTCTTTCCGTTTTTCTCCTCTACTCCCGCATCTTTAATCATGTTATATATTCGAGAGTGGGAGGATTGTGCTACCCATGGCTTCTCCTTAAGTAACTCTAAGTACTCAGCAAATGTACCTTCCCATTTCAACGCTTCTTCTTGTAAACGGTATTGTTCTACCTTCTTTAAAATATCCATTTGTACCTCCCTAGTTTGCATATTGGAGAGATGATTATTTAATTCTATGCACTTGGCCAACCAAACATGATTAATTCTAGCTATTCACTTTGAAGACACAAAATTAATGAAAAAAATAGTGATACATTCACTTTATTTTAAAAATGGGCTATAATATTAATACACTTTCGCTTACAAGGAGGCTATACATAACATGAGATTAATTCTTGTTATCGGTGTAACGATTGCATTCTTGGCTGCTATTTTCACTTCAGGTTATGAAGACAAGCCAGGTGTAACAAAGAAATAACATAAAAAAACTGCCAACTATTTGTTGGCAGTTTTTTTATTCTGTTGCTACTTGTTTTGTAGGTACTGCTACTTTTTTCGGCATCTCTGACATTGGAGGTTTTACTCTTCTAATGAAGAAGGCTAAAACTAAAGCAATAACAGCAATATAGGTAGAAATTAAGAATGAATACGTTATTCCATCTAACAATGCTTGATGCTCAATTAATTTACCCATTTGATCAATCACTTCTTGTGATGGTGGAGCAGCATTAGGATCCATATTTGCTTGTGCTTTAGCTGCTAACGCCTCACCTGAACTAGTAGCTCTCTTATTCATGATTGTAATCATAAATGCAGTACCTATCGCACCAGACACTTGTTGAAGTGTATTATTCATGGCTGTTCCATGTGGATTCATCGCCATAGGTAATTGATTCATTCCGTTAGTCATGACAGGCATCATAACCATCGACATTCCAAAGCTACGGAATGTATACAACATTAATAAGTGTGTATATGTTGTTTCCAATGTAAGTTTTGTAAATAAAAATGTCGTCACGACCATGATACTAATTCCAGTGATTGCTAGAATTTTCGCTCCATACTTATCAAATAACTTCCCGTTAATTGGGGACATGATTCCCATTAGTAATGCGCCTGGAAGCATTAATATACCAGAATGAAATGGTGAAATTCCTCTTACTTCTTGCACATACAACGGTGTTAAAATCATCCCTGAAAACATCGATATGGAAATGACAATAGAAATAGCAGAAGATAATGCAAACATCGGATGTTTATAAATTTTAAATTCAAGCATTGGTTCTTTCATACGTAGTTGACGTAATACAAACGTGATTAATCCAATTGCACCGATTGTAATGGTCACATAAACAATTGGAGCGCTCCAGCCCTTATCCCCTGCTGTACTAAATCCGTACAATAAACCTCCAAATGCAACACTGGATAATACTAAGGAAGCTTTATCTAAATGGACTTCTCGCAATGGAGTTATATTTTTCAATTTAAAGATAGCCCATAATAAGGTAAGAACTGCGAATGGAAGGATTACATAGAATAATGTTCTCCAATCATAGTGTTCAATAATATACCCTGATAAAGTCGGTCCAATTGCTGGAGCCATAATCATAACTAATCCAAAGAATCCCATTGCTGTTCCCCGTTTTTCAACTGGAAAAGCCGTTAACATTACATTCATCAATAATGGCATCATAATGGCAGACCCAGAAGCCTGAACCATTCTTCCTGCTAGTAATACACCAAATGATGGTGCTAAAGCTGCTAGAAGAGTTCCCAATGTAAACAATGACATTGCTGTAATAAATAATCTTCGGTTAGAAAATCGTTGAATAAAAAAGGCACTTGCAGGTATTAAAATACCATTTATTAGCATGTACCCTGTAGATAACCATTGGACAGTAGCTGTACTAATTACAAATTCATTTTTTATCGAGGGAAGTGCAATATTAATAAGTGTATTGTTTAAAAACGATACAAACGCCCCGATAAAAAGTATTGCTATTACGCCATAGGGCGGTTTCTTATGCATGGATTCGATATCCACTATAAATTCCCCCAATCATACTATAAGTTCAAATTTTGTACCCGTAGTCTTTTGCACTTAAAATATTTTATACCGCTAGTTCAAAAAAAGCAATAAAAAAATTTACCTACATTAACAAATGTTGATTTCAAGCAGAATACAAGCTAAAATACAAATAGACTACGAGTACAAAGGTGATAAAATGAATGCTCGAAAAAAACAAATTATTGATGTAGCTCACCGTTTATTTATCGAGAAAGGGTTTGCTTCTACATCAATTCAAGATATATTAGATGGGGCTAAAATTGCAAAAGGTACTTTTTATAATCATTTCAGCTCCAAAAATGAATGTTTAATTGCCATCCTTGAACAAGTCCAAAATGAAACTTTTCTATTAAGGAAGGAATTGTCTTTTGGTAAAAATAAGGATGATCAAGAGGTATTCATTGAACAAGTTCATGTCAGATTGAAGATGAATCGAGAACATAACTTAATCGCATTATTCCAATCAGTCATGCATTCAAAAGACGATGATTTGAAACAACTTATGCAAAAGCAACTTGTACGCGAATTAAAATGGACTTCTCATCGCTTCATCGATCTTTTTGGCAATGATGTAAAACAGCATTCTTTAGACTATTCCATCATATTCTTTGGTATCATCCAACAAATGATACATGTTAGTAAGATTGGAACGAAAAGCGAGTATACGTTAGAAAGTATCATCCGTTTTTCCTTACAAAGAGTGAAATTAATGATTCATCAACAAGATGAGTTGGATGCACCATTTTTTCCAACTAACTGGCTATCTGACCAAGAACAAAAAGAAGAAATATCACAGATACAATTAAAAAAACAAATTATCAATCGTTTAAAAAATCTTTCTGACCATATGAATAAGGAAGAAAAGAACAAAAAAAATATCGAATATATCGAATTCCTTTTATCTGAATTCCAGGCAAGCGAACCACGTGAGTTTCTCATTACAAGTGTCGTACGCACTGTAACAGAAGTGTTTGATGAGTCGATATATCGCTCTGAAGTTAATGATATAACAGAACTTGTTCATCAATATTTTGCAACAAAGTAGGAAGTTACCTATAGAAAAAAACTGCCCACATGAGTGGACAGTTTTTTTAATTTAACGCTGGATAATTTTGTTGACGTAATGCTTCGTATACTAAAATAGCAGCGGTATTGGATAAATTTAAGGAACGGACATTTTCATTCATAGGAATTCGCAAACATCTATCCTTATTTTCAGCAATTAAGTCTTTTGGAAGACCAGTTGTTTCTCTTCCAAACATAAAGAAGTAATCTTTCTCTAAATGACTGTAATCGAAAGTTGTGTGAGGTTGAGTCCCGAACTTTGTTAAGTAGAAAAATTCACCTTTAGGATAAGCTAAGAAGAAATCATCCAAGGAATCATGATACGTAATATTCACATACTGCCAATAATCAAGACCGGCACGCTTTAACATTTTATCATCAGTAGAAAACCCGAGTGGTCGGATTAAATGTAAATGTGTATCCGTTGCAGCACACGTTCTCGCAATATTTCCTGTATTCGCAGGAATTTCTGGTTGATATAAAACTATATGATTTGGCACAATCATTCACCTCATTCGTAAACTATACTGTGCCATTATACTATATTTTTAAAGAACGAAGCTACGATAAAAACGAAGGATATCATTTCCTAAGCATCATCTACGATCGAATACATTTTATATTTAATATTCGGAGTGTACGCAGTGGAATCCTCGTATGCCCAATAACGCATTCGACTATTATACGTATGTGCATTTACGAGTGGCTCTCCATTATAGTCCTTTCCAGTGACAATGGTATTGTGGTCAAAACGACCATCTCCTTGGAAATCATAACAAATCACATCACCTAATTTTAACTCTAATGGGTCATGCACTTCTCTTGCTCTTAAACCTGTTTTCGAACTTCCTAAATATATCTTTAATGCATTGGCTACAGACCAACTATAACTCCAATTTTTATTCTGGTACCACCAACCATTACTCCTATTAGGATACCCCCTCATCGGAGAACCGCCTGCACGTAGACATTGAGAAATATAATTTGTACAGTCATTTTCAAATTTTTCATATGCTGGATTATATTCATTCCACCAACGTTCCGCATACTGAACTGCTTTCAGACGATCATAATAAAATGGTGCTCGTGCTTGTGATGAATCCGCATCTATTAATAAATCAAGAGGTTGCTGCGATGTTGGTACCGGCACCTCTACTTCTTCATAAAGACTTCCTTTATAGAAGGATGCTTTTCGATTTTCTACTTCTTCCTCTATATACATCTTTCCGCATTGACGAATCAGATATTTAAAGCGAACATCATAATGAAGATAAACATGCTCCCCATCTTCATCTAGTGAGTTAATTTGCCCCTCTGCCAATACTTTTACAATATCAGCTTTTCTTTTCATACAACTATCTAGCTTCTTTATTATTTTTTCATCATTCACTTTCCGTCTGCGCACAATCTGCTCAATACGCTCATCCAACTTTGCTAATAACTGCTCGCGCATGCAATCCCTCCTCAGAAAATGTATATGCTTATGTTGGAAGGATTTATCATACTTGGTGTGAGGATTTTCATAATTGCGCGAGATGGAGTTCTTGTGTGGGGGTTGTGATTGGTTTCGTGTATCCTGAGTATGATTTTGCGAGTATTCCTAGAACCGGTTCGCGAGTATTTGATGGGGAATCGCGAATATATTTTGTTTATCGCGAGAATATGATTCGGAATCGCGAGATTTTGAAGCAGAATCGCGAGATTATTCGTTTTATCGCGAGATTTTGATGCGGAATCGCGAGAATATTCGTTTTACCGCGAGATTTTGATGCGGAATCGCGAGATTGTTTTCTTACGCGAGTTTTGCGTTCGGAATCGCGAATATATTTTTTTTATCGCGAGATTTTGACCTAGAATCACGAGAATATTCATTTTATCGCGAGATTTTGACCTAGAATCACGAGAATATTCATTTTATCGCGAGATTTTGAAGCAGAATCGCGAGTATTTTCGTTTATCGCGAGATTTTGAAGCAGAATCGCGAGATTATTCGTTTTATCGCGAGAATGTGATCCGGAATCGCGAGTATATTTTTTTGCACGAGTATTGTGCTCGGAATCGCGAGAATATTCATTTTATCGCGAGATTCGGATCCAGAATCGCGAGAATATCGCGCAAATCGCGAATAAGAATCGGTTCAACGTGAATTAACTGCTTGTTTCCATGAGATTGTTCATTCACGATAAAAAAAACGCTATTAAATTATCTTCATAGCGTCATGTTACCTGTATATCTTTTATTTATATAAATTATTAGTGCTATACATGCCAAACCTAGAAGGATGTAAGTCGGTAGGAAGATCCAGGGGTTAGGTTGATATCTGTATTCTATTTGTCCCATCGTGACAACAATAAGACCAAAAAGAATATTCACTTTACCAACTTTCTTCAGATAGCTTGACACCTCTTCATCAGAAAGGCGTTGAAATACTACTTTTGAAATTAACAAGTTTGGTTTTCTAATAAAGTGTTTCGTAATGCCTTGAATGATGAAGAAAATCCCCAAAAATAATTGTGCATACAAAATGCAATCCCCCAATGAAAAATTTGGTTACGCTTCCATAATAACACAATATTCCGAAAACAACACAAATATTTTGTTAAAATAAAAGACGATTCAATGATGAACCGCCTTTACTTTTACTTGTTTAACATATTTAAAATACTTTCATCAAATGGAAATTGTTTATGTAGTGCTTTTTTCTTTAATTCTTCTAATGAATGTATTGCATAATCTTTTAATTCATTCGAATAGCTGAATTTCAAGCTGTTCTCTTCAAATTCATCTTCATCGACCACTTGCCAATCTGCGTTCACTTTTTTCACTAAGTCCAAGTCTAGGTCGACAAAAGTTAGCTCGTTTCCATTCATTTTGGAAGGCATGGCAACATTACAATAGTAGGAAGTAATCTCGCCCTCTTCTACACCGGCTGCAACCGTATACCACTCTTTGAAAGAAAAAAGCTCAATGGAAGTATTTTTCATTGTGAACGTTTTTCCTTTTGTATGATGCTTCAGTTGCCTTCCTGGTTTACATAGGACAACGATATATTCATCCGTTTTTTTAATTATTTCACCTTCCCATTCATAATGAGGAATATTTGGATGTTTTAGAGCCATAATATGTATAGTTTCACTCATTTTTCCCTCTCCCTTAAAAAAATTGCAGACCAATTGGCTACTGGTCTGCAAACAATTTTATACTTCGTCTTTCACTTCAAAGAAAGCTAAGCCTTTTGCAATTTCAGCTTGAACTTCTTCGTCTTTTTCTCGCTGTTGAGCTTCCAAGAGTGCATTTTTTGCTTTTTCACTACCTATTTTTCCAAGTGCCCAAGCTGCAGATCCTCTTAATACCGGACGCACATCTTTCGTTAGTACCTCTATTAAATCATCTACAGCAGGTTCTTCTTTAAAGTGTGCTAGAGCAAAAATCGCATTTCGTTGGATTGGTTTTTTTCCTCGCCAAGAACCAGCTACATGTCCAAATTTCTCTTTAAAATCACGATTGGAAATTTGTAATAATGGTTGTAATAATGGTTTTGCTATTTCCCCATCCGGTTCCATGAGTGGATGATGGTGAAAATCCATGCCTTTATTTTTCGGGCAGACTGTTTGGCATGTATCACATCCATAAATACGGTTTCCAATTTTCGTTCTAAATTCATCTGGAAGTGAGTTTTTCGTTTGTGTTAGAAATGAAATACATCGTTGTGCATTTAACTGGCCAGCTTGAACGAGTGCGCCTGTTGGGCAAGCATCTAAACATAAGCGACAGTCACCACATTGATCCAGTATTGGTTCATCCGCTTCCAGTGGAAGATTGGTGATCATTTCTCCAAGATAGACATAGGAGCCAAATTCAGGAGTTATAATGGAACAGTTTTTACCGCTCCAGCCAATTCCTGCTCGTTCGGCAACTGCCCTGTCTGATAACTCTCCCGTGTCTACCATTAATTTATAGCGTGCTTCTGGTACTCTACTATCGATATACTCAGCAAGTAGCTCTAATTTTTCACGAACAAGCACATGATAGTCCACTCCCCATGATGCACGGGCAAAAATTCCTCTCCGCTCTCCTTTTTTCCCGCGCGGGGCATCTTTAATTTTGGATGGATATGCTAACGCTATTGCAATAATCGACCGTGGTCCATCAAAAATTAAGGAAGGATCTGTACGTTTTTCAATATCCTTCTCTTCAAAACCAGATTGGTAACCAAGTTCTTGTTGACGTATTAAGCGATTTTTCAATTCCGCAAATGGCTCTGAACTAGCAATACCAATTTTATCAATGCCGATTTCTTTGCTATACGCAATAATATCTTCTTTCAATTTACCGTAATCCATAGAAACTACCTCCTTCCTTGTGGATTTTTATATGTGAATGTTTTTTATATAATAATTAATGAACAAATTTATCATAACATGAATACAATTGAATTTCCGCATCATAAAAAAGGTAATAAAATGAAAAAAACGCAATGCCTCATTTTTCTAGAAAACGAAACACTACGTTAGTAAAAGTATGTATGGAGCGGGTGATGAGAATCGAACTCACATCATCAGCTTGGAAGGCTGAGGTTTTACCACTAAACTACACCCGCAAAATATGATGCTTTAAAAAGAATACTTTGTTAGTATACAAAAAGGAACGAAAAAACGCAAGCTTTGTCACATTATGTTCACAAGATTTTGGTTTATTCCTTTGAAGGTGCTTATTCAAGCGATTCACTTCTTCCATTTTTCTAAAATCAAAGCCAAACTAATGTTGAAATTATTAGTTTGGCTTTTTTCGTCAAATGGAATATGCTTTTTTCATTGCATTCAATCCATATGTCGCAACTTCTAATGCACTCTTGCCTTCGAAGTCTTCGATAAATAGTTCTAGTGATAGGTAGCCTTTGTAGCCGATGTTGTGAAGTGTTTGAGCGATTTCTTTTGTTGGTGAGACACCTTCACCAGGAAATACGCGGTCCGCATCTACTAGGCTTTCTATATTTTCAGCATGTGGGTAGTCATTCACATGGAATACTCCGATTTGTTCTCCGGTTAATTGTTGGATTGTTGCAAAGTCACTACCTCCAACATGCATATGAAATGGATCAAGTAAGAGTTTACCATTTTCTACTTTACTTTCTTTTAGAACATGAATTGCTTCAGGAAGCGTGGATAGTTTTAATGCTTTGCCCCAAAATTCAAGAACTGGCTCGACACCGATTTCTTCCCCTAATGAAACAAGCTGCTGGAAACTATCTGCCATGTCCTCTAATTCTACTGAAGCTACGTCTCCAAACGGAGGAGCTGCAATATAGCGGCAACCAATGTCTGCTAATAGCTTCATTTCACGCGTTGCCTGTGCGAATCCTTCTTCACGTACGCTTAGATCTGCGTCTGCCCATTTGAAGAAGGCAATGACATTCACTAACTCCACTTTAGCGTCGTGTAGCGCATTTTTCAGTTCTTGTACAGAACCGCCATTTTCGATAAAAGCTTCGATATCACGCATCCATAATTCAATTCCATCATATCCTGCTTCTGCTGCAATCTTAATTTGTTCGATTACATTTAAAGAAAAAGGAAAGAGTGTAGATGTATTTAATGCTGCTTTAAATGGAAACACGTTGTCACTCCATTCTGTTATGGTGTTACTTCTAATATTCGTCCTTCCTTACTGCTTTGGAGAGCAAGTTCAATAAGGCGAATATTTAATCTAGCTTCTTCTGGTTTAACCTCTAGCTCTGCATTACCTTTAATATGGTCATATATATTTTGATAGTAATCTTGGTAAGCACCTGGGATTGTTTCTACTACACTATCAACATTTAGTTTTCCAATAGTTGTCTGTAGTTTCCCCCACATTTCTTGTGGCTCTTGTCCCCAATGATGAGTTGTTGCTGGTGACTCACCGTTAATTAATGCTACTTCTTGTGGATCAATGCCATATTTTATGAAGGATCCTTTATCTCCATGGATGACGTAACGTGGTCCATGTGATTTTACAAATCTAGAAGATTTTAAGATTACTTTTAAATTTGATTCATAGCCAAGGGTAACGTCAAAATAATCATGAGATTGTCCACCCTCGCGTTGAATTTGCACATCGCCAAGTATTGTTTTCGGTGTACCGAACAAACTGAGAGCTTGGTCCATTAAATGAACACCTAAGTCATAGAAGACACCATTTGCTGGTCCTGCTTTATCGCGCCAATTATCACCGACAATTGGGCTAAAGCCATCCCAGTGCATTTCACATTCCATCACATTTCCGAGTAAGCCTTCTTGTAAAATTTCCTTAATTGTCAAGAAGTCTCCATCCCATCTACGGTTGTGAAACACACTTAGTACTTTATTTTTTTCTTTTGCTAATTCAATTAATTCATCTGCTTCTGCAGCTGTTGCAGTAAAAGGTTTTTCTACTACCACATGCTTACCTGCATTGAGCGCATCTCTCACAAATTCGACATGATCAGAGCTTGGTGTTGTCACAACAACGACATCAATATCAGGGTCAGCATATAGTTCATCCACCGATTTTACAACATTTACCCACGGATAACGTTCTTTTGAATATTCACTTCTTCTTTCCACTACTGTTTTAAGGTTCATGCCTGGAACCGATGTTATCACCGGTGCATGAAAAGTTCTTCCGGCAAACCCATACCCAATTAATCCTACTTGAAGCTGGGTTGTCAAATTAAATCACTCCCATTTTCTCTAAATTTTCATAGCTTGTTTTAATACATTCGAACTCGTCACGACGGCAAAGATCTTGCTCTACAATGATCCATTCTGTACCAATTTCTTCAGCTACTTTGAAAATCTCCTCAAAATTAAGGATTCCTTCCCCTACTTCTGCAAAGAATTGTTCCTCACCAGGCTCCATATCTTTTATATGAAGTAATGGGCAACGGTTATTCAATTTTTTCATATATTCAGCTGGATCTTCTCCACCTTTTTTCACCCAATACGTGTCAATTTCAAACTTAACGAGATCAGGATCTGTTTCTTCGATTAACATATCTAATGCATATTTGCCATCAAATTTTACGAATTCCCAATCATGGTTATGGTGTAAAAATCCAAGTCCATGTTCTTTTAATTCTTTACCAACTTTATTGTATAGCTCTACTGCTTCCAGGACTGCTTCTTTCGTTTCAAAACCTTGTGATAGCACAACATATTTCGCACCAACTTCTTTTAAAAAGTTAATGATTGTTCCGAGATCATTTTTTAATTGATCTAAGCCAACATGTGCACTTAGTGCTTGAAGACCTAATTCATCTAGTTTTGCCTTCAATTGTGCTACTGTAATACCTGCTGGTGGCATTCCAACTTCAATACCTTTATAGCCAACTTCCGCAACTTTTTCAATAGCACCAAAGTAATCTTTTTCCATTGCTTCTCGTAATGTGTATGGTTGTAATCCTACTGGGAATTTTTTCATTTTATTCACTCCATTTATTAATATATTCTAATGAGACCGTTGATTTCCGCTTCAGGGGCTTCGCTTTCCGCGGGGCGGGCGGTGAGCCTCCTCGTCGCGAATGCTCCTGCGGGGTCTCACCTGTCCCGCTCATCCCGCAGGAGTCTCGCCCCTTCCGCTACAATCAACTTAGAGGTAATAAATCAACTATTTCTTTTAAAATGGCTTAATATTAAGCAAGATTATCTATTTCAGTAGATGATACGAGCAATCTTTTATTATTTATCTAATTGATTAAATTTCAAGCCAATTGGTAGAGCTGCTGGTTGTTCACATTTTGCTGTGATATCAAAATGACGTCCTTCTTTAGATGACTCCAAAATACCAATTGAGATATCAAGTACGTGTCTAGCTAGTTCCCCACTTGCACGATGTTTTCTACCAGTTTGAAGAGCAGTAGCCATATCAGCTACCCCAATTCCTCTTGTGTTTTCCGCATGTGCGTGTGAATAAGGGAATTCTTTCTCTTCCCCATTCGGGAATCGTACTTTGACAACTCCTTCAAAGAAGTTCGGATCAGGAATGAGAAGAACGCCTTCTGTTCCGTACACTTCCATTCTTGGTAAGTAACCACCACTATCCTTAGAAGCAAAAATATGTCCAATTGCACCGCTTTCAAAATCAATGATTCCAGTGACATTCATTGGTGCTTTTACAGGTAGTGTTTCTCCATAGAATGGGGAGTTCATATTATCTACTTCCAGTTCTGTTCTCGCATTTCCTACAGAGCCTGATACTCTTGTTGCTGGTCCCATTAAGTGAACCATTGCTGTTAACCAGTATGGGGCCATGTCAAATAATGGATCCCAACCAAAGTCTAGAAATGCTGGTGTATTAGGATGTGATGCATCCCAAGCAGTACCTGTGATGAACATACCACCAGCACCATATACTTTACCAATCCAGCCATCATCAATTAGTTTTCTAGCTGTTTGTAGCTGAGCGCCTAGGAATGTGTCAGGAGCACTTCCTACTAATAAACCTTTTTCTTTTGCTAGATTGAGAACTTTATCTGCATCTTCGCGAGACATTGCAAATGGTTTTTCTGTATACACATGCTTGCCCGCTTCTAGAATTTTCAAGTTTACCTCTGTATGAACAGTAGGAGACGTTAAATTGACAACGATTTCAATTTCAGGGTCTGCTAATAACTCTTCTACTGTGTAAACTTTAGGGATATTAAATTCTTCTGCTCTTCTTTGTGCCATTTCTGGAAAAATATCTGCAACTGCCACAACATCCAAAATATCAAATTTTTGTGTACAGCTCGTTAAATAAATGTGACTAATGTTACCGCATCCAATAAAACCAATCTTAACTTTTCTCATTGTTGGATGAACCCCCCTATGTGATTCGACTGTTTTTTCGAAACGTTTCGAGTTAATTATAATATATTAAAAATTAAATTCAATTATTTTTTCTTTTTTATTTTGATATGTGAGTATATTCGTTTCTTAAATGAACGAGTGTTTTCACGTTATTTGTTGTAATCGATTGAACACCAAGCTGCATAAATTTAACCATATCTGTAGGCTGATCAACAGTCCAAACATATACTGGTAACCTATTTGCTTTGGCACTTTCAAGCAGCTCTTCTCGGCAATGCTGATAGTGAATATTAATCCCATCACTTTTTGAATCAATAGCATCCGCGATTGTTTGTTGCACGTATGAGGAGTAATCACACGTTTCAAATAATGCGAAACTGGCATTTAAAAGCACTTTATATGTAGGGTAGTGTGCTTTTATAAAGGCTGCTCTCTCTTTTTCACATCCAGTGATCAGTACTTGATTTTGCATGTCAAAATGTTCGATAATGCGGATCATTGGTGCAATCGCGTTATCTTCCTTTACATCTAAATTAATGGTGCGATTATTCATTTTGATATAAGGCAATACATTTTCAAGGAGAATTACATCATTCAATGCTTCATATGGCAGTTCACGCAGGAGCTTACTCCCGTCAGAAGTTATGATGCTTTCGTCATGATAAAGTACAACATGGTCATCCTTCGTCGCCCGGATATCTACTTCCATCATATCTGCACCTTCTCTAATGCCAGCAAGAACGGATGCATGAGAGTTCTGGCGTGTATTCATGCAGCCACTATGTGCAGTAATAAATAATCGACTAATAATACTCACCTAATTTCTTTAGTTTCGTTATATTCTACATTACCAGTTTACGAGAATTTTGCTATACTATTCTTTAATATGAAGGGGTGATTACAATTAAAGGTGGAAAGATTATCATTCTTGTCACTGTACTCTGTATTTTGTTTGTGGTTATTGCATTCATCACTTTCTTTTATTTACAAAACAACAAAAGTACAGTCACCATCATGGAGAAGCAAGTGGTTGTTTCAGATAAAGACTCTGAAACAGCTACTGTGCTTCAAATACAAGAAGAAGAACGAGAAGAAACTGTTGAGGAAGAGTTTCCGATCAACATGCATGAGAATAGAGTTCAAACTGCGATTCACCGTATGTCCCATCAAAAAATAAGAGCCGATGAAAAGTGGGGCTTTCTTCCCTTAACAGATGAACGTGTGCAACGACTAATTGAAGTCGTGGAAGCAAATGATTATAAACATAGTGAAACATATATGGCCATACTAAAACGCTGGGAACGACATGATTTCTCTCAAGCGGACAAAGATCATAATGCCATTTGGACAATTCAAAATGGGACAATTGGTAAAGCAACAGGATTGTTAACAATCGAGGAAGAAAAAGCATTTATCCGCAAGCATTTCAAAACAATTGAGGTAGATTTTGCCAACTAATTTCTCAATCTTTCAAATTGCTACTATCTTTTTTATATAGTATTATTTTACTATATAAAAGTAAGTGACTTTTGGGGGATGAAGATGGGGTATTGTATAAAATGTGGGAATGCTTTAAAACCGGGTGGCAATTTTTGTGGTCATTGTGGGTTCGCAATTGAAAAGAACGAGGAAATAACTCCAGAGATATTGCAACAACCACAACAAGTTACAACTTCGGTAGCAACCCAGCCAAAAACAGCGCGTAAAAATAATAAAATATGGATGGCGATCGTTTTAGCCTTAGCTGTATTCATTGTCTATCAAGTGGTGACACCAAAAAAATTAACCGAAAAAGAATTTACCGATTTATCGATTGAAATAATCGTGCTAAATCAAATTGCGCAGGATAAATTTCGTCAGGCTATTAAATATTCTGATGTTCCGTTAAGCTTAGATCCAGAATGGACACCTGAATATAAAAAGTTAGTAACACCTGCAGAAAAACTTATAAAGGATTTTGAGGCGAATACAAAACGGTTGAAAAAAGTAAAAGCCCCAGAACATTTACAGTTTGAGCAAGAAAACCTGCAAAGAATGTTACACGCCTATAAAAATATGGCAGTACACATTCGTTCCTACGCAGAGTCCGGTGATGAAAACGACTATGAACTTTACGAGGAATATGAAAACAGAGCCGAAGACTACCTAGAAGACTCCATCTTCGTAGCAGAACGATACGAAGATACAATTAGAGAAAAGTATATGAAACTACGGTTAAATACGTATGAGTAACCATTTTTCAAAGAAACGAGCCGAACTATTATTTATAGTTCGGTTTTTTTTATTAAAGCTCTATTAAACTCTGTTGTTGATTTTCGCTCCTGTACACTCGCTTTCCGCGGGCACGGCCTCAGCTAACTTGGCAAAGAAAACCGCTTTGCCAAGTGGATCTTCGGCTCGTGCTGTTCCCGCAGGAGTCTCGTGTACATCCGCTACAATCAACTAAGTTGTTAACAACAATGAACTTTAACAGAGCCTTTATTAAAAAGAAATAGATGAAAAATCCTTTGTGCACTTTGACTTACTGCATTAAAAGAAAGAAAAAAGTTTTGAATACAAATGGGAGCTTTTTTTAGTGATTTTCAATAGGAAAAATCATTACCAGCGGAGGAAATACACGGAGACTCCTGCAGGGAGCTTAAGCGACCGAGCGGCTCACCGCTCCCCCGCGGAAAGCGTCCGCCTAGAGCGGAAATCAACTATATAAATTTATCTATTTTTCACAGAAATTTTTTCAATTATGAAAAGCGCAGTGTATTTCCGTAGTGGTATCCCTGATCTCTTTTATTTTAAAGAAATTGACAACTTCATTTATCATCCGTCGTTTTTATCTATAGCTCCCCTCGCTCTTCTTCAATCGTTTCTTTTAAATATTGTATATAAATATTAGCTAATGGGCTTGTTGTTACGTTTTTATGGAGAATGTATCCTACCGTAATGGTTTCGTCGACCTGCAATGGAACCGCAACAATGTCTTCATCATTTAATTCATGACTAATAACCCCTGTCGATATCGTATAGCCATTTAAGCCAATTAATAAATTAAAGATCGTCGCACGATCGGTCACGCGAATATTTTTTGGGCGAGAGAGCGTACTAAGTATCTCTTCTGAGAAATAAAAAGAATTATATTCTCCTTGTTCAAAAGAAAGATATGGATAAGGATGTAAGTCTTCTAATGTAACGTAATCTTGCTTTGCCAATGGATTTTTCGAACTAATAAAAACATGGGGCTTGGCATCAAATAAAGGATAAAATTCTAAATTTCCTTCCCTCAGAAATTTATGAATTACTTTTTGATTAAACTCATTTACATATAAAATACCGATTTCACTCCGCAAGTTTTGCACATCATCGATGATTTCATATGTTTTCGTTTCTCGGAGCGCAAACTCATATTCATCACGGTCATACTCTTCTAATAAACGCACGAAGGCACTTACAGCAAACGCATAGTGCTGAGTGGATACAGCGAAATGCTGTTGTGGTGCAGCAGTATTGGCATAGCGATTTTCTAGAAGCTCTGCTTGTTCCACTACTTGGCGAGCATAGCCTAAGAACTCCGCCCCTTCTGCTGTAATGATGATTCCCTTATTCGTCCGTAAAAAAATCGTAATTCCCAGTTCTTTTTCTAACTCTTTCAAAGCATTCGAGAGACTTGGTTGACTTATAAACAAGCTTTGTGCGGCTTGACTAATCGAACGACTTCTAGCTACTTCAATCACGTATTTTAATTGTTGCAAAGTCATATGGAATCCCTATTCCTTTCCGTATTCCTATCCTGTTATAGGCTTCGACATGACTCGTTCGCCTTATTATAAGTATCGTTAAAATTAGTAGACTCTGCAACTATTGTATAAAAAATAGTGTGAGGTCAGCCCCACACTATCTCTATATGTTACTTCTATCCTTTTTGTCGTTCTACTAGGTTAATTCCTATCCCCATGCATACAACGGCTATGAGGAGCATGAAGATAAGTGAGAACGTAATATCATTCCAGCCAGCGTTGTATATAGCTACATCCATCATTGCTTCTACTCCATGGGACAAGGGGAATATTTTTGCGATGAAGTTAAGGACTGCGTTATCTATCGTACCTGGTGGCATATAGACACCACTGATAATAGGAATAATTGGGATGATTGATGGAAAGATCATATTAAATTTCTCCGGTGTTTTTGCTATCCCTGCAATTAACATCGCCACACTCACCATACTCAACGTATATACTGCAGCAATAACTAGAATCATTGACAAGTTTCCGATGTCATACTTCATGATATATCGGAAAATCAGAAACACCGTTACCATTTGAAACAGCCCAATGCAATAGCTATACAAAAGGTGCCCGACATACATATTTGTTTTACTCACTGGGGAGAGTATCATGCGATTCCAAATACCATTTACCTTATCGGCATTAACTCCATTCACTTTAAAGCCAATCGTAAACATCGCAATAAACAAGGTGAAACCAAATAACAGTTGCATGCCCATATTATAGGAAGGTAACTCGTCCCCACTCAATGATAAAGTATCTACTTGAATCGGTGGATTTTCTAACACATCATTTACTTCTTTTCTTACTTCAGCAATAACACGTGTATTGGCAGCCGCACTAATTCTCGCTTCCTTCGTAAAAACTTTCTTCACTTCTTGTTCCACTAAGTGAATCGTTGGAAAATCAGATGCGACGATAAGACGGTAATCGTCCTCCATTAAGCGAACTGCTACATCACTTTTTCCCGTAGAAACTTGATCACGTGCTTCCTCTTCCTTCATGATTACAAACTCAATTTCACTGTTATCATTTAGTAACTGATTCCATTTTTCTTCGATTTCACTTGCATTCGTTTCCGAACTAAAGATTGGTACTAATTTTTGTTCATACTGATCAACATTACCAAAAATAATCGTTGCTAAAATGCTTAAGAAGATAAACAGGAGAATGAGATATGGTTTCCTTTTATCTTTCATCCATTGCGCCAATAAAACAGGATACATTATGCTCTCCCCCTTCTCGGAAAGATAAAGAATGCAATCATCATACAAATAACAAAGAATAGTGCTAGGAAGAATAATGGCATGATGATATCTTGTAGATTACTATATTGAATCCATTGAACTAATAATGTTTGTGTTAACCCATTTGGTGTCCACTCTCCAATTTTTTGCATGAATTCTGGAAGAGCTTGGAGAGGAAAGAAACTTCCACCTAAAACACCGAATCCCATCGTAATTAAAGTGAATATCCCACTAGCTGCATTCGCATCCTCTAAATTCAACGTGATACCAGTGAATACAGCGGATAAACCAGCAATTGCTAATGCAAAGATGGTATTAGCTAAAATTAATCCGACCCAAAATTCCAGCGATTTATCTGGAAATACATCTAATATTAATTGACTTAGGGTGATGGTAATCATTACTTGCAACCAGCTCAAAATAAAAGTGGCAGTTGTTTTTCCCAGTAAGTAATGGATTGGATTTCGATCCGTTAGTATGATTCGGTTAAAAACACGTTCTCTTTTTTCCGTACTTGTTTTTATTGCAACCGTTTGGGCAATGAATAATGCAAATAAAGTACTAATTGCTATTGTGAAATATTGCGATATGTTATATGTCTCCTTGCCTTCGACCGTTTCGACTCCACCTTGGGGCATGTTCACTTCTGCCACTTCCACTCCACCTAAGGCAAACTCCATGTTGAGAGAATCCATATAAATAGACACTATTTCTTCTAAGGCGGAAAGAGCGGCTGATTCTTTCTCCGCTAATATTGCTAAAGGAACAGCTGGCTCTTTTCCAAGTAAAATCGAAGAAAGAACAGAATTCGTAAATCCAGATGGAATTTTAATAATCGCATCTAATTCTCCTGCCTCTACTAACTCCTTCGCTTCTGCTTCACTTAACTGCTTCGTATCTACCCATTCCTGTAGCTCTGGCCCATTTAGTAACTGTTCTACTAGTGAGATAGGCTGTATATTTTCTGCTTGTGTTAAAATTGCTTCTTTCTCTGACACAGGTATATCTAACTCTTGCACATGGTTAGTGAATTGCTGCATACCGATTTCTGCATTTTCCTCATGAACAATTCCTACATGTATCGTCTCCATGCTGGAATCTTTTTTAAAAAGACCTGAAAATGCTATATTTAAAACAAAGATGATGACGATAGGAAGTAATAGAGCAATCAGGATTTCTTTGCGATCGCGCCAAAATACTAATAAGTCTTTTTGGAAAAATGGTCCCATTTCTATTACCTCCTTCTAATCCCGTAAAGTCTTTCCTGTTAAATGTAAGAATACGTCCTCTAGACTCGGCACTTCCACTTGATAGTGGGATATTTGAATGCCTAAAATTTCCGTAGCATGTACGAGGTCACTTAAAATATTACTGCCTTTTTTACAAATAATTCTTAAGCCATCATTTGTTTCTTCGACTTGACGAACATATTCGATCCCTTTTATAGACTTCATTAGTTCATTACTTTGCTTACTTAACTGTACCTGTATCGTATCTTCACTCGATAAAATGCTTAGTAATTCTGATTTACTTCCTGAAGCAACTACTTTTCCATGATCCATAATGTAGACGCGATTACATAGCTGTTCTACCTCTTCCATATAATGACTTGTGTACAGAACAGTTGTGCCATTTTCTTCATTTAATTTTTTCACTGTCTCTAATATATGGTTTCTCGATTGCGGATCGATTCCGACGGTTGGTTCATCCAAGATAATAATTTTCGGTTGATGTAATAAGGCTGCTGCAATATTCACCCTTCTTTTCATCCCACCTGAAAAGGTCTTCACCAATTCTTTTTGACGGTCTTTTAATCCAACCATTTCGAGCACTTCTTGAATGCGATTGTCTAGTACATCTTTTTTCACTTGATAAATCTTCCCGAAAAACTTTAGATTTTCTAAAGCAGATAGTTCTTCATATAACGCGATTTCTTGAGGAACAACTCCTAGAACTTTTCTAAGTTCAGATGGGTCTTTAATAGTGCTTTTTCCATTTAAACGAACATCCCCTGAAGTAGGCTTCAGTAAGGAGGATATCATGGATATAGTGGTAGACTTACCTGCGCCATTTGGTCCTAGTAAGCCAACCGATTCGCCTTCTTGTAAATATAAATCAATTTCATCGACAGCTTTTTTATCTTTAAATGTTTTGCTAAGTTTTACTGTTTCCAGCATGTATCTTCCACTCCCTTATTGACGTATACTGGTTATTTCTACTTAACTGTACAAAAAAAGAAACAGTGTCACCACTGTCTCCAGTAACACTGTTTTCAAAAAACCATTACTTTTATCATTTTAATTGTTAAAAATGTGGATTTTATATGATTTTCGCTGCAGAAGCTCCAATCAACGTAGGAAGTAGTATCTTCTCAAATAATGGATTTATTTTGAAACAAATACTAACACTATTGTTTTATTTTGATATTTGGGTTTTGTTGTAGTAATTGCTCGATGAACTCGGATTTGTTTTTTGGAGAAATGGCAATTGTATCGTATTTGGCATAGTTTATTTCTAGTTTGTCCATCGATAACGCTGGATCTGCAAACGGATTTTTCGTTTCCCTTATATTCTTAATTTCATGAATTGGGATGTTCTTTTTAAAAGGGCCGTATTGGATTTTCAGATTCCCTTCTTCAATTGTATAACCCGTTTTGAACCAAAACGAAATGATAAAACAAGCCAAAGTGAATAAAATGACTACTCTAATCCATTGCTTATCGAGGAAGTCTGGGACCATCCACACTCCTAACTTAGGAAAAAAAACGGGTGGTATCGTCATTAAAAAGAAGGCAGCCCAAAGGACTAACGTCATCCATACATCTCTTTTTGAAGGATAATACAATGTCCTCACTCCTTTCCATCATTCCTTACGATAATACACAGGAAAAGATTCACACAAGATTATGATTAATTGCATAAATAGCTAATTGGGTTCGATCACGTAAATCCAGCTTCGCTAATATTTGACTTGTATTATTTTTCACTGTTCCTACAGAGATAGAAATTCGTTCTGCAATTTCCGCATTACTGAGGCCTTCCCCTATGCATTTTAATATTTCACGTTCACGTGGTGTTAAAGAAGGATCCGGTTGTTTCTCTTCTCCACGTTGTAATAGTTTAGGTACCACTTTTGCAGCAACTTGGTCTTCCAGTGATAGGCCACCAGCTAAGGCACTGCGGATGGATCGCAGTAACGATTCTGTATCACCTGTTTTGAGAATATAGCCATTTACCCCAATTTTTAATGTTTCCAGTACATATTTCTCATCATCAAATGTCGTTAATATTAAAGTCTTCGTTTGTGGCCAGCGGGTTTTAATGATCTTTGCAGCCTCAATGCCATCCATATTAGGCATGCGAATATCGAGAATGACGATATCGAATAATTGCTTCTCACAAAGAGCGATTGCTTCTTTCCCATCATTCGCTTCACCTGTTACTTTCATTTCCTTATCTGATTCAATCATCATCTTTAAGCCTTGCCGAACCATTACTTGGTCTTCTGCTAGTAAAATTCTAATCATTGTTTCCTCCATAGCCAATTTTTAAATCGCCTTTGAGAATGAAAAGCTCTGTTGTTTTATATACTTGCAAATTCCCACCGAATTTTTCCAAGCGTTCTCGCATCGATGTAAGGCCGAAGCCTTCTTGATATGTATCATCATCTGTGACAGGATTACTGATTTCAAAGCGAAAAATACTTCCACCTGGTGCTTCAAACATTATCTCCGCTTCCCGTGCATTACTATGTTTCATAATGTTTGTGAGCCCTTCTTGTACCGAGCGATAAATAACAAATGACTGTTCACCTGTAAGCGGCGCTGTGAATGCTCCATGCTTCACGGAAAAATGGATGCGAATATAGCTTTCCATTTCTAACTTGCGGATTAAGCGTAAAATTCCTGGTAAACCACCAATATCGTTTGCCTTTAATGATTTTACCGCTCTCCTCGTCTCTTCTAAGCTAGAACTAGCTAGCTCCTTTAATGATTGAACTTTTTCCTTATATTCATCTGGTGCTTGTAAGCGAAATCCTTCCAGTTGCATCAGGAGTGCTGTTAACTTATGACCAACAGAATCATGAATTTCATGTGCAATTAGTACCCGTTCTTCTTGCCTCGTCATCTCTTCTTCTGAAACAATTCTCCTTTTTAAATTTCGATATTCAGCTAGGAGTGCTTCATAACGAGTTTCCACATCATCTGTACGGTCTTTCGTGTTTTTATAAAAGATAAGTGCAATTAGTAACATGACGAAATACAATGCGAGTAATAATTGTTCGTTATGTTCGACATTGGACGGAAGTACCGCAATCGAAAGTGCAGCTGTGCCAATTCCAGCAAGTAAAAGACTGCGCTTGAACGATAATCGAAAAAATCCTTCTGCAAGGATCAATGATAGGATGAGTACTAATCCTGGGTGAAATATTCCTTGTTCACCTGGATATAAGGTTAGCGTTGCAATCATAATATTCATGGCTAACATGACGAAAAGAATTCCAGGTCTCTTCATTACTAATGGAATGAGAAAAAATAAAATAAAATATACTGCCACGCCGAGCAGCTGAAATGGCATATTCCTTAAACTTTCTCCTATATAATAGAAGGAAAAAAGCCAAGCGCATGCCTGTAAAAAGAGCCAAAGCCAGTATGAACGCACGGAAACACCTCCTTGCTTATTCGGGGCTGACCCCGATATTCCTTAATACTCGATAATTTCCTCTGTAATTTGTTCACCTAAATGACGTCCCGGCGCGTCCAATATACAGTTGATTTTATCTCCAGCTTTTATGTCGAGGATACATACTTCTCCTTTTGTTTCCTCCAGCACATGCACACTCGTTGATTTTTGCAAAGTGGCCGAGATAATTTGGCCGGTTTCTCCATGCTTACATTCAATTCGCAACAGTGGCCGTTTTTCAATTTTCACACGTCCTACTGGAATCGATCTTTCTGCCTTCGCATCTGATATGTATAGAGTCTCTCCTGGTTTTATTTCATGGAGATAGTATGTTTTATCTTTCTGAATAACGTATTGATGAAACGCACCGCAATTTATTCGGAATGGTCGCGGTGGATAGCCGTCTGATGCTCGATTTTCTGATAAAACTTTTATGTAACCATGTCCCGTATTTCCTACATACAACCCATCCTCCGGTTGTAGTACATCGACAAAGTCAATACAAGCGCGCATCCCTTCACCGATTTCAGTTATGCTGATTACTTCTAGATAAACAGTTCCCGTGTTTACATTCTCATTCATAACGATCCTCCTCAAAAAATGCAGACATATTATGCCTGCACATTCATTGTAACTATTTTATCATATCTAATATGCCGCTCGTTTACGTTTCACTTTCCATTTTATTTTTTCGCAACAATTCTACTCCAATCCAAACCTTCCAAATTACAAATGCCCCCAAGAACGTTAGAATACTAGCAATAATGCCAAGTCCTGTTCCTCTTCCATAAAGCGACTCATAGCCAGAGGAAAAAAGAACAATTATGCTTATGACGATAGTAAAATATCCTAAAGGTTTCGAAAACGCTTTTGTTTTCAGCGTATAATAGCCCAACTGGATCAGCCATAAACTTAGAAAGAATCCGGAAAGTGCAGACAATACTAATCCTAGTTCCATCACAGTACGAATTACTTCAAGTGCTTCTGAAATTACTTTATCTCCATTTGCTAAGTCATGGAGGACAGCAACTGGCAGCAACATGTAAAGGGCATACGTGAATAAATGGATATAGCCAAACCTCGCCATATTTGTAGTCAATTTTTGTTTCTTGGCTCGTAATCGTTCATCAACCGCTTCCACTAATGAAAATAATAGAATAATAGCAAAAACACCAGCTAATATTAAAATCCAATTAAGTACTGGATAAGTAGCTAGTGAATGTACCGTTATTTCATATACATCTTCCCCTGCGATATTTTTCATCGCAAAGCTTTGTGTAACAATCATAATGATAACAAGCAATATAGCAGAAACAATCGCACTCCCTCCAGCAATGCGTTGGCGACGAGATATGTCATTCATTCTCCTCATGTTGGACCTCCCGTTTTTATAAGAATAAAGTACTAACTTATAAAAACTATGCCAAAAGACGTATGTCTATGTGTAAGTCAAATAAAAAAAGAGCTCTTCAGCTCTCGTGAGATTTTATTCATGATGTGGTGGTGTTGGAGGCATTGTCCACCGTTTCTTTCTCCCATTTCTTCGATATCCATTTGTAATTAAGAAGTAGGATGATGATTAGATATATTCCATAAATCCCGAAAGAGAGCCATTTGTTGTTTGAAAAGTTGGCTCCAGCTACGGTAAGAACGATGATGTTTGGTAGTTTCCCAATCGCAGAAGCGGTAATAAATGTAATCAGTCTTATGTTACTTAGACCACATATTATATTTACTACAGGCGATGGAATGATTGGAATTAGTCTTGTCAGTAAAACAGCGGTGAAGGAATTCTTTTCGAAGAATGCTTCATACTCCTTTACTTTTGGATATTTTTCTAGCTTTGCTTGAGCGGATTCTCGAAAGCTATAACGAATTAAAATAAACATCAAGCATGTCCCAATGATCGTTCCAGATAATGTGATGATTACTCCTTGTGCCATGCCAAATACAGCGCCGATTAATCCGGCCAAAAGTTGAAAAGGTACGATGGGAAAGAACACGCAAATCATGACTAATACCATACTGACAAGGATTGATAGGAATCCGCCTTGTTCCACTACTTGAAGAAACGTATCTTTTTGAAAAATTCCTACGAGAATAATAGATAAAATGATTAGAAGACTTAGTATTTTCTTTAGCATATGTATCACCTATCTCCTACAAAATGGTAACCGAATCAACAATCCAATAACAATGGATACACATAACTAAAGTATACCCGAAACAAGCAAAAATCGATAAACGTTTTACTAAGCTCGAAGTTGGCATTTTCTTTAACACGACAAAACTAACTAACAAAAAAGACAAAGCCAACTTCACAGCTAAAAATAGGTACGGATCGGATGAATAAAGAAATTGCATAAGAGGATTACTTTCATCAATGAAATGTAACTGCAAACCTATGAACGTAAGGATACCGTCCACTAGGTTGAGGAGTGCTATGTATGGGAAAAGGAGTTTCATGGGTAGTCACCACCATATTTCATTATAAAGAACAACTAATAATAAGAAAAACCTTAAAATTTCATTGGCGAAATTTCAAGGTTTTTTAACCTATTCTTCTCATTTTTCGCAACCTATTGATTAATAATAATACTCCTCCAACAACTAAAAGAATAGTTCCAGTGAGTAAAATATTGTATGCATTTGTCCCAGTTTCAGGTAATTTGGGACCGTCAACTGGTAATGTTCCCCCTAAAGTCCCTTCAACATAATACTTAAATTCCACTTCACTACTAAGACCTTGAAAATCATTACCTAACTCAGAAGGAAATTTAATTGTAAAGATAAGTTCTTCTTCTTGGCCACTTATCAAAATTCTAGGATCTAGTTTCTTAAATTCCCCCAGCTTATTATTAAATATCTCGCCATCACTATCAGTAATAATAAGAAGTAATTCATTATATAGTTTTTCTGAACCATTTTTTAATTTTGCAGAAGTGATATACTTATAATCTTCTTTTCCACTATTCGTGATAATTACTGTTCTTTTAGCCCAATCACCTGGTTTCAAATTATTAATATTGAATAGTAATTTTTCTGGAGTTGTCATTATATCAATTTCATTAACCTTGTTTTCGGCATATATTTGTATATTTCCTAATGAAATCATTAACAGTAATACAGCAATGAACATATAAATAGATTTTATCAATAATCTCCTATCAAACATCTAGATCCTCCCTTCCCATTTTAGTAACATCATAGAGAAGAAAATCTATGATGTTATTGGGGAGTTGTTTCATCCACATTTGGAACAATCTTAGTACCTTTTTCAAGCTCAGAAAGTGCTCTCCATATAGTAAATGCAGAGTATGCTAATAAAAGTAATCCTGGTAAGATTAATAAAAATAGATTTCCATTCTTTGATTGTGCAAAATTAATTAGGTATCCTACAAATGGAATGGTAAATCCTTTGTATTCAGCAACGACATTATCTGATAAAACAAGTTCACTATCAGGTGCACCATTATTATCCCCTTTAGTGCGATACATTACTTGATTATTATTCTTAATAACTTCAACAACTCTATGGGTAACTAACATATCTTTTTCTTTCAAAAATGTAATAATGTCATTTTCTTTAAAGCGATTCATGTCACCACCTGGTTTTACTGCTATTATTGACCCAGTTTTAATTCCAGGTTCCATCGATCCAGATAATACCGTTTTCAATTCGAAGCCAAATATGGATGGTTCTCCTCCAGATGCTTTGGATGAAATTACTACAAAAATCATAAAAATGAGGGTTATAGTTAATAATGTGGTAATTACTCTACTAGACCACTTCTTAACAACTTTTAATGTTTTTGATTTCATTATATTCACCTTATATTCACCTTCCATTTTCAGTAGAAGTTTCTGTTTCGGTCCCATCTACTTCTACCTCTACATTAGATTTTTCATTAGCTGGTTGATTATTTAGCGATTCTTCATTTTCTTCTTTATTTTCTTGTTGAGTTTGCTCTTCAACTGCTTCTTTATTCTCACTCTCATCCTTAGACGCTTCAGTATCCAATTCTGGTTCAATTTCATCTTGTTGATTAATAGAATTTCTCTCATTTTCAGTACTTTCTACAGGTTGTTCTTCCATAACTTCTTCTTCCTTCTCAAGTAATTCTTCACTAGATTCTTGGTCTGTACTAGCTTCTTCTTTACTTTTTTGATCTGTGGTTATCTCCTCATCGGTAGTTTTTTTATTATTTTCTTCATTTGATTCCTCAGTCTTTACTTTCTGGCAATGTATTCTTACTTTTTCGCTCCAAATTTCATATTTATTTTCATAATCCCCCTTATAACCATCCCGCTGTAATGCTTTAAAGATATACCAGCCCTCTTTACTCGCGTCATATGTAAGACTAGTTATTTCCCCTGCTTCTAATGGCTCTATTACTCCATCAGCTATTTTCTTTCCGTGTTTCTCTGGATTACCATTTTTTTCGGAATAATATATTTCATACTTAGTAGAGTCAGTCATAGTCTGACCTATATTCTTTATATCTACAGAAATGCTTAATGGAGGACATCCTTGAATAACTTGTGTTCCTTTTCCTATAAATTGCAAGTCACTCTTATCCCACCAATATTTTGCGGTAGATATAGATGATTTAGTTTCTGCAATACCACTTAAATAGGCAACTGTGTTGGAGGTTAATAATGTAAAAGAAAGAAGTAACAAATATAGAATAGTAACTATTTGAACAGTTATTATCAACTTTTTATGTTTATTACGATACTTCATCAATCGTGACTTCCTCATCATTCATACCTCCTCCAAGGATTAAATTTATTTACTTTCATGAATCTATAAATTACTTTATAAAATCATGATAATAAACAAACAGGTAGGAAAGATGAGGAAGTCTCATCTTTCCCAAAATCAAATTATCTTTGTTCACCATCAGTTTGGTAACCCTCGAATGTCCAGTTAAGCTCTAGTTCTAAACCTTGAAGATCATTTTGTCTGTCACCAGTTTCATCAAATCTAAATTGGACATCAAAACTTGCTTCATCACCTGATTCAATACCAGAAACTTCAGTAATTTGATCTTCATATTGTGGTGGAATAATCCATCCAAAGATTGGAAGCCAAAATCCTGGGTATGTCATGATCCTTTCAATATCAATTTTAGTCGCCAACTCATCAGGAGTTAAATCTCTTAAATCCTTTAGAGATATTGAAGCAATTACCTCATGATCTGCATCACCTGATGTATTATTCATAAAATCTACTATGATAGAATCAGCATATTTGTCTGCTAAGGTGCTACCTACTGCAACTCCATTCTTTTTAACCGTATAACTCGTTTTAAGGTCTACATATTTCATATCTAAAGATCCATTGTTTATTAAATTAAAAGTTCTAGGAATCCAATCACCTGGTTTTAAATCTTCTAGATTGACAATAGTAGTTGGATCAACATCTAATACGACAGTTCCGGAAGCAAACGTATTTGTTTGTACAGCTGTGTCACTGAAATACGCATATGTACCGCCTCCGATTAATGATAAACCTAGTGCTGCTGAAGCTACCCCTAAACCTAACTTCTTTTTCAAACTCATTCTTTTTTCCTCCTCTTTTTCTCTTAATGTTTTTTATATTGAACCCTTATGAATCCATAAGGAATTTCAACCAGTTTTGAAATTGTTGATTTTGTTCTTGGTGAAGTTCGTTATCGTTCTCTTTAGCGAATCACTATGTTGAGTATAAAACATACTCTCTTACATTCAAAACTTCAAAATTAGCCGTTTTTTCTCTATAAAGAACACTTATCGTTCGTTTTCACGAAATTGCTCTTGTTTTCTTACTATTTTGTGATTTTATTAAGAACAATTTGTTTCTTATAATGAACACACGAGGTCATATTACATAATTTAAGGAGAAGGAAGATGATTGGTGAAAGAATTAGGAATCTAAGAGAGAAAAAAGGGCTTTCCATGACAGAGCTTGCGCGGCGAGCCGGTGTTTCCAAGTCGTACTTAAGTTATATAGAACGTAATGTTCAGAAGAATCCTTCTCTACAATTTCTATCTAAAATCGCACTGACGCTTGATACTACGATTGAATTTTTGTTAGGTGAAGACACGACAGATGCTAGTGAAGTGCTGGATCAAGAATGGGCCTTTCTTTTACAACAAGCTATTGATGAAGGATTGAGTAAAGAAGATTTCGAAGAGTTTCAGGAGTTTCTAAGATTTCGCAAGTGGAAAATTGAACAAGATGGGTTGGATCATCGTTCCAAATTGAAATGAGGGAGTGTTGGGGATGGAGACTTCATTCAATCAAAAAGAGAGATTAGATCCTGAATGGGTGCAGTTGTTTTTATATGCTAAGGAATTAGGTATTTCGAGACAAGAATTGGAAGCGTTTTTAAGAAAGGATATTGAAAGTGATCATGAGAACAGCACACTATAGGTAACGAAAAAATGACCAACAACTTTGCTGGTCATTTTGTTTGTTCTTTTTTACCTTTTCTCCCACTAATCGTTCCTTCCATCGACATCGGTGCATTCATATCAACTAGGAATAGTACAATCGTAGAATCAGTTACAGTTGTAATAGACGGGATAGGTTTTTCCAAATCTGTAAGTGCTTCTAGTTTTTTAAAAGATTGCCCTTCTACTTGAATTTCTCCATCCAAAACATATAAAAATGGCTGGAATCTTTGATAGACAGGGATTTCTAGCTGATCTCCTTGTTTCGGATGGGCATCGAGAATATAGACATTTTGCCTAACATGCAGAGGAGCTTCACTTCCTTCTGGCCCCACCATCACATACCAGTCTCGGTTGGATTCTGGTTTTTCATGAAATTGAATCAGCGGTTCCAGGTCCGTATCTTTTGGTCTTACGAAGATTTGCAGCATCTCGACGTGATCATGCTTCACTTTTTCTTCATGCCAAAAGCTAGATCCAGCATTCATGAGCATAAGATTTCCAGGGGTTACCGGCACTTCCAAGCCTGTAGAATCTTTATGATACATCGTCCCTTTCCAAACATAGCTTAGTATCTCATCATTCACATGCTCATGCATTTTAATTGTAATTCCTTTTTTCATCGTTGCATGATCAATCATACTTAATGGTCCAAACGCGAAATCTCCACTCAAATCTTCCAGTAAGTCACCTGGTTGAATTCGAGTAATTGTAATCGGTCCTCTATATGGTTGAGTATGTTTATCAGCAGTTAATTTTCTTAACATAGATTGGTCACCTTCTATAGCGCTTTTTACCGTTCGTGTCTATAACTAATTATACACAAAAGGAAACTTCCGTTATATTAATAAGAAAAGAGATGAAAGGAGCAAGGCCCATGATTTCTCAAGCAACTCTTCAAAACGCAACGGAGGCTGCACAGCTTGCGTTACTGCTCTGGCCCGATCATACGTTGCAAGAATTAGTAGATGAAATGGAGGAATTTATTCAAAGTGAGGATTCGGCTGTATTTTTAGCTTTTCATGATAATGAAGCGATTGGGTTTGCGCATTGTCAATTGCGATTTGATTATGTGGAAGGTACGAGTACGAGTCCTGTCGGTTATTTAGAAGGAATCTTTGTAAAAGACGAGTTTCGTAAGCAAGGGTTTGCTCGAAAATTAGTGCTAGCTTGTGAGCAGTGGGCGCGAGAAAAAGGCTGTACAGAATTTGCGAGTGATTGTGAATTAGACAATGCAGATAGTTTGAAAATGCATGTAAAATTAGGATTCGACGAGGCGAATCGGATTATTTGTTTTACGAAAAAAATATAAAGAAAGAAGGATAGATGAATCAAACTCGGTTCCTCTATCCTTACGGCTTTCTCAACTTTGCTTATTATTTTTAATGGAGTAAATCAATGCACCGGCTATTGTCCCAAACGATATGCCAAACGCAGGACCCACAATTTGTATAAATGTACTATCGAACATGAACCCAATCAAACTAATGAGGGAACCTGCAAATATTCCAAACGTTATTCCATAGGCGACATAGTTTCCAAGTTTCTTATTATTTGTATCCTGTGACATGGACACACACTCTCCCTTCGACTGTGCCTACTCCCTTTTCACTTTTATACGATACACATTGAAAATGGTTTCACTAACCAAAAAAAGACCAAATCCATTTTGATTTGGTCTTTATCTCATCCGAGTTGTAAAGTGTAACCATTTATGTCTTAACAAGTATATATGGCGATCCTTCATGTTTTCATACCAATATTGGATTCCATATAATAAATACGCTTTATAGTGAATGTAGAAAAAGAACTGTAATGTATTTAAATTATTGAGACGAATGATTTTCATCGCTTTTAGGATTTTCATGACAACAGCCGCAAAAATGCCATCAAAGATTGCATTTAGTAAAATAAACTTTTTAAAATTGCCGTACGATAATTTTAACAGCCATAATGTGACCGGCATATAAGGCCCTATGCTAAACGGTAATTCATTTAGTAGAAATGAATTACTTCTACCGTAAAACGTCCACCATTTTCGTTTCTTTCCGTACATATGATTTAGAATTTCAAACACAATAATAAATATGCCAGTGAAGGAAAAGCGTTTAAAGCTTCTTTTTCCTATAAATAACACCGAAAGCCACGGAAAGATAATCAGTACCATGTTAAAAATAAACTTTTTATTTAGCTTCAACTATTCTCCCTACCCTCTGTCATTTTCTTCTAGTTAAATTAACCAAAAAGTGAAAATGTATACGGGATAGAGAGGTAATAATTATCTTTGTAAATCTGGATAAAGTTTAATCATGGCATCTGAAATCATATCGGCCATTTCTCTGGCTTGTTTTTCAATTTCATCATAAATGGCAATATCTTTTTCATAATCTTTATTGATCATGGAGATTGCTTCATCCTTCGTCAACCTTAAATGCGTGTAGAACATGTCTCTCACTTCATTTTCCTCGAGGTATGGGTTCACACTGTTCAAGAATACAGCAATTTCATCAGCGTTTTGATACCATTTTCTTTCTGCTGTTTCCGCAGCTTGTGCATCTCCAGCAATAGCAGCTTTTACAAGATCAGCCGCAATGAGAAGGTGTTCCTTAATTAAAGTAGCATACGTATCTGCAGCTACATCACCATAAATCGGGCGGAACATATCCCCCATATCTGTTGCATTTTTCAAGAGTCGAGCAAGAACGAATTCGATGTCAGGAAGATTAAACGTTAAACTAATAATTGCCATTCTCGTCCAAGCTACATGTTCTTCCCACAAACTGCGTTCATTTCTCATTAACTCTACTTCTCTTGGCGTGATACAATCCTTTTGTCGCTGTAAAGTAGGAATAAATAACTCCTGGCCAACAAAAAGATAATACGGATTCACATATGGATTCGCTGCATAAAGCTCCTCAGCGTTCAAAGCAAATTGACGTGCTAATCCCCAAAAGCTATCCCCTGGCTGCACGCTATACCTTACTCCCTCATGATAATTTCTGTACATGGCATATCCCCCTAGATGTAATAATACTATTTCGCCATATCATTGTATTCGTCTAGGCATATGTAGTGAAAAACAATTAGCATTAGGCACTTATCTGTTTCTTACTCCCGGAATATGCTATGATTCTAGTATTATATTAGTAAAGGAAGTTATACGATTGATGAATGTCCCTGTCCTTTTTGAGGACAATCATTTATTATTTGTGGAAAAACCGGTGAATGTTCCGGTTCAAGAAGATAGTTCGCGAGATATGGATTTACTTACTTTTTTAAAGGAAGATATAAAAATTCGCTACAATAAACCAGGGAATGTGTACCTTGGACTTCTACACCGATTGGATCGACCTGTTGGAGGCGTGATGGTTTTTGCGAAAACATCAAAAGCAGCATCCCGGCTATCGGATGCGTTTCGCACTCATTCCGTTACGAGAAAATATCTGGCCGTTGTCCGAGGGAAGCTGCCAAAGAAACAGGATGTTCTAGTCGATTATTTAGTAAAAGATGCGAAAAAAAATATGGTGTACTCGGTTGAGTCGACTCATAAAGAAGCGAAAAAAGCTATATTAGAATATAAAGTGATTCATAGTAAGGGAGATTTTAGTTTACTTTCTGTTCAATTGCATACAGGAAGACCCCACCAAATTCGTGTCCAGCTTGCCGCACGTGGCACCCCACTTTTTGGCGATCAAAAGTATGGAAAAGCTGTTAATCAGCCTTGCCAACAAATCGCACTTTGGTCCCATTCACTTACATTAATCCATCCAACCAAAAAAGAGGAAATACACGTCACGTCCCCGACACCAAATGAGTATCCGTGGAATATTTGGTAGAAAGCCTCTAATATGATGTAGACTTACTATTCGTAAATACCTGATTCAGGAACTAAAAAACGCTTGGAAAAAATCCAAGCGTTTTTATTATTTAAGGGAATACACCTCGAGAAAACCCTTACAAATTACTCCTCGTCACTGCCACGATAGCGTTGATATGGGAGTGCATTCCATACGCGGTATTGCAGTTCTTCTGCGCGCAATGGTGATGGAATGTCCGCAATGATTTTTTTCGCAACTTCTAATTCAAGTTCAGCTTCTTCTTTATTTTGATACATAAATTCATCCGATGCTTGTTTCGGTGCGTTTTTCACTTTTTCTTCTAAATTTTCCACAACCATTTCTTGTTGTCTCTTAATCGATTCACGTGCATCGGCTACCCAATCTGGTTGAGTGGACCGCAATGTATCGGTTAAATAACTAAATTCCGCATAAATATCACGGTAAATCCGGTCTGCATTGGACCTAACGTCATTGATTGCTGCCTCTAAGTCTTCGATTGTGAGCTCTTCAACTGCAAGTGGTTGATTTCGTTTCGTTCCGCCGAGTCTAGATGTATGTAAGTAATAAGGGAAGATACTCTTGATTGTTTTTCCAACTGGTGCAATTGCTTGATTATTGACGTCGACACCTTTTGGTTGCACCCCTTGCATCGCAATGCGCGCTGATTCTGGTCGAACAATTTCTTTCGGAGGTAGCACACCATAGCGCAATAATTCTCGAATTCCTGTACCAGAAATATTAATTTTATAGCGATCCTCATGGGGACAAGTTTGCACTGTTCCTAAGCTGTCACATCGAGTACAGTAAAATACTTCATGGAACAAGCGAATATCGATTCCTAATTCTTCTTTTGTATACTCATCAAAAATCGTATGACTTGCATATTTATCGTAATAATCACCAACACCTGCATGGTCACGACCGATCAATGCATGTGTACAGCCATAATTTTTCATAATTAAGGCATGAAGAACTGCCTCACGGGGTCCTGCAAAAATATATGTAACCCGAAGTGGCGCCAGAATCGTTCTTTCTTTCGGATAATACGTATCTAGTACACTACGATAAGACAGCATCCGAAATTCATGTCTTGTGTATTCGCGTTTTGCAAGCTCCACTAGTGGTTGAACAAATAAACCATCCAGCTCTTCTAACGCATTGCGATGAATATATTCATGTCCGCGGTGCAATGGATTCGCTCCTGTAATAAATCCACCTACAGAACGAAACTTTTTATCTTCATAAAATAGTTTCCAAGTGTCCTTCGGTTCCATTCTTAAACTTTCAAATGGTCCCCAATGGACGCGGCGCAGTAGTTGAATAGGCCCGCCTAATGCCGTATCTCCCATTCTACGATAAATGGCATCGACTCCAGGATGGTTACGGTCATTCGTTCCAAACAGATTTTTTGCGCGGAACTCCCTGTCATAATAAAAAATGTCGTCCAATTTTAATATCGCCACAGGTTCACGAGTTTCATCCGCAAGTGCTACTTCATCCCCTACCGATAACGATTGGATGACTTGCTTATTTCTATCTCCTATTGGCGCAAAGCTAAGTGGAACTGGCCACACTAACCCATTTTTCAGACGACCGGTTGTGAGAACTGACTTATAATCCTCCTCGACCATAAAGCCTTCATTCGGAGATAATACGCCCGTTGCTATCATCTCAAGCGTTATTACCGCCTCCAAATCAACCATGATCATCGGTAACTGCTTCGCTCTTTCCATTGCTTCATCACGTTCTGCACCTGTTAGAACGCGATTCACTAACTTCCCACCATGTGGCTGCTGTGGGTAAGTATTTAATTTCTCTACACTCACCATTTTCGCATCTTGACTCATCAAATCTCCTCCTTTCTATTTCTATTCGCTTGATTCCCCATATTTCCTTCTATTTTTTTATAGGAAAGAAGTAAGTTTTTGTATTTAGGGATTTTTTGATTCGAAAAATGAATAGGTCTGTCGCATCTATTTGGATGGACAGACCATTTCGGTGCTTACGAAAAATCAAATATATATGGTAAGGCTTCTTTAATATAATCTTCGGGTGTAATGGTTTGGCTATTTCTTCTCCATTCGACGGATGCACCATACAGACCCCAACTTAACATGACAGCCGTAACTTTTAGTGCATCATCTTCTTGTATATTGTGCTTTTTTAACAAAAGTTGATAAAAGATAATTTCCAATTGGTCGCGAATAATTCTTGCAATCGTGTCCTCATAGCCGCGATGACAACGATTCGATAAGGAAAGTTGAAACGTTGTAATTGCTTCGAAAATATTAATAATTACTTCTTCTGTTAGTCCTCTTTCTTCATAGTTTTCCTTATCCAAGTTAATCAATAATTCTTCAGAAAGGACTTTTTCCAATAAATCATAAATGTCCTGAAAATGATAATAAAATGTGGCACGATTGATCATAGCTTCCGTTGTAATGTCTTTTACCGTTATATCTTTAAACTCTTTTTTACTAGAAAGATCAATGAAAGCATTCATAATATTTTTACGAGTACGCTGAATGCGCAGATCTGTTTTTGGTTCACTCATGTTGCATCCCCCTACTTTTTAAACACTTATCGGAATGTGTTGTATATCCTACATTTCCAATTATCTATTGGTACGTATGATTTTTATTATGGACTATAATCAAGTTACAAACAAATAAAAGAAACTAATAATACAGAAAAGTGAGGAGATTTATGATGTCGAATAATTTAATTTGTGATCTTGAAACGGGAATTTGTGGAGTACCAGGGGAAGAAGAATTGGAAGTAGTTGATTTCAATCAACCAGCGAAAACAATCGATTTATACTATGTTACTGATCCTATTTGTTCCCATTGCTGGGCTTTAGAACCAACACTACGTCGTTTAAAAGAAGAATATGGGCAATATTTCAATTTCCATACAGTCATGGGTGGGTTATTAGAAAAATGGGGTGGCGGTCCAGTAGACCCGGGTAACGGCATATTCGGACCTGCAGATGTTGCTGGACACTGGAGAGAAGTTGGGGAATATTCACGTATGCCAATTGATGGATCTGTGATGGTTCATGATCCAGTGCAATCCTCCTTCCCTCCATCACGCGTATATAAAGTAATTCAACAACAACATGGCGCAGAGAAAGCAGATGAGTTTTTACGCCAAGCAAGAGAAGCTTTGTTCGCCTTTAACCAAAATATTTCTGCTGATGCGAAATTAATCGAACTTGTGAATGAAATCGGCTTAGATGGTGAGAAAATTGTAAAAGAGGCTGAAGGCGAACTTGGGCAACAATTATTAATGGAAGACTTTGTGCTAAAAAGTAAACTCGGCGTGCGCGGATTCCCAACGATTGTCATGGTGAACGAAGACAATAAAGGTGTAAAAGTAGTTGGTAGCCGTCCATTAGACTTTTATGTTTCAGCACTGAAGCAAGTGAGTGATAAAGAGGAACTAAAAGCAAACAAGCTTCCAGCACTTTCTGAATTACTTGCGAAAGAAAAATTACTGTTCGCGAAAGAAATAGAGGTAATGTACGACCTTGAGAAAGCAGATCTTGATGGCTTTATCGCAGAGCAATTGCCAGCGGGTACATTTGAAGAAAATGAATTGCTTGGGGAGAAGTATTTTGTGAGTAAGTGATAATGGGGAGAGGGCTGTCCGATGGTGGGCAGCCTTTTTTCTATGTGGTTGTGTGATGTTGCGTGACCTGGTCGGGTTTATTGGTTGGGTGGTGGGTATGGTGGGGTTGGTGCTTCGTGACGACTTTGGGCTATTTTATTGTGAGGTGGACACGATGGGAGGCGTTGCGTGACTGCTTCTGCCTTTATTCTCGTGAGGTGGTAACGATGGAGGCTGCGGCGTTACCGCTTCTGCATTTTTTCTCGTGAGGTAGTAACGATGGAGGCTACTGCGTTACCTCTTCATCCATTTTTCTCGCGAGGCGGGCACGTTGAACGGTCCTGCGTTACCTCCTTCTCCTTTTCCCTTCCGAGCTGGGCACGATGAAGCCTGCTGCGTTACCACTTCATCCATTTTTCTCGCGAGGTGGGCACGATGAACGCCGCTGCGTGACCGCTTCAGCCTTTTTTCTCATGAGGCGGGCACGATGAACGCTCCTGTGTTACCACTTCTGCATTTTTTCTAGTGAGGTGGTAACGATGGACGCTGTTGCGTTACCACTTCATCCATTTTTCTCGCAAGGCGGGCACGATGAAGGCTCCTGAGTGACCTCCTCACCCCATTTTCTGCAAGGCGGGCACGATGAAGTCTGCTGCGTTACCACTTCATCCAATTTTCTCGCGAGGTGGGCACGATGAACGTCGTTGAGTGACCACTTCAGCCTTTAATCTCGCGAGCCGGGCACGATGAACGCCGCTGCGTGACCGCTTCAGCCTTTTTTCTCATGAGGCGGGCACGATGAACGCTCCTGTGTTACCACTTCTGCATTTTTTCTAGTGAGGTGGTAACGATGGACGCTGTTGCGTGACTGCTTATGCCTTTATTCTCGTGAGGTGGTAACGATGAAGCCTGCTGCGTGACCGCTTCACCATACTCACTTTCAAACAGGGCACGTTAAACAACAACGTGCAACCTCCTCCCTCCTCCTCCCTTCCAAAGTGGGGAAGAGAGGTACTCCTGCGCGAGCAACCTCTACTCCTTACACCTCACCAACAAAAATGAGAGGCAGCTTATTTAAAAGCTGCCTCTCTCTTTCTATAGATATTTCGCTGTAATGGATCTTTCACATTCAAGTATTCCAGCTGGTGGGCCTTCATAAAGGATTTCACCGCCGCCGGTTCCGCCATCAGGACCTAGGTCAATAATCCAGTCGCTTCTGCGAATGACGTCTAAGTTGTGCTCAATGACGATAACCGTGTTTCCTTTTTTCACTAGTTTATTAATGATATCTAGGATGTTGGATACATCGGACATATGCAGTCCTGTAGTTGGTTCGTCGAGAATATAAATATTCCCTTTTTTATTGAGTTCTTTTGCTAGTTTCAGTCGTTGGCATTCGCCGCCAGATAGTGTGTTTAAAGGTTGTCCTAAAGACAAGTAGCCGAGACCAACTGTTTCTAGGCTTTTTAGTTTTCTAAGAATGTCTTTTGCTTCGAAAAATTCTAGCGCTTCCGTTACGGACATATCCATGACATCCACGATGTTTTTTCCTTTATAGAGGTATTGTAGTACTTCCTGTTTATAGCGATTTCCGTTACATTCCGTACACTCAACTTCAACGGCTTCCATGAAGGATAGGTTAAGTTGGATTGATCCTGTTCCACCGCATGCTTCACAGCCACCAATAGAGTTATAGCTAAACAAGCCACTTTTCACATCATTTTCATCTGAAAAGACTTTGCGTATGGCGTTCATGATATCAGAAAATGTTGCTGGGTTCGAACGAACGTTAGCATGAACAGCACTTTGGTCAATTCGGATTGCGTCTGGATAATCTTTTGCAAACACTTGATTAACGAGAGTACTTTTACCTGATCCGGCCACACCTGTCACTACCGTGAAGACTCCTACCGGAACACGTAAGCTTACATTTTTCAAATTGTGGAGACTACTTTTTCTACTTTCTAGAAAATCAGATACTACTCTAGGTTGATCATTTATTTCTGCTTTTCGATTTAAATAGTTTCCAGTGATTGTGTCTGATGTTAATAAACCTTCATAGCTACCGGTGTACATGATGTTTCCGCCAGCAGCACCTGCTTGTGGTCCAACATCGACGATATGATCGGCAATTTGAATGACATCTGGATCATGTTCTACTACTAACACTGTATTGCCTCGATCACGTAGCTTCACTAACAATTCATTTAGGCGGTACACATCACGGGGATGTAAACCTGTACTAGGTTCATCAAAAATATATAAAAGCCCAGTCAAATTGCTAGATAAGTATTTCACCATTTTTACCCGTTGTGATTCTCCACCAGAAAGTGAAGGAGTTTCTCGAGTTAAAGTCATATAACTTAAGCCTATATCACAAAGGTTTTGTAGTCGTTCCATAATACCATCGACAATTGGCTTTGCATTTTTGTCCGCAATTTCAGGTAGAACTTTTATCAATTCATCCAATTGCATAGATGTGAGGTCATAAATAGAATAGCCGTTGATTTTGGAAGAAAGAACTTTTTCATTAAAACGAGCACCTTCACATGTAGGACAGGTTTTAACCGTCGTAAAATTTTTGAATTTCTGTTCTGCTTGTTTCGACTTTTCTCGATCATTTTTCACATTCACGCGCATGAATTTTACGGCAATTCCTTCATAAGTAGAGTTAAATTCTTCTCCCTTATATGTCACCGTTACTTTTTCAGGTTCAGCATAAAGTAGTTTATCTAACTCTTCTTCTGAGTAGTCTTTTAGTTTTTTATCATTATCAAAGTATCCAGTTTCCGCATATGCTTTCCATTGCCATGTTCCTGGTGCAAAGCCTGGTAATAAAATAGCGCCTTCGTTTAATGACTTGTCCATATCGAAGGCCGTTTCTGTATTGAGCGCAATATTACTACCTATTCCTTCACATGTCGGGCACATACCAATAGGATCATTAAAAGAATAAGCATTTGCGTATCCAATTTGTGGTTCTGCAAATCTTGAAAATAGTATTCTAAATAGAGGATTTATGTCTGTAGCGGTTCCCAGGGTGGATCTTGCATTTCCTCCAAGGCGTTTCTGGTCCACGACAATAGCTGTTGATAGGTTATGTATTTCATCTACTTCCGGTCTACCATATTTCGGCAAAAACTGACGCGCAAAGCTACTAAATGTTTCATTTAATTGGCGCCCAGCTTCTTGCGCAATCGTATCAAACACAATAGAAGATTTTCCTGATCCCGATACACCTGTAAAAATAGTAATCTTTCCCTTTGGAATTCGAAGATCAACATTTTTCAAGTTATTCTCGCGAGCATTGCGGATCTCAATAAAGTCCTGCTTCAACTACATCCTCTCCTTCGTACTATATATAGTGCCTATCTATATTAGCAAAAGAAAGCAGCCCCTACAATCATAAAAAGGAATTTCATGAGGACTGCTTTCTTAAGATAGATTTTTTATTGGTGATGGTGATGATGCATTGCATCTCTTTTCGTTCTATGAACTGTACCAAAAGGGTGTTCTGGTGGAGCATAAATCGAATATAGCTTCAATGGCTTTCTACCAGTATTGACAATGTTATGCCACTTCCCCGCTGGGACCATGATGGCATCATCATCCGTTACTCCTCTTTCAAAATTAAGATGATCACGTGAATCCCCCATCCTTACAATACCTTGGCCGTCTTCGATACGAAGGAATTGGTCAACATGAGGATGCATTTCTAAACCGATATCAGCGCCAACACCTAAACTCATCAGCGTTACTTGCAAATGATTCCCCGTCCAAATCGCGGTTCGAAATGTCTTATTTTTCTTTGTTGCATCTTCAATATTCACTACGTAAGGCTGTTTCCCATGATCTCGCGAAACCCGATTCATCTCTAAGTATGGGTATTGTTGATAAGGTTGATACATTTCATGTGGAAATTGCCCATACATTGGTTGGACATACATTGGTCTAGTCATATAATAAGGATGCACATACGGTACATTATACATAGATCCACTTCCCCTTTTCTATAATCAGGGTATTGTATGCATATTTCCTAAGAAATGTTTTTCTTTTATGGCTTAGCATTCTCACTTTGTGGCGGGATATCCATGAAAATTGGTGCAAAATTCAGATATCTACTGTACAATAACATTAAGTGGAAAATGCAATTCTTGAAAGGAGAATTGGTGAGTGATTAATATATTCGTTGGACTATTCTTCATTTTTTTCAGAACCAATATTAGCTTTTTTGATGTCGGAATTATTTTTTATGTAACAAATGTAATAGGATACATATCGTTATTTTTCGGGATAAAAGAATTAAGCATTACGAATGAAAAACTTAATAAAATTCAACCTTATGTCGTTGTTATGATGGTTCATAGTTTCGTTTTTTTATTACTAGATGCTTTTAAAATATCTCCGTTACATATTGGATTAATAAATTCATACACTGAATTTTTAGCTCTAGTGGGACTTGTGTTTATTGTAGCTGGAATGCTCATGATATTTGTTATTATTTTCCAATTGTTAGATGGATTTACAGATCAATTTGATGCAGCGATGAGCACAAAGCTACTATATAATCTTACAACTGTTATGTTGTTCACCTCCATCCTGGCAGTGGTAAGCTCCATCTTTAATATTATTCCAATTGTTGAGCAAAGTTTAACGGGGCTATTATCACTAGTAAATGTACTATTTTTAATTAGCTATTATCGAGCTTTTCTTGTGAAAAAAGTAAAACTGACATAAAAGAGTCAGACCCCATTATTTAGGGTCTGACCTTTTTTATTGCTCTCTTATTTTCACTTCGTTGTTTGTTTCACCTACGAGGTTTCTAAAGTCATTGCCAGATGGGTTTTGGAATAGGCGTAGGCCAAATTCCGGGGCAACTGCGAATAGGTGGTCGAAAATGTCACCTTGAATTGATTCGTACACTGCCCACCTTATATCACTTGTAAAGCAGTAAATTTCCATTGGCACGCCATTTTCCGTTGGAGCTAGTTGACGAACCATTAACGTCAATTCTTTATTAATGCCAGGATGGCGTTGTAAATAATTACTGATATAGGCTCTAAATACACCAATATTCGTGAGTGCCCGGCCATTAACTGGATTACTGCGGTTCACATGATGTGTTTCATTATACTCCGCAATTTCTTTTTCCCGGTTAATAATATAGTCTTTTAAAACATCAATGTGTTTAAATTTTTCAATTTGCTCTGGTGTACAAAATGAAATACTATTTTTATCAATAAATAACGAGCGTTTGATTCGTCGTCCACCTGTTTCCTGCATTCCTCTCCAGTTTTTAAATGAATCTGAAATGAGTGCATAACTCGGAATCATCGTAATCGTTTTATCCCAGTTTTGGACTTTTACCGTATTTAACGAAATATCAATGATATCCCCATCAGCCTCATACTTCGGCATTTCGATCCAGTCGCCTACACGGACCATATCATTGGTTGCCAACTGAATACCGGCTACGAGACCTAAAATGGAATCTTTAAAAATCAACATGAGAACAGCTGATAGCGCACCAAGACCACTTAAAATAAGGAGTGGATTTTTACCAATTAAGTTGGCAATAACGAGAATGATTGCAAAGATGATCATGATGATCTTCACAACCTGGATGAATCCTTTTATCGGGCGCATTTTAGAAACTTCAAATGTTTGATAAATATCATTGATTGCATTCAACAGGCTATTCATGATAGCTAGAACAACCAAGATGACATACACAGTGACGCCTTTGACAATTAAATCCTCAAAATTTTCACCAAAGGAGTTCCTAAAATTATAAATGATAATTGCTGGAACGATATGCGATATTTTCCGAAAAACCTTTCGTTCTAACAGGATATTATCCCATTCAAATCTATTATTTTTTATGATATGCGTAATAATTCGGATGATAATCTTCTTCGTGATTAAATTCGCTATAAAACAAATTAGCGCGATAAAAATAATCATTGCAATAGTAGAAAGATATTTCACGGAAGTTGGACCGAATCCAAAGTCGACTAACTGTTCTCTAATAAACTGCATAATCCTCCTCCTTTTCGGATAGGTATCCCGTTTCATTATTATAACAGAATAAGGTAAGGCAGGCAGGTTGAGTGCCTATAAAAACATTAAAGAAAATATAATGATTTATTTCCGTTGATTTTTTCCAGTGCTTGCCTGAAACTACCTTCCAATCTGTTACCAAAAGAGTCTATTGCATGTTCACATCTTGCAGTATACGCAATGCAATAAGTAGTCGCAGCTGCTATTTTTTCTAACTCTTTTTTCGAGAAAGATTTCCCTCTAAAATATTCGTATTCCCTTACAAATAAATAAGCTTCTTCAGGGCTTGGAGTAATTTTCGTCTCTATGTCCCAACTTGTCGGAAAAGTTGCTGCTGCAATTCCTAATAAATTCAACTCATCTTCTAGAGTAAGACTATCCCAATCATATACCATTACAACTTTATTTCCTTGAAGGCGCAGGTTTTTTAAGGACCAATCTGCGTGACCTATAACCGTTTCTCCTTTCACTTCATTAGTAACCTTTTTTGCTGTAATCGCAATTTCATCTATCCATTCGGCACCTTTAGCCGTTTTCTCAAAATTAAATAATTCATTGTGTGGATTTGGATATAGCGATGGAGTAGTAAAAAGTCTACCATAAGTTAAATCTTTTTCTGCTTTATAGGATTGAGTGCGGGCTATTAATTCTGAAAAAGTTCGTGCCAATGCCTTTCTAATCAACGGATCGTGTGCGTCCTTTTGTTCGCCGACATCCTCAAAGGATTGTACAGTAATAATACTATTTTCATATTTAATTGGTTGAAGAATAACGTTAGGACACGGAAATCCCGCTTCAGCTAGATGTCCTTGAATATGAGAAATAGTCGTTAAGCTATTCATTGAAATAGCATTTAAATCTTCGTTGCTAGTAGGTTTATGAAGCTTTAAAAAGATTTCTCTTCCATCCAAAAGAGTGAGACCAAAAGAAGCTCCCACACTAAAACCAGCATAAAGACAACTTACTACTGAACTGCCAAGATTTTGTTGACAAAAACGATCAATTGATGATGAAATTTTCATTGCATCTGCAGTATGTAGTATAGATTTCGATAGTACTTTATTAGTTTTAGATTGTAGTATAGCTGTTAAAGTCTCCGTTAAGTTGCTTTTATCCATTTGTCCCACCTCTTTATAGCGCTCCATTATATATGGACTATTTTTGCACACCTTGACCTAGAAGTGAAATGATTTTCATTTTTATCACACTAGTTTCGACAATCGAAAAAGGACGTGCAATGCACGCCCCGTTCTTTATTTGGAATCTTTCGTTGGTAATTGGAATTTAGCTGTTTTTTCTTTATATAGTCTTTTTGCATTTTCGTCAGATAGTGGTCCAATTTCTAATTGGAACTCTTTGAAAATACCGAACTCATCCGCTCTGAATAGGAAGACTGTTAATCCTTCAAACTTCTCTCCAGGCTCTACACTTCCTCTAACGCTAGGCTCAAGCATCCCTTGAGAAAGCATGGATCCACGATCATCGATATGCAATTTTGAACTAATTAAAAACTTATCAAATGCAACATCACTACCATTTTCAATCGTATACTTGGCAGTTATTGCAACAAGACCGTTATCTCCAATATTAGTAAATCTTTCTGCATGTGCTGCAGTTGGCGTAACATCTGCATATTGCACACCTTGTAGCGTAACTTTAATGCCTTCGAATTCTTGTGTTTCGTTTATATCTTCTTTTGCAAAAATTATTTCTTTATCCGCGATGCTGTCAGTCACCATTTTATCTGGATATAGGTTCGCTACTGCTTTCGCCTTTTCCAATCCTGCATCATTTACAGGTAGTGGGAAGTAACCATCGTCTCCTAAGCGATCGCTCGTATCGTCATTTTTCCATAGTGCATCAATTTTTACCATTGGTAATTGTAATTTCTCATACTGCGCTTTCGTCATTGCATATGCGAACATACCAGTGAATGATTTACCACTAGAGTATTGAGACGCACCTTCCGTAGAATTATCCTTCAACCACTCATCGCGATTGACAAAATGTGATTTTCTCTTTAGATAGTCCATACCATCATCGGTATTAATCATCATTCCGTCCGCATAGTTCACATCTTCAGATGATTGATTATCCAATGTCATCTTTAACGTAAGAACATATCCTTCTTCTTCATCATCAAAGTTGTATTTTGCAGATTCATTCATATTGCTTACGTGAACGATTTGATATTCATCAATCGACATCGAAACTTCATCACTGTAATGATGAATCATACCAGGATTTGTATTTGTAAAAACTACTTCTACATCTCCACCAGTTTCTTCCGCTATGTATGGATTTAAGATAGCTCCATCTCCAGTTACCTTCTCGTTAGCTTTCTCATCGTCTTTTTCATTGGCTTGCTCATCGTCTTGTTCGTTATCGTTTCCTGCTTCATCGTCTTCGTTATTTTCAGGTTGCTCTACTTCTTTATCCTTTGAACCTGGATCTGCATCTTCATTCGCTTTTTCTTTTGAACCACACGCACCTAATAGCAATAATGCTAAAACAGCTATTACTGCCATCCATTTCTTTAAACTCATTTACTTTTACCCCCTAAAAAAACAATACAACGATCATATCACCTACCATCCTATGAAAATAGTTGTTTTCTCCAATTTCGTTCTAAACTACTAAGATTTCGCGAAAAAAGGTACAGACGAAAAAAAAACGAGGGCTAAGATTCCTCATCTCTTGATTACTATATGAGCAGGACAAATGACCTGCGGTGATAGGAGTGGGACATGGGGTCAGGTTCCTCGTCCCAAAATTAATCTAAAAACGGGTCATGGGACCTGACCCCATGTCCCAACTTACCTTGACCTGTATGGTTGCCATTTTTCACTTGCTTTGAAATTATATACTGGTTTGATCATTGTCGTGATCGATACTGTTTCTTCTACTTTTTCCAAAATTTCGTTCATCGGTTTGTAGGCCATTGGCGCTTCATCTAATGTTTCATTGGAAACGGATGTCGTCCAAATACCTTTCATCGTATCGTGAAAATCATCCAATTTTAGCGTCTTCATTGCCTTTGTACGACTTAGAACACGCCCCGCTCCATGCGGTGCAGAATAGTTCCAATCCTCATTACCTTTACCCACCGCTAGGATCGAACCGTCTCTCATATTCATCGGAATAATGAGACGTTCCCCTTTTTGCGCAGAAACAGCTCCTTTTCGCAAAATCAGATTATCTATATCAATATAGTTATGGACTGTATCAAAACGATCCATTTCCTCCATGCCTATATTTTTGATAATCGCTCTTGCTATCTCTTCCCTGTTTGCCTTCGCAAATTGTTGGGCAAGTCTCATATCGTGTATATAGTTGTCAAAATCTTCTCCTTCTAAATAGGCTAAGTCATCTGGAATGATCGGATTTTTCTCTTTATGCTTCGCAATTGCTGCTTGAATTTCGCGATGGCGTCCTTCCGCTTTTAATTGCTCAATCATTTCATTTACATCTTCCCGACGATGGTTGTTGATAGCGACTTTTTGATAATAATTCGCTATTTTGGCACCAACATAACGACTTCCAGTATGGATCGTTAAATAATAATAGCCTTCACCATCCACCGAAACTTCGATAAAATGATTACCGCCACCAAGTGTGCCTAAACTATAACGGCTTCTATTTTCACTAAGAATGTGTTTCGCCTTAAACTCCTCGACCTGAGGGAATTCGGTATTAATATGCTGTACCGTTTCATCCGTGTGTAACTCGATTCCACTTGGAACATGAGTGCGAATCGTTTGGTCAATCTTATCAAAATCTATATTTTTCTTCTCTAACTTTACCGTGAGTACACCACAACCGACGTCCACCCCGACGAGGTTCGGAACGACCTTATCCTTCAATTGAATCGTTGTTCCAATTACACAACCTTTTCCTGCATGATAATCTGGCATGATCCGAATTTTTCTATCTTTTAAAAATGCTTGATTACACAATTCTTTAATCTGCTCAAGCGCAGTCTCTTGCGGATAGTTCGAAAAAACATACGCATCCGTCACTGCCCCTGTAACCTTAATCATGCTCTCCCCTCCGCTTCTTCAACATGGTTGATAATAGGCTATCACGGAGATCAAAAATTAACAATTGTTTTTAATGGGACAGGGTGGGACAGGGGGTCAGTTTCATTGTCCCAGTTTGGAACGGGTCATGGGGTCAGAGTTATTGTCCCATCATATGGCTACTTGAATTGTAAAAGAGACGCATATACCAGTTTAAGTAATAGTCTCATTTATGTGTCCTAATTCCCGGGGGATTAGAAAATATCTGGGACGAGGTTCCTGACCCCATGTCCCTTCTAACTTCTGGGACGAGGTTCCTGACCCCGTGTCCCTTAGATTGCTGCGATTGCTTCTTGGATGGGGGTGTTTCCTTTTACGATTTGGAATTCTTTTCGGATGGTGTTTTCGTTTTCTAGGCTGGCGATGATGACTTTTGCGACGTCTTCACGCGGGATTTCGTTGCGCCCGACTTCTTCGGCTGCTTCCACCATGCCTGTTCCTTCGTTATTCGTCAGTAATCCTGGATGGATAATCGTGTAGTCTAAGTCTGTTCTCCGCAACCATTCATCCGCGTAAAATTTCGCGGCTACATATGGTGCAAAAGATGCTGGTGCCTCTTGGATTGCTTGTCGTCTCGTGTCAAAGGAACTAATCATGATGAATCGTTTTACACCAACAGATTTTGCTGCTTCTATCGTTTTTACTGCTCCGTCTAAATCGACCATAATCGTTTTATCTTTGCCAGTATGTGCTCCAGAACCTGCTGTGAAAACAACCGCATCCACTCCTTCTGCAGCTTTTGCGATTGCTGGAATATCATCTTCCAAATCAACAACAACTGTTTCCGCACCAAGATTTTCAAAAAATGCGGCTTGTTCCTCGTTACGAATCATTGCTTTTGCCTCAAGGGAATCATGGTCTTTCATGAACGTAACAAGATGTTTTCCAATTTGTCCATTTGCTCCAACTACTAGAACTTTCATTTTATCCACCCTTTCTGTTAAAATCTCTAACTTCATCTTAACGAGTTAAGGGTGGACATGTCTAGAAAGCTGTTTCTCCTATGGAAAAAGCATGACTATAGTTCAATTAAGATTGGCACAATCATCGGTTGTTTTCTTGAATCAGACCGAATGAATTGTCCTACATTTCTCTTCAATAATTTTTTAATCGCATTCCGTTTCATACGGTTTTCTGCTTGCAACTCTTCGATTGTCTCCATGGTGATACGATGAATATCTTTGCGGAATTTGGAAAAATCACCATCTGTAAACCCGCGAGATATCACTTCAGGTTCTGCCAACAGTGTCCCTTCTGCTTTATTTATTGTTAAAATCAGCATTAACATACCGTCTTCGGATATTTTCTTACGGTCTTGTAGGACATATTCCAAATCACCGACCTCTCCACCATCCACATACGTATTTCCTACTGGTACTTCTCGTGTTTGGCGAGGGGTAGAATTTTCGATATCCACTACATCCCCATTTTTCAAAATAAACGTATTTCCTTCCTCGACCCCAACAGATTCCGCTAAACGGCGGTGATGGTAAAGCATCCGATATTCTCCATGGATGGGAATAAAATACTTTGGCCTCATTAATGTGAGCATTAACTTCAAGTCCTCTTGGTACCCATGCCCCGACACATGCATGCCAGACGTGCTTCCAGATCCATAAATAACATTGGCACCAAGTTCAAATAAATTATCGACAATCGTTGTGATGCCGCGTTCATTTCCTGGAATTGGCCCGGCAGCAAAAATAACTGTATCACCAGGTAACACGTCTACATCTCGGAATTCCCCAGTAGATAAACGAGCTAGTGCAGCAAGTGGCTCTCCTTGACTACCCGTACAAAGAATCGCAAGGTTTTCAGATGCATAGTCATACATATCCCTTGGTTCAATGATCATCTCCTCTGGAACAATGATATAACCGCGCTCCATTGCAATTTTCACAACGTTCACCATTGTTCTGCCGAGTAAGACTAATTTCCGATTTGTTTTTTGGGCAGCATTTACAACTTGTTGCAGCCTGCTAACATTGGAAGCGAACGTTGTAACAAATATTTTCGCTTTTGCTTTCATAAAAGCCTGTTCCAAATGTTCACCAACCATCTGCTCAGAAGGCGTAAAGCCAGGTCGCTCCGCATTTGTACTTTCGGAAAGCAGCAGTAAAACACCCTCTCTCCCAATTTCAGCCATTCTATGAATATCAGAATGCTCATTGGAGGCAGGTGTTAAGTCAAACTTAAAATCTCCCGTATGCACAATATTTCCTTGCGCCGTATGAAAAACAATACCAAGACAATCCGGTATACTATGAAAAACTCTAAAAAAGCTTACATCCATATCGCCAATTTTGACTTTGGAATCGGGATTAATTTCGATTAATTCACTTTCCCGCAAGATTTTATGCTCGCGTAATTTTAACTCAATTAACCCTAGAGTAAATCGGGTCGCATACACTGGTACATTTAGTTGTTTTAAAAAATATGGAATTCCCCCAATATGATCTTCATGGCCATGCGTTACAATTAACGCCTTCACCTTCTCTTTGTTTTCAACAAGGTATGTAATATCAGGGATAATTAAATCAATGCCTAATAAACTTTCATCTGGAAACTTATTACCGCAATCAATGACGATGATGTCATCATCATTTTGAATCGCATACATGTTTTTTCCGACTTCATTTAATCCACCTAACGCAAAGATGGATAAGGTATTTGTTGGCATACTCACAGTCATACCCTCCTACTTGTAAAAGATGGTATTAGTATGCCTAAATGGTAGTAGGTTTATCATAAAAAGGGTAAAGTTGTGCAGATAGTTTTAATTGATGATAAAAGTTGGATTTTATAGATGGCTTTTTTCGGGAGGGGGGTGGCTCGTTTTGGCTACTTAGGTCTGGTTTTAATATGCTGGGGTGCTCCTTTTGAATGCTCGACATGCTTTATTGTTCGCTGGGGTGCTTCTTTTGAACGCTCAGCATGCTTTATTGTACGCTGAAGTGCTCCTTTTGAGGGGTGGAATGTTCCTTTTGTACGCTGGGGTGCTCCTTTTTGGATGATGAAATATCAAAACCTTTTGTCTGCCATATCGAGGTGAACTTGAGATGACATATCATTACCGATTTGAGGCTGCTTTTAGAAGGAGAACGTCTTGAGGCTGCTTCTCTCAACAAGTTCGTCATTCCATTTTGACTGAAAACGTCATGAGACTGCTTCTCTCAACCGATATTGACTTCCTAGACAGGTGAACTTGTCTTGAGACGGATTATCTCAACAGATTTGAGATTCTTTTTAGAAAGAAAACGTCTTGAGGCACCTTCTCTCAACCGATATTGACTTCCTAAAAAGGTGAACTTGTCTTGAGACGGCTTATCTCAACAGATTCGAGATTCTTTTTAGAAAGAAAACGTCTTGAAGCAGCTTCTCTCAACCAGTATTGACTGCCCAGCTAGGAGAACTTGTCTTGAGAGTGCTTATCACAACCTGTTCGAGGTTCCTTTTAGAAAAAAAACGTCTTGAGACTACTTATCACAACCGGTTAGACGTTCTTTTTTGAGGAAAATCGTCTTGAGTTGGACTATCTAGACCGGTTCGTCTATCAATTTGAGATAAACTTGTCTTGAGACGGCTTATCTCAACCGATTTGAAGTTCATTTTTATATGGAAACCGTCTTGAGTTGAATTATCACAACCATGCAGCCCCCTAATGCTAGAGAAACCTGTCAACTACCCCCAAAAAAACAGTATCATTACCACACACGAACATGCATGATAATAATACTGTTAGAGAATCCATAATTTAATTACCTTTTGATGAAAAATTCATTGCCACTGAGCAAGTGATAATCTAGATATTCCATCTTCCTAAAAATTCATTAGCTATGTTTCTGTAATATTTTATTTCTACTATAATGAACAAGATTTCTAGATTTGTAGTTTTCCCAGCGTTTGATATTTTCAAAGATGATACGGTTTGTGTCGTTGTTGATTTCGATTGCTGCTTGTGTTTCCAAATCGTATTCATTTGTTGGGTTTACGGGATATTCGCCACAGACGTCGGCGCCAAGTATTTCTTTCTGTTGAATGATCTCTTTTAGTATTTCCAGCAATGTTTGTAGGCTCATGGAACCTTGGTCCCAATCTGTGATTGCTTCTTTTCTATTTAGCACATCTTTATCGATGCTAATGTATACTGAGTCGGTTTCAATTTCGTTTAGAAGAGTTTGTGTGTTATCTGGAAGTGAGTTTTTTGTGTATAGGATGACTTTATGTTGAATGGATGGTGGGATATGTTCTTTTGCATCTTCTCCCACACCAATCATAATGACTTTATGTAGCATGGAAAAATGATCGAGGGAATTCAATACCCAAGATCCACATGAAATGAGATTTTCACTAGGACTTGGAATGGTATCTGTATGATGATCAAATAAAATTAATGTATATGGTTTAGAAATGTTGTACTGTAACAAAAAAGAAAGATAATGATAATTTCCACTTCCTAGATAATGGACGCCACTACACCTTCGTTTTTGTAATGTTTCATACATCATTGTTAAATTTTCGCGGTCACATAGTAGATTAGCATTACGTATCGATTCAAAATCAACTGTTTGATGCGGGTGTTTTTGGTAAAAAGTTTGTTGGTTATATGCGCCATCAAAATTTAAGATCGTTACACTATTTAACATGTTTCGTTCCCCCTTATATAATTTGCTCAGTAGTTCACATAGAATCTTTAATATTGCAAGCGCTCTATATTTAATTATAGCACTTTTGTTTTAGTTGGTCAGGAACAACGCCTGACCAACCACTTATTTTGCACCTATCCCCTGTAGCCACTCTACTAATTCGTTGGCATTACTTCGTTTTGCAGCCCCAAGCGGAGTGAGGTGATCATAGCCAATCCAGTGGATATCCGCTCCTTTTTGATAGAGATATTGAGCGGTGTTTCGCTGTCCACCATGACATGCTAACCAAAATGCTTTTGTAATTTCCTCTTTGCTTGGTGATGGGCTTACCCCAAAGAAGATCGTGACATCCTCCAATAATCCTAGAGCTGCAGCATTCCATAATTTCAAATTGGCACCACGTTCCACTAAACGTCGTGCTGTTTTCCACTGGGCAAATGCAACTGCATCATCTAACGGAGTTCCATCTCCTATTACTATTACGCCACCAGTTATGTTTATATCGGCACCCGCATCTAGTAATGCATCTAACACCTCGACATCATTACAACTAGCTGCCCAATGTAGCGGTGTTTCAGCATGGGAGCCCTCAAATCGAGCATTCACATCTGCTCCTGCCTCAACTAAGATAGACACTGTTTTGGCACCATTTGTAAAATTTCCTGGCCAATCTGTTACCACATGAAGAAGTGTGCGTGCTGATTCCGAGTCTTTATCTGCAATTTTCGCTGTAGCTAATCCTGGATTTTCAACGAGGAGTTGCTTCAATGTTTCGGTATCACCTGTTTGAATCGCATGAATCACACTATTTGCCAGCACTTCCTCTTTGTTTAATAATCTCATTTCACCATCACCTCTCCTGTTAATGGTCCGTTGACTAAGATTCATTCTACTTCAATAACTGATATAGCTTTTTCCGCAATATATCTAAGCTTTCAAATTCACTAACTTGGCTAATGCGCTGCTCCATAATATCCCCACCGAAGTCATGGATTAATAATCCGTTAAAGCACAGTTCTGTTAATTGCTTGGCATCATATTCTCCAAAATATCCTTCAATATAAGCCTTATCAAATCGGAATAATTCGGTTACAATTAGTGCATGTTCATAAATGATAGGTGCAAGAACGGCATCTGCGAAGTCGATAATATACAGTTCTTTTTCTTGGTTTATCAATATATTGTCACCATTTAAGTCTCCGTGGACAAACACTTTTTCACCATAGTCATAAGATTGGATGTAATCTAGCCGCTCCACCTTAAAACTCTCCGGGTATTTTCTCCATCGGAATTGCCGATTTGGATCATGGACAACGTCGATATTATTGAAGGCAATACAAGGTTTGTTGATTGCATCTGTAAGGGAGCGCAATCTTTTACCTATCTCCAGCTTCTCTTCGAGAGTAAATTGTTGGGATAATTTATTGATTTCTGTACCATCAATGTAGTCCATAATCATATAGGAAAAATTGTATTTATCTTGTACATATCCTTTTGTGATGAGCTTCGGAACATTTACTCCAAGTATCGTAGCTCTGTTCATAGCGAATGCTTCTGTTTCAAAATCTGTTGTGCTATCAATACCGGATTCCTCTGGTGCAAATATTTTTATAATATAATTACCTACTTTAAAAACTGCGTTCGTACCTGGAGTACAATTTTCTATTTTTGAAAAAGGAAGATTCTCTTTTTCAAAAATATATTTTATTAATGACTCAAAAGCTGAGATGGATTGAAAAACGTTTCCCCATGAATCCCATCCGGAAATGTCATTTACAAATAAATGATTCACTATGATTCCTTCTCCTTTTAGGCAAAAACAGCAAAAATAAGTAGACGAATTTTCGATTTACGATAGCTACCATTATCCATTATATGCTTTTTGTAACTCCGCAATATCAATTTTCTTCATTTTAAGTACTGCTTGATTCACGCGATTAATCTGTTCGGCTGTACCGTTTGTCATCAACTCGTCCATAGCTCGAGGTACGATTTGCCACGAAACGTCAAACTTATCTTTCAACCAGCCACATTGTTCGGATTGAGGAACTGCGGACAGCTTGTCCCAATAATAATCAATCTCTTCTTGTGTGTCACAATACACTATGAAGGAGATCGCCTCATTAAAAGTAAATTCATGATTTAAGGCACTATCCATCGCAGTAAGCCATACATCTTCTAATTTAAAATCGGAAAACATGATTGTTCCTTCTTTATTTGGTTCCATTCCTTGTGGGTAACGCGCAATATGCCCTTGCTTTGAATTATTAAAGACAGATACGTAAAAGTTCAGTGCTTCCTCTGCTCGACCACATGAATCACCAACAAATAGTAAAGACGGAATAATCGGAGGACGTTCTTCCCCTTCTGGATTCGTCAGTATTAGTTGCCACGACAAACCAAACTTATCTTGAATCCAACCATATTTCTCACTAAATGGATACTTGTCTAGTGGCATGAGAACTGTGCCACCATCCGATAATTTCTTCCATACCTCTTCTAACTTTCCGCTTGCATCGTCCATTCTGGAAGGATCGAAATTGACCATGAACGAGATGGATGGATTCAATGTAAAATAAGGCCCACCATTAATTGCCATGAATTTTTGTCCCCATAATTCAAAGGTAACTAATTTTGCATCTCCAGATGGAGTATCTGTTAACGTCGTCACATTATGAACAGCTGATTCTGGAAAAATAGATGCATAAAATTCTGCAGCTTCCTGCGCCTCTTTGTCATACCATAAATGAAATACTATTTTCTCATCTTGTTTTGTCATTGTACTACCTCCTATATAGGGTAAGTTGTTTACACCAATTTTCTAATTCCTTGATTGTAAGTGGACTAAAGAGAATGCCGTCATGATTATGCTGAGGTAAGATCTTACATAGTATGTTCGGATTATCTTTATATAAATCCGCAAACTTTTCTGCATCGAACAGTTCATCACGATCACTAATAAGTACTAAGGTTGGCTTTTGGATTGCTAGGATGTTTTTTTGATAATTTTGAGGAATTCGGGACATTACGAGTCGAAAACTAATCTGTAACGCCTCGCCTCCATGCTGAAGTTCACTAGGCTTGTTTATTGTAGAAACGGGCCAATGGTGAAACTTGCTAAAACCTATTTTATCAAATACGTTAAGCATAATGAATTTTGACATGGATACGATCGGATAATTGTTTGTAGGAGCACTTGGATGTATATATGGTGCCAAGAAAAGGTAAGCATCTACTTGATTAGCAGTTTCCCTTTCAGAAAATCGAAGTACGGAAGCGCCACCGAAGGAGTGACCCCCTAGTATAATAGTAGAATGATTATTCGTCGCTTTTATAAAACGAATGAAATCGGCGATATCGTCATCTAACTGACCGATATAATCTACATCCCCCTTTGGTTCATTCGCCCCATACCCTCTTAAATCAGGAGTATAAACTTGCGCAATATGGTATGAAGATATATACTCCGCAAGCTGAAAAAGATATTTACTGTCTTCTGAGATGCCATGCAACAAAATCAGGATGATATTGGAGTTTGCTCGGTAATGTCTATAGTATAGCTTACAGTTATCTCTTGTTTCATACGTCAGCAGTTCTGGTAAATGTGCATGACGAATGGATTCAAACATTTCTTTCGGGCTAATCAAGCTCAATTACAACACACACTTTCTATTTTTCTATCCAACTAATTATTTAATAACCACTTCTTCTTTTTCATAAGTACAATGGTGATAAGCAAAATTTCACCAATGACAATCATGCTCATTCCTAAAAATACTCCGCCAATAAATATCATTTCATTCGTAGAAAAGGTATAGACGATCCAGGCAATGATTGCAATAACACCTAATACGAAGTGTATCGTACCAGCAATAATTACTTGAGGTAGAAATAATCCCGTTTTCTTCATCATAATCGAAGCGTATTTTATACTTACCACGAGTGCAAATACCATAAATATAATATAAATGGTGAAGACAATATCATTCTCGCTCAAAATATCCACTCCTTCGGTACTTACCTTTCCCATAATTATACAGTATTTTTTTCGATAATTCTGTTTATAAAGTAAAAAAGTTCCAAAAAAATTGAAAAACCGACCGTTTTATAAAACAGTCGGCATTTCTATTATGATGCTTGTAATGTTTTTCGTCCTTGGCTTGCATGAAGCTTTTTCATCGCAAAACGTGCAATTGGTTGGGCAATTAATACTTCTACCCAAAATGCAATGAAGAAGTTACGTGGCCAAATATAAAAGAAGTTTTTTAATGGTTCAAGACTAAACTCTCTCATACCAATCCATGACCCTATCACTGTTAACAAGATAGATAAGATCGTTACACTGAACAAGATGGTGAATAATACTCTCGCATTAAAACTGTCTGTTGGTTTCACAAATAATGGAACTAATTTATTCACAAGCGGATTTGCAACAAGTGTTACTAATAAAATAACGCAAACCCACACAAACGGAAGGACTTGTAATGTTTCCATGTACACATCTTTCGTAAATCCAAATTCGAATCCCATAATAATAGGTGCGATAATATTGACGGATAGAATTGAAATGATGGCTAAAAACAATATAAACTCTTTTCCGTTCCTTGGTAATCTTGTTTCTTCGTGCACAAACGTCATCTCCAACATCATATTTCAGATGGTAGACGTATCGTGAGACATATATTTTTGGCTCAAATAATTGAACCAATATCTCTACACACTGATTTTTTCATCATAGCACGGAATTTAAATGTAATTCAATATTATTTTTAGCTTATTTTATATCTAGTGACTCTTTCAAAAACGCCTCTAAATACGTGACATCTGTAATTTTTTTATTACACTCGTTACTATCTGTACAAATGAGATTGCCAATCGATTTGTAATAATCCGGGTTATTGGACCTTTTTGCTTTTGTTACCGTCGAAAAATAAGAGACATTCCCTACCGTATTACAGAAGGAACAAATATTTTTCTTGCTAGACGGTGTCAAGTTACATTCAATACCGACCAACTTACCTTCTAACTCATACACAATAATCTTTTTGCTGGAACGTACATCATCCCAACTTAAATACGTCAGATGATGTAAATCCATTGTTGCAATATCGGGTACCTTTAACTTTTTATTTTTCGGAAACAGTTTTTTCAATTGTTGACCTGTGATCGCTGAAAAAGGAATGATAAATGCTGAAAGTCGCTCCAAATAGACCTCAAAATCCGCATCTGTTTGTAATCCGGACACATCTAATAATTGTTGTTGTTCCGTTGTAAGATTTGGAAAGAGTTCTAAAATTTTCGCCTGTGCCAAATCGCATACTGCAGATAGTATATGGGCTGGTACGTTTCTTTTCCTACTATCTTTTATTAAATTTATTTGTTTATTTATAAAATTGAGTTGCTCATTTTTAATAAATGTTGTTGTCATTTTGTAAATCTCCCATCTTGTAACCTTTCTACATCATAAACAAGATTCTCGATGATTGATAGGGAAAAGATGAGTTAGAAACAATGTATACATAAAAAACACTGATGAGTTGATCACCAGTGTTCATTGTTTATCTTTTATTGGAATACACGATTTTCTTAATGGTTTCGGTGGACAGGTAATATTCTTCTGCTAGCTGCTGGATACTGCAACCACTTTGAAACGAATCACGTATCGCCGCATTTCGCCGATCCAGCTTGCGTCTACCTCCACTTAATGTTCCCCATTCTCGGTACTCCTTCTTCGGAATGTAAAGAGTTTCCCCTTGCACATACTTTTGTATTTCTAAAATTAGCTTTTCTGGTAAAACATTGTTTGCATTTACATACTTCATATTCGCTCGCTCCTTATTTTGAATTACGAAAAAATAAGGTGCAAAGCCAATAGTAGAAAAGCGATTATAGCGATAAAATTAAATGTTTCGCCCCATGCAAAGTATCGCCTTTCTATTTATAGGCTTTGCATGAGTCGAAGAAGTACCCGAGAATGTATATGAATTCTCCACCTATCAGCACCTCCTTTAGAATTACAGTATAGCAAAAAAATGAGAGATTACTAGAAAAAAATTATCCAGTATTCATTCATTCAACTTCCGATATTCCTTCATCATCATGTCGTAGTTCATTGGACCATATGTCTTGAAACGGATGACGCCGTTCGGATCAATCATGTAAGTCGTCGGTAAAGGTTGAATGCGATATAATCTATCGATTTCCCCTTCTTCATCTAATAAAATGGGATAGGTGATGCCGAGTTTTTTCGTGAAATCTTGAACCTTCCCTATACTTGTTTCTGATTTTGTTTGGTTAACAGCTAAAATGACGATATCACTTTTTTCGTAAAACTTCTGCATGTCCGGCATTTCCGCACGACAAGGTGGACACCATGTTGCCCAAAAGTTAATCATCACAACCTGTCCACGGTATTCTGAGAGTGACAGCTTCTCGCCGTTTAAGGTTTCCAAGCTGAAATCGGGAGCGATATCACCTATATCAAGCCCGATGCCGCGTGAACCTATCTCCTCAGACTTTATATTTTTTGTAGCAATTCTTTGTTCAGCTTCTCCTATAAAATCAACAACTGCCCAGAGGAACATACCAGCTAGTACAATGAGAACAGCAATATTTTTTACCCCTGCTCTCTTGCTGAGCATAAACAAAGTAAAGCCTACTAGAAAAATGACACTATAAAAAGCAGGAGCTACTGTATATTGAAAAAGGCTCGTTTCCGTGATTATTGGCAGTATTAATTGCGTGGATCCCCATATCATCAGTAGTATTGACGCACTAAATAGCGAAGAAATTTTTCTGCGAAATAGGAAACTTAAAATAACCAATACCACTAAAACTGTGATGTACATGATATTTACTTTGTTTTCCCAAAGTAGCTGTGCTATTTCATATACGAAGGCAGCAACAGCAAATATTTGAATGCAAGCTAGTAATACATCTCCAACATCTAGCTTTATCTTCCGCCATTTCCAAATTCCGAACAATATCGTAAATGAAAATGCGATATAAAATACATTCGCATCACTTGGATGAGCCAATACCGCCATTGGATCTTCGGTAAAAAGAGGAAAATGCAGAATGATTTTCGCGATGAAAATGGAGACAACTAAAGTTAATACGAGTGACTCTATGTAATTGTTTAATACTTTTTGGGCGTTTTTTGAATGTGGACTCGTAAACCTGAAAAATAAAACTGCCAATAAAAAACTAATAATGAGTACCACAATATAACTTTTTAACACAAAAGGACCTAACATCCACGCTGAGGGCATATGTATAACTCTCCTTTTTGGGACGTGGGGTCAGGAACCTCGTCCCACCTTTTGGGTTTCCTGCCCCCACGGTCCTCTTCATTAATACCAGGCTCCCATTCCGCCTTTTACATTATAGATTTTTTCAAATCCATGTTTTCTTAAAAGCTTGGCAGCATTTGCACTTCTCATCCCACTTTGACAGATGACTACAATGTCTTTATCTTTTTCTAATTGATCTAGCTTGTTTGTCAATGATGAAAGCGGGATATTTTTAAATGGCGGGCGATGGTTTGCTTTATATTCACCTGGTGTGCGTACATCGATGAATTGTACATCTTTATGTGAGAACTTCTCTTTTGCTTGTTGAACTGTAATATTTGTTACACCTTTGACTGGTAGGAATCGTATTGCGAAAAACCCTACTATTAATAGTATAATAACCCACTGCATCATATCCATCTATTTCACCTTCCCGTACTTTATACCTCTAAGGGTATTTGTATATTAAAACGATGGGACAGGGTTCCTGACCCCGCGTCCCACTCTATACCTGCCAGGGTATATTAATATTCGTGATGGGACAAGGTTCCTGACCCCATGTCCCTTATCTACTTTTGATTAATAATTCGACTGCTTCTTTTACAAGTCCTTCTGTTTCTTCGCCTTTTTCCATATTTTCTCGGACACATTGTTCTAGGTTCATGCTGACAATCAGTCCAATCGTACGATCAATTGCACTTCGGGAAGCAGATAATTGCGTTACCACTTCACGACAATCTTTGTTTTGTTCGATCATGTTTAAAACGCCTTTAATCTGTCCTTCAATTCGCTTTAAGCGATTGACAACGGATTTATCGTAATTCAACCTATTTCCTCCTTTGGATGACTATTTAAAGTTATATTCTGTCACAATTTTATCTCTACCTGTAACAATATCATTAAAATACTCAAATAGGTTAATTCCTAAATAGGAACCAGAAATATTATATACATTTTCATATCCAAGATGTTGTAGAGCCATAACCATATTATAACTCCTTTGACCTGAGCGACAATGAATATACACTGACTTATCTTTTGGAATTTCCCCGAGACGGTCTCGGAATTCACTTAAAGGTATATTTATCGCATTTAATAAGTGGCCTCCATTGTATTCATTTCGTTCACGAGCATCAATAATAAAGGCATTATTCTCTACTAACTTGCGAACTTCTGATACCTTCACTTCTTTATATACACCATGTAAAATATTCAACCCCACTAATGCCGCATGGTTAACGACATCTTTAGCAGTTCCTAACATTGGGGAATAAGTGAGTTCTAAATCCTTTAAGTCATCTAATGTTCCATTCATCATGATCATCGTTGCAATCACATCGATTCTTTTATCGACGTTCCCTTTTCCGATTGCTTGTGCACCTAAAATTCTGCCAGTCGGAATTTCAAACACTAGTTTAAAATGCATCGGATTGCTGTTTGGCATGAGCCCTACTTTATCACCTGGCATTAAATAGACGGAATCTACATGTAAACCTGCTAACTCTGCAGTTTTCACATTTAATCCAGTAGACGCCGCATTTAGGTCGAATAGGTGAATAGATGAGGAGCCAATCACTCCTTGGTTGCGATTCGGGATTCCATACATATGATCTGCAGCTGCTCTTGCTTGCTTTTGTGCTGGTCCTGCAAGTGCAAGTCGCGTTGGCTTGTGTAATAAGCGATGATATACTTCGATTGCATCCCCAACAGCGTATATATTTTTATCACTTGTGACATAATTGGAATCTACTTTTATTGCCCCAGTTTCACCGATTTCTAAGCCAGCATCTTTTGCCAAGCTTGTTTCTGGGCGAACTCCAATTGCTAAAACAACTGCTTGTGCAGCGATTCTTTTTCCTTTATTCGTTTCAATGAATTCATCGCCGATTTTAGCAAGACCATCATCCACGATGAGGTACACTCCATGGTCCAGCATTTCTTTATGCAAAATTTGCGCCATATCATAATCAAAAGGCGTCATAATTTGATTGGCAAATTCGACAAGCGATACATTGTAATTAGCTAATCGTAAATTTTCAGCTACCTCTACCCCAATGAATCCTCCACCAATGACAGCAATATCCTTCACACCATTTTGTTTTACAAATGATGCAATATTTTCGATATCACCTACATTGCGTACAGTGAAAACATGAGACTGATCGATTCCTTCTAAGTTTGGACGAATTGGAGCTGCCCCAGGGGAAAGCACTAACGTATCATAGCTCTCTTCATATGTCGTATCTGTTAACCAATTTTTCACCGTAACAGTTTTCGCATCACGATTTATGCGAACAACCTCATGATGGACACGAGCTTCTATATTATAGCGAGACTTAAACACATCTGGGCGCATGATGACAAGTTTTTCACTATCCTCGACAATACCACTTAAATGATATGGCAATGAACAGTTGGAAAAAGATACGTGCGGTCCTTTTTCAAACATAATGATTTCCGCACTTTCATCTAGTCTTCGAACTCTTGCTGCAGTTGATGCACCACCAGCTACACCGCCAACAATTAATACTTTCTTTCCCATTCCATATCTCCTCCTTATCGTAGCGTCGTTATTCAATCTCGCCTTCCCAAGCTAACATACCGCCCGTCATATTGGTCACATCATAACCATTGTCCATTAAAAACTCACACGCTCTACCACTTCTACCACCACTACGACAAACCATATAGTAATGTTTATTTTTATCGAGTTTCTCTAAAGAATATGGTAAGTCACCTAAGCGAATATGTGCTGCCCCAGGAATTTTACCTGCAGCTACTTCGTCATCCTCACGAACATCAATGATATGAATGGACTCACCATTTTCTAGTTTGTTTTGTAATTCAAGTGCAGATATCTTTTTCATTTTAATGATTCTCCTTTGTATGTTGATTTTTGTATACCCCCAGGGGTAATTTTTTAAGTAAATTAAAAGTCGTGGTGAACGACAGGTGTAAAATAACTTACAGACTCATATTATACCCCCATGGGTAAATAGTCAATCGTTTTTTCTTTCCATTATTTTCTTCCTATATATTGGATTCATATAGATAAGGATGTGGGTGATGATTTAAATTTTGGGGACACTAATGAAAAAAGGAGGATTTCCATGGCTAGGAAAAATAAAATTCTTGTTCCAGAAGCACGAGAACAATTAAACCAATTAAAAGCGAATGTCATGAAAGCAAAAGGGTACAATGTCCAAAATCCCGATGATGTGAAATACGAAATTGCAAAAGAACAAGGAATTACACTAAATAAAGGGAAAAATCGCGAGCTTACTTCAGAACAAGCTGGCAAAATCGGTGGCCCAATCGGTGGTAATATGGTAAAAGAAATGATTCGCATGGCGAAAGAACGTCTGTAAATAGGACGTGGGGTCAGGAACCTCGTCCCATTGTTTGGTTTGGGACAAATACTCTGACCCCACGTCCCACCCGTGTCCCTCTGTCTAACCGTTTGATGTGGGACAAATTGTCTGACCCCGTGTCCCTATATATTAGTGCGAATAAATTCGGTTACTTCTTTTGGGTTGGTGATTGGTAGGAAGTGATAGCCGTTTTCGATCACTTTTACTTTTGCCGATGGGTGTGTATTCTTAAATTGTTGTAATTTTTGTTGACTAATCTCGTCTACATTATTTTTTGCGATTAATAGATTAAAAGGAATGTTGATATCGGCTTGTAAACAGTAGTTATGATGGAGAATTTCCTGATTTAGACTATTTAAAGCTTCTTCGTTACTATGGTGCATATACAAATCATTTTTTAACACAAAATTCCCTAACATATAACTATTTAAATTCGAGTATGTATTTTCACTTAATCCTTCCATTTCATACACCATTTCGGTAATGGCCGCTTGTAAATCTTCTAACTTTTCTACGATTGGCAATTGGATTTCCTCATCACTATCCATATCTACACGATCGCCTAAAAAGTAAAAACCACCATCTAGCAATAGCAAGGAAGAAACTTTTTCCGGATAGACGCTGTACATCTCTTGTATGATCCAGCCACCAATCGAATTTCCGATAAAATGTGCGGATGAAACCTCTAACTCATCTAATGTTTTCTTAATAAACTCTATGTATGTAGCAATGGAATAATCGTCTTGAACCGCTTGATTATGTCCTGGTAAATCAAAAGCTATCATTTTATATTCCTTTAGTTGATTTGCAAGTTCTTTATACATTTCTTTTCGTTCCCCAAGTGCAGGTAACGCGACAATAACTTGCTCACTTTCTAGATTTCCGTATATTTCGTAAAGCATAGATGAACCTCCAAATATTCAATAAGTTAATATACATAATAGTAACACTCTTTCAAAGAATGAACACACAAAAAAAGACAAAGGAGCAGAATGATGTTTCTCCATAATGAAGAATTCAATCCTGTCCCTTTGCCTTATTTCATTTATTTTCTATTCCTAATCTCTTTATGAATTTTACGAAGTGCCTTTTTGGAGCCTCGTTCAATGTCGTGTTGCATTTTCCGTGTGTCGTAGTCGACGAATAGTGTTTCGAGATCGTATCCTTCCGGGTATAGTTCCTTTGCCGATAATTCTAAAGCAAGTCGCTTTACGTTTACAGGAACAAATTCGTCGTTATAGAACACGACTACATTATCGTAATTGTCGACTTCTTTAAACACAATCCCAACGTCGTCATGGTCTAATAATTGCACACGGTCCCCTTTTTGATAATCAACCTTCGTTTTTGTTTTCTCTTTGATTATCTTCGGCTTGCGTATTTTATCTTCATTCACCATTTGTAACTGATATTCTTTATTTTCCATATATGCTTTCGCTCTTTGCAGTACATGTTCGCGTATATTCATCTTTTTAGAAATCCAAAGTGCATTACTTTCGCCTGATTTCCCAATGAGCAATTTATATTTTGGTTCGAGCGTTTCACTATTGAATTGCATAGCAGCATTCATAAAATCAGGATGAGTTTCGGAAAAACGTTTAATTTCACCATAATGTGTAGTCGCAACAGTGATACAACCCATATGATAAAACTCCTCTAGAATAGAAATCGCAAGTGCAGATCCTTCATTCGGTTCTGTTCCACTACCAATTTCATCAAATAATAAAAGTGTACTATTCGTAGACATCCTCATGATTTCCGAAAGATTTTTCATATGAGATGAGAAAGTACTCAACGCATTTTCCATACTTTGATTGTCGCCAATATCGACAAAAATATGGTCAAATACGGATATTTCCGTTTCCTTATCCGCAGTTATGTGAAAGCCTGACATGGTGGCTAATGTTAGTAATCCAATCGTTTTCAAGACAACGGTCTTCCCACCTGCATTTGGCCCAGTAATAATTAAACTCCGGTAATTTTTGCCGATTTCAAAATCAAGTGGTACTACTTCTCCTGATAATAATGGATACTTACAGTTCACTAATTTTATATAACCATGATCATTTAACTTTGGTTCAATCCCATCGATTTGTTTACTGAATTTTGCTTTCGCAAACACCATATCATATTGGCTGATCACTTCTAGATTTATCTTCATTTCTTGAATGTTCTCCATGACCATCCCAGATAATGTAGCTAAAATTTGATATTCCTCTATTTCTTCCTCGGCTTTTAAACTTGCGAGTTCAGCAGTTAATTTTGCAACGGAATGAGGCTCGATAAAAACCGTTGTCCCTTTAGAAGAAACTTCCACAATCGTACCTTGAATTTGATTTTTATACGAAGCTTTAATCGGAATCGTATAGCGGTCGTCCTTCTTGCTAATGAAGAACTCTTGAATATATTTTTTATTCGCACTACTATTTAAAAATTTATTTAGGCGCTCTTTAATCTTCTCTTCAAATGTTTCGATACTATTGCGGATCCGTCTCAATTCTCTACTTGCGGATGAATCGACGCGATCGCCTTTTATGGAGAGATTAATCTCTTCTTCGAGTTTGATAAATTCAGAAATGGAATTCGCATACGATGACAGTACTGGTGCGATAAATTCCTTATCCATCATGAATTTATTCACTCTTCTACATCCTCTTAAAAAGTCTGACACCGAAACTAATTCACTAGCTCCTAGCATCATCCCTTTTTCAAGATTTTGAATGATGATTTCAATATTGGTAAGACCTTGAAACGGCACAGTGGTCCCTGTATTTAAAATCGCTCGCGCTTCCGTCGTCTCATTTAGTCTATTTTTCACGACTTGCAAATGCGAACTTGGTTCCATTTTATCTAACAGTTTCTTTCCTAAACTACTAACACAATACGATTGAACGATTTCTTTTAACTCGTTATATTGCAATTTTTCAAATGTCATTTTATTCAATTTCCTCGCTCCTCACGATGATTTTTCTGCATCATACATGAAGACACCTACTCATTAGATTCCAATGAGATATTTTTCTCCATTTAGTAAAAATAAATATAAAAAAGCTGCGGACGATACCGCAGCTTTTACATTTAAAAAGGTTGTGTAATAAACATATTCATGGAAAGCAGGCACAAATAATGGACAGCTTCCAAGAATATTACACGCATTTTAAAAGTATGATAGGTATCTTCATAGGTTTTGAAATAAATCCACGACGAAATAAGGGGTACGAATTCCATAAAAAATTCCCCTGATGTCGATCCTTTTATTTCATTTAGTTATCTCCTATTTAGAACCTACAGCACTCACAAAATGCACCTCGAATGTTTTATTTGTTCATCATTGAAATCTAATAAATTAATTTTACTATGTGAGTTTGCAAAAGTAAAGTTGTGTTGGGGCCCAATTATCTACGTCTTATTTAAAATGTAAATCGCTCCGCCGTAACCTAACAAACACCAAATAAATAAATTGATATAATTTCCTGCTTCTGCTGTAAAAGTCGAGCTTGCTAACGATGCGCGCATAATTTCTGCCATAGAGTAAATTGGTAATACCTCGTGCAGTATTTGAAGCCATTCTGGAAGGCGCTCCATTGGAAAATTTATCGGTGAAAACATGAGTGCCCCAAAAACGGTCACTTGGGAGACTGCTAAGGAGGCTACCGGTGATAAAAGATAGGAAAATCCGTACCCAACCCCTATAGAAGTTAAGGCAATCATGAGCAAAGCCGGCGCTACTGTCCATGAAACATCGTAGCCTGGGTTAAACATAAACTGGGCGACAATCGATGAAACAATAATGCCAGGAATCGTAATCAATAACCATATTGTAGTATCGGCTCCAAGTATAACAGAACGATTCACCGGCCAAGTCTTTATATACTCCATATAACCATCCGCTTTAGCTGTCCCAATTTGTTGTGGCAAAATCACTAAACCAGTAAAGACCAAGATTAAAGTTGGTGCTCCAGTTGCCAAATATAGAATGCTACTTTTACTTGGATCTGGAATTAAATACGTAAAGCCAATCACAATTCCAATCGCAATTAAGATTTGAATAAGGACCATAAATACTAAAAACCCGCCATTCCGAAGTAGCTGCATTTGGAAAACGTATTTATAATGGCTGACCATATTATTCATCCCATTCCCACCTTCCAGAAGTCAATTCAATGTATACATCCTCGATAGTGGAAGGAGATAAGGAGTAATCCATGACAAATCCTTTTTCTACTCTGTCTTTTACCCAATCTATCGTGGAAGATACTTGCTCCTGATCAATCGTCATGATGATCCGAGCACCTTTACGATTGGAGGAAATCGTCCATGTAGGCATATCTATTTCATCAAAGTCCTTCAGTAAGTTCATCTCGAGCCGCATTTGATCACGTACTTTACTTTTCACTTCGGAAGGTGTCCCCTGAGTAAGAAGTCTTCCTTTGTGTAAGATAGCCACTCGGTCCACTGCCTTTTCTGCCTCCACGACATTATGGGTAACTAAAATAACGGAAGTTCCGTCATTTGTCAGCTTACGTATGACCTGCCATAGATAGCGCCTGCGAACCGGGTCTACATCGTTTGTCGGTTCGTCCAGTATGACCAACTTACCGGGAGCAACAACGGCCATGCAAAAAGCCGTCAATCTGCGGGCACCACCTGAAAGTTTTTCCCCTTCCACATTCGCCCATTCATCCATATTCAACTCCTCAAACAGCATATCCACTCGTTTTGGATTGAACTTTTTCCCAGCCCGCATTTTTCCCATTAACGTAACTGCTTGCTTAGGAGTAAGTAAACCTAGGGGAACCTGCGACTGCGGTTGGACGGAACAAATCGATCTCGCTCGTGCAGGAGATTGGATGATGGATTCGCCAAGTAAGTTTATAGTTCCAGAATCAGGTGTTATTAGCCCTAAAATTTGATTGACCAAAGTGGTTTTTCCAGCGCCATTTTGCCCTAAGAGCCCAAATATCTCGCCTTCTTTAATACTAAATGTTAAATTGTCGTTCGCCACTTTGACAGATTTCCCTCGGCCAGCAAACCGCTTTGTTAACCCTTCCACTTCCAGAATCATTATGTCCCCTCCTTTTCTGTTTGATAACTTAGTAGTTCACTATTTTCCATTTCAGACGCTACTCGTTCAATAAAAATAATAATTTCTTTATCCATTGGATAAAAGACGATACCTTCTTTTAAATTTTGTAGCGATTCCCACAAGTTTCGAAGCAATTTTTTGTCTCCCCCAAACATTTTCTCTGCTTGGTTCATCCACTGTTCCACTAGTTTTTGAGCAAATTCAGATGCTGGATCTGCATCGAGATTACTTCTAATTTCACTAATAACGCGTCCCCATTCCCTGGAATCTTCCTCCGTTATTTGTTCGTTCATCTTCAAAATTTTTTTCATATCTTCTTCTGTTAAAAACTCATTATATTGTTGAAAAATTTCTTCTGGATTTTGTTGAAACAATTGTATCGTCATAAAAATAATCGACCAATTGACTTGCCCCTCCATTTCAATAGAATACGATACACCTCGAAGTGCCTGTTCTAACATTTTCAATCGTTCCTGCTCTCGTTTAACCATCTCTAATTGTTGTTCTATTGCTTGTTGCCAAGTCGAAGTTGATTTTTCTAAAATGTCTTTAATTTGTTCCAGCGAAAATCCCATATACTTCAATGCTAGAACTCGCTCTAAGCGCATCACATCATCTTCATCATAAAGCCGATGCCCGCCACTTGTTTTGGATGAAGGTTTTACCAAACCAATCTCATCATAATAATCTAACGTTCTTACTGTTACTCCAGTATTCTTCGATAGCTTACCAATCGTATACATCATGTACCTCCTCCTCTCTCCTCCAGTATAAAACAACACGTTACGTGTGATTCAAGAGTTAAATACAAAATTTACAGAAATTATTTAAAAATAAAAAAAGAAGGGACGTGGGGTCAGGGGACGTGGGGTCAGGAACCTTGTCCCAGTTTCGCGAGCGGGACAACTTTCCTGACCCCACGTCCCTCCATAATGTGCCTTTTTAATAGTGCATTTAACAGATGCAGTAATTTTGGATGTACATACCTTATAGTACTGGCTTTATTTATCACTATGTAAAGGAGGCTTTTATATTGACAAGTATGAAAAAAAGCCAATCAAAGCTTTGTCAGGAATTTGCGAGAATTCTCAACTCTACTCCTAGTATTATTAATGGGGTTTGTACAGCCACACGTTCTAGAACTAATCTACACCCCATTGTTTTAGGGAGAGAAGCAGATTCGTTTATGTTTGTTCCACAAGCTTTTTCATTTGAAAATATGGATAGGGGTGGAAAGGCTTTATGCCTTGGGGAAACGGTACTCCTTCAAGAAGAAGTTAATCCTTTTATGAGTAAGTTGAGAAAGTTTGACATTATTGTCACCGCAGTACACAATCACTGGCTGTTTGATAAACCTCGTCTCATGTATATGCATTTTGAATCTATTGATGACCCTATTACTTTTGCAAAAAAAGTTCGTGAAGCTATGAAAGTACTAACTACCCGTGATATTACAGTAGAATCAACTAAAGCAAATGTAGACGTTTTGGATGAAGAATTCACTTTCGCTCACGACGATATAAACGAGTCACAGCTTTGCGATAAGTTCAATCGCATTCTTGGTGGGACGATGCATTCATTTGAAGATGGAGTATGTATGGTGATGAGGTCGCGCCTTAATATTAAACCAGTTGTTCTTGGCAGACGTGGACGATCATTTTTACTTATACCACAAATGTTTAACTTTGAGTCGATGACACCTGATGGTCGTGCACTTTGTAGTGGAGAAACGGTTATCCTCCAATCTGAAATCAACCCTTTTATTAGTAAACTTCGTCAACACGGAATTATCGTTACAGCTATTCACAACCATTGGTTATTCGACAAGCCGCGTTTAATGTACATGCACTGGGTATCAATTGACCATCCACTCGCATTTGCCAGAAAAACTCGAGACGCTTTAAGTGTGCTTACAACGAGACAAATTCAACCGAGAAGATAAATGCGAAAAACCGTACTTAGCTATCAAGGCTAGTACGGTTTGTCCTTTTTTCTAACGAGTATCTATTATAGTTGTCTACCAATTTCCCAATGATGGCCAAACGGATCGACGAGTCTTCCTACACGCCAGCCATGACTTTCATTCACTGGTACCACTTCTGTTGCTCCTGCTTTAAGTGCTTGGTCAAATAATGAATCGGGATCAGGAACCGTCATAATCATTCGAGCAGGAGCATTACTTTCCGGATCTTCTTGAATCCAAAATTCTGCACTGCCAACTTTTACATGTGCGATGATTAATGTTCCATTATCATCTAGACGATAAATTTCCTCTACATGAAATGCTTTTTTATAAAATTGCAATGCTTCCGCTCCATTACTTACAGATAGCCAAGGAGCTAGTTTTATATCATTTTGTTGTGAGCTCACTTTCAATACCTCCTTAAAAGTTGTTTTTTTACTACAGGCATACTTTTTGTTTTCCTATTCACCTAGTTACTATAATAAAGTGAAGTAGAATTTTTTTCATAGAAAGGAATAATGATGCATGTCTAATATAAATATACCAGTTTCAGTATTAAATCTCGCCCCTATTCGTCAAGGACAAGGTCCGAAAGAAGCAATTGATGCGATGGTCGATTTGGCACAAGCGACGGAAAAATTAGGCTACACTCGCTATTGGATTGCAGAACATCATAACACTCCTACATTGGTGAGTTCTGCTACGTCGATTCTCATTAAACATACATTAGAGCATACAAATACCATTCGTGTTGGTTCCGGCGGAGTTATGTTGCCAAACCATGCGCCACTAGTAGTCGCAGAGCAATTTGGAACGATGGCAACAATTTACCCTGATCGTTTAGATCTTGGACTTGGCCGTGCACCAGGGACGGATATGTTAACCGCAAGTGCGCTAAGACGTTCAAAGCATGACACAGTTTATACATTCCCAGAAGATGTGAAAGCATTACTTACCTATTTTGGACCTGAGGAAAAGCAAGGCTATGTAAAAGCTTATCCTGGTGTGGAAACGAATATCCCGATTTATATTTTAGGTTCTTCCACAGATTCAGCTCATTTAGCAGCGAAAATGGGATTACCTTACGTTTTTGCTTCTCATTTTGCACCGCGCTGGATGGAAGAAGCGATTAACATTTACCGAGCTGAATTCCAACCTTCTGAGTACTTAGATAAGCCTTATATGATGGTTTGTCTCAATGTAATCGCTGCGGAAACAGATGAAGAAGCAGAATTTGAATCCACAACGATGCAACAATTTTTCTTAAATGTCGTTAGAGGATCGCAGATGAAACTAAGCCCACCTGTGGAAAGCATGGATGATATTTGGAATGAGCAAGAAGCATTAGTAGCATCCAACATGAGCAGTGTCACATTCATGGGAAGCAAAGCATCGATTCGCCAACAGCTACAAGAATTCCAAAATAAATACAATGTAGACGAAATCATGGCAGTCAGCTATATATTCGACCCTGCCAAACAAAAACGCTCCTACGAAATCCTAAAAGAAGTAGTAGATGAAGGCTGAGCTGGGACGTGGGGTCAGGAACGTTGACCCGCTTTGGAACTGGGACGCGGGGTCAGGAACCTTGACCCGTTTTGGAACTGGGACGCGGGGTCAGGAACCTTGACCCGTTTTGGAACTGGGACGCGGGGTCAGGTTCACTGTCCCTTTTTTTCCCGAGACAAGAAGTTGTTCAAAACATTATTCCATTTCTACCAAGCGTCCTGCTATAATCCAGTTAGGAGGTGTGAATGATGGTAAATAGATATAAAAACTTTGATGATATACCGGATAAGAAGACATTTAAAGATATGCTTCGCTGGTCGAAAGAAAGAAGAAAAAAGAAAAAGGATTTATCCGTTCAGATTCCCTATTGCGAAAAAGTAGATGTGGAGAGTCTCCATGCTAATCATTCAAAAACCTCCATTACTTGGATTGGTCATTCTACCTTTTTCATCCATATGAATGGATTAAATATCATTACCGACCCGGTGTGGGCAACATATATGGGCTTTCAGAAGCGTTTAACAAAGCCCGGAATTGCTATAAAGGATCTCCCGGAAATTGATATTGTCGTCATTTCACACGGACATTATGATCACTTAGATTTTCCTTCTATCCGAAAATTGAAAGGGGATCCTACCTATTACATTCCTTATGGTTTGAAATCTGCTTTTACACGGAGAGGCTATAAAAGAGTAGTAGAAGCTAATTGGTGGGATGATTTTCAGCTAGAATCTGAACATATGAAACTATCATTTGTTCCAGCTCAACATTGGACTAGACGGACGTTGAATGATTGGAACACGTCGCACTGGGGTGGCTGGATTTTCGAGAATAGTAGAAATGGTGAATCTATTTATTTCGTTGGCGATACTGGCTATTTTAGTGGTTTCAAAGAAATCGCAAACCGCTATTCTATCAATATCGTTCTCATGCCAATTGGCGCGTATGAACCGGAATGGTTTATGGCTCCATCCCATATTAATCCAGAAGATGCGATCAAAGCATTTTTAGAGTCGAATGGAAATGTTTTTATACCAATGCATTACGGCGCCTACCGCCTAGCCGACGATACAGGACCAGAAGCATTAGAAAGATTTAATAAAGAATGGGAACGACAATCTCTTCCTGAAGAACAACGAAAAGTACTGAAGATTGGCGAAACGTATTGGCTTTAAGGGAGGGACGCGGGGTCAGGAACATTGTCCCACTAGTGAAACTAGGGACGAGGTTCCTGACCCTATGTCCCTTTTAACTTCTGGATGGAAGGAGCATGACTGCAACCCCAACTATACAAATGGCAGCACCAAGCCAGTCATATAGATCGGGTGTTTTTCTGTCAACTCCCCATCCCCACAAGACAGAAAGTACAATAAACACTCCTCCATATGCAGCATATACTCTTCCGAAGGACGGAAATGTTTGAAAAGTAGCGACAACACCGTACAAGATTAAAGCCACCCCACCGAAAAACCCCCAATAAAAAGACTTACCCTCTCTTAACCATAGCCAAATTAAATATCCGCCACCTATTTCAGCAAGCCCAGCTAATAAAAATAATGCAACTGAATAAAACATGGTGTACACACCTTTATATACAATTTATATAAAAGGTATTATAGCGCATGTTGTGTGAAATTTTCGGTTTTACGATTATTATATAGTGCGATAGCTAGAGGTCATAAATGTCGCTGGACTTAATTGTTCACTTTCTATTACAATCGCAGTCAATCCTGTTTCTGTTTTTGTTTCATGCCATTCATCTTTCTCCCAATACACCGCATCACCCGCTTGAACCTTCACATATTCTTTATTCGAACCACAAACCTCCCCTTCCCCATTTATAATTAATAGAAGCTGAGGAACTACTGCTTGATGGTAACCAATAATTCCATTTTCTTCTAAGTACATACATCCAATACGGGCTTGCTGCTCCGTTTGAATGATACGAGACATGACAAAATCTGAATCAAATTTTGTAATTTTCTTGCCTGTTTCTTGAGTGAAAGTATATATTTCCATGGTCTACCTCCAGGTAAGTGGTTAAAATTCTGTATAATAGAATTCTATATTGAATAAAATATTACCTTTCTTTCGGGTAAGGTTAGGAGATTCTACCTATTGAAGGGAAAGAAGTAATTGCTCTGCTCAGTGATTGGAGTGGGAGGAATTACTTCTTTTTTTTATGTGTTGGGTTACTGATTTTGGATTTGGTTCGTGACCTTAGAGTGTGTAAATTGATGGAGTTGGGCACGATGGGGCTTCCTGCGTGATCACTTGAGTGAAAAACTGATGGAGGCAGGCATGTTGGAGCTTCTTGCGTGACCGCTTGAGTGAAAAATTGATGAAGTGGGCATGTTGGGGCTTCTTGCGTGACCACTTGATAGAAAAACTGAAGGAGCTAGGCACATTGGAGCTCCTTGCGTGACCACTTGAGTGAAAAACTGATGGAGGCGGGCATGTTGGGGCTTCCTGCGTGACCGCTTCGGGGTAAAAATGATGGAACTGGGCACGATAGAGCTCCTTGCGTGACCGCTTGAACGAAAAATTGGATGGCACCGGGCACGATGAGGCTTCCAACGTGACAGCTTAAGAGAAAAATTGGAAGAGCAGGGCACATTGAAGCGCCCTGCGTGACCACCTATAACAAAAAAAGGAAGAAGAGGTCACGATAGAACTTCCATCGTGACCTCTTCGAACGAAAATAGCTGAAACTAGGCACGCAGCAACTATTTTCCAATTTCAAAACTGGGACAAGAATCCTGACCCCACGTCCCACTTCAAAACCGGGTCAACGTTCCTGACCCCATGTCCCTCCTCTTACTTACTATTTTTTATGACGACTTCTGTGACGTTGAGGTTTTTGCGTGGTTTTATGTTGTCGATGATGATGTCTGCTACGTCGTCAGGGTCCATTAGGTCTTTTATTTCTTCTTGTGTGTATATGCCATCCCAGAATTCAGTTTTCATTCCGCCCATGTAGGCAGCGTATACTTGAACTGCGCTGTCTTTTAGTTCGACTAGTAAGCTTTCTGTAAATCCGCGTACTCCGAATTTACTTGCGCAATATACGGATTCCGTTACTTTTCCTTCAAGCCCTGCAGTGGAAATGATGTTTGCTATTTTCCCTTTATTATTCTTTTTCATGTCAGGTAAAACAGCTTGGGCACAAAAGATTGTTCCTTTAAGATTGATATCAATCATTTGGTGGACAGATTCTTCTGTTAAATTTTCTGCAAGATCAAACACACCTAATCCAGCATTATTAATTAATAAATCGATCGTTCCAACCTCTGCTTTAATGGCAGCAAATACGGAATCTACCTCTGATTTGTTCGTAACATCTAATTCATAAATGGAATACTCATTCATTAATGTTTTTGCAGTGCGCTCTAGTCTCTCTCTTTTTCTACCTAGTAAGCAAACATGACTACCAGATTCAGAATATTTTTTAGCTAAGGAAGCACCAAGTCCACTTCCTGCACCTGTAATAACTACTACTTTTTCATTCATGATATAAACATCCTTTTCTTTTATATTAAGCTCTGTTAAACTCTGTTGTTGATTTTGGCTCCTGTACACTCGCTTTCCGCGGGCACGGTCTCAGCTAACTTGGCAAAGAAAACCGCTTTGCCAAGTGGATCTTCGGCTCGTGCTGTTCCCGCAGGAGTCTCGTGTACATCCGCCACAATCAACTAAGTTGTTAACAACAATGAACATTAACAGAGCCTTATATTAAAAGGGGGAAGTAGGAGCATGATACATTATCTCCTCTTCCCCCCAACTTAAACGTTTATCGTATTAATCTTTCTTTACTGGTTTTGGAATAATGAACAGGCTCGAAACTAAGGCAAAGATGGTGATAATCATGGAAATCCACATCGCGTTTGAAAATCCACTAGCAGTTCCCTCTGCCACAAGTGGTGCAACTAAGCCGATACCTAATGATGCCCCGATACCAAATGCAGCTCCATTAAATCCTGTTAATGCAGAAGGTGCTTCATCTGGTGCTTGAATTACTCCAAGTCCATTTATTGTTGTAAGAATTAATCCGTTGTACGTGAAGCCCATTGCTATAATAGCGCCAAATACAACCCATTGGTTTTCCCACATTAAAGCGATTACAAGTAGGATAGCAATGTTGATAATTAAACCAATTCGCAACCAGCGTACCCATCCAAATTTTCCAGCAATCCAACCGGATAACGGTGCACTGAACAATCCAATGATTGCACCAGGCATTAAGAATAATAATCCAGTTGTTGCTGCACTTAAACCAAACCCTACTGTTTTATCTTGACTGAGCATTACGATTGAAAAGTTGATGACTGCGAATACTCCACTTAACGTTAATAAAGTTGTTGTAATAACCGGCCATACTTGGCGAGACTTCAAATGTTCTACTGGGAACAGAGGAGATTCACTCTTCTTCTCAATAAACCAGAATGCAACCATAGAGATAGCGGTACCAAAAAAGTAGATAAGGGACATCGTTGATAACCAACCATCTGCTGAACCTGTAGATACGAAGTTAGTTAAGCAGATTAGTACAACGGCAATTGCTAAAGCACCCCACCAGTCCATTTTACCTGTAGTGGTAGCTGGTCTACCTTTCGGAACAGTTGCCTTAACACCTAAGAAAGCAATAAGACCAACGATTAAAATTACTACGAAGATAGATCTGAAACCAAAGTTATCACTTAGAAGTCCACCTAGGTACCCATCGATACCAGCCACTCCACCATTTGCAGCAGTAATAACACCAAGGATCGTACCGAATTTTTTCGGGCTAACTGCTTCTTTTAAAATAACGTAACAAAGCTGGAATGCTGCACCTGTAGCACCTTGGAAAACGCGACCAATCATAAGAACAGTAAAATTAGGAGCAAACATACATAAAATTGTTCCGATTCCCATTAACACGAGAATGATAACAAGTGCACGTTGGCGACCGATAAAGTCACTCCAACGAGCAAGTACTACACCAGCAATAGATGAAACAAGTAGTAACAAACTAGAAACTTGAGATACTTGATCTACACCAACATTTAAAGAATCGGCAATGTTTGGAAGTGCTGGTGTTACCATGCTTAAGTTAAATTGATATGTTAAAACACATAGTATTAATGTTACAGTTAAAGCTACAATACCTGCTTTTTTAATAGGCATGTTCAAATTAGGATTTTCTACATGAGCTGTCATTGCAATAGCTCCCTTCACTTTTTATTTTTTAAATAAAGACATAAGTGTTTTGTGCAAATGATTCACTAGTTCTGGTGAATTTACGCCGATGCAAACTTTTACATTCGGGTTTGCATCACGTAATTTATACGGATCTCCGATTGTTCTACCTACTGCTTCGCCTTCTGTTACAACGGTCATATGCATTGGTAACACGGTGAAAAATTCAGGATGTACTGCATTAATAACGGCAGACGGATCGTGTAAATAGCAACCGTTCGTATCAAAATGTTGAGAAATATAATAATCTACCATATCTGCGTATGTTTTACCGGCAACGCTACCTGTCTCTCTCCAGCTTTGTGTATGCGCATTCGTTAGTAGCGAACGTTGCGTTACATCTAACCCAACCATTGTCACGTCTACACCGCTTTCAAACAGGTACTTAGCTGCTTCCGGATCTTGTGAAATATTGGCTTCTGTATATGGACTAGCATTCCCAGGAACTGTTAAAGCTCCACCCATAATGACAACTCTACCCATCATTTCTTTTATTTCTGGCGCTTTTTTCAGTGCTAACGTCAGATTTGTCATCGGGCCAGTAGCAACAATTACTAAATCTTTTTTATACTTTTTAATTGATTCTATGAGAAAATCGATTGCGCTCCCTTCTTCTTTTTGTCTAGGAGATGTCTCGATGGAAACTTGTCCAACTCCATTTTCCCCATGGATGCGTGCGCTTACTTCTAATCTATCAAAAGAGCTTTGGTTCATCGCGTGACTTTCCCCTGCATAAACTGGAACATGGTTCGCATCACACATATTTAAGATATTTAGAACGTTTTGGACACCATCTTCTGTGTACACATTTCCAAATGTCCCCGTAACACCAATTAACTCAATTTCTTTACTGCCAATTGCATAAGCAAGGGCCATTCCATCATCAATACCTGTATCTAAATCTAAAATCATTTTTAACATACGAGACTCTCCTTTTTCATATATGCTTCTAATTCATCTATGGAAGGCATTCCGCTTTGTGCTCCAAGTGCAGTTACGGATAATGATGCACCGATCCCCGCCATTCTTACTGCATCACGCAAATTCTTACCTTCTGCAATTCCATAAGCTAAAATTCCATTAAATGTATCACCGGCACCAGTTGTATCTATAACATTCACTTTAATACTTGGAACCGTAAAAACTTTTCCATCCTCCATATAGGATGACCCAGTTGAACCTCTTGTAACAATTAAATGTACATTGTGCTTGTTACTCCATTCGAGCATTTCCTGTTCCAGCTCTTCTGAACTATGAAACTTTTTCCCTATCAAACTTTCAAATTCAGTTTCATTTGGAGTTAAGTAATCTATATAATCAAATAATCTAGGCGCTAATTCTTTATATGGTGCAGGGTTTAATATTGTTTTTACACCGAATTCCTTCGCTTTTTGTAAAGCGTATTCTACTGTTTCCACCGGAATTTCTAATTGCGTAAGTAGTACATCGGCTTCTTTTATTAAGTCAATATGTTCATCTACTACGCTAATATCACAACTATCATTTGCACCTGCTATCACCATAATCGCATTATCATTATTTGTGATAAAAACGGTTGCAGTTCCGGTAAAATTACCTTCTTTACGAATGATAGAAGAAGTATCGAGCTTTTCTTTTGCTAACCCTGTTTTTATTTGTTCACCAAAGCTATCATCACCTACACATCCAATAATGGAAGTGGATATATCCATTCTGGATGCTGCTACTGCTTGATTTAAGCCTTTACCACCCATCATGTATTGAATGTGATCCCCGTGAACAGTTTCGCCGATTACTGGTAATCGCTGTGCTGTCATAACCATATCGATGTTCAAACTACCTAAAACGACTATTTTCTTCACTTTTTCACCTCTTCACTCACAATACAAACAAATTATGTTTAGTTGTCTGTATTGCTGTATGGTTTATAAGTATAAGATAAACTATACTGCAAACGTTGTCAATCATTTTTTTAAACAAATACACAAAATATGTTTACTTGTATGATGAGTTGTATGCTTTATACATGAATAATACACCTAGTTTGAAAACGTTGTCAATGTTTTTTTACACAAAAGCTCTGTTAAATTCTGTTGTTGATTTTCGCTCCTGTACACTCGCTTTCCGCGGGCACGGCCTCAGCTAACTTGGCAAAGAAAGCCGCTTTGCAAAGTGGATCTTCGGCTCGTGCTGTTCCCGCAGGAGTCTCGTGTACATCCGCTACCATCAACTAAGTTGTTAACAACAATGAACTTTAACAGAGCCTACACAAAAAAAACTTCTAGCTTTGATGATTCAAAGCTAGAAGTTTTCATCATTAATTATTTCGAAACACTTTAAAAACAGCGCGTTCAAATGGAATATAGTACTTATTATAGGCAATCATGTTGCCATTTTTATCACTAATACGTTCGATGATCATTTGATAATATTTGGATACATTCCCTTTATTCGCTTCTTTAATAATTTCGGTTGCTTGCACCATGCGAATTTCCAACATGGAAGATAGCCCGTAATCATAAATCTTATTTTCAAGAAATTCTAATACTTCGTTCTCATTATTTAAGTCAATTGATTTAATATGGTCAAAATCAGTTGCTAAATGGGTAAAACATGACCCTTTTACGACACCATCTTGTTTAAAATAGCGATAAATAGCAAGAACGATGGATGTCTTACGATCAAATATCCGTTCTACATGCTCACTTGAAACTTCAATTTTCATCTCAATATCGACTTGATCAATTTCATCTTCACAACATTTATAAAAAGGATTCCCCATTCTCTCAATGCCAACATTATCTTCATTTAGCGTCTTACGAACGAAATTCCCCAATCCTTTTTTCGCTTCGATAATTCCATCTTCCTGTAATAACCCTAGTGCTTGTCGTAAAGTTGATCGGCTGATACCAAGTTGCTCTGCCAATAGCGGTTCAGAAGGTAGCTTACTACCTTCTGGATATAATCCATCGCGAATCATTTTTAATATTTTATTATAAGCAACGGCATACCTTGTCGCCTTATTAAATAATTTATTTTGGTTAATTATTTTCCCCTCCCTTATCAAGTCATTATGTAGCGTAATTTTATATGAAATATAAAAAGCATGAAACATGCCTATGTAAAAAGAACATCCCCTGTCTATTTTATACAATTAAATAAAGTTTTGAAAGTTAAATACTAATCCTAGCTTGTCTTTCATACACTATTTTGGAGGTGGATGGGATGAAAGAAACAAGTATCGATAAATTACATATCTTTATTACCATTTTTATTGTTAGTTTAATTATGAGTATTCAAGGACCAATCTTTACTCCGTATGCAGCGTTGTTAGGGGCTTCGAGTGTCATGATTGGAATTATGCTTAGCGCTTCGCAAGTGACCGATTTAACTGGGAACTTAATGGTAGGTCCGTTAGTGGATCGTTTTGGAAAAAGACTCTTCATTACAATTCCACTTTTTATTTCAGCATTTTTATATATGGCACATGGTTTTATCTTAAGCTCTACTACTCTACTCATTTTACGCTCACTTAATAGCTTCGTGCTCGCTTTTTTAATGCCGACCACTTTCGCCCTCATTTCTGGATATGCAAAAAATGCTCGTCAGCAAGGAAAAAACATGGCCATCATTGGTATTCTTGGGATGTTTGCAAACATTTTCGCACCACTTATTGGTGGAAAACTCGGTGCTACGATTGGTTATGCAAATACGTACATCATTATTGGACTAGCACTACTAGTAATTGCTGTGTATGCATTTATCTTTTTACGAGAGCGCCAATATATTGCAGTAAATAAAAATTCTACATCCGTTCATTTACTTTCTGTTTTTAAAAATCCACAACTACTGCTTGTCTATTTAACAGGTTTTGCGATTATGTACATCCACGGAGTGATTATTTATGAAGTCCCTTATTTGACAGTGGAAAAAGGGTTATCGACCGCAAGTACAGGAAAATTATTTAGCATAATGGGAATTGGCTCCTTAGTAACATTATCGTTTTTCTTCCTACAACGATTGGATGCAATTAAGCGCATGATGTTCGGCTTATTTACACTTTGCATTAGTTTAGCGGTACTGATTAATGGTTTCCTCTCTTTAACCGTCTTTCTATTTATTATGGGTATTTGTTTTGGACTAGTTATGCCCGCTGCTGCTACTGCTGTTACTAGTGCGGTACAAAGCAATGAACATGGGAGAGCTTTTGGTGTCATGTCCGCCATTTATTCACTTGGCATGATCGCTAGTTCCTTCCTAACATCCATTATTCGGCAAATCATTTCACCTTATTTTATTGCCTTTTTAGTTGGGATGCTCATGCTCATCATCATCGGCCTTATAAAATTTAATACACCAAAAACCGTTAGGACATAAGTGGGAGAAAAAAATCTTAAAACGGGAACATATTCATGAGCCAATAACCCGTTTTCTATGCTACGATACTAACGAGGTGTGTATATGGTCAAAAAGCTACTATGGGTATTTGTTTTCATCTTGCTATTATTAGTCGGATGTTCATCAAAAGATAAGATGGAAACATATGCAATCGATGAATTAGAGAAACAATATGGTGTGGAGCTAAAAGTGACGAATGTAGAGCGTTCGAGCACAAAGTTCCCTGCCATCTTTTCTGTTTTTGGAGAATTTTATACGTTAACTTTTGAAACGCAAGAGGAACATCCAGTTATTTTTACAGGAAACATTCATTCTAAAGATTTTAATCAATTTCATGATAATTATGTTTCCGCTAAACATGAATCGCTCTTACAACATGATTCAGACTACCAAAACTTATATGAAAAATTGGAAGCGAATGGATTTATCGATATGAAGCTTACTAGTGCCTTTACGAAAAATGTGCAAGTGAATGTATTATTCAAAGGGCACTATCATGAAGCTAGTTACAATGTCGATGAACTAATGGAAACGATGACGCGAATGGCTGAAAAAATTGTCTTGAATAAACAGTATGAAACTTCCATTGAATTTACGGTAAATGCGAAGCGATATATGGTAGATGAAATGAAGGAGATTCCCTTGGAATACAGTATTTATTCTTATAGTCTCCCAGCTAATGAAAGTCTAGGTTCAATATTAACAAAGCAATTAGAACAATTTCAATCGAATCAAGCGATAACAGGAGAGCTCATCCTGCAATTAGACGAACTACTTTTTGATATCTCATCTACATTAAATAGGGCGAACACACATAACTACTACCAACGTTGGTATGAACATAGAATTGGCCTACTCGTGTTACACGAATATGATGAAACACGACTCCTTCAAGCACTTGAAAAACTACGTGATGCCGGAATGAACGAAGCTTATGTACAACTCATCTTTCAAGACGGAAACACAAACCAATGCCAACTCAAAGAACTCACAAACAGCGAAAGCATTGGGAAATGTTTTAACTAAAACGGGACGTGGGGTCAGGATTGGTGTCCCAGCAGGGCTTGCTGGGACGGCACCCCTAATCAATGATTCTATCAGAAGAAATGTGAGATTAGGACAAAAGAATATGGAGAAATAAAAAAACCAAACCATCTGGAGAGTATCTTTCTCGAGATGGTTTGGTTTATCCTGTTGAAATTTAGTCGATGTACGATCCTAAAAGATTGTAATATTACTAGCGGCGGGACGAGGACGATGTCCCAGCAGCATTGCTGGGACAATGTTCCTGACCCCATGTCCCTTTATTTCAGGTCGTCCATTTCTACTACGTCCATATCGGCAAATGTATAATTTTCTCCAGCCATTGCCCATATAAATGTATAATTGCTCGTCCCTACTCCAGAGTGAATCGACCAGCTAGGGGAAATGATTGCTTGTTCATTTTTCACGACTATATGCCGAGTTTCTTGGGGCTCTCCCATTAAATGAAACACTCGAGCTGTATCTTCTAAGTCAAAATAAAGATATGCTTCCATGCGCCGATCATGAAGATGAGCAGGCATCGTATTCCACATGTTGTTCGGCTCCAAAATCGTCAATCCCATCATTAACTGACAGCTTCTTGCACCATCCGCATGAATATACTTATATATCGTACGTTTGTTAGACTCTTCATTGGATCCAAGTCGTGCTGGCTCTGCTTTAGTAATGTCGATTTTTTCTGTTGGATAACGCTTTGAAGCATGTGATGATACGATATAAAATCTAGCAGGTTGTTGCGGGTCCACACTATGGAACGTGACATTTTTATTGCCAAGTCCGATATAGAGACCATCTTTTTTATCCAAAACATATTCTTCCGTCTCTACTTTTACAACCCCGGGTCCGCCGATATTAATAACCCCTACTTCTCGTCTTTCTAAAAAGTAATTTGTTTTCAATTGGTCCCCTACATCCAGTTCTAAAGGTGTGTCAATAGGAACCGCTCCTCCAATAATGAAGCGATCATAATGTGTATACACAAACTTACTTTCTCCCTCAACAAACAAATTCTCGATTAAAAAATCATTTCGTATCCGCTCGGTCGTATAATATTTGAAATCAGTTGGATTTGTTGTATGTCTAATTTCCACTTATAAAACCTCCTTCAATAATTTAGCCAACCACCATCGACACAAAGTACATGTCCGTGCACATAATCCGAAGCTTTTGACGCTAAAAACACAACTGGACCTTCTAAATCTGCTGGTTTCCCCCAATGTTGTGCAGGAATTCTCGAAGATATAAAGGCATTTCGAGCAGTATCTTGTCTTAGCGCCTCTGTATTATCAGTTTCCATATAGCCTGGTGCTATCGCATTGACGTTTACACCTCGTCCTGCCCATTCATTTGCGAGCGATTTCGTTAAACCAACAACCCCATGCTTACTTGCTGTGTAAGCGACGACATTTTTACCACCTTGAAAAGATAGCATGGAGGCAATATTAATGATTTTGCCGGCTCCATGCTCCAGCATGTGTTTTCCTACAAGACTAGAAAACTTATAAACAATGTTTAAGTTTACATTTAACACATCTTCCCAGTCTTGATCGGAAAATTCTTCTGCAGGAGCCCGGCGGATAATTCCAGCATTATTCACTAAAATATCAATCCGTTTTTTATATTGAAAAGCTTGGTCTAATACCGCTTCCACACTATTCGGAAGTGATAAATCCTGCTGTATTGGGTAAAATTTTCTCCCAAGAGCTTCTACTCTCTCTCGGGTTTCCGTCATGTCACTAATCCCAACACCGATAATATCGGCACCAGCTTTTGCTAAGCCGATGATCATCCCTTGTCCTAATCCTCTACTTGCGCCTGTTACTAGCGCTGTTTTACCATGTAACTGAAAATCTATCATTCTTTTCTACTCCTTTTTTCCTTCTTGCACGCTCCATCCTTGTTTTTTCACCATGGCAGTAAAATATATCTCGTCCAGCTCTAATCCAAAACCTGGTTTATTCGGAACGTGAACATTGCCCTTTGTGATGATGTAATCCGAGCGATCGAGTCCATTTATCGATATGTCATCCCATTCAATCATGAGAAACTTTTTAATGACTGGAGCTAGATGACCGAGTACATAGTTTCCGTACACACATCCATAGCTATGGGGAGCTGAATGTACATTGGCAGCGTCGAGTTCCTTTCCTAAATGCAACCAGCGATGAAAACCGTAATGAAGAATATCATACTGAATCGCATCTAAATAGCCTTGTTTCGCCCATCCAACAATATGATTAGAAGCATCTCCTTCGCCATCGGTTATCATGACATCGAGTCCTTCTGTCTTCATCCATTCCTTCAAATTCTTGAACAATTCCGGATCCTCATGAAAAGGCTCCTCAATCCAAGTAATATTTGCGTCCTTCGTTGCTAGTAACACTTCCTTCGTCAAATTCAGGTTGTAGCCGTTATTCGCATCAATCATTATTTTTGCTTCTGACCCAACAACTTTTCTGACTCCCTGAATAATGGCGATATCTCTGTCTGTGCCTGCTTGTAGTGGCATATGCATGGCACCACGGCCAACCTTAATTTTAAAAGCGCGATGACCTGCCGCCCAACCTGCTAATGCTTCTGATTGGATAATACTCACTGCTTCTGCATCATCGTCGACGTGAAGATCATCAAAATAAAGGGACGTATCATAGCAAGGAACAACGAGGTTATCTTTAGCCTCGCCTGATAACAGCTGATACACCGGCTTTTCCTGCACTTTCCCGCTCCAATCTAATAGTGGAAACTCGATATCGTAATAAGCAGGAAGGACCTCGCCATTACTCGAAAATAACTCGTCCACTCTTTTACCGATTATTGCTTTTGCTCTTGCTTCTGTAATTCGGGACCAACCAAAACCTTGTTCACCCCCAATTGTGATGCGCACCAAATCTAAGGGAGCGTTCTTGCCATGAACTCCTAATCTCGCATTGCAACCAGCTGAGCGTTTTCGTACTCCCGGAAGTCGGCACCATTCCAATTTCTCTACTTTCCAAGAAGCAGCATCCAGTAGATTCATCCTTTTTCCCCTTTACCAATGAAATTAGTATTTAGCCCTCACTTATACTACGAATCTAATTGCGAATATATGAGGAAAAATAAAAGAAAGGGTCAAGAACATTGTGTTTTAGCACAAACATCTTGACCCTTTCTACTATTTAAAATTCGTGCACTTTGGATGATTGAACCACATCTAGAAAATGTGGAGGTGCCTCGGCAAACTCTAGTTTTTCAAAGTGTTCCTTACGCATAGATTTTTTTAAGATTGGAAGACATTCTTTCAAATCATTTGGTCTAGAACCAATCACTGAATCCGTTAAAAGTTTGAAGCCAAAATCGGAATATAGTTTTATTGCCCTAAAACTCTCAGGATGGGTATGTAAAAACACGGGATACTCATTTTCAGGCAAGGATTGCATTACATATGAAAGTAACGCTCGACCAATACCTTTTCCTTCATATTCCTTTAATACTTTATACCAATGGACCGTCCATATTTGATTATAAGCCTTCCATAAAAAACAAGTTCCCACTGGTTTATCTTGTTCATCACATACAAATACACAGCTTTGAAAAAATAAATCTCCTTTTGGGCGATACACTTGATTAAAAAAATCCGTCATAAAGTCATCATATTCAGTTGCTTCTTCGGGTGAGTTAAATTGCATTGCTTTCCATGTATCCAACTCATCCTCACGACAAAAACGCACATGAAATCCTACTGGTAATTCTCTCATCGCATTTACATTTAAAGATGGGCACATCATAAATAAGTGTTTATCTTCTACTTGATCACTCAATTGTTTATCTCCTTTATTGTGGTATGGGGGGATTGCGTTACTTCCTTCTTCGGGTGTTTTTATGGGGGAATGCGGTGAGTTTTTGCGTGACCTCTAAGGCTATTTTTCAATCAATTGGGAACGATGCAGCCGCCAACGTGACGGCCTCTGACGATTTTTCTTCTTACCGGGCACGATGAAGTTCCTATCGTGACCGCCTCTTCCAATTCTTCTTCCTACCGGGCACGATGAAGTTCCTATCGTGACCGCCTCTTCCAATTCTTCTTCCAACTGGGCACGCTGAAGCTTTCAACGTGACCGCCTCTACCGACTTTTCTTCCAACTGGGCACGATGCGAGCTCTAACGTGACCAACTCTTCCAATTTTTCTTCCAACTGGGAACGATGCAGCCTCCAGCGTGACCACTTCAGCCGATTTCTCATCCAACTGGGAACGTTAAAGCCTCCTGCGTGACCACCTCAACCCAATTATCTTCCAACTGGGCACGTTACAGCCTTCAACGTGACCGCCTCTTCCAATTCTTCTTCCAACTGGGCACGCTGAAGCTTTCAACGTGACCGCCTCTACCGACTTTTCTTCCAACTGGGCACGATGCGAGCTCTAACGTGACCAACTCTTCCAATTTTTCTTCCAACTGGGAACGATGCAGCCTCCAGCGTGACCACTTCAGCCGATTTCTCATCCAAGTGGGCACGATACAGCTCACATTGTGACCACTTCTTCCAATTTTTCTTCCAACTGGGTACGCTGCAGCCTCCTGCATGACCACTTCATCCGATTTCTCATCCAACTGGGAACGTTAAAGCCTCCTGCGTGACCACCTCAACCCAATTATCTTCCAACTGGGCACGTTACAGCCTTCAACGTGACCACCTCTCCCAATTTTTCATCCAAGTGGGCACGCAACTAGCTTTAACGCTCCCTCCTCACTCCATATTCCACCCAACAGGGCACAAGGCACTCTCCTGCACTTCCCCTTTATTCCATTCACATATTATCACTCTACAAAAAGAAGTAATTCCCTATTAAGAATAGGAATTACTTCCATCGCATTTACCTCTATTATTTTTTGGCAATAGCTTCTATTAACGGCGCTAACCATTCATCTAGATTGGAAAATGCAAATCCTGCCTCAGTTGCTTTGGCATTGGACATATACCATGATGATGGGATCGCGTATGGAGAGCGAATTTCGTCATTGCCAACTAATGAGATTTTTGCTGTTTTACCAGTTGCTTTTTCCACTAGTTGAATTAACTCGGTTAATGAAATTTTTCCATTGGCTGTCGCATTAAATGGCCCTTCGACTTCTGTCATGCCTGCCCAGTGAAGAAAATCCGCTGCTTCATCGGCATGAATATATGACATCTCCGCATCCATGTTTACGAATCCGATTGGCTCTCCTTTCGCCACACGCTCCACATGGAAATGTAAGCGACGCGTATAATCATCTTCTCCCATTACAATTGGAAAACGAACTGCCACAACCGGGAATTTAGCATATTTATAAAAGACTGCTTCTGCTTGCCGCTTCCCTTCCCCATATGTAAAATCGGAGCTGTTTCCCATGCGAATTTCATATTGATATGGGTTAAAATCTTCTTCTGTTTTCTCTTTTCCATCAGCCTCATATGTGGAAAGCGTAGATGTAAACACGAGCTTGCCGATTTTCCCATTAAATATTTCACAAAAAGCATATGCATCATTTGGGGAATAACAAATATTATCATACACAATATCGAATGTGCGATTTTCCATTTTCATCGCAAGTTCTTCTTTATTGGAACGATCAACGATAATATGTTCAACGCGATCACCAAACGGATTTCCAGACTGACCACGAGTGACAATCGCTACCTTATGCCCCTCTTTGATCAATAGCTCCACTAATTTTTTACCAAAAAAGCGATTTCCGCCTAGGACTAGGATATTTTTCATTCAAATTCTCCTCATCTGATAAAATTTCTATCATTTTTTCCACATTATAACAGTTCCTGTCCTTTAGTTAAAAATAGAACGACTTCTTGATTTTCATGAAAGGACGAAATTGTATGATAACATGATAATAACGGAATGGAAAAAATAGAACTTACTATACAATTGGAGTGAGTGTAATGATAAAGGGATTATATGAAGCACATCTACCTGTAAAAGATTTGGATATTTCCATGAAATTTTACGAAAAGTTAGGGTTAAAGTTTGCTTGGCTTGATGAAGATACTGCCTTCTTTTGGATAGAGGAAAGAAAAAGTTGGTTAGGCTTGTGAGAAGGAAAGGAGCATGAGACTCCCTATCATCCTTCTTTAAGACATATCGCTTTTCGAGTAACCTATGAGGATTTAAAAAAATCGATAAAATGGCTGGAGTCTATCGAAGTGGAAGCTGTCACATTCGGGGATCGAACGTCAATTGAGCCATTTATTAGACCACATCAAGGTAATGCCTCTGTCTACTTTGATGACCCTGACGGAAATAGTTTAGAATTAATGTGTTTTGTAGATGTACCGAATGAATTCAAACATATTACTGAAAAATTGTCTTTTGAAGAATGGGAAAAATTATTGAAAGAGAATAACCTGTAATCAGATTTGAACTATAATATTGAATAAAAAAGAATCTAGCCTCCTCTACGAAGACTTAGACCCTTTTCCTTCTCTATTCTAACTGTGAAATCTTTAAAAATCTTGGTCTATACATGCTTCCATCCTTTTCATGCATTTTCCAACTCGATGAATTTACATTATAGCTAACTATTAATTCCCCAGGTTCCGATAAATGTGGATGGGCTTTTGCATTGTAGGTGTAAACCGAATCGCCTCTTTCTGATTCCGAACAGTAATATACATATTGTGGTGTCTCAAATGGCCCTAAAGGAGAATCTCCGACATAAATACCTAAGCGATTTCCAGTGCTATGTTCTTGGAAAACGACGATATACTTTCCGTTTAAAGTTCCACCTAACATTGGCGAAACACTTAGCTCACTCGATACTTCCGACGCAATCGGAGTTGCCTTTCCGATATCCTTTGTCCAATTTTCGCCATCCCACACTTGCCATAAGGAAAATTCCGTAAACTGATCTGGTAACACGCGCGCAACTACTAGTTTCGTTGTTTCCCATTTTTGCAGCCCGTAAATATAAATATAGCCATCTGGATTTGGAACTTTTGCTTCCTTTGTGTTCGCCATAAATCCAGCGCCAAAGTAAGTTATTTTTCCATTATCCGCCGTAAAATAAAAAGGTGTATCGAGTTGTTGTTGCTGCTCTAATATTGGTCCATCCGCACCAATTGGCGCCGAGACACAAGTAACACCATTTACTTTAAATTCAAATCCTTCCGGTTGCGTGGAATCGGGACTAATAATTAACGGAAAACAGTAAAAGATTCCTGAAATGGAAATACCATCTTGTAACCAATAATACGATTGATCAATCTTTACCCCTTTTTCTGTCGTAGGGACAAAATAACTAGTTGGGTCCCCGGCTTCATTTGTATTCCAGCGAAATTCAATTGCATCTTCCTGCGGCTTTCCACCATCTAAAATAGCAATAGAGTTATTGATCATATTAAAGTCGAGACGTTCGTTTGTTTCACGATCCACGGAACCAATAAATGTATCGCCAAATACAAATATCGTTTTTGTTTTATCTGCTTCTCCTTGTTTTTCACAGCCATTGAATGGGATGGAGTAAATACCATCCGCTCCACTCCACCCCTCTTTGCGGTGAAAAAGTTCCGTCCAATCAGGAGCAGGTTCAACAACTAACCCAATCCCAGCATAAATTTCGATATCTCTTCCATCTAATTTCGCTTCTAACATGGAATGCGAAATTTTAATATATCTTGCTAAAACATGGTGGAAGTTGATACTCCTTACATTCGCATCTGTTTCTTCTATCTTTACTTCAATCCAATGATGTGAATCTAGTGAATACTCAACAGTAGAGTAGTCCATTGTATCTGTATCCAATACCAATTTCGCAATCGGATAAGTGCCTCCTAAATCAACAATCATCCACTGTGTTTGCCTGTCTCTTCCTATCTCGATTTTCTGAATGGATAGTTTGTCTCCTGCTTTTTTTGCTGAATTAATACCGAGCATAAGCTAACCTCTCCCTTTCTGGAAAATTACGGCATTTGCAAAATTTTATAAACAACGGAGTCCTAAAATCTTTTCTATCAGCTACTAATCTAGCGTAATTTTTACATGAACAAGTTCTCGACCATGCATACTAATCAAAACTTCGTTATCCACCACCTGTACTTCTTTCAAGACTTCTTCTAATGAATTAACGATATTGGCAGAGCTGATTTTTTCAGTAGGAATGTGAATATTAGCGTTCGCAGACTCAGTTCTCAAATTTCTCAAGCTTACGATCAACCCTGTATTATCTTCTGCTCTTTTAATATAAAGAGGTACAATATTTTCTCCATCACATTTAATGAGACTGCCACTTTCCTTTTCTTTACAATCTACTACAATATTTAATTCTACAGGGTTTAATGCATCCATCCCTACCTTATAAGCAGCAGCTTCATTAAATTGATCAAATGGACTTAGTACATATTTAAACTTTTGGCTACCTGGTTGACTCGCCCAAAAATTCGTATCCCAATAATTGTTCATTGGCCAAGCTAATAAGAGTGGATTTTCATTTCTCGGAATGGACGTACTTTCTTTCCCAAAATTAAAATCACCAATTTGCACAAGTGGCGCATCTGGACATGCTAAAGTTACGCCCTTTTCTCCGTCATATATCGAAACAGTTTGATCTACTGTTATCCAATCTTTACTTACATTCCCCATTTGCTCTTGATCAAGTTCCACAAACATTCCAGCAGTGTCGTAATGGGAACGCCATCCTGCATTTAGTCGTAAAGGAAACGCAAAATAAATTGATTCTGGCTTCTTAATATCAGCTTTATCCATTGTTGCTTCAAACTCTATGTTTGGATGGTGAACAGAAAACGTAATCCGTTGCTCTAAGTGATGTACACCTTCTGCTTCAAAAACGGTCACAAACGTAACTTTATCTCGGTCTTTTTCCATATTCCAAGATACTACCCGGTTTGGACCACTTCTTTTTTCCTTCCAATCATGGTTCCATACACTAATACTTTTGTTTCCTAAATCAACATCTCGCGGGAAAAAAGTAGACCTTTCTTCCGGATTTTTTATCGGATTCAGCCCTTCTCTTACATATTCAAATAATGTCCACTCACTACTCTCGTCAATTAAATCCCAATTACGAGTTTTATCATGTAATTGCTTAATTCGTCCTGTTTTCACGTCAAATTTTAATTGATAAAAACGTGTCTCCAACGAATCTTCCTGCACAGAATATTGGACAGGTTCTTTTTCAGCATTTGCTTTCATCTGTAAAAGGTCTTGATATGGAATTTTCATCCATGAAAATGGCTCTAATTTTACCTTCCCATATGATTCCATATTTTCTTTCATACTTGTATATGGTAAATATTGTTTCATTCGAATCGCAGATAAGTTCCGTCCTTCGAGAAAACTCCATTTTGGTAAACGTACTTCTACCTCTTGCTCGACGTTTGCTGTATTTACAAGTAAAATTCCTTCAGGTGCTGATGATTGAAGAGGATTGTTTGCGAATTTCTCCATTTGTTTTCCTAATACATAAGCGGATAAATCTGCTGCTTCATAAGCGTTCTTGGATTTATGTAGCCGTTGCGAATACACTTCTGGATCATCTGGATTTGTGATCGAATGTGCTGCACCCCAAGTATGTTCTTCATATAACAATGTATTCTGAATCGATGCTTTTTTCATTTGGTCATAGCGTGAACCTAGGCTTCCTTGAAAAGCTTCTAGTAAATCAGCTTTTCGTAATCCTTGCTTCGTCTTACGAACCAATCTTGTTTCTCGGGCTGAGCTGCCAGAGCCAAAATTCCAAAAGTCCGTCCAGTCACCTGCGTGAACTGGGATGATACTCGGTTCGATTTGTTTCACTTTCTCTAACAGCATTTCTGGTGTGACAAAACGAATTTTAAAGTCACGATTCTCTTCGTTATATTTTCTTATTAAATGTGCTAATTGTGGATCGGGGCAGTTGTTATCATACAATGGTGGGTTCGTGGAAGTTAAATAGATAAAATCATATTGGTAACCGTTCTCTTCTAAGCGCTGAACATATTCTTTTATCCCTTTATCCATTACATCTGTATCTTCCTTATAAGATTCAAAAAACTGACTGAATAAGGAATAATGTTCGCCATGAAATGTTAATAATTCGCGTTGATCTGGTGTTTTCCAATTAAAAACTTTTGGACGTTCAAACGGAATGCCGCCAAAATGGACATTAATCCCTGTAATATAAAATTCAACTCCAGCATCTAAAAGGATTTGACTAAATGGCCAAGGTTGTCCATTCACATCATGATTGATCGCTGTGTTAATGGGGATGTTAAATCTTTTTCGTAACTCTTTTATTGGTTGGAGTGAACGAATGATTTGCTCCGAGTCATTTAGTGGTGTTCCATGCATCATTAATGCTGCAATACTCATTTGCCCGTTTTGCAAGTACTTCGTAAACAGTTGTATCCTTTCTTCTGATGCAGTTTCTAACCATTTTAAAACTGGATATGTTGCCTCACATGTCCACCTGAATTTGGATTCTTCCGGAAAGTCTTCGGTTTGTAAACATAAATCAATTGCTTCATCAATATAATCCAATTGCAATTCCATGATTAATGGTTGTGGATGGGTATAGCCGATATCTAAATGACTATGATGCAAACAAAGAATTTCTTTTATTTTACTCATTGAATTCTCTCCTTTTATCAATCAGTACTTGTTTTTTCTATTAATGCAGCGATACCTACAAATGTACTAAACGATGTTTCTCTGGAAGCCTCAATTATTACTTCTTTATGTTGCAACGTTACATAGATTCCGCTTATAAATAAATGAATACTTTTGGCAATTTGCCCACCAATAATGATCGCTTCCGGGGAAAAATCATCTACATATGGATTCACCGCCAACCCAATATTTCTTCCAAATTGCTGGAATAGTTCTATCGCCTGTTCATGATTATTTTCCGCCATTTCTGCAAGTGACTTCACTTCCTGATCACTGTTTGGTACAGCAAACTCCTTCGCTAACTGTAAAATCCCTCTTTTGGAAATATAATCATCTACAATCGATTGTTGAAATGGTTGATTATAGATCCAGCCATTAGGAGGAACACGAGGATCATCCGTAATGAACTCGTCATTTTCCATAAACGCAGAACCAGCCCCTGTTCCAATCGTTAAGTACATAACTTTATTGAAATGTTGCCCTTTACCACCCTTATGTTCTCCTAAAGCAAATAGATTGGCATCGTTTTCAAAAACAATCACAAAGTCAGAAGCAAATTTAGACATCCATTCGTTATCTCGCTTCATCCGCTCCCTTAATTGTTCGCGAATATTTATGCCATATAGAGAATCAAATTTATCAATTCCTTGAATGTAACTAATGCCATTTTGATAATCAAATGGACCTGGAAAGGCAAAGCCAATTCCGATGACTTGATAATTTTCGGATGAAATATAGTGCATTTGCAACGACATCATCGTAATGAAATGGTCGAGTATTTCTTCTTTGGATGCTTGTGATTTTGCTGGGTACACTGCAATCGATTCTGGAATAATCACTCCTTTATCGTTTAAGATTGCTGTTTTTATATAAGAGCCGCCAACATCAAAAGCCATCATGTATTGATCCATTTTCTCAACCTCACATCCCACTAACTCTCTCTTACATTCATTATGAAAGATACTACTCGTGAAATCTTTCTAAAATAATGCCATCCTTTTATAAAATTCGGACATTTTCTAAAATAGACAAAAAAATATGGTATACTTATGAAAAAAATCAGTCATTCATCGCGAGGTGAAATATCGAATGAAGTGGGATCGTTCTTTTATAGATGGCGCGATTTTACTAAACCAAAACACCACTCATATTCACGGAAATGACGCTTCCATTTCCATACATTATTGGGGAGCAAAACAGCAGCATTATAATAATAAGCCACACCAGCATTCTTTCTTTGAACTCTGCTATATCGTAAATGGAGTTGGCACATATATCGATGATGGCAAGGAATTCCCATTAAAGAAAGATGTGCTTTTTCTATCACGTCCTTACATCAAACATCAAATTTTAAGTCAAACTGGTCTCGATATTATTTTTGTTGGATTTGAAATTAATAAGAAAGAGACAGCTGATCACATCAACGAACTATTTACCTCATTAGAATCTAGCGAAAAGTTCTACACCGCAACTGCTAGTGAATTACCCATCGTAAAATTATGGACATCCCTGCTTACCTTAATGAATCAACCATTTTTAACATTTAACGATAGTCTTCAAGGCCTTGGTTCTGCTTTTTTCTTTAGTATATTGGAGCATTTTAATGATCAAAGAACACCTATCAAAAAGAAAAAACTAACATCCTCGTTCCTTATATATCAAGCGAAACTTTATATTAATGACAATATACATCGGGCTTTAAAACTGGATGATGTCGCCGACTATATTTTTATTTCGGGAAGACATTTATCCCGCATTTTCAAAGCCGAATTAGGTCAAACATTTTCAAGCTATGTGAGAAAGGAAAGAGTTCGCAAAGCTGGGAATCTACTAACTGGTACTGATTTAACCAATGAAGAAATTGCGAAAATGACTGGATTTGATAATGTCCACTACTTTTCTAGTGTTTTTTCCAGTGAAATGGGGTTACCTCCAGGAGAGTTCAGAGAAAAATTCAGAAAAAATGTCGGCGAAGGAGTGACAATGAATGAGTTCATTCAATAAGTATCCTGAAATTGTTGTCTCAGAGAAAACGGAACTTGCCTGGGAAGGATATGGAGATATTGTATTAGAATTAGAAAAAGAGGTTGCTATGAATGATAGAACCGTACTTGTAATTGACTGTTATCCTGGAGTGAACATGGAGGAAATATTAGTCAATCTAGTCCAGCCGCTCCAGCCTACACATGCACTCTCTGTCGATGAAATCTATCATTCGAATGAGAAAGTAACGGAAATGATTCAATATCATTTAACCGATGATCGAGTGTTTGGGATTTTTTCCGCTCATGAGTTTCGTGACTTTATGAATGTTGAAAAAAGAGAAAAAGCAAGAAAAAAAATTGATTCCATCTCCAATGGATTAGTGATTGTATATGGTGTTGGAGCATCTCTCGTCTACCAACCTGATATTCTTCTATACGCAGATTTGCCTCGTTGGGAAATTCAAACTAGATTTCAACACAAAATGCCAAACTGGAAGGCAGATAACGAAGAGGATGATTTTTTACGAAAAATAAAACGGGCTTATTTTTTCGAATGGCCTGTTGCAGATAAGCATAAAAAAAGATTGATAGAAAAAGTAGATTACTGGCTTGATACTACGATCAGTCTTCAGCCTAAAATGGTAGAAAAAACAAGCTACTTAGCAGGTTTAAAGCAAGTCGTTTCCCAACCATTCCGTCTCGTTCCGTATTTTGCACCAGGTGTATGGGGTGGCGAATGGATGAGAGAAAAATTCGATCTTGACAAAGATGAAGTAAATTTCGCATGGAGCTTTAATGGTGTTCCGGCAGAAAATAGTATCTTTTTAAAATATGGTCATATAAAAATAGAAATCCCAGCGAATAATGTGGTATTTCAACACCCAATGGAATTACTAGGAAATAAAGTGTATGGGCGATTTGGTAATGAATTTCCGATCCGCTTTAACTTCCTAGACACTGTCGAAGGGCAAAATTTAAGTTTACAAGTTCACCCAACGACGGATTACGTACAAGAAACGTTTGGAGCGCACTACACACAAGATGAGAGCTATTATATTTTGCACGCCGAAGATGACGCGGTTGTCTATTTAGGGCTAAAAGAAAACATGGATAAGGATGAAATGATTGCGGATTTAGAACGAGCAGAACAAGGAATCACGCCGTTCAACGATGAAAAATTCGTTAATAAATTTCCCATCAAAAAGCATGATCATTATTCCATTCCTGGAGGCACTGTTCACTCACAAGGTCGAAACTCCGTCGTGCTAGAAATTAGTTCTACTCCTAATATTTATACTTTTAAACTATGGGATTGGGGTAGAGTAGATTTGGATGGGAAACCAAGACCTGTCCATCTGAAACATGGGATCAATTCGATTCAGTGGTATAGAGATACGAGCTGGGTCAAGCAAAACTTATTTAATCCGGAAGAGAAATTAGCGGAAGGTGACGGCTGGATAGAAGAAAGAACGGGATTACATGAAACGGAATTTATTGAAACAAGGAGACATTGGTTTTCTAAAAAAGTACACCACCGTACACATGATAGTGTAAATGTGTTTAACCTTGTCGAGGGGGAAGAGGCAATCATAGAAAGCCCCGACGATGAGTTCGAGCCTTTTATCGTCCATTATGCAGAAACATTCATTATTCCGGAATGTATTAAAGAATATACGATTAGGCCGTATGGAAAGTCAGAAGGAAAAACAATTGCAACAATCAAAGCGTTTGTGAGGGTTTGATGAAAAAAAGTGGGTGAATGCATCGACGGATGACTTCTCCCACTTTTTTAGTGTATAAGTGAGAAGAATTAAAGCATGTTTATTACTTGAATTGTATAAAGATAGTGCTGCAGTTATCGCTATAGCATTTTAAAGTAGGAGAGTACAGTTGACATAATTAGTTTAAGATTCTAATCTCTTTTAAACAAGAAAAAAATAAGCGGAGGAAATACACGTAGACTCCTGCGGGAAGTACGGTAGCCGGGAGACCCCACAGGCGCGCTCAGCGCCGAGGAGGCTTCCGAACCGCCCGCGGAAAGCGAAGTGTATTTCCGAAGCGGCATTGTTGCACATTCTAAAAGTATAACTCCTTAATTCTTAACCGATTCTTTCCTTGTCGTTTGCATTTGAAAGGAGTATCTCCCCGAGCTTAGACTTATCATTAGCTCATTTTCTTTCCTACTGAATGTACATTCACTATTCTCAACGGACTCACCCTGATTCCAAATATATCGTCCTTCATTTCGTTCGAAGATACATGCGATGTCATGCCCTTTATCTTTTAATGGTAAATAAATCTCCGCTCGACAGTTCGCAGGAATGACTACTTCCACTTCACTTTCTCCATTCTCTTTTCTAGACCAGTGGATTGCATATGTACCTCTAATTGTATGAATGGACGCTGTTGCATAAGCCAACTTTTTTACAGAGAATGGATTGAAAACGACCTGGCTAAACGCGATGGCATCAGGATGAGGTGCGATACCAGCAATATATTTGTAAAACCAGGCACTAACACTCCCAAACATTGGGTGGTTATGAGATCCTTCTCCTTCCCAAGTTTCCCATAACGTTGTAGCACCATTTTCAAGCATATATCCATAGCTTGGATAATCTCTTTTTAACATCATATTGAAAGCTGTGTCTGTCTCCCCTTTTTCACTCAATACATCAAACAGATAAGCAGTTCCAAATATTCCAGTATCCAAGTGTTCATTCAGTTCATGTTTATAGTGGTGCAATACATGTTTCCACACTTGATCAACGGAATCTTCCGGAACACAGTCCAACACGAATGGAAAAATATCTGCACTTTGTTTGCCAATCGAATAGCAACTTCGCTTTTCATCAAAAAATTCTTCATGAAATGCTCGGCATATATTTTGATACAAATCAGCGAAATGGTTACCATCCTCTTTATTTCCAAGTACATGAGCGATTTTTTCCATCATCTTTGTGGTGAAAGCATAAAAGAAATTGTTTACCAATGTAGGTGGAAGTTCCATTTGTCCAGGTACACACCAGTCGCCAAGGAACCAGCTATCCGGCTCTTCATATCGGACTAAATATCCACCTTCATTACGTGTTCCTAAATACTCCATCCAATTTTTCATGCCTTCATAATGCTCGCTTAATATTCTTTTATCCCCATAGTGGCGGTACATCAGCCATGGCATAATGACATAGGCACTTCCCCAACCTACGCCTCCTCCACCACCATTGAATGGAGCAGTATGTGGAACGAAGCCTGTCTGACGGTTTTGTGAGTCACTTATATCACCAATCCATTTCGTATAGAAAGATGCCATATCGAAGTTAAACATTGCTGCCTCCGCAGTCAAATGACCGTCTCCCGTATATCCAAGCCGCTCGCGGTGCGGACAATCACTTGGCACACCTCCATGCAAATTCGTGAGCTGGGACCAACGGTAAGCGGTTTGTATTTGATTTAAAAGTGGCTCAGAACAGGAAAATTCTCCGGTTGAAGGGACAGCAGCATGAACAACAACTCCGATTAGATCTGTTAACTTAAGAATTCCTGAATAGCCACTCACTTCTACGTAACGAAAGCCATGCCAAGTAAACCTTGGTTCATATTCTTCGATACCATCGCCTTTTAGAATATACACATCCTGCTGTACCTGCTCATCTCCCCCACTACTCGTAAAATCGAGTTCACCACCCTCTTTCACTTCCTCCGCAAAGCGCAATGTCACCCGCTCTCCCGCTTCACCTTGCATCCGAATTCGAACCCAACCAGATATATTCTGACCGAAGTCAAATACGTATTGACCTGGTTTCACCTCTGTTCTAGAAACAGGGGCAATCGTGTCGATGATTTTATCTGGAGGAGATAATTGTGATGTTAATTTACCAGTCGGTATACGAACTAATTGTGCCAAATCCCAAACGGAATCATCATACCCTCTTTTTGCCCAACCAGGTAATTCGAGACGGGCATCATACACTTCTCCATAAAAAACGTTATTAAACACGATGGGGCCACTAGTAGTTTTCCAACTCTCATCACTGATGATGATCTCCCTGCTACCGTCTTCATATAAAATGGCTAACTGCAAGATGAGCTTCGGTGCACCATAGCTCATTTTCCCTTCTACTATTCTTTCCGTCTGCTTGTAAAAGCCATTGCCAAGCATGATGCCAATTACATTCTCTCCTTGTAAAAGCTGCTCTTTGACATCATATTGAAGATAGTTAATCCTCTTCGTCGTTTGATCATCAAAGGGATAGAGTAAGCCTTCAATTTGGCGATCGTCATAATCCGTCCAATTCGGAACGAGGACATGGTCGCCCATTTTACTACCATTCATGTAAAATTCGAAGTATCCTAAGCCAGTTACAAAGGTGGTAGCATGCTTTACTTTCTTATTAATTTGAAAAGCTTTGCGAAATAACGGACTAGCAATTTCTTCTTTCGCTCCAATCCAGCAAGCAGTCCACTCTTCTTCTGTTAAAATACCAGTTTCAAAAAATGCAACGGACTCAGCACCCCAGCTCTCATCGGCTTGATTCCAACATCGGACAGTCCAATAATAACGTCTTCCACTTACGAGAGGTGCTCCTTCGTATTCAATGTGCAGTGTATCTGCTGATATTACTTTGCCAGAATCCCACTGTTGTCCAATCCCTGCCAAGACACTCACTTCATCATCTGCAACAATAATTTGATATGCTGTTTGAAATTGATTCCGTGCAGGTGCAAACTCCCAGCTAAATCGAGGATTTGGTATATTTATTCCAATCGGATTCTCCACATACTCGACTCGTAAACGCACTGGTTGTAGCCTATTATTTTCAGTATTTATATTCTTCATCACCATCCACCACCTTATCAACTTTTAAATAAAGATAGAATAAAAAGCCAAACTATCGCTTGATTAATTTCAAGCTAGTTCGGCTCCTTATCTTATTTCGACGTCACTCTTTTTGCAGCTTCATTATAGATTTCTAACACTCTATCGATATTACCCATTTTCTTAATGTCTCCGGTAAATTTATTCCAATCACTGAAGCTTTCTTTACCAGTAACAAAATTAGACTCCATTTCCATTACAAATGTTTGTACTGGATTCATGATTTCTGAAATCTCTTGGCTTTCAGCTTGTGTAAATTGAATTGCTGGAGCTTCATACCAAGAAGGAACATATGGATTATCAGGCATTGGCAATTCTCTCAAGAACTCATTTTTCTCAATTGGTACTTCTTCATATTTTCCATCAAAATACGTATAGTCTGTTGCAGCAAAATCAACGAATGCTTTTGAATCAGATGAAATCTGTAGACCTGGGCGATGTTTCGCACTTGCTCTCATCCCATATTTATCACCAAGCGCCCAAGGATCATCTGCTTTATGGAACTCCTCTGTAAATGTTGGGTTTCCATCTTCATCAAGAGTATATGTTACACCTTCAATTCCCCACGTAATGAGTCTCATCACTTCAGGATCATATTGTAAATCAACAAATTTTACTAGCTCTTCTGGATTTTTTGTTTTTGCATTGATGACATATGTTCCCCAACCTAAGTCAGGTGTGTTTCCATTTGTGGCGTTCTGATATGCTGTTCCATATTTCGGATTATCCGGATAGAAAGAGACAGCAAAGATTTTTCCATCATTCGCAAGTCGTGTGTAAGCACCTGGAGATGTAAACCACTGTGCTAGCCACATGAAGTTACTTTCATTTAATGCTTTTTGTTGCAACGTATCATCCGTATCTGTCATATATTCAGGGTCTAATAGTTTCTCTTCATATAGTTTATTTGCAAATTGCAACGCTTCTTTATATCCATCTTCAAAAATACCGTATACAAACTCTTCCCCATTCCAGAAAACATCCGCCATTACGTGATTCGCATGGAATAGTGATCTTAAATCATTCCATCTTGTATTAATTGGATATTTATCTGGATAAAGCTCTTTTAACTTTTTAGCTGCATCATATACATCATCTAATGTTTCTGGGATTTTAATATTATGTTTTTGGAATAAGTCATAGCGATAGGCAGATGTATTTTGCAGTAACAACCCTTTATCCTCTTCAAATCTCGGAGTAGAGGTTTCTTTGAAATAGTACATCTTTCCATCTGCATCTGTTACTCGTTCCATCCCATCTCTAACTTTACTAAGATAGGCCATATAGTTTGGCATGTGCTCCTTATATTGACTCAACTCAAGTATTTGACCATGCTTCGCCATATCAGTCGTGTCGTAGAATAATGGTGTCATTAGAAAGTCTGTTAGTTCATTACTAGCGATGTCGAGTTGAACCTTTTGATCATAGTCGGATGAAGGGATATAATTCCATTTGATATTTAGCTTTTTCCCCATCTTCTCTTCCATCAATTTTACCCATTCTTTGTGCACTTGACTTTTCGTATTGTCGACACCGTCGGATGAAAGTGTCACACTAAAACTTAACGTATTCGGATCGCTACTAGCTTCATCTTTTTTACAGCCTGCTAGAATGACTGCTAACATAAAGATAGCTAGCATAATACTTAGTGCTCTCGCTTTCTTGTTCATTCTACATCCCCCATAAATTTTTATTTTTGTATAAAATGATGTGAAAGAAATCGTATAGAGCATGTGCACTTTCATCTTTTATGTTCATTGATCCCTTTACATCACTTATAACCTACTCACTATTGGATAGATTACTATGTTCGTGAAGTTGTAAAGTACATCTTAACAGCTAGCCAAGTTTCCTAACTGAGGCTGGGACAAAGAAATAATGTGAACCATAACTTAAATATTAATCAAATAGTTCGTTCTAGGTAAATCCGAACAATGGCAATAAAACGATACCGCTTCGGAAATACACTACGCTGAAAACTTTAAACTCATTTAGCTGATATAAAACTAGTTCAGGTTGTATTGTCCCAACCTCCTGGAAACTACGAAACTATCAACCTTTAATTGATCCAACAAACATACCTTTTGTAAAATACTTTTGGAAGAATGGATAAATACACATAATCGGGAACATCGTAACGATGATGACTGCCATTCGAATGGCCTGCGGATCCAAAGTAGACTCTGGTGAGTTTACGGCAACATTACCAGCACCTACTCTCCCTTGAATCGCATTCGTATCTAGTGCAAATAAATAGTTTCTTAAAACCATCTGCAACGGATACTTATTTTGATCTTGGAGGTAAATTAACGCTTCAAACCATGAGTTCCAACTACCTACAATTCCGAATAAAGCAAATGTAGCAAGCAACGGCTTCGATAATGGTAAAATGACTTTCCATAATATCATTACTTCGTTTGCTCCATCTATTCTGGCGGCATCCTTTAATTCAAGCGGGATGTTCGCAAAGAAGGTTCTAAATAGAAATACATTGTATGCTCCTACTGCACCTGGCAAAATCATAACCCAAAGCGTATCGATCAACCCTAAGTTACGGATAAGTAAATACGTTGGAATTAATCCGCCACTAAAAAACATCGTAATCGTAAGGAAAATAGTAAGAAATTTTTTCCCTATAAAGCCATCCACCGTGAGTGGATATGCCATTAATGACGTAAATAGGAGCATAATCCCCGTAGAACCAAGGGCATAAATTATAGAGTTCAAATATCCCTTATAAATATAGGAATCTTTTAATAAATACTTATAGTTATCGATGGTAAGTCCCTTTGGCCAAAGGTAAACATCCCCCATTGATACGTGACGATGGCTACTTAAGGAAATAGCAACGATATTGATAATTGGATATAGTACGACGATTAATAAAACAATCATAAACATGATGTTAAACGCGTCAAATGTACGAGATCCTAAGCTTTCATTCCTCATTCTTCTCCCTCCTTTAGAACAAGCTCGTTTCCGATACTTTGCGGCTTACCCAGTTTGTAATATACAAAATAATGAAGGAGACGACTGACATGAATAAACCAACTGCAGTAGTATAAGCATATTGGGCACCTAGAATCCCTTGCCTATATACATAAGATCCTATTACGTCTGCTACTTCATATGTTTGAGGGTTGTATAATAAAATAACCTTCTGGAAATCTGTCCCTAATATTCCACCCATCGCAAAAATAAGCAATATGATGGTTGTAGGGCGAATCGATGGCCATGTAATGTGCACTACTTTTTTCCATCTACCAGCACCGTCAATATCGGCTACATCATAAAGGGTAGTGTCAATTCCACTCATGGCAGCAAGGTAGATAATACATCCAAACCCAACACCTTGCCATATCCCGGATGATATGAAAATAGTTCGGAACCAATCAGATTCAAGTAAGAACAGAATCGGTTCTATCCCAAAGAGTCCGGTTATTTTATTTATAAGTCCTTCTCTAGCTGTATACATGGTGATTAATCCTGCAACGATGACGACTGAGATGAAATGGGGCATATATGAAACTGTTTGGACAATCCTCTTAAACGTTTTGTTCCTCAGTTCATTAAATAAAAGCGCGAGTATGATAGGGGCTGGAAACGCCCATAGAAGTGAATACAATCCTAGAAGTAGTGTGTTTTTGAGTACCCTTAAAGCCATTGGATCGTTAAAAAATGTATTAAAATATTTCAATCCAACCCATTCACTATCCCAAATACCTTGTACAGCACTAAAGTCTTTAAAAGCTATTAAAATTCCGTACATTGGGAAGTAATTAAAGATTAATACAGTGAGAAAACCTGGTAGAACCATCAAATATAAATAACGATGTGCCCACATTTTTGCTAAAATACGGCGCTTCGGCTTTTTCACCGTTACGATGGGTACATGATTACTTGTTTGAGTTTCCTGCAATAGGAACACCTCCTACTTAATTATGGAATCTTCTTTTGTTTATTTTTTAGGTTCGTTACTCGTTTTAGAGAACGAACGACAATCGTAAGCTTGATATAGTACAAAATATCTTCCAAGCCACCTCCCTGTTGAAGTCATAGTAGACTGACGTAGTGTTCCTCTCTATGCTAATAGAATCGTTGTTGTTAAAATTCCATTCATCATCCGCTTTATAAACTAGTTCACAATACTAACTAATTCGACAAATTAAGCGCTTACAATATTGCTGTGTTACTCCAATTTCCGAATATGATCTTCCATTCTTCTGAACTAGTAAATATGTACGTATACTCTTTTTCCATGAAACTTATTCAATATCTTCCAATATAAGGAGATTATATTATACATATATTATACTGTCAATAATCTTTAATATAACTTTTCACTCATTATTTATTATTCATATATTTAATATACTTTAATATATTTTTATATTTTACCTCTTACTACACTGTCTCCATGATAGAATTTCTCACACCATGGAGACAGATTGTCCAACAACAGCCGAAGTATTATCCGTTTCTGGACCAATCATATCCAACAGCGTTTAAAAATGCTCTTGCAATGACCATATGTCCTGCCATGTTAGGGTGAACTCGGTCACCTGCGAATGTTCCTGAATAATAGTAATCTAGCATCTTATTAAACTCTGCTTGAATATCAACGAATACGGCACCTACTTGTTCCGCTACCCGTTTAACCGCCATGCCATACTCATCCATCTGTTTCCTCATCGCATCTTCTGGATTCGCTTCGATTAAAAACGGTGTCATCAGAACAAGCCCCTTCAAACTAGGCTGCACTTGTTCTACTAATTGAAGGAGTGTACTTTCATATTCCTCCAAGCTAATATGCGACTCTTTAATTTTTGGTTCATCAAAATGACGCCACACATCATTAATCCCAATCATGATCGAAAGCCAATCCGGTTTAAGATCTATTACATCAGTCTTCCAGCGATTACTTAAATCGCGAACGGTATTCCCACCAATCCCCATATTAATCGTACGTATTTGTAATTCCGGATAGGCCGTTTCTAGTAATGCATCTACTAAAGATACATAGCCCTTCCCGACACCTTCAAATATACCTTCACCATATGGATGCTTTCTCCCACAATCTGTAATCGAATCCCCAATCATTACTAGCTTGCTTCCCGTTTCTAATTTCATCATCAATACCCCTTTTCTATTATAAAAATTTGTTTTCAACGATTTTCATCTTGCCTACTTTACTCCACACAAGCGAATGGTCACGATACCAAATGGACTTAATGTTACTTGAGTTTCGTTGCCACCTGCCTCATTTTTCTCCAGATTTAAAGACTCTATATATCTACCATCAAGCTCCACTTTTTCCATCTTTTCCAGCTCTCGATTGACGATAATAGTAGTTTTTGTCATATCATATCCTGGGTTAAATAAACGCATGAGGACATCCTCACCATCAAGCAAAAGACTTGTCACTTCAACGGAAGGCTCCGTCACTTCGATAAACGAGTTTGAATCAAGTTCACCAGTTGTTAGTACTGGTATGAATGGTTCTTTCATTCTTACACTCTCTTGCTCGATTCCAGCTTTATCCCAACGCTCACGATGGGGAAAAATAGAATAGTTCATTTCTTGTACACCTGTAAGCGGCCGTTTTCCCCACCAAAAACCACCTTCCCAACCCCAGCCTAATGTAAGACCGAGGGGCTCGTCTGGACCATGAGAATACCCAGTCGTATGATCCGAGAAAATCGCCAATCCACAATTTTGTTGTTCATCATATACATCAAGCCAGTTTAATAGAATCGTATGTTTTATTTCATCCCATCGAGTAAAGTGCGTATCTTCATGACGACTTTCCGCCACATCAAACGCTGCATTTTTAAATAGCTTTTGATTATCGAGCGAGACTGGAAATAGTGCATTTAATTTAAATTGATTATGATGATGAGACTTGCGACGCTCTGTATTGCGGTTTTCTGGCTCTATATCCCATGGATCGCCAATACATGTTTCTTCTTTGTACGTGAATTGAACATGAAAATCTATCTTACTTTCACCTTGCACTACACGAACCGTAGTGATGACATCCATATTGGCGATTTTCCCTTTCAGTTCCACTACTGCGCGAAGTGGTCCATTTTCCTTCACATCCACTTGAACCGCAAACTCCGTATTACTTCTCCAGCTATTTTCATTAATAAAATAACCTCTATATTCATTTAATCCAGCACTTCCAGCTGCCACAAAATCTTTGCCCAACTCTTTATGGTACAGCTTTGTAATGACACCACCGTGTTCAATGTCCATTTCCATTTCATATATGTCAGATGCGATACTTACTGTTTCCGCACCAACTTGTACCATTTCATGAACAGGAGCCATCTCTTGAATTGGTTGTATTGTATATGTTTGATACCCCACTGCTGGTACATCTGCCTTAAATAAGAGTGTTCCTGCATTTACACTTTTATCATCTACATACTCTCTGGAGGAGCTAATTTGACTTACTATTTCTCGTCCTTCATGATCATGAACACGTACGGACTTCGTTCCCCGCGGGGTTGGAATTTCCAATTCAACAAGTCCGTTTCGCTTCGATCCTGTTGTATTAAAAACTTTGATACCTACTTCATGCGTGAATGATCCAGTTGAGAAAGTATCAAGCGCAGCATCTATAATATTGTTGCTTATACATTCTGCATTCCAACTTTGCACCCCCGCTTGCCATGCCCAATTATGTCTTCCTCTTTGAGTAGTTGCACAAATCCACGCATCATGGTGTTGCGATAAAAGCAATTCATCCCACGCTTCTCGTAGCTTCTCATAAGGAAATTCGTATCCATTCACAACACTTGCTAACACAGCTATTTTCTCTGCCTGGATGATTTTATTTTCCGCAGACCTTACTTCGCGGGACATTTTTTGCAGTGTACCTTCTCCCCAAGGAAGTGTGCATCGAATATCTTCCTGCGAAAACTTCCACCTATATGTCGGCTTATCAGCGATCGTTTCAAAATACTCTCTCCACGTGACATATTGAATATTTTCATGTTCTAACCAAGGTCGCGCATGCCAACCTAAATCTTGTAAAAAACTACCGACTGGATGAGCGATGTTATTTTCCTTACTACGTTCGATAAATTCATCAGACATGTAAGCAGCTTCAGTTTCCCAACAATTCAGTAGTTTTTCAGTTTCATAACGTGGTGCACATGGAATCTCACTCCCATCTGGTCCAACCCAATATAAAACTTCATGTTGCATTGCGGATGGATAGCCAGCCCATCCGGTACCTGGGTTTTTAAGTACGGCCCGTTTATATCCTAGTGACAGTAAAATTTGCGGTAATGAACTAGTCCAGCACGGTTCTTGTGTTGCATATGTATCCACTAACACCTCTGGGAAATGTTCTGCCACTATCTCCCTTCCTCTTATAAGGTGGCGAATGTTGCTTTCTCCACTAATGACCCAACCAAATGGCTGCGCATAGCTTCCGGCAAGCATCTCTACTCTCGCATCCACACTGTTATCCTGGAGGTAATGTTTCAAGGTTTGATAAGAAGGAGGATCGGTTCGTTTCAACACATCCCATGAAATAGGTTCAATATCTAAACCGAGTTTCCATTCCGGATGTTTCTCCATTTTACTTAGTACATCTGCCCATGAACCTAGCGGCATATGCCCTTTAATCCCACCATGATACCCGTCTACAAAATAAGCGTTCTTTGTCATACACTCATTCTCCCTATTCAATTCCATTTCATACGAAAAAATTTGTTCTACAAGAAATTCAACTAGATGAAGAAATACACGAAGAGGTTTGTCACTTTATGTCTAAGTTAAAAGAAAGCGATTACATGAGAGGTCAAAAAAAATTGAGTACTGATATTGTATACATCTACTACATATAACCAATATAAATTATATGTATTTATAATTCAATATATTTTTTATATTTTACGAATAACCATTCGACCTGGTTATATAGTAATATGATAAAAGTATGATGGAACGAGATTGTTATAATATCTTTCTCACATAAAAAAGTGCTAACTCCACCATCATTGAAGCTAGCACATAAAGTCTATTCCATCGGAACTAATCTCTTATTAGAAACTGCCGCTGTTGAATCTCCTTCTATTAATTTAGCAGGTACGTGAATATTTTCAATCATAAAATCACCGTTATACATATCTAGTAATTTCTTAATCGCTAAGTGACCGATTTCTCCCTCATTTTGTTCAATATGAGAGAAGTTCCACTCATATACATTTCTTGGTGGACTATCAAAACAGATAATAGAGATATCTTCTGGAACCTTTAAATTCAATTGTTCTGCTGCTTGTTTTGCCATCATGGCGATATTAAACTCTAAGGCAAATAAAGCAGTAATTTCCGGATGCTGTATTAGATGATTTTTAATATTTTCGATATCCGTCTTTGTGTCTTCATGATTAGGTACGCTATTGCAAATATTGGAATACCATAAATCGCGATTCAGGATGATTTTTTTATCTGCAAACGCCTCTGTAATCCCCTTCACACGATCAGCAATAGTCGTTGTACTGTTATTCTTAGGTATAAGCACACCAATGTTTTTATGACCTAACTCAAACAAGTGATACATCGCCATTTTCGCAGCTTGTTCGTTATTGGTGGAAACAGATGTCGCCGCTAATCCTTTGAATGTTCTGTCAATTAACACTAAAGGAAACTTGTTTACTACCATTTTTAAAATCTCTAAACTATAGTGTTCAGCGTGCGCTGGAGAAATAATTAATCCATCCACTCCGTATTCCAGCAGATCACTGATTACTTTATCTTCTCTACTTGGAATACTGTCCGAGCGACTAATAATAACAAAGCACTCCCCATGAGAGGCTTCTTCAATACTTCTAATTAATTCGTTTCCAAAACTGTCATCGAAAGTAGACATGACCAAACCAAATAGCGGTTTTTTCCCTTTTTCTGTTTTCTCCATCTTGGTTAGATCTATATCATACTCGGACACAAAGGTACCTTTTCCACGTATACGATAAACAAAGCCTTCATTTGATAACTTTTCTAGTGCTTTTTTCGTCGTAATCGCACTTACTTCATACTGCTTTGTTAATTCTTTTTCAGACGGAATTTTATCCCCGACTTTATACCTACCAGAGAGTATATCTTGTTTTAACGATTCGTATATTTTCTCATATAATGCTTTCATATACATAGCCTCACTATTAATTCTATTTAGTATAATAATATACTATTTATTTCAACATTTCTAGTTTAAAGATATTTCGTTTCATATTTACTTGTATTCTTGTTGCTTCCTCAAGCTTTGTCAGGATAAAAAAATAGCAAGTTAGACGATAATCATATCGCCACTTGCTATTATCGTTTGTTACAAAACTAACTTATTTCGCTTTATTAAAAACGTATAGCTTATACTTCCAATCAATAGTAAGCTGACACCTATTAGCAGCCAGTTATACATTTGCGTTCCGGTACCAGGTAACTTACCGCCACCCTTATCTCTATCCACAATCGGCGCTACACTATCCTCTTCAACATCTTTATCGATTTCCTTTAAACCATCGATTGCTGCCTGCAAAGCATCGAGCGCCTCATTCAATTCATCTTCTGTTTCAATTGCCTCTAATGAATCTTCTGCATGTTCAATAGCTGCTTGTAATGATGCAAACGATGTTTTCGTATATTTGTCATCATCATTGGATATTTCTTTTGCTTTTGCAATTAATTCTTCCAATGCACTTTTATCAAGGGCAGTTGGTTCTTCTTCCTCTTTTTCTTCTAGACCAGCAATTGCCGCTGCCAGAGCATCTTTCGCTTCATCTACTTCTTCTTGTTTTGCATCGCTATTTTCAAATACAACTTTCGCAGCATTAAAACGAGACATTAACTCTTCCCAGCTTGCATCTGTGTAATTGCCTTGTCCTTCATCTATGATGTCATTCGCATTATTGATTTCTTGTTGAAGCGCGTCTTTATCGACTTGCGGTTCTTCAATCGATGTATCAATTTTTACAGAATCAAGACTTGCATCACTTAGGTCGAGCTTGTACATCATTTGATTATAGTCGTAATACGAAGTTGGTCGATCACTACCAAACATTGCGACATAAGTGCCTTCAAAAAAGATTTCACGCCCATTATCTTTATCAAAATAAGTGTGACGTGCGATGTTATAAAAGTCCATTTTATCGTGAGTCACAATCTTTTTAGCCAATTTCCATGGACCTGTCGGTGTTGGTGCTTCCGCATACCAAATTTCACCAATTAAAGATGTACTACCATTTCTTTGCTGGATAATGTTATTCCAAACTTGGCGGTATTCATTCCATTTTACTGAACCAGAGTGATTAATAACCGCTTCTCCTGTATCGACGCCTTTTAATTGAAAACGCGCTTCTTCTTCATCCATCAAACCATATTCAATTAATTTCGCCTCTTCATCTTGACTAATAGAAGGGGTATCTTTTCTCCACTCCCATACAAGGTTTCCTTCACTATCTCGGTTCAATTGCGTATCTTGACCATTAAATTTTGTCCCTGGCTTTAACGGTGTGAAAGACTCATAGCTATCCATATTTGTAATGGACTCGAAGTCATTCCGCACTCTTTTCACCGGCCACGGCTCATTAAACAACCAATACTCGACACCATTATCGACATACAGATTTGTTTGGCCATCTGGATGCTTCCAACGTTGTGACATATCAAATGGATAACGTTCGCTGAATAACTCTTCTTCATCATTCCAAACTAGTATTCCGGATGAATGTTCTTGATCAAGACCACTTAGCATGGAATAAGTAACTAACATTCTTTCTTCCCCATTAGCATCAGTCGTTGTCATGAGACCACTAACCCACGCTAATCCTGCATCCCCTTCCAGTTGAGGGACCATTTTCTTCGCATAACCGTATTCATCTGTAAAATAAGTAAGGTCGACACCAACATCCGGATCTAATCCACCGTTGGATGGAAGTTCCGAAGTAGCTCCGGTTGTTCTAAAGTTTCCAAGCACGTGGTTCGGCTTGTTTGTATCGCCCCAGAACCAATATAATTTGCCTTTATATTCAATCGTTTGGACGGTATCCTGCCCCATTATTTTCCCTTCACCTAGAAGTGGATCTTTAATTGGAGTATCTAAGCCAAGAAGAACACTGTCACGATAAATACCTTGTCCAGTAATTCGGTACATACGCTCCGCAATATTGATTCTATCCATTTCGATTGTAGCTTCTCCTCCTGGAGTTACAGTGAGAGTCTTTCCATGTGCTCCGAAGGATTCGTAGTTATGGCTATATCCATGACTTTGAAAACTAAACCATACATCTTCTTCCATCAGTCCAGGCTCAAAAAACGCCACATACCCGGCACTATCTGTCACATACTTCGCATGATTCACGGTCCATACTTCTACGAGCGGTATTCCTCTACCAGTCTCGGAATCTACAACTCTTATTTTAAAAGGATTATAATCTATCGAATCTGCATTTGCACTAGGAAGATTAAAAAAAGCGAAAAAACTCCCAACCATTAGCAACGTAATCGCTAATGCTTTTACCATTAATCTCTTCACAAACAACCTCATCACCTATCCCTCAAATACTTTTTTTGTACTATGAAGAATCTAAATGTGAGATTTGTTTTTCTCCTATTATTCAATCGAATCACCTCCTAATCAAAATGTGGATACTGCATGTATTATTAGATACTTCATAGTAAACATAATGAAAGGGTTTACATTTTAGAGTTAAACATAGGATGGTTGGGAATAGCATTTAGGGATTCGCAAAGATGAATTAAAAAATTCGAGGAAGTGTACGCTTAGAAGTGTTGTAGGTGCAACTAGAATGTAAGAGTAGAAGAAAAGTATGAGCTAAAAAAATTATGTGAAAGTTGCTAACATTTACTATAAACAATTATAAAGTATAGGTCAATATGTCTTTATAACTTATTTTATTTTATTATGTGTTTATTGAACATTATAATATTTATTATATGATTGATACTTTTTAACTATTGTGGTTGTTGTAAAAAAAGAATAAAGAAGGAATTAATATGATGGTATTACTAGAAGATTTGTCGATAGTGAGGAAATACATTTTATTATTAAAACGAAATCTAATAGAACTTCTATGAACCAGCGAAGGAAATACACGAAGACTCCTGCGGGACTAAAGGCCTCGATGAGACCCCGCAGGCGTGAGCGCCGAGGAGGCTCATTAGCCGCCCGCGGAAAGCGTAGTGTATTTCCGGAGCGGTATATGTGAAAGCGATAAATCAAAAAAATACGTTAGTTTAATTTCGTAATAGTAACCTAAATAAAAAAACGAACTAAATTGAAATAAAAATTCAACAATAGTTCGATTTTTTTACCATCTATATTTCTATATCACAATCACATGCTCCGTCTTCTCGCACCCTTATTTCTTCTTAAAAATAAGGATTAATTCGATAATGACGATTGGTATGATAATAAAGAATAGGAAAATATAGATGATTCCTAGTATGATATTAATGACTAGTTTGTTTGAAATCATTCTGTGAGCAATTTTTGTATTTTTGCCTTTAGCAGCAGCGATTTTTGGTAGGAAGAATAGTAAAATGGCAAAGATTAGTGCGACAAAGAAAAGTCCAGGACTAGATTCTGCTTCTGTTTCTTTTTCACTATCAGCAGTCGCATCTTTTTCCTCACTTGCCACTTCTTCTTTTTCTACTTCTTTCGTCTCATCGTCTTTTGCAGCTTCTTCCTCTTGTTTCTCTTTACTTTTTTCATCCTGCTTTGATTCGTCTTTCGATTCGGTTTCGGAAGCAGCTTCCTCTTTCTCATCTACTTTTTCTGTATCTTCCGGAGTATTGTTCGCTTCTTCTTGTTTTGGTTTTAGTGAAGCGTACATGCCTTTATAATTCGATTTTGCATAATCCATGGCAGAGATAATGCGATCTTCATAATCATACGTACCATAGTCATAAAAATCTTCGACAAAACCAGCTTTCGTAATTTCCTCTTGTAGTAATTTTCCATCTACCCAGATCCAGGCTAACAAGCGATCATATTTATCAAATACATCCTTACCGTCTGTTTCCAATTGGATTTTCGTCGCTGATTTTAACATTGAACAAGTAAAATTACTCGCTTCTTTTCCAAAAGGTTCGATTGTATTCGTACTTTCAGGTGTATCTATATATAGAAAACGGGTTTTATACGTTTTCCCATTAATATGAAAGTTGGCCGTATCCCCATCCGTACACTTTGCCAGTGACGCGGTGTATTTTTTATTCAACTCCATATCGTTCGTTGACGTTGTTGGTGGATTGCTCGGCTTCGGTTCTGGTTTTGCTTCAGGCTTAGGCTGTGGTTTAGGTTCAGGCTTAGGAGTTGTTGTACTAGTTCCTGAAAAACTATGCCCCTCTAGATCAATTGTGTTAGCAGATAAGTTATCTACACACTTCGAATTACTATTGTTGGCAATAATTAAGTTCATTAGTTCATTGATATTTTTTGCTGATTTTGCTAAAGGCGTGGGATCATGCAGCAAGTACACACAATCTTTGCTGCGAAAATGTCCACCTAGTTCATCCCGAGCACCTGGATGCGCACCTGATTGATTTGGAAATAACGTTACCGCTAAAAAAAGTGCAGTAAAAAATAAAACGATTATATGAATCTTATTTGATAATTTCACTTTCATGATGGTCTCCTTTACTCTAAACAATGAGACTATTGTATCACCTTTCCAGACTTTGAAAATCAGGTATTTTGTCCCAAATTCATTTCGTCCATTCATTCGGCCATTCAATAGAAATAATCTTTTTCGTATGTGGTAAATATGTAAAACGAATGAACTCCCCTTCATGTTTACGTTTTATTTTAGTAGAATAATATACTTTTCCATCCATCCTAATTTTATTCTCGCGACTTTTTCCGCGATCATCTACTTCTTCAATGACATTTGCTTCCGAGTGATACTCACTTTTTACAACATGTGGAAAATCCTTAAAATAGGGAATACTTTCAAATGCGAGAAAAACAGCTAGACCAGCAAATATCATTAACGCTCCTACTAATTTCAATCCGGCTATCATGTCCGCACGAAGCTCACCTTTTTTCCGTTTTTTATGTTTTACATTCCGATTTTGAATCATTTCGAAGATAAAACTGATGATAATCCATGGAATGACAATGATTGCTAGGAGCACTACAAATACACAGAAGATAAACATAAACCAATAAGAACCCATTTATTCACCTACTCGTAAAAATTCAATCCCTTTCTATCATAAATAGATTTTTTCTGATTGCATAATATTTTTTCTAATATTCCTTGATAAGAATATTCATGTTATGGAATAATCAAGCCATCAACAAGAGAAACTAAAAATGAAATTCGCGGAGGTGGCCCTCTAGATGATGTATGATTAGGTTGAGTGAAAAAATAATGGCAGGAGCTGAGTCATCATGAATCCACAGACTTTTAGTGCACTAGCAGAACCAAATCGGCTACATATCGTTGAGCTTTTATTGAAAGAACCTCTTCCCGTTGGTGAAATTGCAGACAGACTGGATTTGAACCAGCCACAAACTTCGAAGCATCTGCGAGTACTAAGTGAAGCAGGGATTGTAGAGGTGCAACCACAAGCTAATCGACGCATTTATAAATTAAGACCTGAGCCTTTTCAAGAGTTAGATAAATGGCTTGACTCTTACCGCCGTATTTGGGAAGCACGAATGGATCGTCTGGAAGATTATCTCGATGTGTTACAAGGTAAAAAACCGCTTAATTAATTTAGATTTTTTAAAAACAATCTGAAATGACGGAGGAGTTAACATGGCGATGAATCAATTAAAATCAAGAGTAGATGGCGATAAAGTATTAGTATTGGAGCGTATTTTTAATGCACCTCAAGAGCTCGTGTTCCAAATGTTTAAGGAACCGGAACACCTTAAACATTGGTGGGGGCCCGCAGGTTGGGAGCTTCCTGTTTGTAATATTGATTTTCGACCAGGTGGTACATGGCATTACTGCATGAAATGTATGGAGCAAGGTGAATATTACGGAATGGAATCTTGGGGCAAAGCAATTTACAAAGATATCGTTGAGCCGGAAATGATTCATTACACGGATTATTTTTCAGATGCGGATGGTAATATTGATGAATCTTTACCAGCATCTAATAATACTGTGGAATTCATCGATTTGGACGGCACAACTAAACTTGTGAACCGCTCTGAATATGTTTCTGCAGAAGAACTTCAGAAAGTCCTCGATATGGGTATGCTCCATGGTATCACGGAAACATGGGATCGTTTGGAGAAGCATTTGCAGGAGCTTAAGTAAGGAAGTATATATTTTAGACTTAGGAACAATTTAAATAGAAATGAGATAGAATTGGAGAATTTTATGGAAAACCAAATCAACATCACTCATACTTTCGATGCTCCACGTGAACTTGTATTTAAGGCTTTTACAGAAGCAGAACATCTAAAGCATTGGTGGGGTCCTAAAGGTTGGACATTTGAGGTCGCGGAAGCAGATTTCCGTCCTGGTGGAATTTTTCATTACAGTCAGAAACCTGACAATGGAGACATCATGTGGGTAAAATTTGTGTACAGTGAAATTATTGCTCCTGAAAAAATTGTGTATAGCAGTTTCTTTTCGGATGAAGAGCGTAACACCGTTCGAGCTCCATTTCATCCGCAATGGCCATTAGAAACGTTGAATACCATTACCTTCGTAGAGGAAAACGGGAAAACAATCGTCACAATCGTTGTGGAGCCAGTATCTCCAAGCGAAGAAGAGCTAAAAACATTCAACGAATCTATGGAAATGGTGAAGGAAGGAAATGCAGTAACCCTTCAGCAATTAGAAAACTACTTAAGAAAATGATAATCGTGAATTGGCTAGTTTGAGTTCGGTGATATTTAACTGACGGAAACTAGCCTAATTTTTTACATAAAAAAACACCCAAAGATAGATTCACACTTTTTGGGTGCAGTCCGTAGACGCTACTTATTATCTTTATTCTTTATGAGCTCATCCTTATCTACTGTCGTTGGTGGCTGCTCCATCCAACCATTTCGTATCATAATATTGGCTCCATCTTTTGCATATAGCGCAATTTCGAGGGAAAGCCTTTCATAAGCTATTACTAAATCTGTTCTTTGACTTGCAGCAGCTGAGGTTGCATAATTTCCAGTTCCTGCAGCACTTAATAATCCCATATGAAACATCATTAACTTGTCGGAAAATGGTGCTGTTGTGGAGTCCGTTACAGATATATCGGAAGAAACAGGTGATTGGACATCATCCTTTATCAGTATATCTGAAAATAATTTCACATGTTTTTGCGCAATATCTCTACCTCGTAACATCCATTTTTCCACTTCTTCATTTTGACATGTTTGCGCAAAACTGAGTGACAGCTTACTTCCAATATCGTTTGATAAACCATTCATATATAAATGGGAAATTTCAATAGCATTGATTGGACGTTGTTTGTTAAAAAAAGAAAAACCACTTAAATATTCTTTACTGTCTACAAAGGAACTTTCAGTTGGATACGGTATTTTCGGAGCTCTCACATATAATCCTTTTTCAAGTAAAACATCTGTACATTTTGCAAACAAATCCGCTGCTTCGCTCAAACCTTTTATGAAATATCTCTTAATATCTACCCTGGCAGACATCGTAATAAAACCACTATACGCAAGCATGCCCACTCTCGCCATATGGGTTATGTACTGGAGAAGAAATGGATCCGTATATAAACGGGGGGCATTTACATTTACATCTTCCTCTGTAAAGCCTGTTGGTAGCGGTAATTTTTCCACTTGATATAATTCAGTTAATTTTTCAATATGTGCGGAAGATGTATTGTAAGCTAATTCAACAATACGGCGAATATCTTTATCACCTACAATGTGTTGAAAGTAATTTAAAACACATTTGGACATACTATCATTCATATAAGCAGTCCAAATGATAGCAATTTCTGCTGATGTCAATTGAATGTGATTCTTCGTCATAATTTGGGAACCTCCATTATTATGGTATTGAGGTTATTATCATCTATTAACTGTTAAATTATGACGGGCATGATATTATTTACTTTGAAAAAGTCGCATATTAGCGAACTTCGCTCATATATGTGTTGTATAATTGTTTGCATTTTTCCAAGCATTGTAAATAAATTTCTCTTACGTTCGCATCTGGACACAATTTTAAATAGCTTTCGCTTTGGATTAAATCAATTAGTGGTTTCACCCGTAAGTAATATAAGGACTCATCGCTATCCAACAATAATAAATATCCTTTTAAGATCGCACTATACTTTTTATCGATGATTCTATATTCACTTTTTGCTTTTTCATGTTTATAAAAGTGGTGGATCTCACTGGCAAAGGTGGAGCCGTTTTTAAAATAAATTGGACTTGCTGTGGAGTAGAAATAAGGCTCATCCTTGTAAAGAGTTTTCGTGATGCGAAAAACATGCCAGTTCTTTATTTCCTTGTACCGCTCCCCTAACACTCGATGCTCATTGGAAACGAACTTCCATTGGGAATTCGTTATTTCATCTAATAGTGCTGCATTGTGAGATTTGGAGTCCACCTTTGTAAAGGAGCACCACCCGATATAATTCTGATCGTATCTCCCCACGACACAAACCTCTTGCTCTGGGCTAATATAAATATCAAAAAACAATTCCTTTTTATTCAAGCGATAATTCGGTGTTAACTGATTTTCTTCATTCACTAAGTTGTGGAAATTCATATTGCCCTCCTACGTTTATTGGGACTGCTTTTCCTTTTCCAATAATTCGATGATTCTATCCAGCTTCCTTTCAATCTCAGATGCTTGATAATTTTTTGCCGATGAATTGACCAACAGCCTGCGGATAAAAAAAGTGAACGAAACAACGAAAATAACAAAAAGCACCACAACAATACCAAAATAAACAATCGCACCTACATCCATACTTGCTCACCTTCTTTCTGTAGGGACATGGGGTCAGGTACCGCGTCCCAATTTGGGGTCAAGGGACACGGGGTCAGGTACCGCTTCCCCCTCCTAGTACCTCATATTAAAAGTGGGACGCGGGGTCAGCATTCCCGTCCCAACTAGTATCTCATATTAAAAATAAAGTGAATTGCCGCCACTTCTAGGATATGTAACTTTTCATTCAATAAAGTAATACGTATGTTATAGGGTGGAAGCACTTTTTCATACGTCATCTCTACAAACAGTTCTTTCTGCTCATTCGTTATAGAAATTTTGCGATTGCCAAAGTTTTTCGTCATAAAATAAGTATCGCCAGCTTCTGTAACTAGTTCCATTCTTGGGTGTGTTTTTATTTTTGTGCGATCAAACAATTGAAAGTTTCCTAGATTGCGAGATTGACCTTGCCAACTCGATCGTAGCCACGATTTAAAGTGCATGTCTTCTTTTATGTTACAGAACATTTCCTGATTTTCATCATAAGTTTGTACGTTCAATATTAAGTCGGAACTAATAATCCTGTCGATTACCTTTTGGAATTTATGCTTATAGTATCGCTTTAAAGAACCGACTTTCTTCTCTTCTTCATTACTTATATGCAATGTTTTTGTACTTCCTTTATAAAATGGAAACTCGTACATAAATAAATACATAAATCCCCCTCCAGCCACAGCATGATGATGCTTGAAAGTATTATATCAAAAATGTATAATTAGAAATGAATTGGAATACATTTAAAAATAACCGTCCAATGCTCGTACATTGAACGGTTCATGTAATAGTTGGTTCCCATCAAGGGGATCAGCTTTTTAGACAGGAATAACCCAACCAAAATGAGCCGCTAACTCAAGGATGGGTTATTTTTTATGGTTAAATGACAGCATTGCTACGACCAGTGCTCCAAATGTAAAAGTAAGCGTTAACGTTTCAAATACTGACACGCGACCACCCCCTTCCATTCGGGAGTGAGCCGACCACCCTTAAGCACCCAAATCTATTACATATCCAATATACCACACATATGTTCGCATTTCTATTGCAAATACACAGGACAAACTACCTAATTTTTCCGGGTGCCTGGCACCGAGACAATTGGGAATATTCCCAATCGTCTTGGTGCCAGGCACTCATTTCTGCATTAGATCATAGATTTTGCGAGTTGTATTCACATTTCTAACGGTTACTTGTTTGTAAAGCTTTGTTCCAATAATTTTATTCATACCTGATTTCTTATAATGTTTCTTCTCTACCGACCATAGAATCGCTCCAGGAACATATTTGACGGTATCCACTTCGGGATTGATAACTAACTTCTCAAGTACAGACTCATCATCCTCTTCCTCCCACAGAAACAGAACATCACTTTTCATCTGTTGATCGTTTTTCCATGTGTCTGGTAAGGCTTGTACAACCGTTGTGATATCATCCAAACTACGCACTAACACTTTGATGTTCAATCCGAAGTCTGTTTCGATTGCTTCTTCTAATATTTCGGATATCCCTGTTTTAGATGGATGATCCGTCGCGAAAACGATATTACCGGAATTAATATAAGTAACTACGGAAGTCATACCAACTCTTTCAAACGTTGACTTTAGCAACTTCATATCCACCTTATTCTTTCCACCTACATTAATCCCTCTAAGCAACGCAACATACATCATAACGAACCTCCTCCTATTGTGTGGGTGCCTGGCACCGGGAGTCTTTTGAATATTGGCAATTGGTCGGGTGCCTGTGGTCAAGCCCCCTAAAAGTGGACATTCCATAATTGTTTATTAAACCGCTAAATAATGTGCTTCAAAATAAGAGGTTGGGTTTAAATATCCCAGCC